>CAUQTI010000004.1:0-212789 GCA_963521065.1 uncultured Anaerovorax sp. | reverse complement strand
GAGCCGCCTATTGGTAACTTTTATTTTTCTTACCCCAACATTTGACACAGAGCCTTTTAATTCAGGGAATTGAAATGTCTTTTTCAATTTTTGACTAAGAATAATCCGTTCTTTGGAAAATAATAAAAAAAATAAATTTACCGCTTTACAATTTTAGCGCGGTAAAGTATAATGTCTATATTAGCTGAAACGTTTTTAGGAGGGAAGCATAGAATGAAAAGATTGAGTTGGATATTAATATTAGTACTTGTTATTGGTATGTTTGCATCCGGATGCGGCAAGAAGGGCAATACGGACGAGGTGACAGTGGACGATACATCCTTAACAGATATTCAGGCAAAGGGCACCTTGGTAATTGGATGCGATGACGAATTTCCGCCAATGGGATTCCGTGATGAAAGCGGCGAAGTGACCGGATTCGATATTGAGCTTGCAAAGCTTGTCGCTGAAAAATTGGGTGTGGAAGCAGTCGTACAGCCAATCGATTGGAAAACGAAGGAAATGTCGTTGGAATCGAAAAAGATTGATGTTATTTGGAACGGATACACAATTGACAAAGACCGCAATAGTAAAGTAGAGTATACAAAGCCTTATTTGAATAATCAGCAGGTGATTGTGGTAAATGTAGATTCTCCAGTCAATACAAAAGAAGAATTAGCGGGAAAAGTGGTTGGTGCACAGGCAAACAGCTCTGGATTAAAAGCGATTAAAAGCGATAGCGAATTTAAGGACAGCTTAACAGAGTTAAAGGAATACGATACGTATCCACAGGCATTGTTAGATTTAAAAGGCAGAATTGATGCTGTTGTAATCGATAAGATTTTGATTGGATATGTCATGGCACAGGAGCCGGATACTTACCGTATTTTAGAGGAAACGATGGGAGACGAGTATTACGGAATCGGATGCAGAAAGAGCGGCGTAGCTCTTCGTGTGGCGATTGATAAGGCATTGGATGAATTGATGGAGGATGGAAGTATTGAAGCACTCTCTACAGAGTGGTTTGGCTCCAATATCGTGATTCGTGATGTAGAAAAACTGTCGGATGAGGATTTGGCAGAATAACATTTTAGAAAGAAAACACCAGCTCGGACTTCTTTTCCGAAGAGGTCTGAGTTGCGTTTGTTTGCAGGAGGTTTAGTTTGAGTACGGAAGCAATTTATCAAGTCGGAGGATTTATTTTAAGCGGAGCAGTAGTTGCAATTAAGGTGTATGTGGCAACGATTGTTTTTTCTATCCCGCTGGGAGTACTTTGTGCGATGGGGAAGCTGTCAAAATGTAAGCCCTTGACCTGGCTTTTAGAAGGATATACTTGGCTGTTTCGTGGAACTCCGCTTTTATTGCAATTATTTTTTGTTTATTTTGGACTTCCGTATTATGGGGTTGTTTTTACGCCTTTAATGGCTGCTTGTGTGACTTTTGTGATTAATTATGGTGCCTATTTCACGGAAATTTTCCGTGCAGGGATTCAATCCGTTGACTCTGGGCAGTATGAGGCTGCAAAAGCGTTAGGAATGAATTACAATCAAACGATGCGTCGTGTCATCCTTCCTCAAGCGTTTAAGAGAGTGATTCCGCCAATGGGGAATGAAGCGGTTACTTTAATCAAAGATACGGCTTTATGCTCGGCGATTACGCTCCCGGAAATTTTGAAAAATACAAACTCTATGGTTACTACTTATTTTGAAATTCGTTGGTACTTTTTTGCCGCAGTGATATATCTTATTATTACATTGGGGATCATTCAAATATTTCGGTATTTGGAAAAGAAATTTGGTTATTATCGCTAGGAGGCCGCTATGGAAGTTATTTCAGTACAAAATTTACATAAGAACTTTAAAGACCTTGAAGTCTTGAGAGGAATTAATCTTTCTGTAAAAAAAGGAGAGATTGTATCTGTCATAGGGCCGTCCGGTTCCGGAAAAAGTACATTTTTAAGATGTTTAAATCATTTGGAAACTGCAGATAGGGGAAGCATCAGCTTCCACGGTACTTTTATTGCGAAGGAAGATCCAAGTACCAAAAAAGCAGTTTATATTAACCATAAGGAAATCTTATCTGTATGCAATAAATTAGGCATGGTCTTTCAAAATTTTAATCTTTTTCCACACAAGTCGGTAATTGAGAATTTAGTAGAAGCACCAATGCTTGTGAACAAGAAAAGCAGAACACAAGCGGAACAAATTGCCGACGATTTACTGAGAAAGGTAGGCCTTTTTGAAAAAAGAAGCGCTTATCCATTTGAACTCTCTGGCGGACAGAAGCAGCGCGTTGCCATCGCGCGGGCATTGGCTATGGAACCTGAAATTATGTTGTTTGATGAACCCACTTCGGCTCTAGATCCCGAACTCATTGGTGAAGTGCTACAAGTAATCAAGCAGCTTGCACAGGAGCGCATGACAATGATTATTGTAACGCACGAAATGAACTTTGCCCGTGAAATCTCCGACCGTGTCATATTTATGGATCACGGTGAGATTGTTGCGGAAGGTACGCCAGAGCAGGTTTTAGTAAATCCTGAGCATGCGAGGATTCAATCTTTTTTAAATCTCGTAAAATAAAAATATAGAGCGGTTTTGAGAACTGCTTTTTAAGAATCTCTTTTTCACTTGTGTGAGCTTGAAAGAGAGATTTTTTAGTGTAAAGACACTTTATGTTTAAACATGAATAAATAAGGTGAAAAAAGAGAATGCTCATTAAAATTCGGATTATGCAGTAGTTTGAATCAGAGAGTTGAAATTTCTGTTTTTCATTCTCGGCTCCTATAGATGCAATTTTTGTCGAAAAAAATGCGTCTATAGAGTATGAAGGGGGGCGAAAACGTATGGAAGGACAAACTCGAGGAATTATGGTGAAAAAACGCAACACGATTTACAAAATTGATTTGGACGACGTTCTCTATATTTCTAAAAATTTGAGATTATCCTGTATTATTACAATATCAGGAGAAGAGCATACCTTTTATGCGAAGTTCGAAGAAATTCAACCATTTCTGAATAAAAGCTTTCTACAATGCCATAAAAGTTATATTGTGAATCTAGATCGGGTAATCGCATTGCAGGCAGCATGGTTTTGGCTGGAGAACGGAGAGAATCTTCCAATTAGCCAGAAACGCAGAAAAAAGAGCAGGGAATACTATCAGAATTATTTGCGGGGAAACTTGTGATTTTTATTGATTTCTGATGTGAATTAGTGTATAGTATTCAAGGATGTCTAAAAAGCATTTGAAAAAAATAGTAAACACACACATGCAGTTACCTGAGTTCTGGTTCCCAAATGGGTTGTAATTTCAGGGATTAGCTGGGTGGAGGAAAAAACCAGGAGGTAAGATTATGGCAGTTATTTCAATGAAACAATTATTAGAAGCAGGTGTACATTTCGGACACCAAACGAGAAGATGGAACCCTAAGATGGCTCCTTACATCTTCACAGAGAGAAATGGAATTTATATCATTGACCTGCAAAAAACAGTAAAGAAGATTGATGAAGCATACGCATTCGTAAAAGAAGTGTCTGAATCTGGAAAGTCCATATTATTTGTAGGAACGAAAAAGCAAGCACAGGCTGCAATTGCAGATGAAGCAACAAAGTGCGGAATGTTCTTTGTAAATGAGAGATGGCTGGGTGGTATGCTCACTAACTATAAGACAATTTCTATGAGAATCAGAAGACTCAATGAAATTAAAGCAATGGAAACAGATGGAACGTTTGCTGCTTTAACAAAGAAAGAAGTAACAAAGCTGAGAGGCGAACTGGAAAAGCTCGAAAAATATTTGGGCGGTATCAAGGAAATGAAGGGTATGCCTGGAGCAATGTTTGTTGTAGACCCTAAGAAAGAAAAAATTGCGATTAAAGAAGCAAGAATTTTAGGCATTCCTATCGTAGGAATTTGCGATACAAACTGTGATCCGGATGATGTAGATTATATTATCCCTGCAAATGACGATGCAATCAGAGCGGTAAAACTGATTTCTTCTAAGATTGCAGACGCTGTAATCGAAGGACTTCAGGGCGAATCCATGGACGACGGCGAAGCAGCAGCAGAACCGGCAGTGGAAGTAGCTGTAGTAGAAGAAGCTCCTGCAGAAGCATAATACAATTTATGCATTGCATTGGATGAAAATAATACAAAGGAGAGAAACAGTATGGCAATTAGTGCAAGTATGGTAAAAGAACTGCGCGAAATGACAGGTGCAGGTATGATGGACTGTAAAAAGGTTTTGGTTGAAGCAGACGGAGATATGGAAAAAGCAGTTGAATTGCTCAGAGAGAAGGGATTGGCTTCTGCAGCAAAGAAGGCTGGAAGAATCGCTTCAGAAGGTCTGGTAAAACTAGCATTTTCAGCAGATGGAAAAAATGCAGCTGCTGTTGAAGTAAATTCAGAAACAGATTTCGTAGCAAAGAATGAAGAATTTGTAGAATTTGTCGAAGTTCTTTCCGAAATTGCTTTAAGCGTAGAATCTGATGATGTCGATGCTTTCATGAATGCAGACTATCGTGGTGAGGGAAATATCTCAGACGTATTGCAGGCAAAGATTGCAAAAATCGGAGAAAATATGAATGTGCGCCGCATTGCAAAGTGCAACACCCCGGGAACTGTTTATGTAGGATACATTCACGGTGCCGGAAAAATCGGCGTAATCATCGGACTGGAAACGGAAGCTTCCGCAGAAGAAGTTGCAGTAGTGGGAAGAGACGTTGCAATGCAGGTTGCATCCATGAACCCACAGTTTGTTGACGAGAGCGGAGTAGATCCGGAATTTATTGAACATGAAAAGAAAATCTTGATTCAGCAGGCAATCAATGAAGGAAAGCCAGCTGATATCGTGGAAAAGATGGTAGTAGGCCGTCTGAAAAAAGAGCTGAAAGAGACTTGTCTCATAGAGCAGAAGTTTGTAAAGAACGGAGAAATGAGCGTAAAACAATATGTTGACTCCATCGGAAAAGAGATTGGAAAATCTATCAGAGTCGCAGAAATGGTTCGTTTCGAAGTTGGAGAAGGTCTTGAGAAGAAAGAAGAAAACTTTGCAGAAGAAGTTGCAAAGCAAATGGGCAACTAAGGCTAATCTTATATCGTAAATAAAACGCAGAGATTATAATACATTGTGGTTATGATTTCTGCGTTTTCTTTTTTTGTATTTCTGAAAAATCAATGTAGATAGTAAGCGAATTTCGGGAAATAGAAAGGCTTTAAACCAATGACAACGTTTTCAAATATAATATTATATTTGGTATGTATTTTTTAATTGCGGAAATAAAAGGATAAGAAGGCGAAGGTTTTTTGTACAAGTAGAGAATCAAGGAAGGCGCACTTGGGGAGCTGACAGGGCATAAAAGCTCTAAAAAGCATAGAACCCTTCGATAAACATGATTCAAAGAAAAAATCTAAAACAAATTCTATTCTTTGAAAACGTTTGCAATAGTAATGGTGGAAATGAATGAGAAGGTATGATATAACTAAATGCATATCGAATAAATATGAATAATAGGAAAGGAAGGAGGCATTGTGTCTACACTGAAAAAAATTGCTGAAATGACCCATTTATCAGTATCTACAGTTTCGCGTGTCCTGAATGACCCTGATTATAGGTGTTCATCACCTGAAAAAAGGGATAAGATATGGAAAGCAGCCATGGAGTTAAAATATGTACCGAATAAAGCTGCGAAAAATCTGAAAAAAGGAATCGGGAGCAAAAGTGAAACAACATATTATATTGGTGTAATCATGACAAGGACGGAGTCCTCGCAAACTGATCCTTTTTATTCTGAGCTTTTAAGAGTAATCGAAACAGAAGTACATCGTAATTTCTGTATTTTATCAAAAGTTTGGTATAAGCCCGGCTTTTCCGATAAAAGAAAATGCGAAAGAGAAAACTTAGAACAAATGATTTCCGGGATGGCCCAAGAGGTGGAAGAAAAATTAGATGGAGTTATTGTGATTGGAAAATGTACAGAAAAAGTGCTTCATTCGATTCAAGGTAAATTTAGAAATGTTGTGGCAATTAATCGGAACCCGTCAGATAATACAGTGGATGAAGTAACCTGCGACGGACAGAAGATTGCAGCGATTGCAATCAATCATTTAGTAGAAATCGGCCATAGAGAAATTGGATATGTGGGAGAATGTCAGAGTGAATCCAGATTTAAAGGTTATCTGGAAACATTGCGAAAACACAAAATTGAATTTAATCCATCGTTTGTTTATGAAACAAAACAGACTGAGGCAAAGGGCTATGAAATTATGAATAAGATCCTTGAAGCGGAATCCATACCGACCGCATTTTTCTGTGCAAATGATATCACGGCGGTTGGAATGCTGAAGAATCTTCGGAAAACGGAAAATAGATATTTTCGCATTTCGATTGTTGCGAGTGATGACATTGAACAAGCGCAGTTTACAAAGCCTATGCTCACCACCGTTGCTTTGCCGAAATACGATATGGGGCGGTTTGCCATGGTATTACTGCTGGATCGGATTAAGAAAAACCATACCGGTAAAGTAAAGATAGAATTGGAAGGTCGTTTGGTGAAGCGGGAAAGTTGCAGAAATGTGCAGGATTTAATTGATTATTACATTTAAAAACGAGAAATAAGTTTCATTATTTTACGACCTGAAAGGAGAGCCGTAAACGGATAGGAGGGATTGATAATGCCCCAATTGGAGGATAAAAAAAAGGAAGTTTATCTGAATATGATTGATGCGTTGATAAGCGATATGAAGTTCGGAACAATCAGCATTATTGTTCAAGATGGCAGGGTAATTCAGATTGATAGAACAGACAAAATAAGATTAAAAAGCTGACTGGAAAACCGGAGGCTTTTCATAGGAAATATTCTTATGAAAAGCCTCCGGTTTTTTTATACCCATTTATCGCATTGCCCCTTACCGCTCATGGTAGGAGGAATGCAGTAAATAAGAAGAGTTTTGTTGTAATAAAAAGGATTTATATTTTACGAAGGAGTTTCTGATGGTATGGGAATATATACAGCCGGTACAGATTGTATTTGGCGATGGGAAGATTAATGAATTAAAAGAATATACAAAAGGAATGAAACGAATTTTATTGGTGACCGGTTCCTTTTTTTCAAGCAGCCTTTTAGTGAGAAGAATAAAATCAAGTTGCAGTGTAGTTGCAATATTCGATAAGATTTCGCCAAACCCGGATGTGGCTGAGGTAAATGATTGCAGCAAATTAATCAGAGAAGAAAGGATTGATGGAATCATTGCGCTTGGTGGGGGAAGTACAATTGATTTAGCAAAAGCAGCCTCTGTGAGAGTTGAAAAAATAGAAGAGTTCTATTTGGAAGGAAAGGAAATTCCAGACGAACATATACCGCTTATTGCGATTCCAACGACGGCAGGGACCGGAAGTGAGGTGACAAGTGTAGCCGTGCTTACCGATCGGAGATGCGGAAGGAAGGCACCGATTGCATCAAACAGCTTTTACCCGAAACTCACAATTGTAGACCCTGAATTGACATGGACACTTTCTCCATATTTGACCGCTGTTTCTGGGATTGATGTACTATGTCATGCGGTAGAAGGCTATTGGAGTAAAGGGCATCAGCCAATTTGCGATGCCCTTGCACTGCATGCGGTGAAAGAGGTATTGGAGTATCTGCCAATTGCATATCAGCAGCCAAGGAACCGTAAAGCAAGAGAAAAGATGGCAGAGGCTTCAATCATTGCGGGAATGGCCTTTGCATACCCGAAGACGACCTCTTCCCATGCATGCTCCTTTCCTCTGACAAATCACTATAGGATACCGCATGGCGAGGCATGCGGCCTGACACTGGACTATTTTGTGAGAATCAATGAAAGTGATGTGCATTTTCAGAAGCTTTTGGAAAACCTCCACTTTAAAAAGGCGAGTGACTTTGCTGATTGTATTTTAAATTTAAAGAAAGAATTGAATTTGAGAATTGATTTGAGGGATTATAACCTTTCAAAAAAACAGATAGAAGGCTTGGTAGCAGAAAGTCAGCATCCGAATTTGCGGAATAATCCGGTATTTGTTACAGAGGAAATGCTGGAAGAGATGTATGTGAAATTATCAAAATAGAAAATAGAAAGAGACGAGAAAATGGGAAAATTAATAAGAGAACAAATTATTCAATATGACCAGGAGTATAATCAGCATCCATGGCTTACCGGAAGGGTAAATCCAATTCCGGTAGAGAAAGGAGAGGGAATCTATTTTTGGGATTATAACGGAAAACGATATGCCGATATGAGCAGTCAGCTTGGCAATGTCAATTTAGGATATGGAAATCAGAGAATGATAGAAGCGGCAAAGCAGCAATTAGATTTGCTTCCTTATATTGCACCGGCCAGAGCGAGCGGCCCAAGATCTGAATTGGCAAAATTGATGATAGAGCGCTCCCCTGACAATATGGGAAAAGTATTTTTTGCTTGCGGAGGCTCTGATGCCAATGAAGCTGCAATTAATATGGCTAGGACAGTAACCGGAAAAAGTAAAATATTTTCCATGTACAGAAGCTACCACGGTTCCACTTTGGGGTCGGGGAATCTGTCAGGGGATGTAAGACGATTTAATCTGGAACGGCCCGCGGCTACGGGGTTCATTAAATTTTTTAACCCTTATACTTACCACTCAAAGCTCCCATTTAAAAATGACCAGGAAAAGAGTGATTATTATTTAGGCTTGCTGGAAGAGCAGATTCAGTATGAAGGGCCGGATGAAATTGCAGCGATCGCGGTTGAATCGGTTGTAGGTGCAAATGGTATTTTAATTCCACCGGAAGGCTATTTAAAGGGGCTCCGTGAGCTGACACAACGGTATCATATCTTGCTCATTTGCGATGAGGTTATGGCTGGATTTTACAGAACAGGGAAGTTATTTGCTTTTATGAACTGGAATATTAAACCGGACATCATTACGTTTGCAAAAGGAGTTACCTGCGGTTATGCACCGCTTGGAGGCATTATTATAAGCAAAGAAATCGCTGAGTATTATAACGACCACCCGTTTCAGTATGGTTTGACCTATAGCGGACATAGCCTCGGCTGTGCGATCGGTGCGGCGGCCATAAGAGAGTATGAGACATTGAACATTGAAAAAAATGTTAAAAAGGTCGGAACGGTCTTTGCAGAAATTTTGGAAGCCTTGAAAGAAAGGCATTCCTGTGTAGGAGATGTAAGATATATCGGATTATTTGGCAATTTGGAACTGGTTAAGGACAAAGAAAGCAGAGAGCCAATCGTACCCTATGGGAAAGATGTGAACGGTATTATGGCTAAGATACAAGGGCTTTTGCTTGAAAAGGGGTTTGCTGCAATGGGCAGAGAAAATAATATTACCCTCGCACCTCCTTTAATCATTCGCGAGGAGCAGCTTAGAGAAGAGATGAAAAAGCTCGATGAAGTGTTGTCTCACGTCGAAAAAGAGGAGCTTTGAGAGAAGCATTGGAAGGGAGGTGAGAAGAATGGAGGCCGAAAACAGAAAAGTAGAAAAAGCAATAACGGTAATAACGATTTTAGTTGTTTTTGCGTTCTGGTACTTCGCTTCAAATTTTACGGACATCACATCAATTATATTACCTACACCGCAAAAGACGTGGAAGAGCTTTCTTCAGGTGGTAACAGTCGGCTACGGAGCGAATATGGACCCCCTTTCGGTGCACTTAATCAGTTCAATGAAACGATTGGTGACAGCCTATGGACTTGTCATTGTTACAGCAATCCCTATGGGGCTTGCCAGTGGATATTTTCCTAAAGTCTATGCAGCATTGAATCCAATCATTGAATTTTATAGGCCCCTTCCCCCGTTAGCATACTATACCTTACTGGTATTGTGGGTCGGTATCGGTGAAGAATCAAAAATTACACTTCTATATCTGGCTGGATTTGCACCGGTATACATTGCCTGTGTCGCCGGAGTCAGGCGGATTAGGGAGAACTACGTTTATGCAGCATACATGTTAGGAGCGAATCAAAGGCAGGTCTTTGCCAATGTAATTCTTCCGGCAGCGCTTCCGGATATTTTTACAGGTCTTCGTACTGCGATTGGAGTGGAGTATACTACGCTGGTTGCTGCGGAAATGGTTGCTGCAAAGACAGGTATCGGCTGGCTGGTGCTCGATGCGTCAAACTGGCTGAAGTCAGAGGTTGTTTTTTTTGGAGTCATCTTGATGGGTATTACAGGGATTTTGTTAAATCAGTTTATTTTGGGGATAGAAAAATTATTAGTTCACTGGAATGGAAAGGAATAGGAGAAAGAGCGATGAAAAAGGCAGGATTTAAGAAAATAATAAGTGGTTTATTGGTAGCGGCATTGTTAGGTGCGCTTGCTGGGTGCGGTACGGAAACTGGAAAAACGACGGGAGAAAATAAAACGGCTCCCGATGTGGTTAATATTGGAGTTCAGACACTTGTGACGCCAGAGCTTGTTGCAAGGAGTGAGAAGATCTATGAAGAATATCTCGGAACAAAAGTAAATTTAGTACAATTTGATTCCGGTGCAGATGTAAATAAGGCATTTTCGAGTGGCAGTATTGACATTGCAATGTTTGGCTCCTCACCAGCTTCTTTGGGAGTTGCAAAGGATTTAGGGTATGAGGTGTTTTGGTACTTTGATGTAATCGGGTCTGCCGAGTCCTTGGTAGCAACCCCGAAATCAGGAGCCTCCACTTTAAAAGATTTAAAGGGAAAGATTGTTGCAACACCGTTTGCTTCGACGGCACATTACAGCTTGTTGAATGCACTTGCGGCTGCAGGGCTTACTTCTTCTGACATCGAGCTTCTTGACATGCAGCCGAATGACATCTATGCTGCATGGAACCGTGGAGATATTGATGCGGCTTATGTATGGAATCCCGTACTTGGTCAAATAAAAGAGGGCGCAAGTGTGATTACAGACAGTGCTAAATTAGCCGAAGAGGGGATTGTGACGGCAGATGTCGGCGCAGTTCGTAAAGCATTTGCTAAAGATTACCCAGAGGTCGTTGTGGGGTATGTAAAGGCACAGCTTTATGCGCTCGACATTTATGAGAAGGATAACGAAAAAGCAATCAAAGCAATTGCAGCAGCGGCAGGAATTACAGAAAAGGAAGCAGCTTCGCAAGTACTTGATTTCACATACCCGTCAGGCAAAGAGCAGATTGGAGAGGACTATTTAGGAACCTCTGATAAAGTGGGTAAATTAGCACAGATTTTAAAGAATACAGCGGATTTTCATGTTTCGCAAGGGACCATTGAAAGTGCACCTGCACTCAGTGTTTTTCAGGAAGCGGTAACTGGGGAATTTGTGGAGAAAGCACTAGCCGAGTAATCGTACAAAATAGAAAAAGAAAAGAGGGATTGCGATGAGCGCGAAACAGAAGTATTTTTACGAGGCGGCGAATGCATTACTTGAAATTCAAAAGGTTACTTTAGAATACCAGAGTCAATCAGGAAGTATAAAAGCGCTGGATTCTCTGAATTTAAATATTTACCAGCATGAATTCGTATGCGTGTTGGGTCCCTCTGGCTGCGGAAAAAGCACCTTGTTAAAAATCATTGCCGGTTTTTTAAAGCCGACAAACGGAAGAATTCTTCTTGAAGGAAAAGAAGTGAATGGAATTGATTGGCATCGTGGTGTGGTATTTCAACAACCCAATTTATATGAATGGTTTAATGTGCGTAACAACGTAAATTTTGGTTTGCGCATGCGTAAATTTTCGAAAGCGGAGATTCGGGAGAAAACCGATCAAATGCTGAAGAAGGTTGGACTGGAAGAATTCGCAGAGAAAAAAGTTTATGAGCTGTCAGGGGGAATGAAGCAGCGGGCCGGTATTGTTCGTGCACTCATTAATGATCCGGAAATATTGCTTATGGATGAACCGTTTAGTGCTTTGGATGCGTTGACCAGAGAGCAAATGCAAAACTTAATGCGGAAAATATGGTGGGATACGGGGAAGACAATTTTTTTTATCACGCACGATGTAGATGAAGCGATGATGCTCGCAACCCGTGTGATTGTATTGTCTAGCCGTCCGGGGCGTATTGTGGAGGATATTCCATTGGACTTTACCAGAGAGTTCGTTGAAGAAGGAAATAGCCGTGTAAAATATACTGATAAATATTTTAAAATTCGAGAAGAATTATTGGAAAAGATAAGCGTAAGAGATTAGAGCTTGAGACAGAATAGATTGAAAAATGTATAAAGCATAAGTTGAAGAATGTATAAATTGCTTCTTCCTAAGAAGGCTACAATGATTGAATGAAAGTGGGGAAACTGATGATATCATCAGTTTCCTTATTTATTTTCTGTTTGTTTGCTGTGAACTATTTACTCTTTGACAAAAAAACAGTAAAATGTAATTTGGCATTGCTTGTCCTGAAACTGGATACAATGAACTTGGGATAAAAATAACAGAACTAAAAGGAGATTGGGATGAGAACGTTTTTTAAGGAAAATAAAATTCTGCTTATATTCGTCGCGATTGGCTTAATTGCCGCGATCGTTGCCTTGAGCGGCCGTATGCAGACGGAAGCAAAGAATAAAAAGTATGACGTTGTATTAGATTATCAAGAGATGGAAAATATGGCAATGCAATCCGATAAAGATTTGGATTGGTGGATTGCTCAATTTAAAGAGATGGGCATCAACAAAGTAGGCTTATTGGAAGAAAGCTTGAACACAATCATAGAGCATACGAAAATGCCCGTTTCTACGGATGTAATCTATCAGATTTCAAAAGACGCTGATTGGGAGGATACATACCCGGCAGGGTTTGTAGAGGCAGTGAAAGAACAAGGATATGATGATTACGATGTCATTGTTGAAAGCCGTTCCAAGGATTCTTTTCTTTTCATTTCACAGGCATTTCAAAAGCGTTGGGACGCAGACCGTTACATTGCCTGGCAAACAGAAACTGGAGGATACCTTTGGATTGATGGGAAAGCAAAGGATGCCCTCTATTCAGAAAAATACAAGAATATGGACTCACAGCGCAAAGGTTTTTCTGAGCAGGATGAGGTTGTCAGCTCAAAAATTATGTATTTAAGCTTAGGACTGCTTCCGCAGCGTGTTCAAAGTTTGGAAGCGCAGGGAATAGAGATTATTCCTCGCACGGCAAGCTATGAGGGGTGGAATGATACGCGATATGCAAATGCAGTATTGGAGGGCTACCAGCAGCTTTCAAAGGCTCCGACCTATATGATAGTGGGAGGCAAGGCTGTCATCGGAAGTGATGATGGAACAGATACTGTAACGAAATATTTAGACGAAACAGGGACTGTACTTTCGCTGATTGAAAACACCACGCAGCTTCAAAATAATCTCCAGGATGGGCTGGATCAGGCGGTTTGGAAGTCGGGGTACCATGCTGTCCGTGTGTTCAGCGTTTGGGATTATATTCAAAACCGATATAAATACTATGGGTATGAAGGTGCCAAAGAAATAGAAAATACGCTTTTCCGCGCAATTACAGAACGTAATATCCGCATTATCTATTACAAGCCAATTCGTGAATTTAATGATTATCATGTATACATTACCGATGTAAATGAATATAAAAACATGTTTGAAAATTTGAATTCGCGCTTGTCTCGGCATGGAATCAGCTTAGGCGAAGCCTCTGTCATGGATGTCTATACGGTAAGACGCCTTATAAAAGTGCTGATTGGATTTGGATGTGTTTCAGGTGCGCTACTTTTACTTGGCGGATTTTTACCAATAAAGAAAAGGCTGTCTTTGCTGTTGCTCGGCATTGGCTGTGCCGGTGTTTTAGGTGCTTATGTCGTGATGCCGACTCTGGCGCAATTACTCAGCAGCTTTGCTTCTGCCGTGATTTTCCCTTGCCTGGCAGTGCTTTATTTGACCAACAAAGGGAAAGCGTATGCGGATCTGCAGAATAAAGCAGCACCGACGGGGAAGATTTTAGGAATTGCCGCAGGTACGCTTGCGATTGGAGCAATGATTTCTTTAGTTGGAGGAATGATGACCGCAGCACCTCTATCAGAAGTAAATTTTATGCTGGAGATGGATATTTTTCGCGGAGTAAAGGTGGCACAGCTCTTACCGTTAGCCTTCTTTGTAGTTGCCTATTTAGCTTATTTTGGATTCGGCTCCCGAAAAACGGTTCCCGGACGTTTGGAATTTCATGATATAAAAGACATGATGACAAAGAGTATTCAAATTTGGATGGTTGTGCTTGGCGGCATTTTAGCAGGCGTAGGAGCTTACTATATGATACGAACGGGGCATGATACAGCGGTACAGCCTTCTACCTTAGAGATGCTATTCCGAAATGAATTAGAGGATTTGCTGTTAGCAAGACCGAGAAATAAGGAATTTTTATTTGCATTTCCGGCTGCAATGCTGTTTATTTATTCTTGCTTCCGGGGATCTAAGCTTTGGAGCGTGCTTTTTGGGCTTTGCTCGGTCATCGGAATGACGTCAATTGTCAATACATTTATGCACATTCGTACACCGCTTTACTTAGGATTTGCAAGAACAGCATATTCCTTATGCTTTGGTGTTATCATAGGAATGATAGGAATTGTACTATTTGAACTAATTTATCGACTATATAAAAAAGCGGAGGTCAAGTTCTTTTAATGTATAAGATATTAATTTCCGGCTATTATGGCTTCAATAATATTGGAGATGAATCCATTTTACGTGCCGTGATTGCCAGTCTAAAACTGAAGCTGGAAAACATTGATATTACGGTGCTTTCACAAAATCCGGAATCAACTGCAGTTCGCTATAATGTAAAATCCGTAAATCGTAAATCATTGTCCGCAATTGCAAAGGCTGTCAGAGAATGCGATTTGCTGATTAGCGGCGGGGGCAGCCTCCTTCAGGATGTCACAAGTAAGCGAAGCATTCTTTATTATCTGCTTATCATGTGGCTTGGGATTCTGCTGCATAAAAAGGTGTTTATTTACAGTCAGGGAATCGGACCGATTCTTTCAAAATGGAATCGCAGGTTGACCGCATGGACTTTAAAAAGAGCAGACGGCATTGTAGTGAGGGACAAAGCCTCGAAGGAGCTTTTGGTTGAAATCGGACTTTCCGCTTCGAATATTTATGTAACAACAGACCCGGTACTGCGCATTCCTAAGGCAGACTTGCAAAAAGGGTGCAGCATTCTGGAGAAGGAAGGCATTACTTTAAATGAAAATAAGATTACAGTCGGCTTTGCAATCCGTGAACGAAAAATAAACAGCTGCTTTGTCAATGAGCTTTGCACTTCAATTCAAAGGTTGATTGCAGAAAAAGACGCACAGATTGTCCTAATTCCTTTTCACTATTCAGAGGACATGGCTGTCATTCGTGAAATAGAAAAGAGAATGGAAGGGGAGGTCGGCTGCATAAAGCACAAATATTTAACAGAAGAAATGATGAGTATCATTGGAAATATGGATGTTTTGGTGGGTGTGCGCCTTCATTCCATCATTCATGCGGCGGTTATGGACGTTCCCATTATTGCCGTCTCTTATGATCCGAAAATTAATTCTTTTATGCATTCCATTGATATGAAAGCGATGAGCAGTATTTACGATTTTAAAAGTGATTTTTTTATGGAAGAGTTTGATAAAACGATTCAGAATCAAGATGAAATCAGGGAAAGAGTCAGGAAACGTACAAAAGAACTATTGACGAAGCTGGACACAAATGAAGAGTTGATTCTTTCAATTATGGAAGAGAGAAAGGAGAGACCTCCGGTTGCGTAAACGGCATTACCGGAAAGACAGATATGGAAAAGAGAGAGAAATTAGATATATTGGGAATTTCTGTAGATAAGGTAGACATGCGCGATGCACTCTCCAAATTTGCAGAAATTATGGAACAAGAAGGATGTGGCTTAATTGTCACCCCGAACTCGGAAATCATTTTAGCGGCGACAAAGGATGCTTCCTTGCGTGAAATCCTTTCGTCAGCAGATTTAGTCATTCCAGACGGAATTGGTATTGTGCATGCTTCTAAGTTGATTGGACAACCTTTGAAGGAGCGTGTGACGGGGATCGACTTTATGGAAATGGTCTTGATTTGGCTGCAGGAGCATCAGAAGTCCATTTACTTATTTGGAAGCAAGCCAGAAAATGACGAAAGAAAAGCAGTCTGCGAACTTGCCGCAGAAAAGAAACAGCAGCAGTATCCGAACCTAAAAATTGCCGGAATGCGCCATGGTTATTTTACATTGGAAGAGGAAGCTTCTATTGTTGAGGAAATCAATGCTTCCGGTGCCGATTTTCTGTGTGTGGCATTGGGTTCGCCAAAGCAGGAAGAATTTATCGCAAGAAATAGGAGTGCATTAAAAGTAAAAGCGGCGATTGGTGTAGGGGGAAGCTTTGATGTATGGGCAGGGACATTAAAACGTGCGCCTGAATTTTACCAAAAACACGGTTTAGAATGGCTGTATCGGCTCATTCAAGAGCCGAGCCGGTATAAGAGAATGGCAATGCTTCCTGTATTCATGCTCAAGGTTATGGCAAATAAATCAAAAGTCTGATTTTATTTATTATTTTTATAGAAAATGGTTGAATCTTTATCACTTCGTTTCAATCAGGCAGTTAGAGAGAAGAGGAGAAAAATAAAAAATGACAGTAAATTATGAGGAACTGACTCAAAAAGCGCAGGATATCAGAGTCGATATTATCAAAAGTGTATTTTCTGCGAATTCAGGGCATCCCGGCGGATCGCTTTCCGCTGCGGATATTATGGCAGTATTGTATTTCCATGAAATGAAGCTTGATCCTGAAAATACAAAATGGGAAGAAAGAGATAAGTTTGTCCTTTCAAAGGGACATGCTGCACCGGTTCTCTATGCGGCTTTAGCAGAGAGAGGGTACTTTGAGAAGGAGACCTTAACAACCTTACGCCATATCGGGAGCAAATTACAGGGGCACCCTGATTGTAAGAAAGTACCTGGTGTAGAGATGTCAACTGGTTCTTTGGGACAGGGATTTTCTGCATCTGTTGGAATGGCACTTTCAAATAAGCTAGACAAAAAGCCAAACCGTGTCTATGTGCTTTTGGGCGATGGGGAACTTCAAGAAGGGATTGTCTGGGAAGCAGCGATGTCGGCAGCGCATTATAAGCTGGATAATCTTTGCGCTGTTTTGGATTGGAACGGACTGCAGATTGATGGCGAAAACGATACCGTTATGAAGGTTACGCCAATTGATGAAAAATTCAAAGCCTTCGGATGGAATGTCATTCAGATTGATGGACATAATCTTGAAGAAATTGCAAGTGGTTTTGAAAAAGCGAAAGATTGTAAAGGAATGCCGACACTTCTTTTAGCGAAGACGGTAAAGGGAAAAGGCGTCTCTTTTATGGAAAATGAAGCGGGATGGCATGGTAAAGCACCAAGTGAAGAACAAGCGAAGCAGGCAGTGCAGGAATTAGGAGGTACATGGTAATGGCAGAGAAAATGGCAACGAGACAGGCATATGGAGAGGCTTTGGCAGAGCTGGGGGAAGAAAACCAGAACATAGTTGTGCTGGATGCTGACTTGTCAAAATCTACGATGACGGTAAACTTCTCAAAAGCATTTCCTGAGCGCTTTTTTAATATGGGAATTGCGGAGCAGAACATGTATGGTGTTGCTTCCGGAATGGCACTTTCCGGAAAAATCCCTTTTGCGAGCACCTTTGCAATGTTTGCGGCAGGACGGGCATTTGAAATTATCAGAAACTCGATTGGATATCCAAAAGCAAATGTAAAAATTTGTGCAACACATGCAGGTGTTACGGTAGGCGAGGATGGTGCAAGCCATCAGGCGATTGAAGATATTGCTTTGATGCGTACAATTCCTGGAATGATTGTTTTGAACCCTGCGGATGGTGTATCTGCGAAGAAGCTTTTAAAAGAAGCTGCTGCACTCGATGGTCCTGTATATGTTCGACTTGGGCGTGCTGCTGTACCGATGATCTACGATGCATCGGACGACATTAAAATCGGCAAGGGAAGATGCGTGAAAGATGGTAGCGACTACACGATTATCGCAACCGGCATCATGGTAAATGAGGCTTTGATTGCGGCTGAAAAGCTAGAAGCAGAAGGCATTCATATCCGCGTAATTGATATGCACACCATAAAACCGATTGATAAAGAAATTATTATAAAAGCGGCAAAAGAAACAAAGGGCATTGTTACTGCGGAGGAACACTCCATCATTGGAGGACTTGGGTCTGCTGTGGCAGAAGTGGTTACGCAGAATTGTCCGGTTAAAATGAAGTTGGTTGGCGTAATGGATTCTTTTGGAGAATCCGGTAAGCCTGCTGAATTGATGGAAAAGTACGGCTTGACTGCGAAAGAACTTTACGAAGCGGTCAAGAGCTTATAAATAAAATAAATAATAAGAATAATAAACTCCCTTTCCGAATAAATTGAATTAAGATTAACGGAGGAGGGAGTTTTATTGTGGGGAAGATTGGTATCTTACAAAAAATAAAAATGCCGAAAAAAAATACGGCAATAAAATGGATGATTCTTATTTTACTGATCGTTGTCGTGATTGCAGCGGCGATGTACATGTTTAAGGGTGAGGAAAACGTGGAATTTAAAATTTTAAGTGAGAAAGAAATCCCAGCGCAAATAACCAGTCAGGTGATACCGGAGTATCGGCAATTAGAGAGGGCGTTGGCTTGTGTGGTAGACGATAAGGTTTATGTTTTGGCTTCCCGCGGTGAGAAACCAACCTCTGGCTATGACATTCAAATTGATAAGATGAAATTGTCCGATAAAAACGGGACAAATGTTTTAACTGTCTATACGCAGTTTAAAGATCCGCAGCCTGGAACGGCTTTGACGCAGGCTTTGACTTATCCGATTCAAGTCGCACAAACCGCGCTTGAAGCGTTGCCGGATCAGATTGAACTGAAAGTGCAGTATGTGGAATGATTTTTTTATTATGAAAAGATGAGCTAAACCAAAATATACTTTTTTTGTGAAAGACAGCTAGTCTCAGCGTGCTGTTAATTACGAGAAAAGTATATTTTTTATTTTGGGGAAAAGAAGAGCAAATGCAACAATTTTGTAATCTATCTATTTACATAAAAATAAATAAATGGTAATATATGTATAACTGGTACTGCAATAGCATATTTGTAATAATAAAGGAGATAGAATGGATTGTTTTAAGATTGGCATCGTCGGTATAGAGCGGCATTCAGGCGTCAGCTTTTTAACCGCGGCTTTGGGGGCATACTTTGCAGAACAAAAAAAAATTATGCCTGCCATTTTAGAATTAGGAAAGCCTTCTCTCTATTATTCTTTAGGGATGGAAAAATATTTTTCAGGAAGACCTTTTATCTCGGTCTTCGAGGAAGAGGGCAGGCAGGAGAATACAAAAGAAATACAGAACTTGCATAAAGGAATTAACTGGCTGCTGCAAGTGCCGGAGGATTACTGCAAAACTTATCATTTTATCAATAAATTCCGCCTGATTCATAATGTGTCTGCGGACTTGCTTCTTTGTGATTTTTCTGGCTGCAAAATTGGATTGGAGCGGGAGAGCTTGATAAATGGGAATGGAAATCAGTGCGATGAAACGTGGCAGCTTTTAAGAGAAATGGATTGCATTTTACTGGTTATAGATCCTCTTCCTTCAAAGCTTCTGACAGGCTCTGAGCAACTTGTACATTACCGCCTTTCGAAGCTTCCGGTTAAAATTGTTGTAAACAAAGACAACAAAAGCGTCTTACATAAAGACTTACAGGACTACCTTCAGACGAAAGAGATAATTTATATTCCGCATTTACAGCCCGAATTGCTTTACGAGGCAGAATACCATTGTTTAGAGCCGTATGCAATGAAAGAAATACGAACTTTATTAAAAGAGCCGTTTAAAAAGCTGGAAGGAGCATTAGGGACGGAACGTTTTAAAAATTTGCTTCTCCGTCAGGACAAAATCAACCGGAATATCGCTCACTTCAAATGGAATCCGTTCTAGGAGCTGAAAATCATAAGCGAACCCTATTTTTAGTACATCGAATCGAAGCTTCGGTAAAAAAGCATCATAGCAGCCTTTCCCAAAGCCAATGCGGTTTCCTGTGTGGTCAAATGCGACTCCCGGAATCAAAATAAGATCAATTTCCTTTGGATCTGCAGGGTGGCATTTGTGCGGGTCCGGTTCAAGAATGCCCAGAGGAGAGCTCACCAATTCCTTCATAGAAGTAAGACGGTAAGGAAGAATTGTAAAGTTCTCATCCGTAAGAGGGAGGATTACCGTTTTGTTCTTGAAAAGAGCTTCATTTACAAGAGCTTTTGTAGGAGCCTCTTTTTGAAAATCGATATAGAGCATAATGCGCTTCGCATCTTGATAGGCGGGAAGCTTTTCAATCATTTGAAGGAAGCCTTGCTGACTTTCCTCTATAAAAGCCTCGTCTAGTTCCCTTCTTTTTTTTAACATCTGCTTGCGAATCTCTTTTTTTTCAATTGATTGATTCATTTACCCATCTCCTATTTCACAGTTTCAACACCTTGATGTAACAAAGTTGTAATACTATAGCTATTTATTCTAAAGCTGTTTTATATTATAATATTATGTAAATATATGTGCAAGGGCATGTCCCATTTTGCTGAAAAGAATCGAGGGAGGACCTCTTTAAATGATAGTATACCAAAACGTCACCAAATATTATGGAAATAACATTGGAATCGAGAATGTTAATATCCGCATTAATAAAGGTGATTTTGTCTTTTTAGTCGGGCCCAGCGGAGCGGGGAAGTCGACTTTTATTAAATTGCTTTTAAAAGAATTGAATGCTGACAGCGGCTCAATCAAGATAAATGATATGGAGATTACAAATTTAGCGAATCGCTCCATTCCAAAGCTGCGTCGCAGTACGGGAATTGTATTTCAGGATTTTCGTCTACTGCCTAAAAAAACAGTTTTTGAAAATGTAGCGTTTGCTATGGAAATTATACATATGAGTTCGCGGACGGTTCGCAGACAAGTGCCACAGGTTTTGAGTCTGGTTGGGATTAGCTCAAAAGCGGACAAGTATCCTCACGAACTCTCTGCGGGAGAACAGCAGAGAGTTGCAATTGCGCGTGCAATTGTAAATAATCCTGCCGTATTGATTGCGGACGAGCCTACAGGAAATTTGGATCCGGATACGGCTTGGGAAATTATGCGTCTGTTAGACAAAATCAATCGCAGAGGAACCACAATTCTTATGGTAACGCATGCAAAGGATATTGTTGACCGTATGGGAAAACGGGTGGTGGCAATTGAGAAAGGCCGTATTGTCAGAGATGATGCAGAAGGAGCGTATGCCATAAATGATTAGAACGATAGCGTATGCCATAAAGCAGGCATCCATACAAGTTTTTAGAAATCGAACAATGACAGTTGCATCTATGTTTTCTATTACTGCAATGTTATTGATTCTCGGACTTTTTTTTATCCTGGTTGTAAATGTAAATCTAGCCAGTGAAAATGCGAAAAAACAATTTGATACGATACAGCTCTACCTTTTAGATGCGACGGATGAAACCGCAGCGCAGGGGATGATAACAAGCCTTGACAGCATGCCGGAGGTAGAGGAAGCGATTTATGTAGATAAAGAAACGGCAATGCAGGAATTTCGCAAAAGCTGGGGAGATAAGGCGTATTTACTGGATGGATTGAATACGAACCCCCTGCCAAATTCTATTCGTATTACGGTTTCTAATCTGGAAGATGCGGATTTGGTAGTTGAAGTTTCCAAAACCTTTCAAGGCGTAGAAGATATCAAATATTATCAGACTGAGGTAAACCAGGTGCTGAAAATCACGGACTTCATTCAAGTTGGAGCACTCGTTATCATTGCGTTTCTTGTCTTTGTTTCTGTCATCGTAGTTTCAAATACAGTGAAGCTGACAGTTTTAGCACGAGAAAGGGAAATCAGCATTATGAAATACATTGGAGCAACCAACTGGTTTATCCGAGGGCCTTTTTTGGCAGAAGGAATGCTGCTTGGATGCTTCTCTGCCATTATCTCTTCCGGCTTAATTGCATTTATTTATTATAAAATATGTGAACTGTTTTCTGTGAAAGCACTTGCATTGCTATCCACCAGTTTTGTACCTCTGAGTTTTTTAATTTGGAATTTGGTTTGGATTTTTATCGCACTGGGAGTCTGTATCGGAGCGTTCGGAAGCATCGTTTCAATGAGAAGATTCTTGGATACATAGGGGAGGAAAAGAATGAGGAAAAGTAGATTTGTTATGTACATACTGACGGCTGTTTTAATTTGCTCCATCTGGTCACTTCACTTAGGGTATGCACTCACTGACAACGAACAATTAAACAACGTCAATGGAAAAATTAATCAAACACAAAAACAGTTGAATGAGGGAAAGAAAAAGGTCAATGCGCTAAATTCCGAAATCACAGGACTAGAGAAGAAAATCAATGAAGCAGAAAGCGAGATTGCGAATCTTCAGGGTGATATTGGAAAAACAAAACAGACTATACTGGAAACTCAAAATACGCTCGACCAATTAAAATCTGAGATGGATGAGCAGGATGCCAATATGAATTCACGTCTGCGTGCGATGTATAAGAATGGAGATGTAGATATATTAGGGATTCTTTTGGGTTCAAATGATATGTCTGAATTTATGACCAACATGGATATGGTGCAAAAAATATATGACAATGATATGCAGGTTTTAGAGTCGATGGAAAAGAAGTACGAAAAAATTGACTTGCAGAAAAAACAATTAGAAGCGTTGAAACAACAGCTTGCATCACAGCAATCTGTTGCACAGGACAAACAGGATGCCTTAGAGGTAAGCCGCGGCACAGTTGCCGATAAAAAGGGTGAGGTTTTGAAGGATAATGCGGCGTTATCCGCGCAGCTTGATACATTAAATGCAGAAGCAGATGCACTGGTTTCAAAAATCCGTGCTTTGCAGGATGATAGTGCTGTATATGGTGGTGGCGCATTGGCATGGCCGGTTCCCGGAAAAACAAAGATTACTTCACCGTTTGGATATCGTATCCATCCAATCCTAAAAACAAAAAAGCTGCATACCGGTATTGATATTTCAGCAGGAACAGGCACGAAGGTCGTTGCGGCAGGAGATGGTAAGGTAATTATGGCCGGATGGAATAACAGTTATGGAAATGTAGTTATGATTGATCACGGAAGTGGGATTGTAACGGTTTACGCGCACAATAGCAAACTATCTGTGAGCACTGGACAGACAGTTACGCGTGGCCAGCAGATTGCAAGCTCCGGCTCCACAGGAATGTCTACGGGCCCTCATGTACATTTTGAAGTTCGTTTAAATGGTGCATATAAAAACCCAATTGACTACTTATAAGCACGATAAATATGAAAGATGAACAGAAGGGGGGAAATCCCCCTTTTTTTATGATAGAATAAATATAAATGAGGAGTGTTCATGAAAAAAAAATGGATTTATCCAGAGCATTTAAAAAAAGCAACGGCTGAGAATGAAGAGGAAAAATCACTCCTGCTGCGTTTACTTCTGAGAAAAGGCTTTCAGGGAGAGCTTGAGCAGGAAGAATTCTTATCCGAAAAACCAAAGCGGACGCATGATCCTTTTTTACTGAAAGACATGGAAAAGGCCGTGAAAAAAATATTGGAGGCACTGCAATTGAAACAACGAATCTGCATTTACGGCGACTATGATGCAGACGGAGTTACTTCATGCAGCTTGCTTTTGGAAATTCTGGGGCGATTGACTTCCAATTTGTTCTACTATATCCCATCACGGTTTGAAGAAGGGTATGGATTTCATAAAACAGCGATTGATAAAATTAAAGAGCTTGGCGCCGATTTGATTATAACAGTAGACTGCGGAAGCACCTCTATTGAAGAAGTTGAGTACGCAAAACAAAAAGGAATCTCTGTCATTGTTACTGACCATCATACTGCGTTAGCGGATGCGGCACCCGACTGCATCTTTGTTAATCCAAAACAGAAGGATTGCCATTATCCGTTTGACGGCCTTTCCGGATGTGGGGTGGCGTTCAAGTTGGCGCAGGCAATTCAGCGAACCCTGCAAAAAGAAAAAGATGAGAGAGCTTCCTTGCTGACAAAAAAAGAATTAAACCAAGTCTTGGATTTGGTTGCAATCTCTACCATTGGAGATATTGTTCCTCTTGTAGACGAAAACCGAACGCTTGTAAAGTATGGATTAAAGCAAATACAAAAAGGAAAACGAGATGGGCTTGCAGAATTAATTCATACAATCGGAATCGCAAAACAAAATATAAAATCAGAGCAGATTGCATATAGTATAGTGCCACATTTAAATGCTGCCGGAAGAATTCATTCTGCAAAAATTGGAGTAGAAGTCTTGACGCATTCTGGAGATAATAAGGACGAAATCGCAAGGCTGAAAGCAGCAGTTGCAGATTTAGTAAAAAGCAATCAAGAAAGGAAGCGTATCCAAGAAGAAACCTTTCAGGATTGCAGGCGGATTGCAGAAAATTTGAATGAGACTGATTTGTTTTTGCTGATTTTATCGGAAAATGCACATGAAGGTATTGCCGGAATTGTTGCCGGAAAGCTGAAAGATGCTTTTTCAAAGCCAACTGCAATTGTTACTCCTTGTGAAGATGGAATACACTATAAAGGAACGGGACGAAGCATAGAAGGGATTAACCTCTACGATTTATTAAACGAGCAAAAATCATATTTTGAGCGATTTGGAGGGCATGCAGGGGCCTGCGGATTTTTACTAGAAAAAGATAATGTAGAAAAACTTCGATTAGGCTTAAATTCATGTATGGAAACGCTGATAGAAAAAGAGCCGGAGCTTCTCATGTCTACGCTTCATATTGACGAAAAATTAGAGTCCGAAGAAATGACAGAGAGCTTTATTCAACAGCTGGAATGCTTTGAACCATATGGACACCATAATGAAAAGCCTTTATTTTTAATTGAGCACCTTTTAATAACAGAGCTTCGTTATATGGGGGAAAAGAAAGAACACGTTCGTTTTAAAACAGTATCATTATCTGGAACGCACTGTGACTGCATTTTGTTTTCAAAAGCGCCGGAGTATAAAGAAAACTTAAAAATCGGAGAAATGATTGATGTTGTTGGCTATCCGACGATGAATTATTTTAGAGGAGCAAAATCCGTGCAATTCACAGTACAAGATATGAAATAAAGAAATCTATCAATAGAAAGGGGAAATGACAGGAAACATGCAAAAGGAAACAACGAAAAGAATGATTGTTATAAAAAAACGGAATTTAATTTTTTTATTGATCGTTGCGTTATTTATTGGAGGCGGCGGCACCGTTTGGTTTGGTGCACAAAAAGCAACGGCTTCCGAAGGAGTTACCATATCAAAGGAAGATTATGAAAGCTATAAAGCACTTGAGGAAAAATATGCAAAGCTGGAAGAGCTGACACAATATGTTGAAGAAAATTACTATGTGCCGGTAGAGGAAGCGAAATTAGAGGAAGGGATTTATAAAGGTCTCTTTTACGGAATTGGCGACCCGTATTCCACTTATTTAAATAAGGAAGAATATGGTGAGCTCTTAATTTCAACGACCGGTGAGTATTCCGGAATTGGGGTAACAATTGTACCGGATGCAAAGGGTTACATTAATGTTGTGGCACCGATGGAAGACGGCCCGGCTGCTAAAATAGGGATTAAGAGCGGAGACAAGATTTTAAAAGTAAATGATAAAGAATATACGGCAGACACAATTGATGCGGCGGTTTCTGCGATGAGAGGCGCAAAAGGAAGTAAGGTATCTATTACTATTTTAAGAGATGGTCAGGTAAAAGAATTTGATTTACATCGGGCAACAATTGTAACGAAAACCGTAAAATCAGAAATACTAGAGGACAATATAGGATATCTCAGGATTACCAGCTTCGAAGAGAAAACAGCAAACGATTTTTCGAAAGCACTTAGAGATATGGAAGTGAAAGGTGTAAATGGACTGGTAATTGACTTGCGAGATAACCCCGGTGGATTGGTTGATATCAGTGTAGACATTGCGGATATGCTTTTAGATGCAGGGACTGTAACCTATACGGAAAACCGAAAAGGCGAGAAGACCTATTATAAATCAAAAGCGGGGAAAACCAGCCTTCCTTATGTCGTTTTGGTGAATGGGGGATCCGCCAGCTCCTCTGAAATTTTAGCAGCGGCAATTAAGGACAATAAAGGCGGAAAGATTGTTGGCAGCAAAACGTTTGGGAAAGGGATTATACAAGAAATCAATGAACTGGAAAATGGGGATGCAATTAAGCTGACGGTTATGCAGTATTTTTCTCCGAATGGAGATGTGATACATGAGAAGGGGATTGAACCGGACGTCAGTGTCACTCTGGAGGAAAGCGATTTTACAGACGGCACTTTAACGAACGACAAGCAATTGAAAAAAGCTTTGGAATTACTGACAAAAAAATAGAGCTAGAGAAAAAAAGAGGATGAATCATTTTGATTCATCCTCTAATCTTTTCAGGATAGCTGTATAGCCATCTGCACCATATAGCAGGCATTTGTTAATACGGCTTATGGTCGCCGTACTCGCCTTCGTGATTTCCTCGATTTCATTGTATGTCTTTTTTTCTCGAAGCAGCTTTGCGACTTGCAGTCTTTGCGCTATGGATTGCAATTCTTTTATCGTACAAAGATCTTCGAAAAAACGGTAGCATTCTTCTTCCGTCTTCAATGCGAGAATCGCTTGAAACAAATCATCGGTTTCTTTGCCTTTCAGTTTAGAATGATAAGCCATTAAAATACTCCTTTCAGCGACGGAACTATTTTATATAAAATCTTTGATACTTTAACACTTTACAGTAGTATTATACAATGTTTTTTTCTTCTTGACAATCCTGCTTTTTTCCAGTATGATACATTTAATAAAAGGGAGTAGTTTTAAGTTTATGATCAACAACCGGTTTTTTTTAAAGCCTGGTCATAAGCCCGACAGGTAACAAGACTTTTAGCATAGATTTTACTGTTTTTGTGAAAATTATGTTAAGAGTTATTTTTTTTGTAATAATTTTTTAAAAAACAGCAGAAATGCAGCTACAAGCAGTTTAAGAAAACAATTAGGAGGCTTTCATGTTCGTAAAACAGAAAAAAGAAGAAGTCCTGCAACATTTTAATGTAGATGTAAGTACAGGATTGACAAAAGAAGAAGCAGAGAAAAGGCTGGCGGAAAACGGCCCTAATGCATTTGAAGAAAAAAAGGGTAAAACAAAATTACAGCTTTTTTTATCACAATTACGAGATCCCATGATTTATATCCTTATGGGAGCTGTTGTGATTTCGGCAGCCTTAAAAGAATTTAGTGATGCATTTATTATTATTGCGGTAATCCTGCTCAATGCAATTATCGGCATGATTCAAGAAGACAAGGCGGAGAAATCACTAGAAGCCTTAAAGCAGATGTCAAGCCCGATGGCATTGGTTAGAAGAAATGGAAATGCGTTGGAAATTCCGGCAAAAGACCTGGTTCCCGGAGACATTGTCTTATTGGAGGCAGGTCGAGTGGTTCCGGCGGATTTACGCCTTTTAAGCAGTGTAAATTTAAAGATTGAAGAATCTGCCTTGACGGGTGAATCAGTTCCGGTTGAGAAAGATGCTGCTTTTACAGCACAAGGAGAGATTCCGTTAGGAGATCGGATTAACATGGCGTATTTGTCAACGAATGTTTCCTATGGAAGAGGGGAAGGCGTTGTCGTATATACGGGCATGCAAACGGAAATCGGAAAAATTGCAAAGATGATTAATGAATCCAAGGAAGAGATGACACCTCTGCAAATCCGTCTTGCAGATTTAGGAAAATTACTGGGCATTATTGCAGTAGTTTTGTGCCTTGCACTCTTTGGTGTCGCTATTTTACAAGGCCGTGATATCGCAGAAATGCTTCTGACCGCAATCTCATTGGCGGTTGCTGCAATTCCGGAAGGGCTGCCTGCCGTAGTGACAATTGTGCTCGCACTGGGTGTGCAGCGCATGGTAAAAGTAAATACGATTGTAAGAAAGCTGCCCGCAGTAGAAACCTTAGGCTCGGTCAGCGTTGTCTGTTCCGATAAAACAGGAACCTTAACACAAAATAAAATGACGGTCACTCAGGTTTATTTAAATCAGAAGCTTTTTTCTGAAAAAGAATTGAATTATGAAACAGACCCCATTTTTATCAACGGATTCATTCTCTGTACCGACGCTTCTATTTCTGCCGGAAACCGCATTGGTGATCCAACGGAGCTGGCACTTCTTGATATGGGGACTCCGCTTTCTGTAGAAAAAGAAAAATTGGAGAGCCTATTTCCTCGTATTAATGAACAGCCTTTTGATTCAGATCGCAAAATGATGACGACCGTACATCGTGATAAGGAAAATAAAGTCATTGCCTATACAAAAGGGGCTATGGATCAAATTCTCAAAAACTGTACAGAAATTTTAATTGATGGGAACGTGCGCTCTTTAGTAAATGAAGACGTTGAAGCGATTCATAGTTCAGCAAAGACGATGGCTTCGGATGCGTTGCGGGTGTTAGCATTGGCAATAAAGAGAGAGGATGAATCTGCAAAGGAAGAAAACCTGATCTTTGTAGGATTGGTCGGGATGATTGATCCGCCGCGTCCGGAGGCAAAGCAGGCGGTTGAAATCTTTAAGGAAGCGTCAGTCACTACCGTGATGATAACAGGGGATCATAAGGATACTGCTTATGCAATTGCAAAAGAGCTTGGAATTGCAGACAGCCCTCAGCAATGTATTGCAGGGGATGAGTTGAATGAAATGACGCAGGATGAGCTGAATAAGGCCGTACTGAACCTGAGAGTATTTGCCCGTGTATCCCCTGAAAACAAAGTGATGATTGTCAATGCCTTTCGCTCTCATGGGAATATCGTCTCAATGACCGGAGACGGGGTCAACGATGCCCCTTCTTTAAAGGCAGCAGATATTGGTGTTGCGATGGGAATTACAGGAACTGATGTCGCAAAGGGTGCGGCTGATATGGTTTTGACAGACGATAATTTTGCAACGATTGAAAAAGCAATCCATGAAGGACGGAATATTTACAATAACATTAAAAAATCCGTGTTGTTTCTTCTCTCCTCAAACTTTGGAGAAATCATTACGATGTTTACTGCTATTGTAGCAGGATTACTCTCACCGCTAAAAGCAATCCATATATTGTGGGTAAATTTGATTACCGATTCGCTTCCTGGACTGGCACTCGGCGTGGACAGCGGCGATGAGGATGTAATGAAAGAAGCACCCCGTCAGCCAAAAGAAAGCTTGTTTGCACATGGCGGGTTAGCACTCACCGTTTTCTATGGTGTGGTTATCGGGTGCCTGACTTTAAGCGCATTTTTATTTATGCCGGTCGAAACCTTGATTTTAAATGGGCAGGAAGTAACGTATGACGCTGTAAAAGCAATGCTTTCGGATCCGTTGATTTATATGGAATCCCAAACCTACGCTTTCACTATTTTAGGTATTTCACAGCTATTTCACGCCATTGGGATGCGGAATGTAAAAAAATCTGTTTTCCGTATGAATCACCTTTCAAACCGGATGATGGTGGCGGCCTTCATCATAGGCTTTGCTTTACAAATCGCGGTAACAGAAATTCCATTTTTGACAGATATGTTTGGAACTGTAGAGCTTTCTCTCAGAGAATGGTGCATACTGACTGTACTTGCAACTGTTCCGCTTTGGTTCCATGAGATTTTTGTACTCATTGGCTTTGTAAGAAAAAAGACTGCTTGAGGACGAAAGAAAAAGCGCTTGATCGTGGATGCCGACATAAGAAGGAGGCAACATACTGCATAGCTGCTAGATATAGTAAAGTAAATTCTCAATAGAAAGGCTTGTAAAAACGGATGCCGGAAGGTGTCCGTTTTGTTCTATGAAAAAGTATTGTGAAAAAAGTACTTTACAGTGAAAAGAGGATTTCTAGTCTACAGCCAGCGTACATAAATTACAAGAATCAGAGTTTGACAATGAACTGATACAGTGTTAATCTGTATCTATTCGATAAGAAAGAGGTGTGTTGATGTCGGTCATTCGATAAGGTAATTATTTGTAGCACAAAAGCGGGATTTTAACCTGCTTATTTCCGTGTATCCAAATGCCTTATGAAATGACGGCGGGAGTGTCTAAGCACACCTTTACGTTTGTTTTGCAGCGCAGTGGGTAACTGCGCTTTTTTTAGTTTCGCAAGGATGTTTGGGATATATGATAACTTTGTGAAAGGATTTTAAAGCAATGAATATCAATTTGAAAGATTATGGATTAACCGAACGCTTTGAAGAGGAAGCGAGGAATTATGAGGGACTATTTTTTGCAAGAGTCGTCGAACAGCACCGTGAATTATACAAGATAATCAGCGAGCGAGGAGAAATATACGCAAGCGTTTCCGGGAAATTTGCTTATAATGCAGGCAGCCCGACGGATTTTCCCGCTGTCGGGGATTGGGTGATGATTGACCGCGTGGATGCAAAGATAGGCAATGCAGTGATTCACCATGTTTTATGCCGTAAGAGTGCTTTGACGAGGCAATCTGCCGGCACAGAAAGCACCGAGCAGGTGATTGCCGCAAATATCGACACCATTTTCATTTGTATGTCTCTCAATGCGGATTTTAATATTCGGAGAATAGAACGATATTTGGCGATTGCATGGGATAGTATGGCAACCCCTGTTATCGTTTTGACAAAATCTGACCTATGTGATGATTTATCACAGAAGCTGTATGAAATCGCTTCAGTGAGCATGGGTGTTGATGTAATTACCTGTTCTTCGGAAGACGGAAATGGTTATGAGGAAATCAATGCCTATATGAGTCAAGGAAAGACAATTGCGTTTGTCGGTTCTTCCGGAGTGGGAAAGTCCACGCTGATTAATCGCCTTATGGGACAGAATGTGCTTGCGGCAGGTACCATTCGAGAAGATGATGGCAAGGGGAGACATACGACAACTCACCGCCAACTGCTGCAATTGCCAAATGGAAGCATTGTCATAGATACACCCGGCATGAGGGAGTTACAGATTTACACCGGGAATCTGTCAAAAACCTTTGAAGATATTGAAGAAATTGCTGACCGATGCAGATTTAGCGACTGTTCTCACCAAGCGGAACCGGGTTGTGCCATCAGAGAAGCAATTGAAAATGGCGTCCTGTCACAAAGACGCTTTGATAGCTATCAAAAATTGCAGCGGGAAGTATCGTATTCAGAGTTAGATGCACGCCAGCTTGAAAATGAGAAACTAAATAGGATGTTCGGCGGAAAGAAGGAGATGAAGCAATTTAAGAAGCACCTAAAACACAAAAATAAATAGATAAGGAGAAAGTTGGAAATCGCGTTTTGCCGCACTTCGCTTGTTTCAATCTCAGCGTCGCAAAGATTCGGAGCACATAAAAACGTGTTAGAGCGCGATGCTTTTTTCGAAATATTTATGGCTGTTTGTGGGGTTGACGATAAGTCTTATAGCTTGTATAATGGAATGGCTTATAAGATTCGGGAGAATCTGAATTTGCAGACAGAAAAACACAAAAGTGCTAGGAAGGAGACTTCATACTATGGTCAACGATATAAAGGTCGAGGTTTGTGTTTGCACAGAATGTGTAATGCGAGGCGCAATGGATTTGGTTGAATCTGTGGAAAGCCTGAAAAAACTAAAAAGATATTTTGGATTTGAAGGCAACATTCATGTAGAGATGATTAAATGTTTGGGAAAGAAAACAGACGGACATCATTCCCTAGTTGCTGCAATCAATGGGAAAGTAATGGAAAATGCCGATAGCGAGACTGTGATGGAACAAGTCATTAGTATGATAAAGAAGGACGTGAAATAATCTTGAGAGGTATTTATACACCGGTAACAAACATTAGGCGGCAGGTTTTTGCAGAAGTGGCAAAACTGGCTTATGAAGGCGGGGAATATTCCCGTGTTGAAGAAATTCCGTTTCGGATTATCCCGGGAGAGGTTCCGACGTACCGAGATAGTATTTTTTTAGAAAGAGCGATTGTTGGAGAGCGGGTTCGTTTGGCAATTGGCCTTCCGTTGTATCCGGCAGATCAGCCTACTCATATTTCAAAAGGCGTTGAGGAAAGCGCGATTTCGGAGAAGGTGTATGAGCCTCCTCTCATTAACGTGATTCCGTTTGCCTGTAATGCGTGTAAGGGAAAAAGTGTTCAAGTAACAGATAATTGCAGAGGTTGCTTGGCACACCCATGTACGTCAGTCTGTCCAGTAAAAGCCATCAGCATCCAGGATGGGAAATCAGTCATTGATGATAAGAAGTGCATTAAGTGCGGTCGATGCATTGATGTATGTCCTTATCATGCGATTATAAAATTTGATCGCCCTTGTGCGGCGGCATGCGGAGTGGACGCAATCGAAAGCGACCACCTTGGCAGAGCAAAGATTAACTATGACAAATGTGTTTCTTGTGGAATGTGTTTGGTAAACTGTCCGTTTGGTGCGATTGCAGATAAATCACAGCTGTTTCAGTTGATTCATGCAATTAAAAATGGTGGAAATGTAATTGCGGCGATTGCTCCGGCTTTTGTAGGGCAATTTGGTCCGCTCGCAACCCCGGAGAGAGTAAAGGCGGCACTCAAGCTCTTAGGCTTTTCTAAGGTAGTTGAAGTTGCAATCGGTGCGGATTTGGGTGCCATCGAAGAGGCACATCATTATATTCATAAAGTGGCGGGTGGCGAAGAGCCGTTTTTAGCGACCTCCTGCTGTCCTGCCTGGTCAGTGATGGCAAAAAGAGATTTCCCGGAAATTGCGCCTTACGTTTCAAGCTCATTGACACCGATGGTAGCGACGGCACGTATCATTAAGGAAGAGCACCCGGATTCAAAAGTTGTTTTCATAGGGCCTTGTGCCGCAAAAAAACTGGAAGCATCGAGAAAATCGGTTCGAAGCGATGTGGATTTCGTAATCACCTTTGAAGAATTAATGGGAATGTTTGTTGCGAAAGGGGTCGAATTCGGAGATTTGGAAACCGATGAAGTCTTTGATGATGCAACGTATGCCGGACGTGGTTACAGCGTTGCGGGCGGTGTTGCAGAAGCCATTGCCAATTGTGTAGACAGCCTATATCCGGACAGCGACATTAAGCTTGACCGTGCAGAGGGCTTAAGGGAATGTGCGAAGATGCTCCGAGTTGCAAAAGCAGGTAAAAGAGATGGCTATCTTTTGGAAGGCATGGCCTGTCCAGGCGGTTGCGTTGGCGGAGCCGGGACGTTGATGTCTTTTGCAAAAGCATCTGCTGCGGTAAAAGACTTTCAAAATGCAAGTCCGGAAAAGCTGGCGACAGAAAGCAAATATGCGAAAAAAGAAGAATAGTTCTTATCGGGCGCAGGCTGCTTAGCTTGCGCCTGTTTTAGCGAAAACACAGTGAAAAAGAGGAAGTGCGGTGTATTTATACTATAAAGAAAACACGTCTAAAGAAGATAGCCGGAGTCTGCTCAAGCAGGTTTTGAAAAGATATATAAAAAAGTGTGGAGGTTCCCAGCTTTTTGAGGGGGAGCTGCAAATCGCGAAAACGCTTCAGGGTAAGCCGTATTTGCAGGAACCGCTTCTGCCTGAGAAGATTTTTTTTTCAGTTTCCCATACAAAATCTTATTGGGTATGCCTAATTGGCGGCGAAGAACTTGGAATTGATATTGAAGAGAAAACGAGGGGCATCCCCGAAGAAAGAATCCTTTCAATCTCACAGCGTTTTTTCTCAAAGGAGGAATTTGCCTGTGTAAAAGAGCTTGGAAAAGAAGTTTTTTATTCAATATGGGTAAGAAAGGAAGCATTTATCAAGTGCAAAGGGACCGGTCTTTCGGAAAATTTGAGAAGTTTTTCTACAATCGATGAAAACGGGAGCTTTAAGAAGACGGTTGACGGATTGTTTTTAAGTTCGCTTGCTTTGCCACTTCCGGTTTACTGTGCCTTGTGCACGAAAGAAAAAGAAATAAAGATAAAAGAGATAGAAAGCGTTTAGGTAAAAGGGGATGGAATAAAAATGCAGAAAGAAAAAAGAAGTCACGAAAAAAATGCAATAGAGGATGCAATGAATTATCTGCGTTATAAAGATCATACTATCTTTGAGGTAGAAACGCATCTAAAGCAAAAAGAATACGATTTGCAGGAAGTAAAGGAGTGTATAGAGTTTTTAAAAGAGTCTCATTTCGTCGATGATGCTCGTTATTGCGAAGCATATTTCCGCTATGCACTCGGCAAAGGGAAAGGTCCCTTGCGGCTTCGTAATGAGCTGCTGCAAAAGGGAGTACAAGAAGAGGATCTCCAACGGTGCATGGAAGAAAATCTGGATCAGAACACAATATTCTCAAATGCGATGAAGCAGGTCGAAAAATTAACGGCAAATTCAGAGGTGGATTCAAAATTGCTTGCCAAAGTAGGAAGGAGACTCTCGTATTTAGGATATCCGACTGATTTAATTTACCGTATTTTGAATCAGCTTAAGTAAGAAGAGAGATTGCATACAAATGGTTGACAATTCAATCCCCTTTCGTTACAATTAAAGAGTTATAGGTAAAAAGCAATGACGGAGAGAGTACGCTGTGTGCAAGTTCCTTACAGAGAGGCATTGATGGTGAGAAAATGCCGGAAAACAACAGACGGAAAATCACTCTTGAGCTGATTTTCTGAACCTCACAAAGCGGATAAAACGCTTTGAAAAGCAGTAAGAAAATCCGTTACTGTGCGTTAAACAGAACGAAGTGGCAGGTGTTGAAGCCTTGCTATTAGGGTGGTACCGCGGTTAAATCATCGTCCCTGAGTTTTCTACACAGAAAATTTAGGGATTTTTTTGTGAATTTATGAATAAAAAGAGACTGCCAGTATGCCTTTACAGGCAGTGCAGTATTTTTAAGAAAGGGAAACAATATGTTTAAGAATCTATCAGAAAAACCGATTGCTGAGCTGCAAATGGAGCAGGCGAATCAATGGGATAAAGAAAAGCTATTGGACAAGTGTGTTACGACAAGAGAAGGAATGCCCTCTTTTATTTTTTATGAGGGGCCGCCTACTGCAAATGGAAAACCTGGCATTCACCATGTGATTGCAAGGACACTAAAGGATTCTGTGTGCCGTCATAAGACCATGCAGGGGTATGCAGTAAACCGGAAAGCGGGATGGGATACACACGGACTTCCTGTTGAAATTGAAGTGGAAAAGCAGCTTCAAATGAGCGGGAAGCAGGACATTGAGAAATACGGAATCAAAGAGTTCAATCAAAAGTGCAAAGAATCCGTCTTTACCTATGAGAAGCAATGGCGTGAGATGACAAAGCGCATGGGGTATCTCATTGATATGGACAACCCTTACATTACGCTTGATAACGATTATATTGAATCAGGATGGTGGATTTTAAAGGAATTTTTTAAGGCAGGGCTGATCTATGAGGGCCATAAGATTCTTCCCTACTGTCCAAGATGTGGAACGGGATTGGCATCCCATGAGGTTGCACAGGGCTACAAAGAGGTAAAGGTAAATACGATTACCGCAAAGTTCAAGAGAAAAGATGCGAATAACGAGTATTTTCTTGCCTGGACGACAACACCATGGACTTTAGCTTCCAACGTTTCCTTGACGGTAGGGCCGACGGTAGACTATGTGAAAGCAGAAAAAGACGGAGAAATTTATTACGTTGCAAAGGCTTTAGCGGATAAGGTTTTAGGGAAGAGCAAAGAGGGCGAGCCGCAGTATAAAATCCTTTCTGAAATGAAGGGAAAAGAGTTGGAGTATCTGGAATATGAGCAGCTGATGCCGTTTATTACGCCGGAGAAAAAGGCATTCTTTATAACGTGTGCGGATTATGTGACCATTGAAGATGGTACCGGAATTGTTCATACTGCGCCTGCGTTTGGTGAAGACGATTACCAGACCGGAAGACGGTACGATCTGCCGGTTGTAAATCCGGTGGATGAAGAAGGAAAGTACACAGATACACCATGGAAGGGGACCTTTGTGATGGACCCTGAATTGGATGTCAAGATTATCAAATGGTTGGCAGCAGAAAATAAAATCTATACAAAAGAAAAATTAGAGCATAATTACCCTCATTGCTGGCGTTGCGGTACACCTTTGATTTACTATGCAAAGCCAAGCTGGTATATCGAAATGACAAAGCTGAAGGACCAGCTCGTTGCCAACAATGATACGGTAAACTGGTTCCCTGAATTTGTCGGCGAAGGTCGGTTTGGAAATTGGATTGCAGAGGTAAAGGACTGGGCGATTTCAAGAAACCGTTATTGGGGGACTCCAATCAATATTTGGCGTTGTGAATGCGGTCATTTGGAATCCATCGGATCCAGAGCGGAGCTGGCGGAAAAAGCAATTGAGGATATCGATGATACGATTGAGCTGCACCGTCCGTATGTTGACGATGTGCATATCGAATGCCCAGAGTGCGGTAAGCAGATGAGCCGGATTCCTGAGGTAATGGATTGCTGGTTTGACAGCGGTGCAATGCCGTTTGCACAGAGACACTATCCGTTTGAAAATAAAGAGCAATTTGATGATGAGCTGTTTCCGGCTGACTTTATTTGCGAAGGCATTGACCAGACAAGAGGGTGGTTCTATTCGTTGCTTGCAATCTCTACTTTTATCAAGGGACGTGCACCGTATAAAAATGTACTCGTAAACGATTTGATTTTAGACAAAAATGGAAAGAAAATGTCTAAGAGTAAGGGCAATACAGTAGACCCGTTCCAATTGTTTGATAAATACGGTGCGGATGCGACAAGATGGTATCTGCTTTATGTATCACCGGCATGGTCACCGACAAAGTTTGATGAAGAAGGCTTGATTGAGATTCAAAGTAAATTCTTCGGTACCTTAAGAAATGTTTATAATTTCTTTGTGCTGTATTCAAATAACGATAAAATCAACGTGACTGATTTATCGGTGGATTATGCAAAGCGTCCGGAATTAGACCGATGGATTTTATCAAAGTACAACAAATTAGTAAAAGAGGCAATCTTTGAATTAGATCGCTATGATCATATGAAAGCGGTGCGAAAGATTCAGGAATTTGTAACAGAGGATTTATCCAACTGGTATATCCGCAGAGCGAGAAGAAGATTCTACGGCGAAGAATTAAATGACGATAAAAAATCTGTTTACCTGACAACGTATGAGATACTGGTCGGAGTGGTACAGCTGGCTGCGCCGTTTGCTCCTTTTATTACAGATGAAATTTATACAAATCTGACAGGCGCAGAATCCGTACACTTATCCTTCTACCCGAAAGCAGAGGAAGAATTGATTGATGAAACGGTAGAGGAAAGAATGGATTTAGTCCGTGAAATTGTTGCTCTTGGACGAGGAATTAGAGAGAAAGAAAGAATTAAGGTGCGCCAGCCATTAAAAGAAATTTTAATTGACGGTAAATACGAAGCCTTGATTTCCGATATGACAGACCTGATTAAGGAAGAATTAAATGTAAAGAAGGTCGTGTTTGAAAATAAGCTGGACGAATTTATCAATTACACCTTAAAGCCGAATTTCAAAGTGGCGGGCCCTGTGCTTGGTGGAAAAATTAAGAGCTTTGCCGGTGTATTAATGAAGCAGAATGCTGCGGAGCTCGTGTCGAAGCTGGAAGAAAGTGAAGCGGTTGATTTAGAGATTGACAATGAAGTCTTCGCGATTACCAAAGAGTACATTGATGTTAAAATTGCTGCAAAGGACGGTTTTACAGCAGCGATGGAGAACAATGTGTTTGTTATTTTAGAAACAACCATTACGCAGGAATTGATGTATGAAGGCTTGGCAAGAGAGTTGATTTCGAAGGTTCAGCAGATGCGGAAGCAGAAAAATTTCGATATGATGGATCACATTCATATTTTCTATCGTGCGGATGAGGAAGTAGCACTTGCCATTGAAAAATTTGAAGATTATATTAAAAAAGAAACATTAGCAGAAGCACTAATTTTGGCGGATAAAGAACTAGATGAGTACGATTTGAACAGTCATAAAACAGGAATTGACGTAGAGCGGGTATAAGGAAAACCTCTACTTACGAGTGCCTGTTATCTTTGATAAAAATGCATCTTTTATTAAAAGGTGCATTTTTGTTTTTTGAAAGAGTTATAAGATACTTACATTGCGAACATCCTGCTTTGCCGCTTTTTTCAATTCAGCAAGCTTTTCTGTCAGCTCCGGCACATTCTTAAAATTTTGTGATTCACTGCTCACAGAGACGCAGGTAAAACTCATGAGAGGGTATGTCTCTAACTTTCCGTGGCGATTATATGCTGTAATGAATTTTCGATTTCGGTCAAAGTCATTGTAAAACTCGACGATCTTTTCCTTAAAATGGGTTTGTATTTCAATGAAAAAAGTATCCGTGATGAGAGAATCTGAAATAATCACAAAATCATCCCCGCCGATGTGTCCAATAAATTGTTCCTCGCCAGTAAAGGCTTTTAAAAGATCTGCGAAAAATTTAATGACTAAGTCACCTTTTTCGAAACCGTAAACATCATTGTAAGCTTTAAAATTATTTAAATCAAGGTATGCCACCGTATAGTTTTCCCCTTCGGAAAGACATTTGCTTATTTTCTGTTCTATGATTAAATTGCCGGGAAGTCCGGTTAATGGATTTTGGTGCTTGGCAACAGATACCTCAATTTCTGTTGTTTTCTGCAATAAATCTTTGATGGTTACAATCCCAAGATACTTTTCGTTTTTTGTAACAACGATAAAATCGTAAAGCCGTTCTTCTTCCCGAGACATGGCAATGGAAGAAACGATATTTACCGGCGTTTTACAATCTACGGATAAAAAATTGCGATCCATAATTTGCTGGATTTCTTTGTTTTGATACAACGAAAAACCATAGTGACCGCTTAGCTTCAACGTGAGCTTGTCCCGGGTGATAATACCGGCAGGTTTTTCTTTATCGATAATGCAAAGGCCAAAACAGGAAGGACTTCCTTTAAAAAGTTCATATACATCCAGAATTTTTTTGGAAGGCTCTATTTGTTCGATATTTCCACATAGATTTTCAATATAAATGTTGGAGATTAAGCTTTGTGAGGTGTGATTCTTTTTTGCATTTAAGCTTCTGATTTCAGATAAAAGGCACTCGTCAATCGTCTCAATTTCTTCCTTTGGGCGTTGAATATAATACCCCTGTCCATAATGCACGCCGAGCTGGATTAACGTTTTTAATTCTTCAAAGGTTTCGATTCCTTCTGCAATCAAATGTGTTCTGGAGACTTTTGAGAATTCGACCATTCCTTTTACAAGCGCGTATTTTTGGCTGTTCTGATGAATATTTCTTATCAGATTCATGTCTAGTTTAATGTAGTTGGGATGTAGGTCACTGATTAGATTAAGACCGGAATATCCGGCACCGGCATCGTCGATTGCAATTTTATAATCCTGCCCTTTATAATGATCCACAGACAAGCGAAAGCTTTCCATATCTTGAATCACACTTCGCTCAGTGATTTCAAAAATAATGCGCTCCGGCGAAATTTTATATTGTGCAAGAAAAGATCTCGTAAAGCCTTTTTTGAATTTATCATCGTGAATTACCTTAGGATTCACATTTAAGAACAGTTTTTTGCTGTAAGAAGGAACCATAAACTCAAACGCGGCTTCCAGAGACTTCGTCCTGCATAATAACTCCAAGTCCCAGATGCGGTTGTATGTTTCCGCGTAACGAAACAGCATATCAATGTTTTCAATGCTGCTTTTTTCTGTAAGGCGGCTCAGTGCTTCGTGCCCCAAAATACCACCGTCACGTAAGGAAATAATCGGTTGAAAAACGGTTTTAATTTGCTTGTTCTGAATGATTTCATCCAACGCCATTTGGTTGCTGTCCCTCATATAGGTCCTCCATGCTGCTTTTACACTGTATTTTTTTAATCGATTCAATCATACCAAATTAGTTTTACGTTAAAAAAGAATGAAAAGTAAAAATTGAGTAAAATATTTCGTTGAAATTTTACGTAATCTTTACTTTTTTTTAAACAAGCCATACGAAAAGATATTTTATACTTGAGACAGAAAATAAAGAGGAGGTCTTAAGAATGGAAAAAAAGTCGTTGCTTAATAAATGGAAAAAAAAGCTGTTGTTTTATAAGATGAAGGGGAATCGATGGTTGAGTAAACGAAAAAATTTTCAAATAAAAATAAAAAAAATAGATTTTAGAGAGCCACGGAGTATTGTCACGAAAATAATTTTATTTTTGGCGGCGGCAATGCTTCTTTTTAGTTTCATGGCAGTAGGGTTAATTGGATTTACTGTGGGAACGATGTGGGAAAACAAGGAAAAAGAACACATTCGCCAAATTAATGAAACTGTTACGGCTTTGACTGAAGATTATATTGATAAATATGCAGCCATTGCGGTTACTCTTTCAAAAAATGGAGAGGTGATTTCGCTGTTAGAAGCTACGGACAAACAAAATTCCATGAGGGACTATGAAAAATACGCTGAAATTGTAAATACTCTGCTGGATGTAAAAGTAAATTTTAATAATATCAATTCACTTTATATCGGCAGCGTGGCAGAAGACAGCTACATCGATGAAGTAAAGACGTATTTGCCAGAGTCATTCTCTCTAAAAAATGCGCCGTACTATCGTGCGATAGAAGAAAAGAAAAAGATTTTAACAGAGCCGTATGAAAACGTAGTAACCGGAAAACTTTGTATTACAATCGCAGTTCCGGTTTATAGTGATGGGGGAGATGGTGTGATTGGCCTGATTGGGTTGGATATCAACCTTTCAAATATGGAAAAATTCCTTTCAGACAATGCATTTGGAGAAACGGGAAAAAGCATGATTGTGGATTCAAACGACCAAATTATTGCCTATACGGATTCCAGTCTGTCTGGGAAGCGGCTTTCTGAAGCAAATCTGGATGCAAGTTTATTGGAAGGCATCCAAAAAGCGGATGGGGAATTGATTTCTTATAATTTTTCGGGAGAGCAAAGAGTTGGCTTCGCCCAGAGAGAGGAAAACTTTGGCTGGACGTTGGTTACAGGGATGGATAAAAAAGAGTACAAGAGAAATACAAATCGCATGGTCTGGATTTTAGTGTCAATTCAAATGGCGGCAATGGCAGTGCTGGCAGTGCTTTTATCCCAGCGCATTCGAAAATTCCTCATTCCACTTCGAGAGTTGGAGATTGGTATGAAGGTAATTGCAGAAGGCACACTGAACCAGCCGGTTCAATATAAAAGTAATGACGAATTTGGAAGATTGGCAGATAGTATGAGAGAGATGACGAGTAGTCTTTCTATGTATATTAAAGAAATTGAGGAGGCGATGAAGAGCTTGGAATTAGGTTACTTCAATCTATCTTTTTCAAGAGAGTTTCAAGGTGATTTCAGAGAGATTGAGCATTGCTTTACTAAATTTATCTATAAAATATCAGAAGATCTTCTTCAAGTAAATCGAGCATCGGGAGAGGTGTTAGCGGGTGCAGAACAGATTTCCTGCACATCACAATCCATGGCACAGGGGGCCGCTTCTCAAGCAGAGCAGGTTCAGCGGATGACAGCGGTTTTGGGAGCGGTGTCCGGACGCATTGCAGAAACTGCAAGGAATGTAACTTTTGCAAATGAAGTCGTTCAGAATGTGAAGGAGGGGGCCTTAAACAGCAATGAGCAGGTAAAAATGATGCTTTGTGATATGGAAGAAATCAGCAAGGAGTCAAAGGAAATAAAAAAAATAATGAAGGTTATAGAGGGGATTGCATTTCAAACGAAGGTTTTGGCATTAAATGCAGCGGTAGAAGCCGCGAGGGCAGGAAACGCCGGCAGAGGCTTTGCTGTTGTAGCAGGTGAGGTGCGGAATCTGGCCTCTAAAGTATCCGATTCAGCAAGTGACATCAACCAGTTAATTGAAGGCTCAATGAAAGCAATCCAAAAAGGCGTTGTTACGGCAGCGCATACAGCAGATTCAATGGAAGGCGTTGTTTTAGGAAGTAAGAAGATCGCGGCTATGATAGGAGAAATTGAGGAAAGTGCACAGGAACAAGCAGAAGCCGCTTCTAAAATCAATTCGGGCTTAGAAGAAATTTCAGGTATTGTGCAGACCAATTCAGCGGCAAGTGAAGAAACTGCTTCCGCCAGTGAGCAGCTTTCTGAACAATCACAGAATTTAAATAAATTAGTGAATCAATTTATTTTAAAGGAAGCTGCTCCCTGTTAAGTAGCTCTTAGCGGCAGGGCATCATAGTATAAGGTATAGATTTAAAATCTGAGACTGTCTCTATTACGCAAAAAACATTCCATTGAAAAATAAGGAGGAATTCCCTTGGTTAAAAATTATATTTTGGACACGAATGTTCTGATTCATTTTCCGGGATGTATTCATACGTTTGAAGATAATAATATCATTCTTCCAATCATATGTTTGGAGGAGCTGGACCAACTGAAGAAAAAAGAAGGAATCTTAGGATACCAAGCGAGAGAGGCAATTCGGGAAATCAATAGCACAAGAAAATTCGGGGATTTAAATAAGGGTGTCACACTGCCACATGGTGGAACTTTGCGTGTGGAGCTGAATCATATGAACGCAATTTCTGTTCCTGATGGCATGGATTTGAGTAAGAATGACAATAAGATATTGACCATTGCAATGAATATAAAAAATGAATCTAAAGATATGGATACCATTCTGGTAACAAAGGATCTGTGTGCGGCAATCAAGGCGGAAGCAATGGGTCTTGAAGTTCAGGATTATCAGGGTGATAAAATTGATGTAGAGCATATTTTCCGCGGCTACAAGGAGGTTTCTTTGTCTTCAGCACAGATTGATAAGATTTATCAAGGCGGATTAAAATTAAATAAAAAAACAGGGGAGGCATTTCCAAATGAATTTTTCTGCATCAAAAGCAGTGATCGTGAGTCCCATGAAACGCTTGCAAAATTTGATGGAAATAAGATTGTACCCTTAAAATATGCGAGCGACAAGGCATGGGGCCTGACGCCTAGAAATCGAGAGCAGAGGATGGCGTTCGAACTACTTATGGACGATACGATTCCTCTCGTAACACTCAGCGGCGGTGCGGGAACCGGGAAATCCATTCTGTCTGTAGCAGCTGCTTTGCAGAAGGTAATTGAGAATAATGTGTATGATAAGATTATCTTAATTAAGCCGGTCATATCAGCAGGAGACTCCATCGGTTATTTGCCGGGAAAGGAATCTGCAAAGCTTAAACCGTTTATGGATTCGTTTGGAGACGCAATCGAGAGCTTAATGAGTGAGCGGACTAAGAAGCAAGGCGCAGCAAAAAACGATAAGCTGGAAAAAAATGCGAAGAAGAGAAGGGAGTATAACGAAAAGCCGGTCTTTTCTGCGGAGAGCTTCTTAGAGCAGTACAAAGAAGCGGGCATTATTGAGATGAAGACATTTGCTTTTATGCGGGGCAGAACGCTTTCAAACGCGATGGTAATCATTGATGAAGCACAGGAAATGACGCCGCATTTGGCAAAGCTGATGCTTACAAGAGCAGGGCAGGATGCAAAATTTGTCATGATTGGAGACCCATCGGATAATCAAATCGACAATACTCTGGTTGACTCCAAATCGAATGGGCTTGTATATGTGATAGAAAAAATGAAGCCGTATAAAATCACCGGTCACGTTTGCTTGGAGGAAGTAGAACGCAGTGAGCTTGCGAAAGCGGCAGAGGAGAGCTTGTAGAAAATATAATTTTAATTGGAATATTCCAATAATTTTATTAATTTGTATTTTACGACTTGAAAAGGCGGTTGTATTTTGGTACATTAGTACTGTCGAAGTTTGAAATTAGAGCTTCATACTATAGCGACGGGAAAGGGATACCAAAATGGAAGAAAAGAAAAAATATATTTATTTGGTGTGTACTCCTCTTATTCTTTATCTCATACATGTAGCTTGGCAAACGCTTGTGAAGAGGGCAGGAGTGGACGTTTGGGATAACTATACAGGTGCTGTGCTCCTTTCTATTTTTATTACAATGGTCTCACTGGTCGCAATGGGAGCACTTCTTGGAGGTTTCTGTTTTCTAAGTGTAGAATTTTTAAGCAATAAATTGGCACGACAAATCTGCAGCATTTATGCAGTCTCTTGTAGTTGCATCTATATGGGTATCTCTTTTCTTGAGATTCCGCTTTCTTTGGAATGGAAGCAGGGACTTTATAATGCGCCGATTCTTTCAGGGGTTTATTTTATACTTTGGTTGAGGGGCAGTAAGGCAAAGAAGCAATAGAGAAAAAATAAAAATGCGGAGCAGTCAATTCTTCTTTGACCGCTCCGCATTTTTTTATATCACTTTTATAGTCTGGCACGTTTTTTTGCATTTTCAAGGTGAATTGTGATGGCTTCTGCTCCCGCATCCGGATCTTTTGCAACAAAGGCATCAAATATCTTTTTATGTTCATTCAGCACTTCATCAAGATACTGATCTACATAGGTTCGGTTTGCCTTCGTCTGCTTGGTGTAGAACTGATAAGAAGATAGAACATGTTTTAGCATACGGTTATGCGCGGCATTATATATCAACTCATGAAAATGCATATTAATATTCAGCATTTTATCCATATCTTTTTTCATGGTATAAAATTCCATAAATTCATAAGCCTCTTGCAATTCTTCAAATTCTTCTTTTGTAATACGCTCGATAGCCCATCTTACGGCAATTGCTTCATAGGCTTTTCGAAGAACGTACATATCCTGAATATCTTCTGTTGTAACACCGAGAACAAAGGCACCCCGGTTTGGGATGGTTTCAATCAGGCCATCCAGCTCTAGCTGGCGAAAGGCTTCACGCACCGGTGTACGGCTGACTGAATATTCGTCACAGATACGCTGTTCTGTTAATTTTTCTCCGGATTTTAATTTCCCTTGAAGAATGTCAGAGCGAAGCTGCAAGAATAAATTTGAAGAAAGTGGAAGCCCGGTTGTTTTAATTCCGGCAGTATCCTTAAACATGAAATATTACCTCCTAATCGTTTCCAGAATGTAGTCTGCAAACGCAGAACCTGTTGCACCGTCAGGTTTTCCTGTAATGGTCAATTTTTTTTCTGTGACCGTACAAATATCGAGAGCAGAGAAGAGTGCATCCGCCTGTTTTTGATAGCCGATGTGGCTTAAAAGCATGGCAGCGGCACGGATTACGCTGCAAGGGTCCGCATAAATATCACGACCTTCCTCCACCATTCTCGGTGCAGAGCCGTGTACCGCTTCAAACATGGCATAGTGTTTCCCCAGATTCGCACTTCCTGCGGTACCGACACCGCCTTGAAATTCTGCGGCTTCATCGGTCAAGATATCTCCATAGAGATTCGGCAGGATGAAGACTTCAAATTGACTTCTTCTTTTTTCATCAATCAGCTTTGCGGTCATGATATCGATATACCAATCATCCACTTCAATTTCAGGGTATTCCTCACCGATTTTTTTGCAGATTTCAAGGAATTTTCCGTCGGTGGCTTTTACAATGTTTGCTTTCGTAATGATAGACACACGTTTTTTACCATTTGCTCTTGCATACTCAAAGGCCTGGCGGGCAATTCGCTCCGTTCCCGGGTTTGTAATGACTCGAAAATCAATGGCAAGATCGTCGCTGATATGAACGCCTTGGCTTCCCATTGCATAAAGGCACTCTGTATTTTCGCGGAAGAAGGTCCAGTCAATGCCAAGCTCAGGAACCTTTACCGGACGTACATTTGCAAACAAATCAAGCTCTTTTCGCATAGCGACATTCGCGCTTTCAATGTTTCCCCAATGGTCGCCCTTTCTTGGTGTAGTGGTAGGTCCTTTCAACAGGACGTGGCACTTTTTGATTTCCGCTAGAACGTCAGAGGGGATAGCGGTTTTGGCAGAAGCACGATTCTCAATGGTCAAGCCGTCTATGGTACGCAATTCTACTTTTCCTGCTTCAATTTCGTTTTCTAACAGTTTTTCTAAAATACGCTGTGCGTGGGAGGTAATTGCCGGACCGATTCCGTCTCCGCCAATGACACCGATAATGATCTTATCCAAAGTATGGTAATCAATAAAAGCGGTATCACTTTTCATCCGCTCTACTCTTTTCAACTGCTGTTCTACAATCGTTTTAAAATCTTCTAAATACTGCAATAGGGGCCTCCTTTATTTACCTTTGATTTGACTGATTTTTCCACCTGCCAGAATCATTTCGATTTCCAGCTCAGAGAGGTGTGAAACTAACGTATATTCTTTTCCGGTAGCTTCATTTTTTAGAAGGATATGCGGATTTCTAATCTGAGAAAGTGCATCCTCAATAATAAGCTTCTGTCCCAGTTCAAAATCTTCATATTCCGCAGGGTCTTCAAATACCAGAGGAAGAATGCCGCTGTTAATCAGGTTGGAACGGTGTATTCTGGCGAAGGATTTTGCGACAACAATACGGATTCCAAGATAAAGAGGAACCAAAGCTGCATGCTCGCGGCTGGAGCCCTGTCCATAGTTTTCCCCGCCAATAATTACGCCATTTCCGGCCGTCTTACATCGAGAAGGGAATTCCGGATCGATTTTTTCAAAGCAGTAATTGGAGAGGTGAGGAATATTCGAACGGTAAGGCAGTAAACGAGAGTCTGACGGCATAATATCGTCTGTTGTGATATTGTTACCTGCTTTCAATACAACCGTCGCTGAAATCTCGTTTTTTAATGGAGTATTCTGGGGAAATGGCTTGATGTTCGGGCCCATTGCCACGGAAATATCACTCTTACTTTCACCCTTCGGGTATACCATGAAGCTGTCGTTGCTGCGGAACTCTTCGGGTTGAATTTGAGGAAGCAAAATCTCGGTGGTCATCCCGTCGGTTAAATGTCCGGTAATTGCTGAAATTGCTGCTGTTTCTGGACTGACGAGATAGACCGAAGCATCTAAAGTGCCGCTTCTGCCTTTAAAGTTACGGTTAAAGGTACGCAGAGAGACGCCGCCGGACTGCGGGGACTGCCCCATTCCGATGCAAGGGCCACAAGCATTTTCAATGATGCGAGCACCGGCTTCAATCATATCTGCTAAAGCACCATTTTTTGCAAGCTTACTTAAAATTTTGCTGGAGCCTGGAGAAATGACGAGGCTTACATTTTCGTGTACATGATTGCCTTTCAAAATGGAAGCAACCTTCATTAGGTCGGTGTAAGAGGAATTGGTGCAGCTTCCAATTGCAACCTGATTGATTGCAATTTCTCCGATATTTTCTATCGTGTCCACATTGTCCGGACTGTGCGGCTTTGCTGCAAGCGGAACGAGTGAAGAGAGGTCTACTTCTAAAATATCGTCATAAAAAGCATCTGCATCTGCCTTCATTTCTACGTAATCTTTTTCGCGTCCCTGAGATGCTAAAAATGCTTTCGTATTTTCATCACTTGGGAAAATCGAAGTCGTCGCGCCAAGCTCTGCACCCATATTGGTAATGGTTGCACGATCGGTAACGCTTAAGCTAGCAACACCATCTCCAAAATATTCTACAATTTTTCCGACGCCGCCTTTTACGGTCAGCTTTTGAAGAACGTATAAAATAACGTCCTTTGCGGATACCCACGGGCGTAGTTTGCCGCTCAGCTTTACACCGATGATTTTTGGAACGGTAAGGCTGTAAGTGCCTTTTGCCATTGCAACGGCAACGTCGAGTCCGCCTGCCCCGATGGCAACCATGCCTAGGCCGCCTCCTGTTGGCGTATGGCTGTCAGAGCCTAAAAGTGTTTTTCCGGGTGCGCCGAAGCTTTCTAAATGAAGCTGATGGCAGATTCCGTTTCCCGGCTTGGAAAATAAAACGCCGTGACGTTTTGCAACGCTTTTTATAAATGCGTGATCATCCGCATTTTCAAAGCCGGTCTGTAATGTATTATGATCGATATAGGCGACAGAAAGTTCTGTTTTAATTTTATCTACATCCATGGCTTCAAGCTGCAGATATACCATGGTTCCGGTGGAATCCTGCGTCAAAGTCTGGTCCATTTTAATGGTAATCTCTTCGCCTGCCGTCATCTGGCCGCTGATAAGATGATTTTCAAGTATTTTATAAGCAAGTGTTTTTCCCATTCTTTTTTCTCCTTCATTAAAATCAATCGATTTGTTTACCTGTATACAATTATACATTTGTATTTTTTCTTTGTAAAGAGAAAAGGCGAAAAAATCTTAAGTCTTTCATAGAATAACAGTTGAATAAAGACATAGAATACTATATAATGGGCTATGCATTAAATGAGTCACCACATATAGATAAGAATGGGAGTTTCAAAAATCCTATGAAAGAGAGTAATTTCTGGGAATATGAAGGAAAATGAGGAAGCGCATTCAGGGAGGATACGATGAAAACAGTAGTAAAAAGAGACGGATCGGCAGTGGATTTTAACGAGGGTAAAATCAAAAATGCCATTGAAAACGCAATGATGGAAACGCGGGTTGGCGTAGATGCCGCTTTGGCGCAAAGCATTGCTTCTGCTATTTTAAAGCAGGTTGAAAAGTCAGAACGGCGAATCAATGTAGAAGATATTCAAGATTTAGTGGAAGATTTTTTAATGGCAAGTGAGAGGAAAGATGCGGCGAAGAAATTTATTATTTACCGCTATGAGAGGGATAAGACAAGAGATGCAAGAAAACGGCGTGACGGCCGGGTAATTTCGGAGGAATTTGTAAGCAAATATAAGCACAAGCAATCTCCGATGAGCCAATTGGGTAATTTTGTATACTATCGTACTTATTCACGGTGGCTTCCGGAAGAAATGCGCAGAGAATACTGGTGGGAAACAGTAAGACGTTCTGTAGAGTATAATTGCAGCTTGATTCCTACTTCAAAAGAGGAAGCAGAAAAATTATACCGCAACGTGTATGACTTGAAGCAGTTCTTATCAGGCAGAACTTTTTGGGTGGGAAGTACCGATGTTTCAAAGCACTACCCAATGTCAAACTTCAACTGTTCTTTTCAGGTCATTGACAGCTTTGCTTCGTTCCGGGATGTATTCTATCTATTGATGGTGGGCTCAGGGGTCGGAGTGCGCATTTTAAAATCGGATATTGAAAAACTGCCGATGGTAAGGACGGATGTGGAGATTATCCATGAATCCTATACCCCAATTTTGAAAACACTACGCCAAGACAGCACGGCATTGGAATTTACACATAATGATACTGTAAAAATTACAATTGGTGATAGCAAAGAAGGCTGGGTGCAATCGCTTGATTATTATCTGCGTGTACTTTACAGTACGGAATACCGCAAGATTAAAACTATCATCTTAAATTACGATCATGTAAGAGCGAAGGGTGAAAAGCTAAAGACCTTCGGCGGAACGGCAAGCGGTCATTCCAGCATGAAAAATATGTTTATTAAAATCAGTAAGGTAATCGAAAAAGCAGGCCATCGCTCCACAACAAATAAAGTAAAGTTAAAGCCGGTGGATTGCCTTGATATTGCAAATGTAATCGGTGAAAATGTAGTTGTCGGAGGCGTACGCCGTACCGCAGAGATTGTTTTAATTGATCAGGATGACAAGGAATGTATACAGGCGAAAAGTGAGCTTTACAAGAAAGTGGATGAAAAGTGGGTGATTGATCAGGAAATTGCACATCGCCAAATGAGCAATAATTCGATTTACTACACTTCGAAACCGACAAGAGATCAGTTGCATTGGCATTTGCAGCAGATGCGCTATTCCGGTGAACCGGGCTGGGTAAACGAAGTGGCCGGAGCGAAGAGACGACCGAACTTTGCGGGTGTAAATCCTTGTGCGGAGATTCTGCTGGATTCAAAGGGCCTTTGCAACCTGACTACCGTCAACGTGATGGCTTTTGTGAAAGAGGATAACACACTGGATTATGAAGGCCTGATGGAGGCGCAAAGACTATCCGCCAGAGCTGGGTACCGTATGACCTGCACAGAGCTTGAGATACCGGAATGGAATGGAGTTCAGCAGAGAGATAAACTTTTGGGATGCTCCTTGACGGGCTGGCAGGATATGGTCAATGCCTTAAATTACAGCAAAGAAGAACAGAGTGCGTTGTTGGCTGCTTTGAAAAAAGAAGCAAGAAAAGCCGCGGGAGATTATGCGAAAGAGCTGGGGATGAAAGAGCCGCTTCTCATTACAACCATTAAGCCGGAAGGTACGTTGAGCCTCCTGCCGGTTGTATCAAGCGGTGTTCATTTTTCACATGCCCCGTATTTTGTGAGAAGAATCCGTATCAGCAGCGACGATCCTTTGACGAAGGTGTGCGAAGAACTCGGCTATCCAGTGTATCCGGAAGTTGGTCAGGATCAAGAAAATTGTGTGACGAAAGTAGTTGAGTTTCCTGTAAAGGCACCGGAAGGGAAATTTAAAGCAGACGTCAGTGCCATTGAGCAGCTGGAAATTTATAAAATGTTTATGACGGAGTATGTAGAGCATAACTGTTCCATCACCGTACATGTTCGTGACCATGAATGGGATGAAGTAGAGCAGTGGGTATGGGAAAACTGGGATGAGATTGTCGCTCTTTCTTTCCTGTCCTTCGAAGACAATTTTTATGAATTGCTGCCGTTTGAAAGTATCAGCGAGGAAGAGTATCTGCAGAGAAGAGCAGCGATGAATCCGTTTGTTCCATCTTTGATCGGAAAATACGAAAAAGAAGAAGTGCAATACGATATCGGAGATGAAGGCTGTGAAGCCGGAGTGTGCCCGATTCGCTAAAGAAGCCTTATAGTCATAAATTGGAGGATATATGCGGACGTTGACTTTAAAGGAAGTACAGAAGAACAAGAATGCTTTGAAAAAAGTAGCGGAGAAAGCGGCTCTTGCGCAAAAATTGGATTATGGAAAAGACAATAAAAATTCTGCTGTGTTTAAAGCGTATTCAACGAGCAGTGTGATGGGGCAGGCTGTTTATCTCAGCTTTTCAGACGAAGAGCTTTTGGAATTGCTTCGGCAGGAAGCGAAGCGGCTAGGGCATTCGCCGGCACAAAAAGAAGTGTTTTGGGTTTATCGCTTTTACGTTAGGCACCGCTTTCATAAATGGCCCTATGCACTTGAAAAGGCAGGTTTGTCAAGGAGTGCAGGAAAATCCGGAAAAAGCGTAGATATCATGCTAAAAGAACGCCGTACTTACCAATATTGGCTGGAAAAGGTAAAGGAACGGGCTTTAGAATTAGAGCGTCCGCCTCATGCGGTTGAGATGCCGGAAGCGTGTGAAAACTTGAAACGCTATTTTAAAACTTGGGCTGAGGTTTTATATGCCGCAGGCGTTAACCGAAACTGGATGCGTCAAAAGGTAGTCAGCCGGATTCCAGACATAGAGGAGGAATATAAAATCCTTTTAAATGGGATTTTAAAAAAGGCAATTGAGCTAGGCCGTCCTCCTTTGAAAGTGGAGATTGACCAGGTGGTTCGGAAAAAACTAAAAGAGCGATGTGGTTCCTGGAGAAATGTGCTGTTTCAAATTGGACTGGAGCCGGTTACAAAAATTTCTCCTTTTTCCAGCTCGTATTTAGATGAAAAAGATCAAATCCACAATCGACCGCACAAAGAAATCCTACAGGACAGCTTATATCGAGTTTTGAATCTTGATCAAAAGGCAAGAAAATATCTGATTTATTTACGTAAAAAAGCAGAAGACTTAGGACGTGCCCCAATTAAAGAGGAGCTTTCCGCGGATATGGTTCAGTACTTGATCTGCTGCTGCGGCACATGGTCCAATACCTTGTATCAGATTGGATACAAACCTTTACGAGGGGATAAGCTGAAAGCGGTAAAGAGAGAAAAGCGAAAGCACGCCGCAAAGAAATAAGGAAATGTAGCCCCAAGTATATAAACTTTATAGTAAATCGATAAGAATCGAGCAGAGAATTTTTTTCTGTTCGATTTTTTTTGAAAATAAAATCATTGGAGGTGATTGGAAGGATGCATCAATCATCAACGATGAAGAAACGAGAAAGCCGCGGGAAGAGAAAATCCCGCGGCTTTTTTGCAATCCTTTTTTTAAGGAGAATTTAAAATCGTTTTTTCTTTGGATTTGTACGACGCTCTTTGCCTTTATTACTTTTCGTACGTTGGCGTTTTGTCGCTTTTTCCATCGTAACCTTACGGCCACGGTGTGTAAAATTACGCATTGCGTACATTACATCATCGACATATTCTTTTGGAAGCTCCACAAAGCTGAAATTTTTATGAATGTCGATAGAGCCGATAAGTTTGCCTGGAATTTCAGAGAGAGAAGCAATTCCCTGAACAATATTTTTCGGTTGAATCTTATCCATTGATCCGACGTTGAGGAAGACACGAGCCATATTTCCTCGTGTGGGTTGGGAATGGTCTTCATCCAAATCGGAGTGTTCATAGTTGCGATTCTCCAATTCATCAAAAGCCATCTGAAATAAAGCAGCAGCAATGTCGAGCGTGGTGGTATCATTCGCCGTTTCCAAAATCTTTTCGATGATTGGAGTATATTTAGAATAACCGCCTTTTTCTAAGACATTGACTACTTTTTCTGCAGATAAGCTTAGGCGGACTTCTTCCACATCTGAAATCGTAGGAGGCTTCATTGGTAAAATCTCACTTTTGGTGTAACGCTGAATATCTTTTAGCTTATAGATATCCCGGCCAAAGACGAAGGAATAGGAAACACCGGATTTTCCGGCACGTCCTGTTCTGCCGATTCTGTGAACATAATATTCCTCATCACTTGGAATATCATAATTAAAGACGGCATCAATATTATTGACGTCAATTCCTCTTGCAGCTACATCGGTTGCAACTAAAATATCAATCAATCGTTTTCTGAATTTATTCATAACACGATCGCGTTCCGATTGTTTCATATCGCCATGAAGTGCGTCCGCAGAGTAGCCTCTGGCTTGAAGTGAAGCGGTGATGTCATCAACCTTGCGTTTTGTATTACAAAATACAATACCAAGCTCTACATTCTTTGCATCAATTAAACGGCATAGGAGTTCCAATTTAGAGGATTCTCTTACTTCTAAATAATATTGCTCGATGTTAGGAACCGTTAATTCTTTGTGTGCGGCCTGTACGTGTACTGCATTCTTCTGATAGCGTTTTGCAAGGTCTTTAATTTCTTTCGGCATCGTTGCAGAGAAAAGCAGAGTTTGTCTGTCTTCCGGCAAATCCTGCAAAATTAAGTCAATATCTTCCCGGAAGCCCATATTAAGCATTTCATCAGCTTCATCTAGAATAATCATTTTTAGAGAAGAAAGCTTCAACGTGCGACGGCGCATATGATCCATGACACGACCAGGGGTACCGATAATGATTTGTGGTTTTTTCTTGAGTGCTAAAATTTGGCGATCGATGGATTGTCCTCCATAAATCGGAAGAATTTGAATTCCTTTTTTATATTTCGTCAAATGGCGCAGTTCTTCTGCTACCTGAATTGCAAGCTCTCTAGTAGGGCAAAGTGCCAGAACCTGTATGCCGGAATCCGCAGTATCAATCATCTCAATTGCAGGAATGCCAAAAGCACATGTTTTTCCGGTTCCTGTCTGAGCCTGCCCAATAATGTCTTCTCCGGAAAGTATCTTTGGGATCGCCATAGATTGTATTGGGGTTGCTTCCTCGAAACCCATTTCATTAAGTGCCCGCTGGGTTTCTTCGGAGAGGTTTAAATTTTCAAATATTAAGTTTTCCATAAAAAATTCCTTTTCTGTTATCGTTCGGTCATTGACTCCATTTCATCTGGAAGAACCAGAGAATGGGGTGAGGTTTTCATTAAAATTGGGTAAATGATAAGCGAAATAAAGAAGCTGATCAGATAACCATTGTTTGTCATCCAGTGGAAGGATGGAATGATTTTTCCTAAAATAGGGGGGATGCAGCCTAAAAGCCATGAAAAAAAGGCAATATAGTTAAATCCCTTTTGATACCAATAACGCCCCTCCTCCGCCTGAAATAGGGACATGACATCTATGTTTTTCTTTTTAACAATGTAATAATCTGCTAAAAATATACCGGCAATCGGAGCAAGCATAATTCCGTAAAGGCCTAGCCAATCATAGATAAAGACATCTCCGCTTTGCATAAACTGCCAAGGTCTCATGATGATTGCAAGAACGCTTGTAATAAGAATACCGGTTTTATAGGAAATTTTTTTGGGCGCCAAATTGGAAAAACCATTGGCGGGAGCAACGAAATTTGCGGCGATATTCGTTGTAAGCGTTGCTATAATGATGCCGATAGCACCCAAAACGGTTGCAAAAGAATTAGAAATTAATGTAATAACTTCTGCAGGATCAGTAATCATGGAACCATCTGGTGTAATAAATCTGGTCGCAGCTGTTACATAAGCGCTGATCAGAGCAAAAATGCCCAAAGTAGTTGGCATTCCGTATAACTGTCCTAAAAATTGGGTTTTCTGTGATTTCGCATAGCGGGAAAAATCAGGAATATTTAAGGCCAAAGTAGACCAAAATGCAAGATTACTGGTTAATCCTGCTGCAAATACCGCCCAAAATCCGCCGCCTTTCGATAATTTTTCCTGATCCATAGGGAGATTTAAAATATCTAAAATCCCAATGTTTCCGCTGGACTTTACCGCAAGTGTTGCCCAAATCAGAAGGGCAATACTCAGAAGACCGAGAAACGGAGCTCCCCAGGATTCCAATTTACGAATCCATTCAGGACCTCGATAGGCCAGAAAAACGTTGATACACCCAAAAATAAAACACGTTGTAAATAGAGTTACTTGATTTCCGGAAAAATTAGGAATCAAAGTCATTAGGATTAAATGCAGTGCTTTACCGCCGAACCACGTTTGAATTCCAACCCATCCGCAGCCTACGATGCCACGGGCGACTGAGGCGATGTGAGCTCCTCTGGGCCCAAAAGCTAACCGTGCAAAAACTGGATACGGAATGCCGTACTTTGTTCCTGCATGCGAGTTCAGCTGCATGGGAATTAAAATCAACAGGTTTCCAATTGTGACATTAATCAGTGCGGCCCAAGGGGATAGACCCAGAGCGACCAAACTGGCAGCTAGGGCATAGGTTGGAAGGCAGATTGACATGCCAACCCAAAGAGAAGAAACATTGTACGTTGTCCATGTTCTTTGGGCGATGGAAGTCGGTGAAAGGTCGCCATTGTAATATTTTGAATCAATCAATTCTGCACGGGCAACGTCTGTAAGTTCATATAGTCCGTTGTGCTCCCGCTGTGTATAGATAGACATAAGACCTCCGTGATTTGTTTGAGTATATATTGAATTGTGTTTCATTGCACAAAAAACAATTTTGGAACAATTATATTATTATACAACAGATTGAGGTATTGTACTATTGTTTTTTTACTTGTTAGCTTATTTTTATTCTTTTTTTTGTAATCCATTTAAAATGAGGGATAAAAAATCATCCGTACTCCATTCTTTAACTGAAATTTCTTCGAGCATTTGGGGCAAAAACTGTTTGTTTCTGGAATCGATGTAAAATGCGGTTGCACCTAAAATTCCAATGGTGTACATGGTAGGGTCGCCCTTTTGAAATTCTCCGCTGGAAATACCCTCTGAAATGATGTCGAGCAGCGAATGGTAACGATATTTTACAAATTGCTCGAAAAGAGTTGAGAGCCTGGTATCTTTCAGCAGCTCCAAAAGGAAGAGATGAGGGGGAAGTTTTTTCGTATGGCACATGTAATGGATGATGTTGGTTTCATATTTGATAAAAAGCTTTAATTTTTCAGCGGAAGTTTTATTTTGGTTCGTACTCTTTATATATTCATAATTTGTCTTATATTCATCCGTAAAATAGTCAAAGAGGGCCATAAAAATGGCCTCCTTGCTGTCGAAATATTCATATACGGTACCTTTTCCAATTCCTGCGTGCTTGGCAATCTCTATAATTTTTGTATTTGTGTATCCCTTTTCCACAAAGATATCATAAGTTGATTCCAAAATAAGCTCACGTTTTTGTTTTTTTCTTGTGTTCATAGCGTAACCACCTTTTTTATGATACGGGAGAATCAGTTTTCATATTGCACAAAAGAATCAATTTTATTTTGGAGAAGAGGTTTGTAGTTCTTCTTTATTCCATTCTTCTTCCAAAGCTTTGATTTCTTCGGAACGGTGCATTTTTTTAAGCTTCGCTTTTTTCTTTCGATCATCATTAATTGAATAGAGAACCGGAATCAAAATTAATGTAACGAGGGTAGAACCGGTCAGCCCGCCGATGATGGTAGAACCCATCGGTGCAAGCATTTCGCCGCCGTCTCCAAGCCCCAGTGAAAGAGGAATCATGCCGACACAGGTTGTAACGGTAGTCATTAAAATAGGGCGCAGTCTGGAAGAGCCTGCTAGAGCAATCGCTTCGTCTCTTTCCATTTTTTCTTCATTTAGCTTGATAAATTCAATCAATAAGATGGAATTGTTTACTACAATACCAATCAGCATGATGAGCGCAATAAAAGCCGGCATAGAAAGACGCATCCCTGTGATAAATAGGGCGAGGAATGAGCCGGACATTGCAAAAGGAATGGCCATCATTACAATAACCGGAAGCACAAGGGATTCGAATTGCGCCGCCAAAAGCATGTATACAAGAAGGATGGAGGTTAAGAGCGCAAGTAAAAGAGAACCAAAGGCCTCTACCATTTCTTCCTGTTGGCCGCCGTTTTCATAAGAATAGCCATCAGGGAACGGATAATTTTCAACAAGCTTCGTAACATCCTTTGAGACAGAACCTAAATCTCTGCCATCGATTGTCAGATTGAGGGCAAGCGTTCTCTCTTGGTTTGTGCGGTTGATGACGGAGGGAGAATTGTCATAAACAAAATTAGCAATTTCACCAATTGGAACAGCTTGACCAGAGTTCCCCGTAATTAGAATTTGCTTCATATTGTCCAGGCTATCCTGAAAGGCATCATCCAGTGACAGGTTAATCTCAATTTCTTCTCCGTTTAGCTTAAGCTTGGTTGCCGTACTTCCTGTTAGCCCGGATCTTAAACCATTTGCAAGCTGATATGCGGTAATGCCATAATGTGCAGCCGTATTTCGATTGAGAGAAACACGAATTTCAGGGTTTCCTTCTGTTACGTCAAGCACTGCATCTGAAATACCTTCAATATCATTGACCTGCTTTAAAAGATCATTGCCAATCTGTTCTAAAACGTCAAGCTCTGTACCGCTGAACGTTAGGGACATATCGGAACCGCCCATCATCATACCCGTTGAAGAGGATTCAGAAACCTTGATGTCGGAGCCGGAGAAGTTTTTTAGATGCTGTTTTACTTCTTTTACAATTTCGGCAGTGCTTCTTTTTCTCTGATCTCTTTCAACAAGAGTAACGTTAACCGTTGACGTACTGGAGGAACTTCCAAGAAAATCGGAAGAAGCAATGTCTACCGTGCAATGCTCCATTTCAGGGATTGCAAGTAAATAATTTTCCATTTCTTCCGCAACTTTATCACGTTCCTTAAGGCTGGTGCCGTAAGGGCTTTCGATTGTAACAGAAAAGCTGCCTTCATCCGTAGCAGGAATCAATTCCATGCCGACAACACCGACCAAAGCGGAGGAGACAACAAAAATTGCGATGCAGAAAATGCAGGTGCGCTTTCGATTTCGAAGTGCCCAGCGGATTACACCTTCATAGCTCTTGGTGAGGGATTCTATCGCACGTGTAAAATACGGAAGAAGCTTAAATTTATAGTGATGCTTGCCGATTCGCAGGTAAGTGACGTGTACCATTTTCTGCATAATCCGTGAGCAGAGCATAGGCACAACGGTTAAGGATACAACCAACGAGGCAACTAAGGCAAAGATAATCGTATAACAGAAATCACGGAACATCATTGCAGAGATACCGCCGCTCAGCGCAATGGGAAGATAGACCACCAAGCTGGTGAGCGTAGATGCAATGACTGCGGTATAAACCTGCTTACTTCCTGTAATTGCAGCGGTCTGTGGGTCTCCGATTTCATGGTTTATACTGTATATATTCTCAAGTACGATAACGGAATTGTCGACGAGCATACCAACACCTAGCGTAAGCGCACACAGTGTAATCATATTTAAGGTAATCCCCATAAAGTGCATTAGCGCGAACGTCGCGAGGAACGAAGCCGGGATGGATATGGCAATTACCATAGTAGAGCCAAAATTCCGTAGGAAGAGGAAGATAACGATGACTGCCAGTATTGCTCCTGAGATTGCAGAATTTGCAACGGAGGAGACTGCGCTTTGAATAAAATCTGCCTGGTTAAACCCGATTGTAAAATGGAGATCGGGATTTTTATCCTCTAGTTTATGTAAGTTTTTTTCAATCGCCTTGCATACATCGACGGTATTGCCGACCGATTGCTTTGTGATCATGATTCCGATTGCGGTACGTCCATCCACGCGGCTGATGGAAGTCTGTTCTTTTTCTTGCATGGACAGCGTTGAGATATCCTGAAGACTAATAATTTCTCTGGTCGGCAATGTAATCGGATATTTTGAAAGTTCCTCTACATTTTTAAATTCACCGATGGTGCGCACGATAACCTCTGTGGAACCTTTAGAAATAGTGCCGCTTGGAAGATTGAGATTTTCGGCAGCAAGCATTTGGCTTACTGATGACAGCGTAAGGCCGTAGCCAGTTAATTTTTCCTGGTCAAATTTAACGGCAACCTCCTGTTCGATTCCGCCAACCAGAGAAACGGAGGCCACACCGTCAACTCGTTTGAAGCTGTTGGTTAAATCTCCGTCAATTTTATTGTATAAGTCTGTGAGCGGCATATCGCCGGAGACATATATTTGCATAACAGGAGCCGCATTCATATCCATTTTCATTACGATAGGGTCAGAGGCTTCATCTGGGAGATAATCCTGAACGAGTGCAATTTTTTCGCGCATATTTAAAGTAGCAAAATTCATATCAGTATCTGTCGAAAATTGTACGGCGGTGATAGAACTGCCGGAGCTGGAGAGCGAATAGATGCTGTCGAGATTCTCAACGGCAGCCAATTGTTCTTCAACTGGCTTTGTAATCATAGTTTCTACTTCCTCTGGAGAAGCATTTGGGTAGTTAATCATAACTAAAGCGACAGGAAGCTGTATATTGGGGAAGAGATCCTGCGGAATTTGTATGAGAGATACCGTTCCGATTAAAACTACCATCAGTAGAACCATTACAGTCGTAATGGGGCGTTTTACAGAAATATGGGATAAATTCATATATGCCTCCTAATTTATTACGTTTACTTCTTCACCTTCAATGATATAATGCTGTCCTTCGGTTACGACGGTATCACCAGCTTTTAAGCCGGATTTAATTTCTACGAATTCACCATTATCCAAGCCGGTTTCTACTGAGATGTAAGACGGAATCTTGTTTTTCAAAAGTACGACCTTGGTTTCGCTTGCCTTAATAATGACGGCATCAGAAGGGACGCAAAGAACGTCTGATTTCTGGTCAGAAACTAGATTTACTTCTGCAAACATTCCAGCCTTCATGCCTTCGGGAATTTGCTTGAATGCAATTGTTACAGGGTAAGTGAGACTGCCCCCTGACGGCGCCGGTGCAATTGTTTTAACCGTTGCTTCAAAGGGCTCATCAGAAAGGGATTTCGCGGTTACATTCACAGTGTCACCGACTTTTACCTTACCGATTAAATATTCAGAAACATTTGTTTTCAATTCTAATTTTTGTGTGTTTGCAATGGAGACTGCGGAGGAAGCCGGGGAAGGGAATGCCCCCTCTGTTAGATTGAGTTCGGTGATATATCCGCTGATTGGTGCAGACGTCGTGCCATTAGAAAGCATTGTTTGCGCCGAAGCTTGCGCGGCTAAGGAAGCATCCAGCTGTCCTTTAGAGGTTTTATATTGTGTTTCTGCCTGTTCGTACTGCTGCTGAGATACAGCGCCTTCCTTGAAAAGTGCAGACATGCGATCATAATTTGTTTTGGCGCTGTTCAGTGTCTCCTGCGCAATTGAGACGCCTGCGGAAGCTTGATTATAGGAGGCCTGTACCTGCTGTGTGTCTTGCGTAAAGAGGATATCTCCCTTCGAAACATAGTCTCCAACTTTTACATTAATGCGAGTTACCTCGGTCTGCAAAGTAGCCATTAAAGAAACCTGATCCTCTGCGGAAATGACACCGCTTAGAGGTGTGGTTACTTTGATTGTGGAGATAGCTGCTTCGGCAGTCTTTACATTAACGGGAGTTTTATCTACGACCTCTTTGTTCAATTTTGATGATATAATACGAAATGCAGCAAAGAGTACAAATACAGCAATAACAATAAGTAAGATTTTTTTGTTTTTTGACATTCCTGAAACTTTTTTTGTGACTTGATTATTCATAAAGTATTCCCTCCTGAAAATGAAATGAAATATATAGATTAATTAAATTGATATAGTCTATCAAAACCTTGTAAAACCGACCATCCGGTCAGGACGATTTAATACTACTTTAGTGAATAAAAAATGTCAATAGAGATTTGACCAATCTAACACTTTTGTTTAAAATAAGAGGGCTGGGCTATAAATACTAGGAGACAAAAGATTTTGTTCATTTGAATAGCCTGAATCGATAAGAGGATAAAATTAGAAGTGCTTTTGCGCAAAGGAAAAGAAGGAGAATAGAAAAAGAATGAAAAAATTAAAGAAGAAAACAAGAGAAGAAGTGATTTCGCGTCTATTATCTCTCTATCCGAATGCAGAATGTGCGCTTCATTTTAAGACAAATTATCAACTTTTGGTCGCGGTCGTTTTATCTGCGCAGACAACCGATAAGAGTGTAAATGAGGTGACGCCTGCGCTGTTTGAAGAATGTCCGGATGCCGAAACAATGGCGGCCGTTTCCGAAGAAGAGCTTCAAAAATATCTAAGACGAATTGGAATGTATAAAACGAAAGCAAAAAATGTAAAAAAATTGTCGATGCAATTGGTTGAACAATATGGAGGGGAAGTTCCAAAGGATTACGAGAGCCTGATTGCTTTGCCCGGCGTAGGGCGGAAAACGGCGAATGTCGTGTTATCGGTAGGCTTTGGAGAACAGCGCATTGCTGTAGATACGCATGTGTTCCGGCTGGCAAACCGTATCGGAATCGTTGACGAGAAAAATGTGCTGAATACCGAGCTTGCGTTGATGAAAGCAATTCCAAAGCAATATTGGAGCGATTCGCACCATGCTTTAATCTGGCATGGGCGTCAAGTATGCGTGGCAAGAAATCCAAAGTGCGGTGAATGTGGGATTTGTGAATTGTGCCTAAAGAAAGGTTTGGCAAAGGAATCGTTCCTTACAGATTGATTGACAAAGGAGAAGTATCCTTTTGTTTTGGAGGATTCCACGGGTCGAACGTGAAAAAGGGTTTCTATGGATGATTGCAAGCTTCTTTTTCTTAGGAGGGATGAGACGTTTCATTTCTATGTTGATTTGCGGCACACCTTCCACTGTCTATATTATTTATGTATTCCTTGAATTCAGCGTCTACTTTTGGCTGGTGGCTACTTGCAGTCAAATGTAGATGGATTGCGAAACGGAGGCTTTGCGCATGGAGATTTTTCATGTATCCAAGGCCTCCGTTTCCTATTTAGAGGACGATTACCGTATTGGAATGATTTGGATTAACTGATGTTTCGTTTTGTTTGATAATTTTAAAAACGATAGAAAATTGCAATATATAGGGATATGAGGCGTTTTTTGCAATGCAGAATCTGTCTGATAAACTCAAAATTATAAAATTATAAAAAATTAACTGAATAAATTGTAAATTTATTTGTATAAATTGGAAATGTATAATATAATATATAATACACAATATAATAAAATTGAAATGGGGGCAGCAGTAGATGAAAATGGGTGTACATAAGATGAAAAGTATACAGAACAAAATTCTTATTGGCATCGGTGGTATTGTTATTATTTCTATGATTTTTTTAGGCTTTCTTGTGGTGAATCTTACCTCGAAGACAGTAATAAAAAATGAGAGTAATATTGCCGAGGTATCAGAGCAAAAATTTGTGGCAGAATTGCAGGATTATTTTACGCAGTATATAACTGCGACGAAACAGATGGCGCAGGATGATAATCTTCAAAAAATATTAGAATCTGTAAAAGATAAAAAAGACTTGAAGACGTCACCTTATTGGCAGGGTTCACATGAAATGCTGAGACGTACAACGGAAATAAACGTAGAAAATGACTTTGCACCATTTGTTGCTGTATTGGATGCACAAGTCGGATTTGACGGCGGAGACTGGATTTCAGACGATGATTTTGATCTGACGCAGAAAGAGTATTGGTTTAAAGAAGAAGCCGATATTAAACGAGGCTACATTATTACAGAGCCTTACTTAGATTCTTATACAGGGGACCAAATTTTCACAGTTGCTTCTCCTATTTACAATGAAACCGGAAGTCGTATTACCGGAATTGTTGGGATTGACGTACATATAAATAAAATTGATAAAATGGTGACAGAGCATACTACCGTTTATAAGACTGCTTCGGCACTTCTTTGTTCCTCACAAGGAAAAGTTCTTGCCAGCACGGAGCCGGAAGACGTGCTAAAGCCAGTGGAAGAGATTGGTTTGAGCAAAGAAATGCTGGATGATATCGCACAGCCGAGCGGGAGCACGGTCAAGTTTGAAGATAACGGCATTGCTTCTTATGGAGTGAGCAGAACCATTGAAGCTTCGGGGTGGAAGGTGCTCTTATTTATTCCTGAAAAAGAATTCTTAAATTCAGTAAAGACAACCACACGCACATTGACAATTTTCTATATCGTAGTCGCAATGATCTTATTAGCAGTGATGCTTTTCATTGCCAGAAGCATTACAGCACCCCTAAAAAAGCTGACTGGGATAACGGATGAAATGGCAAAGGGGAACTTAGATGCAACAATTGACATTGATTCGAGCGATGAAGTGGGCCGCCTTGCAGAGTCTATGCGTGAGCTGACACAGAGATTACACAGCTATGTAGATTACATCGCGGAAATTTCTGCTGCTCTGTATGAATTTGGAAACGGAAATTTGACCTTACACTTAGAGCAAGCTTATGATGGAGAATTTGAGCATATTAAGGAAGCAATGATGAACGCTTCCGAAGTATTTAAACATACCATCGGAGAAATGGTTGAGATTTCATCACAGGTAGCCAGCAGCTCAGAGCAGGTGGCTAGCGGAGCTCAGATGCTGGCACAAGGGACGACGGAACAGGCCAGCTCAATTGAAGAATTGTCCGCAACAATTCAGGAGATTTCAGAGAATGTAAATAAGAATGCACAGAATGCGATGCACGCAGCAACCCAAGTACAGACTGTGGGAGCGGCCGCGGATAAGAGTAATGAGCAGATGAATCACATGATGGCAGCGATTGACGAGATCAATGTGAAATCCTCGGAAATCGGGAAGATTATTAAGACGATTGATGACATCGCATTTCAGACGAATATTCTAGCTTTGAATGCAGCTGTTGAAGCGGCGAGAGCGGGAGCTGCCGGAAAAGGATTTGCCGTGGTTGCGGATGAAGTAAGAAACCTGGCAAGCAAATCAGCAGAGGCCGCAAAAAACACAACGAATTTAATTGAAGATTCCATACGTGCAGTGGAAAACGGGACAAGCATTGCAAATGAAACGAGTCAGGTTTTAAGTGAGGTCTTGGAAGGCGTTACGCAGACCGTCGAGCGAATTCATGAAATTTCCAATGCCTCAGGTGAACAGGCAGAAGCTTTGTCAGCAACCTTGCAGGGTGTGGAGCAGATCAGTGCAGTCGTGCAGACCAATTCGGCGACCGCAGAAGAAAGCTCCGCTGCGAGTGAGGAATTATCTGGCCAGGCAGGTATGCTTAAGCAACTCTCTGGAAAATTTAATTTAAATTAAATTTTTAAAATCGTTAAAAAGCGCATAATTTGGGGAATTTTGCGCTTTTTATTATTTTTGCACCAAGAGGTTGTTGTATAAATTGTTTGAAAGTTTTACCAATAAGAGCTATAATAAAGAATTAAGTACTAAAATCAAATAATGGGGGAAATAAAATGAAGAAGCGTATGCATTTTAAAAGCAGTATTCAACGTATGAACAGTATTGAAACAAAGATTGTTACGGTAATTGGTGGAATTGTTATTATTGCGATGGTTCTAGCGGGGATTGTCGTAGTTAACCTCACGTCAAAAACAGTGGTTAAGAATGAAACAGAGATTGCACAAATATCGCAGGAAAAGCTAGTTGCCGAACTAAATAACTATTTTACTTTGTACATTGCGGTTACACAGCAGATGGCGCACGATGAAAGTGTAATCAATTTGTTAGAGACTGTAAAATCAGTCGATGAATTGAGGAGCTCTCCTTATTGGAAAGGCTCTTTCAATATGATCCGAAGGACGGAAGATGCCAATGAAGAGAAAAACAATTTTGCACCATATATTGCATCCTTAGATGCAGGGCTTGTATTTGATGCAGTGGATTGGGTTTCCTATGAGGATTTTGATTTAACACAAAGGGACTATTGGCTGAGTGATGAAAAGGATATCGAGAGGGGATACCGGATTACCGAGCCGTATGTGGATTTGGATACGGGAGATCAGGTAATTACTGTTTCTGCCCCAGTCTACGATACCTCCGGAAGTAGAATTACAGGCGTAGTCGCCATTGACGTACATACAAATAAAATGGATGAGATGATTTCCGGGCATAAAACGACTTATAAAACAGCGCAAACGGCTATGTTTTCAAAGACGGGAAAGGTTTTGTCAAGTCAGGATGAAGAAGAAATTTTAAAGGGCATGGATGAAATCGGACTGGACCAGAAAATGCTTAATGAACTTGCGGCACCAACGGGAAGCGTAATGCAGTTTGAGGACAGTGGAATCCCTTCCTACGGTGTGAGCAGCACCATTGAAGCCGCCGGATGGAAGGTTCTTTTGTCGATTCCGGAAAAAGAATTTCTCAGTGCAGTTCGGGCTGCAAAACGAACTGTAGTTTTATCCTTTGGCATTGCAATATTGCTTCTTTTTGGAGTTATGATTTTGATTGCGAAGAGCATTACAGCACCATTGAAAAAATTGACTGCTGTGACGGATGAAATGGCAAAGGGAAATTTGGATGCGACCATCGATATTCGCTCGAATGATGAGGTGGGGAGGCTTGCAGATTCTATGCGCGAGCTGACACAGCGGCTGCATAGTTATGTGGATTACATCGCAGAAATTTCAGATGCGCTTCATGAATTTGGAGAAGGAAATTTAACCTTGCATTTGGAACAAGCGTATGATGGAGAATTTGAACGGATTAAGGATGCGATGATGAATGCTTCCGAAGTCTTTAAGCATACCATCGGCGAAATGGTTGAGATTTCATCACAGGTAGCCAGCAGCTCCGAGCAGGTGGCGAGCGGAGCGCAAATGTTAGCACAGGGAACGACGGAACAGGCCAGCTCAATTGAGGAACTGTCCGCAACGATTCAGGAGATTTCTGAAAATGTAAATAAGAATGCACAAAATGCGATGCATGCAGCGACCCAAGTACAGACCGTAGGAAGCGCGGCAGACAAGAGCAACGTGCAGATGAATCACATGATGGCAGCGATTGACGAGATTAATGTGAAATCCTCGGAAATCGGAAAGATTATTAAGACGATTGATGACATCGCATTTCAGACGAATATTCTGGCTTTGAATGCGGCTGTTGAAGCGGCGAGAGCCGGAGCTGCCGGAAAAGGATTTGCCGTGGTTGCGGATGAAGTGAGAAATTTGGCAAGTAAATCAGCAGAAGCAGCGAAAAACACGACCGTTTTGATTGAGGATTCCATTCGTGCAGTGGAAAACGGGACAAGCATTGCAAATGAAACGAGTCAGGTTTTAAGTGAGGTACTGGAGGGAGTTACGCAAACCGTCGAACGGATTCACGAAATTTCCAATGCTTCAGGCGAGCAGGCAGAAGCATTGTCAGCGACCTTGCAGGGCGTAGAGCAAATCAGTGCAGTCGTGCAGACCAATTCAGCCACAGCAGAGGAAAGCTCCGCTGCAAGCGAGGAATTATCCGGTCAGGCAGGCATGCTGAAGCAGCTTTCCGGACGCTTCAATCTAAGTTAAGCTTCCGCAAAAGTAAATGATAAAATAAAAAAGCAAGCTGATAGATCCGTAAAATTAAAAATTTAAAAGTAATTTCTTGATTTTTTTTCTCAGGTGAATTATTTTTAGACAAAAATGGGCTGCCTCTCAAAGGCGGCTCATTTTTATCTTCGTATACAAACGATATACGATTCGTTGTTATATTATTTGCAATTTTCGTGAAAAAACGATATAATAACAAGCGGAATAATAGAAATAAATAATGGGGGAAACAAAATGAAGAAGCGTATGCACTTTAAAAGAGGTATACAACCAATGAACAGTATTGAAACAAAGATTGTTACAATCATTGGGGGCATCGTTATTATTGCGATGGTTCTTGCAGGGATTGTTGTGGTCAACCTAACGTCAAAAACGGTGGTCAAGAATGAAACAGATATTGCACAGATATCTCAAGAGAAGTTAGTTGCTGAGCTAAATGATTACTTTACTTTGTACATTACGGTTACAAAACAGATGGCACATGATGAAACTGTGCGGAATTTATTGCAGAATGTTAAGTCAGTCGAAGAATTGAAGACTTCACCTTATTGGAAAGGTGCTTACGATATGCTTACAAGAACTGGCACTGCAAATGCGGAAAATAACTTTGATCCCTTTATAGTAGACCTTGATGCAAAAGTCGGATTTAATGGGGTAGACTGGATGGACACCTTTGATTTGGCGACAAGAGATTATTGGTTTAAGGAGCAGGCTGATATTCAAAAAGGGTACCTTATTAGTGAACCGTATGTAGATTTGGATACAGGAGATCAGGTAATTACCGTTTCCGCTCCTGTCTATGACAACGCTGGAAGTAAAATCACAGGTGTAGTTGCCATTGACGTACATACAAATAAAATTGATGAAATGATTTCCGGGCACAAAACGACTTATAAAACTGCACAAACGGTTTTGTTTTCAAAGACGGGGCAAATTTTATCAAGTCAGGATGAAGAAGAAATTTTAAAAGGAATGCAAGAAATCGGGTTGGACCAGAAGATGCTTAATGAACTTGCGGCACCGACGGGAAGCGTGATTCGGTTTGACGACAGCGGAGTCCCGTCCTACGGTGTGAGCAGTACCATTGAAGCCGTCGGATGGAAGGTGCTTTTATCCGTACCGGAAAAAGAATTTCTCAGTGCAGTTCGGACTGCAAAGAGAACCGTAGCATTATCCTTTGGAATTGCGATAGTACTCCTTGTCGGCGTGATGATTCTGATTGCAAAGAGCATCGCAGCACCGCTGAAAAAGTTGACTGCGGTGACGGATGAAATGGCAAAGGGTAATTTGGATGCGACCATCGATATTCGTTCGAACGATGAGGTGGGGCGGCTTGCAGACTCTATGCGTGAGCTGACACAGCGGCTGCATAGCTATGTGGATTACATCGCAGAAATTTCAGATGCGCTTCATGAATTTGGAAATGGGAATTTGACCTTACATTTAGAGCAGGCTTACGATGGAGAATTTGAGCGGATTAAGGACGCGATGATGAATGCTTCCGAAATGTTTAAACATACCATTGGAGAAATGGTTGAAATTTCATCACAGGTTGCGATTAGCTCAGAGCAGGTGGCGAGCGGGGCTCAGATGCTGGCACAAGGAACGACGGAGCAGGCCAGCTCAATTGAAGAATTATCCGCAACGATTCAGGAGATTTCTGAAAATGTAAATAAGAATGCACAAAATGCGATGCATGCAGCGACCCAAGTGCAGACTGTGGGAGATGCCGCAGACAAGAGCAATGTGCAGATGAATCACATGATGGCAGCGATTGACGAGATTAATGTGAAATCCTCAGAAATCGGAAAGATTATTAAGACAATTGATGACATTGCGTTTCAGACCAACATTCTGGCTTTGAATGCGGCCGTTGAAGCGGCGAGAGCCGGAGCGGCAGGGAAAGGATTTGCCGTGGTTGCGGATGAAGTGAGAAATCTTGCGAGCAAGTCGGCGGAGGCAGCGAAAAATACGACCGTTTTGATTGAGGATTCCATTCGTGCAGTGGAAAACGGGACTACGATTGCGAACGAAACGAGTCAGGTTTTAAGTGAGGTACTGGAAGGCGTTACGCAAACCGTCGAACGGATTCATGAGATTTCCAATGCTTCAGGTGAGCAGGCAGAAGCCTTGTCAGCGACCTTGCAAGGCGTGGAACAAATCAGTGCAGTTGTACATACCAATTCGGCGACGGCAGAGGAAAGCTCCGCTGCAAGTGAAGAATTATCCGGTCAGGCAGGTATGCTGAAACAGCTTTCCGGACGGTTTCATTTGAGCTAAATCTAGTAGAGAATTTATTTTAACAGACAGTTTAAATAGACTGTCTGTTTTTTTGTGCAGAAATAGGGTTGAGCAGTAGAATTGGACTCATTAGAGAAATATAGGTTATTTAATGAGGGAGACTACACGACGTCTGGCGGACAAGAAGGATATCAAATATATGACAGAGGTTGAACCAGAAATAAATAGGATGAAATTTATTTTTATGTAAAATGATGGATAAAAATTCAATTGTTTGAAGTGAAAAAAATAACGTAATAAATTAAAAAAATATTTGAATTGTTAAATAATATAGAATATAATATAGCAAAATTCAACAAAATTAATATGGGAGGAAGCAACGCATGAGAAAGGGTACATACAAAATAGAAAGCATTCAGAATAAAATAGTGTTTGTGATCGGCGGAATTGTAATTATTGCCATGATTCTTTTAGGTATTCTTGTAGAAAACCTTACATCGAAAAACGTGATAAAGAATGAAAGTAATATTGCCCAAATATCAGAAGAAAAGCTGTTGGCAGAGTTAAATAATTATTTTACACTTTATATCAATGTAACAAAGCAATTAGCACGTGATGACAATCTTCAAAAAATAATGGAATCACTGCAAGATAAGAAAGAGTTGAGAAATTCCGCTTATTGGGAAGGTGCCCATGAAGTGCTGCGGCGTACAGAGGAAGCAAATGCTGAAAACAATTTCTCACCATTTGTTGCAGATTTAGATGCGCAGATTATATTTAACGGAGGCGATTGGACTTCTGATGACAGCTTTGATTTGACGCAAAAGAGTTACTGGTTTAAGGACCAAGCAGATATCGATCAAGGTTATATTATTACAGAACCGTATGTAGATGCTCGAACGGGCGATCAGGTTATCACGGTGTCAGTTCCGATTTATGATAAATCAGAAAGTAAAATCATCGGGATTGCAGGTATTGATGTATATATTAATAAAATTAGCGAAATGATTGAGAAGCATGAAACTGTCTATAAGACATCAGAAACACTGCTATGTTCTTCCAGCGGGAAGATACTTGCAAGCAGCGATAAAGATGAAGTGTTAAAATCCATTGATGAAATTGGATTGAGTCAGGAAATGCTCGATGATATAGAAGCACCGAGCGGGAATGCGGTTCAATTTAAAGATAACGGAGTGGCATCTTATGGTGTAAGCGGAAGCATTGAAGCTGCCGGCTGGAAGGTTCTTTTATCGATTCCGGAAAAAGAATTTCTGAGCTCAGTCAAGGCAACAACGAGAACACTGACGTTATTTTATGTGGTGACAGTCATTATTCTTTTGGGGGTGATGATACTGATTGCAAAGAGCATCGCAGCACCGCTGAAAAAGTTGACTGCGGTGACGGATGAAATGGCAAAGGGTAATTTGGATGCGACCATCGATATTCGTTCGAACGATGAGGTGGGGCGGCTTGCAGACTCTATGCGTGAGCTGACACAGCGGCTGCATAGCTATGTGGATTACATCGCAGAAATTTCAGATGCGCTTCATGAATTTGGAAATGGGAATTTGACCTTACATTTAGAGCAGGCTTACGATGGAGAATTTGAGCGGATTAAGGACGCGATGATGAATGCTTCCGAAATGTTTAAACATACCATTGGAGAAATGGTTGAAATTTCATCACAGGTTGCGATTAGCTCAGAGCAGGTGGCGAGCGGGGCTCAGATGCTGGCACAAGGAACGACGGAGCAGGCCAGCTCAATTGAAGAATTATCCGCAACGATTCAGGAGATTTCTGAAAATGTAAATAAGAATGCACAAAATGCGATGCATGCAGCGACCCAAGTGCAGACTGTGGGAGATGCCGCAGACAAGAGCAATGTGCAGATGAATCACATGATGGCAGCGATTGACGAGATTAATGTGAAATCCTCAGAAATCGGAAAGATTATTAAGACAATTGATGACATTGCGTTTCAGACCAACATTCTGGCTTTGAATGCGGCCGTTGAAGCGGCGAGAGCCGGAGCGGCAGGGAAAGGATTTGCCGTGGTTGCGGATGAAGTGAGAAATCTTGCGAGCAAGTCGGCGGAGGCAGCGAAAAATACGACCGTTTTGATTGAGGATTCCATTCGTGCAGTGGAAAACGGGACTACGATTGCGAACGAAACGAGTCAGGTTTTAAGTGAGGTACTGGAAGGCGTTACGCAAACCGTCGAACGGATTCATGAGATTTCCAATGCTTCAGGTGAGCAGGCAGAAGCCTTGTCAGCGACCTTGCAAGGCGTGGAACAAATCAGTGCAGTTGTACATACCAATTCGGCGACGGCAGAGGAAAGCTCCGCTGCAAGTGAAGAATTATCCGGTCAGGCAGGTATGCTGAAACAGCTTTCCGGACGGTTTCATTTGAACTAAATTTTAGGATGCGTAAAAGCGTAGATTTTAAAGGAATCTGCGCTTTTTTGGTTTTTGTGCAAGTGTGCCATTGTGGAAATTGTTTGAAAGTTGTACCAATAAAGAATATAATAAAAAAGGAATCATTTACTAAGTAATAGGAAATGGGGGAAGTAGAATGAAAAAATGTATGCAGGGAATGAAAAGTATACAAACAAAAATTGTGGCAGTGATTGGAGGTATCATACTGATTGGCATGATTATTTCGGGAGTGGTTTTAATCAACCTGACTTCAAAGACGGTTATGAACGATCAGAGCCATATTGCAAAATTATCTACGCAAAAATTAGTTTCAGATGTGGACAATTATTTTACCCATTATGTTGCAGTTGCGCAACACATGTCCTTAGACGCTAACGTTCAGAGCCTTATGGGTTCAGTCTTGGACAAATCGCAGCTAAAGGCTTCTCCTTATTGGGGCGGTGCATACCAGATGCTGAAAAAAACAATGGACGGTGATACTGAAAATATTTTATCGGCATTTGTCGCAGATTTAGACGGAAAATATGGATTTGACGGAGGAAATTGGATTTCGGATGATGACTTTGATTTGGCCCAGCGGGATTATTGGTTTGACGATACTGCTTCCATTGAAAAGGGCTTTATTATTACGGAGCCTTATGTGGATCTAGACACTGGAAGCATGGTTATTACTGTTGCCGCACCGGTTTACAACGCTTCAGAGAGTCAGATTATAGGAATTGCAGGAATTGATGTACAAATTACTAAAATCAATGAAATGATTGTACGTCAGGATTCTGCCTATAAGACGGCCGAAACGATTTTATGTGCAGGGAGCGGACAAGTTTTAGCAAGTGCGAATGAAGAAGAAATATTAAAAGCAGTTTCGGAAATCGGATTAAGTCAGCCGATGCTGGAGGATATTGCACAACCAAGCGGTGAGGTTGTGGAATTTAAAGACAATGATGTACCATTTTACGGTGTCAGCGGCACGATAGAGGATGCAGGCTGGAAAGTGGCATTACTCATACCGGAAAAGGAATTTTCACATACCGTAAAATCCACAGCGCGAACGATGATTTTGTTTTTTGTAGTAGTGGCAGCCGTTTTATTTGCAGCAATGATGCTGATTGCAAGAAGCATTGTCGCTCCATTAAAGAAGTTGACGGTGATAACGGATGAGATGGCGAGAGGAAATTTGGATGCGGAAATTGATATTGTCTGTGATGATGAAGTTGGAAGGCTTGCAGACTCAATGCGCGCATTGACACAGCGTCTACATAGTTATGTTGACTATATCGATGAAATTTCAAATGCTCTTTATGAATTTGGCCAAGGAAACCTTACTTTAAATTTAGAGCAGGCGTATGATGGAGAATTTGAGCAGATAAAAGCCGCTTTGCTGAATGTATCCGGCATTTTTAAAAAGACGATTGGAGAAATGAGTGAAATTGCTTCACAGGTAGCGAGTGGCTCAGAGCAGGTAGCGAGCGGTTCACAGATGTTGGCGCAGGGGACGACAGAGCAAGCAAGCTCAATCGAAGAACTTTCTGCAACAATTCAGGATATCTCTGATAATGTAAATAAGAATGCTGAAAATGCGATTTTTGCAGCAAATCAGGTGAGAACCGTAGGTGAGGCTGCGGACCAGAGTAATGAGCAAATGATACATATGATGCGTGCAATTGATGAAATCAATGTGAAATCATCGGAAATTGGAAAAATTATTAAAACCATTGATGATATTGCATTCCAAACCAATATTCTGGCTTTGAATGCGGCAGTCGAGGCGGCAAGAGCAGGAAATGCAGGAAAAGGGTTTGCGGTGGTAGCGGATGAAGTACGTAATTTAGCAAGTAAGTCTGCTGAGGCTGCAAAGAATACAACGGATTTGATTGAGGATTCCATTCGAGCCGTTGAGAACGGAACTGCAATTGCAAATGAAACAAGCCAGGTATTGAGTAAGGTTTTAGAAGGAGTTACACAGACCGTTGACCTAATACATGAAATTTCTGACGCTTCAAGTGTGCAGGCAGATTCCCTTTCAAATACGTTGCAGGGAGTGGAACAAATTAGTGCAGTTGTACAGACCAACTCGGCAACTGCGGAAGAGAGCTCCGCGGCAAGCGAAGAGCTTTCCAGTCAGGCAGCTATGCTTAAACAGCTGTCAAGCCGCTTCCGCTTGTGATAAACATAACGAATGATACTTTGTGAATCATCTTTAAACAAAAGAGAAATGAAAGAATAAAAGTTAAGAAAAAGGGTGTCTCCAGTTGACGTTCAACCAGGAGACACCCTTCTTAATTTTTTTATTTACCGCAGCACTTTTTATATTTTTTTCCGCTTCCGCAAGGGCAAGGGTCATTTCGGCCGGGCAGTTTTTCTTTTGTAATAATCTTAGAACGTTTGTATTGCTTTGTGATTTCTTCTCTTTTCTCGGAAGAGAGAATGGTTTCCCACTGAGGTAAGCCATACAGGTAGTCTGCATCAGCGACCAACATGTTAAAATATAATTTTTCTAAGTCGATATTCAATTCGATGTTACTGGACTCGTCCATTTTTTCTAAGAGCTGTTCTTCTCTTAAGCTGGATTGTATTCCATCTAAAAATCCCATGAAGATGACAGGGTCAGCTTCATATTTTTCGCATAATTCTTTAAAAGTACCACAAATTTTTTCGGACGAATGCTCTAATATTTCGCTGTAGATTTTCTTTTCTGTCGAGCTATATTTCTCCCAGAAATCAGGGAAGCTTCCGTCTGTTTGATTTTCAATTAAGTTCTGCCATTGTTCAAATAAATTCATATCAGGTTCTCCTTCATATATTTCTTTCAGCTAGTCGAGTAAAGCTACGCTGATAATGCTTTTTACTTCTTTGACAAAGCTGAAATTACAAACCTCTTCTAATGCTTCATTTAAGCGATCTCTCGTCACTTCGTGAAGGATATAAATTAGAGGCACGTTTCTGCCGGTCTGTCTGCCTCTTGAACGCTGAAGGAAGGTATCAATGCTGATTCCATAATTTCCTAATGTCGTAGCAATGTTGCCTAGGACTCCCGGCATGTCTTCCGCAATGAGGTTTACATAGTACATGTTTTGACCTTCTCCGTCAAAGGATAGGTTTTTATTATCGTTGACAGCAGTCGGAATTGCCATAGCCGCGGTACCTGTTGCGTGTGCGCGGGCGATTTCTACAATATCTCCGACAACCGCACTGCCAGAAGGCATTGCTCCGGCGCCTTTTCCATAAAGCATGACATCATCGACTGCATTTCCTTTTGCAAAGATTGCATTAAATTCATTATTTACTGTTGCAAGAGGATGATTCATTGGAATCATAGCAGGCTGTACATGGCATTCTATGGTGTTCCGGTATCTTTTTGCCATTGCAATTAATTTGATTTTATAGCCAAATTGAAATGCAAAATCAATGTCTTCTTTTGTGATATGAGTAATGCCTTGTCTTGGAATATCCTGTGGGGGTACATGGAGCCCAAATGCCGTAGAAATAAGAATGGAAAGTTTATTTACCGCATCGATTCCTTCGACGTCGCTGGTTGGGTCTGCTTCTGCGAAGCCTTTTAGCTGAGCATCGCGCAGCGCATCCTCATAGCTCAGTCCGTTTTCAGACATTTGTGTCAAAATATAATTGGTGGTACCGTTTACAATTCCAACAATCTGTGTAAATTCGTTTGCTTGAAGAGAGGTAGAGATTGCATTTAAAATTGGAATGCCGCCGCCTACACTTGCTTCATAACGTAACATAACCTTATTTTTGATAGACAGTTTTGTCAGCTCATCGCCTTTGGCTGCAATGACTTCTTTGTTGGCAGTGACAACGTGCTTTTTATTATTTAGTGCTTCTGCCATATAATCATAAGCGGGATGCATACCGCCTAATAGTTCCACGACTACATCAATCGAAGGGTCTTTTAAGATTTCATCGGGATTTTCAGTCAGAAGCTCTTGCGGAATCTCCACCTCTCTTTTTTTCGTTTTGTCATGAACCAAAACCTTAGCGATTTCAATTGTCACTCCGGTCGTAGATGAGATGATTTGTTCATTTGTGCAGAGCATTCTATAGGTCCCGCTGCCTACGGTTCCTAGACCTAAGATTCCAATTTTCAACTTTTTATTGTTCATATTTCTCCCTCCTGGATTTTGATATGACAACATTATATTATATTATTGCTTATTCTGCAAAAATTATCTTTTAAAAGTGGTAAAAATTTATTATGATATAAGAAGTTATGTACAAACTGAAAAAAGAATAGAAATAAAAACAGAAATGGAGCAATGACATGGCAATGCATATTGTATTGGTGGAACCAGAAATTCCACCTAATACGGGAAACATCGCAAGGAGCTGTGCTGCAACGGGTACAGTCTTGCATTTGGTAAAACCGCTGGGCTTTTCAATTGATGATGCGCACTTAAAAAGGGCGGGATTGGACTATTGGCCTTATGTAAAAATAGAGATTCATGAGAGTCTGAATGAATTTTTGAAAATATATGGAGAAAGAAATTTATATTTAGCCACGACAAAAGGCGGCAGAGTTTATACAGAGATTCAATTTCAAGAGGAGGATATGATACTTTTTGGGAAAGAGACGGCAGGACTGCCTAGAGATTTTATTTGCGAGAATGAGGAAAAAGCCATCCGTATTCCTATGAGTAAGGATACCCGCTTACGCTCTCTAAATCTTGCCAATTCAGTAAATATCATTTTATTTGAAGCATTGAGGCAGTTGGAATTTCCTGATTTGCGATAGCAGCTTAGAACAAGCCGTAAAACGGCTTGTTAGTGCGAAGAATTAAGAAAGAAGGAATTATTTTAATGTTAACAATTATTTTTTTTCAAGTACTTGGCGGATCAGGGCTGCTGCTTTATGGAATTGAAATCATGAAAGACTCTCTTGAGCTTTGCACAGAGGGAAAAACTGTAAAACTTTTAGAATTATCGAGTAAAAGCACATTAAAAAGCATCCTCGCCGGAGCGGTTGTTACAATGATTAATCAAAAGAGCAGTGCAACCACCGTAATGGTAGTCGGGCTTGTAAATGTAGGGATGATGTCACTTGTGCAGGCAACCGGCGTTATTATGGGCGCAAATATTGGAACCACGGTAACCGCACAGATTCTGGCCTTTCGCATTGAGCTTTTGGCCCCTTGTATTGTCGGGGTTGGAGCTATATTTTGGAAATATGTAACGAATAAGAAGGTCCAGTATATTGCGGAAATTTTTATTGGCTGCGGGATTATGTTTATCGGGATGATTTTTATTGAAAGTGCGATGGAGCCACTTAGAATGAATCCGCAGATACAGCAGATGCTTCAGCATTTAAAGCATCTGGGTTTTGTCGAATATATATATGTGATTGTATTCGGATTTTTGTTGACTGCAATTGTAAGAAGCAGCAGCGTAATTACCGGTGTAATGATTGCGATGTCTGCGCAGGGGATGCTGACAATTGAAGCGGGGATTCCGCTTATTTTAGGCTTGAATATCGGGAAATGCTTATCTGCAGTGATTTCTAGCTTTGGTACGACAAGAACCGCGAAAAGAGCGGCAGTGATTCATTTACTGTTTAACTCCTTTGGAGCTCTGCTGGTTGTTCTTTTTTTTCGCCATCCTATGGAAAATATTATGCTTTATTTGGCGCCGCAGAACATACCGAGACAAATTGCCAATGCACATACCTTTTTTAATTTAGGAACTGCTGTGATCTGTGCACCGTTCGTCTCTATTCTAGTAAAAGGATCCGATAAACTGGTTCCGGTGAAAAAGAGAGAAGAAAAAAATGAGGTCAGCAATTTGAACGTGCGTATGCTGGAAACGCCTAGCATCGCGTTGGCACAGGTCAATAATGAAATTTATCAGATGGCTGTCTTGGCGTGCAATATTTATAATCAAAGCTTTCAGGCAGTGAGAAAATCTTCGGAAAAGATTGTTGAATGGGTTCGTCAAGAGGAAGAAAATGTAATGCGGATGCAAAAAGACATCGAGATCTATCTTGTAAAGCTTTCCCAAAAAAATATCACGGATGTGCAGCATAAGAGCTTAAATTTGCTGTTAGGTGTTACAGGAGATGTGGAACGAATCAGCGATGCTTCTTCAACGATTTCCAAATTGGCTCTTTTTAAGAAGAAAAACAGCGTTCATTTAAGCCAAAGTGCAAAAGATGAATTAGAAGAGCTTCATTGTCGTATTATGGAAGTGGCAAACGGAATGGTCATGGCGATTAAAGATGGGGATGCCAGCCGGGCAAATACTCTGATTTCTATGGAAATTCAAATAAAAGCGATGGAAGAAGTGCTCAGAGAAAACCATGTGAAGCGTTTAAATCAAGGACTTTGCACTCCTGGATCGGGCGTGCTGTATTTAGATATGATCAGCCATATGGAGCGTGTAGCGGAACATTTACGAAAAATAGGTATTTTTATCATAGAAAATGCAAAATACTAAAACAGATTGCTAATTTGACGAATAGTTTTTTTTTCGGGGAATGTGTGATATACTATATAATAGAAGTAGAAGAATTTTTTTTCTTTCCTTAGACTAGATGTGTTTCTTAAGAAGAAAGGACGGGAATCATGAGGCTTGGTTATGACTTGACAATTGAACAATCACAGAAACTGGTAATGACGCCTGAACTGATTCAAGCCATTCAGATTCTGCAATTTAATACGCAGGAGATTGATACGTATGTAGAAGAACAGCTGCTCATCAACCCTATTTTAGAAATTGATGCAAATCATTCAGAGCCAAAGGGTAACTCCGACGAGTCTGAAAATGAAATGAATCAGAGGATGGATGAGAAGGATCACAAAAAAAAGAAAGAAGAAGAATTTGATTGGTCAGAGCATTTCAAAGAAAGAGAGTATGACGATATCAGTTATAAGCAATGGGAGTACGGAGGGTCTTCAAAAGAAGACTATTCGTTTGAACAGTTTGTTTCTTCAGATATCACTCTTACAGAACATTTAATGTTTCAACTGCAGTTTGTTTCTATGAGAAAGAGCTGCCGCACGCTGGCGCGATATATGATTGAAGGCTTGGATGAAAACGGATACTTAACACAGAGTGTGGAAGAAATCGCGAGCCGCTTCACGACAGTACCGGATAAGGTGGAAGAAGTGCTTCAAATTTTACAGGGATTTGAGCCGACCGGAGTTGCGGCGAGAAATTTAATTGAATGTCTGAAAATTCAGTTACACAGTCAGGGACATGACACGCCTGTGGTAAATCAAATTGTTGAAGAACATTTAGAGGATTTGGCGGCGAATCGTCTTTGTGCCATTGCGAAAGCTGTGAACCTCCCTGTCAAAGAGGTTCAAGAAATATGTGACTTAATCAAGTCTCTGGAGCCAAAACCGGGACGACAGTTTGGATCTGTACAGGAAACCCGGTATATTGTACCGGATGTCACGGTGGAAAAAGTGGATGGCGATTATGTGATTACAGTAAATGACAGCACGGCTCCACGTTTAAATATAAGCGCTTATTACCAGAAGATGCTGGTGCAGTCAGATAAGGAATCCAGTATTTCAAAATTCTTGACAGGCCGTTTGAATTCAGCACTTTGGCTTATAAAAAGTATTGAGCAAAGAAGACAGACTATTTATAATGTAGTGAACGCTGTCGTAAAATATCAGGTTGATTTTTTTGAAAAAGGTCAAAAATATTTAAGAACTTTAACGTTAAAGCAAATTGCGGATGAAGTAGGGATTCACGAATCTACCGTAAGCCGTTCAATTAATGGAAAATACATGCAAAGTCCGAGAGGCGTCTTTGAAATAAAATATTTTTTCACCAGTGGTGTTTCTGCAAGCAGTGGGGAAGGAATCGCATCAGAAAGTATAAAAACTTTCATAAGGGAGATTGTAGATAATGAGGACCCGAAAGCACCATACAGCGATCAAGCGATGGTTGAGTTGCTGAAAGAAAGAGGAATTGACATTTCAAGGAGAACCGTTGCAAAATACCGAGATGAAATGAACATTCTATCTTCCTCAAAAAGAAAACGTTATTAAACAAATCGTAAAACCTATATTTTAGGGAGGGAAACAGGATGAAGAAAAAAGTCGGAATCAATGGATTTGGAAGAATTGGAAGAAATGCCTTCAAAATTGCACAAGATAAGAATGTTGACTATGAAATCGTGGCGATTAATGATTTAACAACCCCGTCAACACTCGCTCACCTTTTAAAGTATGACAGCTGCTTTGGAAAATTCCAGGGGACAGTGGAAGCTGCTGAAAATGCAATTATCGTAAATGGAAAAGAGATAAAAATTTATGCGGAAAAGGATCCGGAAAATATTCCATGGAGAGAACTTGGCGTAGAAATTGTTTTAGAAGCAACCGGCATTTTCACAAAGAGAGCCGGAGCAGAAAAGCATATTAAGGCAGGCGCAAAAAAAGTTGTAATATCAGCACCTGCGACGGATGAAGATATCACGATTGTAATGGGAGTAAATGAAGAGAAATATAATCCGGATCAGCATCATATTGTTTCAAATGCTTCTTGCACAACGAATTGTCTTGCACCGCTTGCGAAGGTGATTGATAAAGAATTTGAAATTAAGAAGGGCCTTATGACAACGGTGCATTCTTATACGAATGACCAAAGGATTTTAGACCTTCCTCATAGTGATTTAAGAAGAGCAAGAGCAGCTGCTCTTTCTATGATACCGACAACGACCGGTGCGGCAAAAGCAGTGTCACTTGTGTTGCCACATCTTGCGGGTAAATTGAATGGAATGGCGCTTCGTGTGCCAACGCCAACCGTTTCTGTAGTCGATATTGTACTGGAACTTGGACGAGACACCAATGTAGAAGAAGTGAACGCAGTGTTGAAGCGTGCATCTGAAAACGAATTAAAAGGAATATTAGGTTATTGCGAAGAATCTTTAGTATCAATTGATTTTAAGCAGGATGACCGTTCTTCTATTATTGATGCACAGTCCACCATAATGATGGGAGAGAGTATGGTCAAAATTCTTTCATGGTATGACAATGAATGGGGGTATTCCAACCGCGTGGTCGACTTGATTCAATATGTGATCACGAGAGGATTATAATATAAACTAACAATTATGGAGGAAAGAAATGAAAAAAACAGTCAGGGATATTGATGTAAGCGGAAAACGCATCATCGTGCGCTGTGATTTTAATGTGCCGTTGAATGCAGAAGGAAAAATTACCGATGACATCCGTATCACCAGTGCAATGCCTACGGTGAAATATTTGGTACAGCAAAAGGCAAAAGTCATATTGATGTCCCATTTAGGAAGACCAAAGGGTGAACCCGATCCAAAATATTCTTTAGAGCCGGTTGCGGTGCGGCTGCGCGAGCTTTTAGGGCAGGAAATTAAATTTTTTCCAGTTCCTGAAGTTGTGAATAGTGAAGTAAGGAAAGCTGCGGAAGCCTTGCAAGAGGGGGATGTTATGCTTCTTGAGAACGTTCGCTATCGAAAAGAAGAAACAAAAAACGGAGAAGGCTTTTCGAGAGAACTTGCACAACTTGCTGATATATTTGTAAATGATGCATTTGGAACCGCGCATAGAGCACATTCGTCGACAGCAGGGATTGCATCATATATTCCTGCTGTATCAGGCTTTTTGATTGAGAAGGAAATTCAATTTTTAGGGAATGCCGTTGAAGCACCGACGCGCCCTTTTCTTGCGATTATAGGCGGAGCCAAAGTCAGCGACAAAATAACTGTCATTGATAACTTGTTGGAAAAAGTAGACTCCTTAATTATCGCAGGAGGAATGGCATATACCTTTTTTAAGGCATTGAACTATGAGATTGGGACTTCTATTTTAGAAGAAGATAAGATAGAATTAGCCCTTGCTTTAATGCAGAAGGCAAAGGAAAAAGGCGTAAAGCTTCAATTGCCGTTGGACATTGTTGTTGCCAAGGAATTTGATAATGATTCGCCGTCTTGTATTTATGCGGCTGACCAGATGCCGGCAGATACGATGGGGATGGATATAGGGGAGAAAAGTGCAGCACTTTTTTCACAAATGATAAAAGAAGCCGGAACGGTTATTTGGAACGGTCCAGTCGGTGTTTTCGAAATGAAAAATTTCTCAAGAGGGACGGAACGCATCGCAAAAGCAATGGCAGAAAGTCACGCAGTTACGATTATAGGCGGAGGCGACTCTGCGGCAGCCGTAAAACAATTTGGCTTAGAAGAAAAAATGACACATATTTCTACCGGCGGAGGCGCTTCGCTGGAATTTTTGGAAGGAAAAGAACTTCCGGGTGTTGCAGTATTAGAGGAGAAGTAGGAGGAAAGCCATGAGAATACCTTTTATAGCCGGTAATTGGAAAATGTTTAAAACAACAGACGAAGCGGTTGCCTTTGCAGCTGTGTTTTGCAAGCTATATAAAGATACAGATGTGAAAACTGCTATTTGCGCACCATTCACTCAGCTTGCGGCTTTGAAGAAAGCCTTTGAAGGTACCTCGGTAAAATTAGGGGCACAGAATATGCATTTTGAAGAGGATGGGGCTTATACCGGAGAAATATCTGCAGCGATGCTTGATGAAATCGGTGTTGATTATTGTATTATAGGGCATTCAGAGCGTCGTCAGTATTTTTGTGAGACAGATGAAACCGTAAACAAAAAATTACATAAATGTTTTGAGCACAACATCACACCGATTCTATGTGTCGGTGAAACGTTAGAACAGAGAGACGATGGGCTTGCTGTTGACGTCGTGCGGATTCAATTGAGAGAAGATTTAAAAGGACTTTCAAAGGAACAGGTGAAAAGACTTGTAATTGCCTATGAACCGATTTGGGCAATTGGAACAGGGCGCACCGCGACACCTGAACAGGCAAATGAAATGTGTGGGCTGATTCGTTCATCAATTGAGGAATTCTATGGGAGTGAAGTTTCTGAGGAAGTGCTGATTCAGTATGGCGGAAGCGTTAAGCCTTCCAATGCAGAAGAGCTGATGAATATGGAAGAAATTGATGGTGCATTGGTAGGGGGCGCGAGCTTGACGCCGGAAGATTTCATTCAAATTGTTGATTTTTAAGATTAATAGAAAGAAGAAAATGCAGGAGAAAGCTCTGCAATAGAGGAGGAAATAACATGTCATATATTGAAGACGTCTTAGCACGAGAAGTTTTAGATTCAAGAGGAAATCCAACGGTAGAGGTTGAGGTATATTTAGAAGATGGAAGTATGGGAAGAGCAATTGTCCCGTCCGGAGCATCAACAGGTGCACATGAAGCTGTGGAACTTCGTGACGGCGATAAAAGCCGCTATCTTGGAAAAGGTGTGGAAAAGGCAGTTGAGAATGTGAACGATATCATCGCCGAAGCGGTGATTGGTATGAGTGCATTTGATCAAGTTGGCTTGGATCAGTTTTTAATTCAGCTGGACGGTACGCCGAATAAAGGAAAATTAGGAGCAAATGCAATTTTGGCGGTTTCTATGGCGGTTGCAAATGCAGCAGCAGACAGTCTTGGATTACCTTTATTTCAATATTTGGGCGGTGTGAATGGAAAACTTCTTCCGACACCGATGATGAATATTTTAAACGGAGGAGAACATGCGGATAATACCGTGGATATACAGGAATTTATGGTAATGCCGATTGGAGCGAGTAGCTTTAAAGAAGCACTTCGTATGGGGGCTGAAGTATTCCACAGTTTAAAAGCTGTACTGAAAGGCAAGGGTTTAAATACTGCGGTTGGTGATGAAGGCGGATTCGCTCCGAACCTTGCGACAAATGAGGAAGCAATCCAAGTGATTTTGGAAGCAATTGAAAAAGCAGGCTATGAGGCAGGAAGCGATATTAAAATTGCATTGGATGTTGCTGCTTCGGAGATGTATGATGCAGATAAGAAAATTTATGTGCTAAAGGGTGAAGGCGTTTCTAAAACGGCAGAAGAAATGGTGGCATATTATGAAATGCTTACCGATAAATATCCTGTTATCTCAATTGAAGACGGGCTTGCAGAAGACGATTGGGATGGTTGGAAATTAATGACTGATCGAATCGGAAAAAAAGTGCAGTTGGTGGGAGACGATCTTTTTGTAACAAATACAGAGAGACTGGAAGAAGGAATTCGCAGAGGAATCGCAAATTCCATCTTAATTAAGGTAAATCAGATTGGTACATTAACAGAAACTTTTGATGCGATTGAGATGGCAAAAAAGGCAGGATATACGGCAATTGTTTCTCATCGTTCGGGAGAAACAGAAGATGTTACGATTTCTGACATTGTAGTTGGACTGAATGCAGGCCAGATAAAAACAGGTTCTCTTTCCAGAACGGACCGCATTGCAAAATATAATCAGCTTTTACGCATTGAAGAGCTTCTAGATGTTTCTGCACAGTATGCAGGGGAAAAAGCTTTTTATAATATTGAAAAATAAAAGAAAAAGAAATACGGCTTGCAATTTTTCACGATGATTGTGGAATTTCAGGGAATTTGTGTTGATTTTTGCAAGGCGATATGATAAACTCAAGTAGTTAATCTAACAGAGGAGGTGCGAAGGTGGATTTATTCTTAAAAATAATACTTCTAATTGTCAGTATTGTGTTGACTGGGAGCATTTTATTGCAGTCAGGAAACAGTGCAGGCCTATCTGGGACCATCGGTGGTGGTGCAGAACAGCTTTTCGGAAAGAAGAAGAGTCAAGGTTATGAGGCAATTTTAGGTAAGATAAGCACCACTGCTGCAATAGTCTTTATTTTGTGCGCGCTTATTTTGGTCGCATTTGAATAAGGACGGACCGGAAAAATGAAATAATTTTGCTGACAAAATTAAGAGGTGTTTATGCGCCTCTTAATCTTTTGGTAAGCACACATTTTCATCGTACAAAACGTACAAGAACAAACACTAAAAGGAGGACAAGGTTAAAATGGAAGCATTAGCATTTACCGCCCCTGTGGTCGGTATAATTGCATTGATTGTTGCTTATGGATTATCCGCATGGATTAATAGTGTGGATGAAGGCACCGATCGCATGAAGGAGATTGCCGGATACATTCGAGAGGGTGCTATGGCATTTCTAAGCAGAGAATACAAGACGATGGTCATTGTAATTGCGGTATTATTTTTAGTATTAGGATTTGGTCTTCAGAATTGGGTGACAGCTGTACTTTATTTAGTAGGTGCACTGTTCTCTGTACTTGCAGGATACTGCGGTATGAGAGTTGCTACAAAAGGAAATGTGAGAACTGCAAATGCAGCTCGTGAAGGCGGTATGAACAAGGCATTAAAGGTAGCATTCCGCAGCGGTGCGGTTATGGGACTATGTGTAGTAGGCCTTGGACTTTTAGGTATTGGCGGCGTTTTCGTCCTTATGGGAGTGGAAAGTGCTGATGTCATTACTGGTTTTGGACTTGGAGCTTCTTCAATGGCGTTATTTGGACGTGTTGGAGGCGGTATTTATACAAAAGCTGCTGACGTTGGAGCTGACTTGGTAGGTAAGGTCGAAGCTGGTATTCCGGAAGATGACCCGAGAAACCCTGCTGTTATTGCGGATAATGTAGGCGATAATGTTGGCGACGTTGCAGGTATGGGTTCTGACTTATTTGAGTCTTATGTTGGATCCATCATTTCAGCGATTACTCTAGCAGTAATCATCCCAAATGTTACACCAGCATTTGGAAGTGCGTTTGAATTAGATCCATTCCTAGGATCTGTATTCCCTCTTGTACTTTCCGCAGTCGGAATTTTAGCTTCTATTGTTGGAATTCTGTTTGTAAAGGGCGATGAAAAATCCAACCCGGCATCTGCATTGAACATGGGAACCTATTTGAGTGCGGTGCTTGTTATTATTGTTTCTTTTGTAATGAGCAAGATGTTCTTTAATAACTATAATTGTGCGATTGCCATTGTTTCCGGTTTGGTTGTCGGCACAGCAATTGGAAAATTGACTGAAATTTATACCTCAGCGGACTATAGCTCTGTAAAGAAGATTGCAGACCAGTCTCAAACTGGTGCAGCTACTACGATCATCAGTGGTCTTGGAGTTGGAATGCTGTCTACTGTATGGCCGATTATTATCATTGCAATTGGTATCTTAGTTGCAAATGCGACTGCTGGTCTTTACGGAATTGCACTTGCTGCAGTTGGAATGCTTTCCACAGCAGGTATGACGGTTGCCGTAGATGCTTACGGTCCGGTATCTGATAATGCTGGTGGTATCGCAGAAATGGCTGAGCTTCCACATGAAGTAAGAGAAATTACAGATACTTTGGATTCCGTAGGTAATACAACAGCTGCAATCGGTAAAGGCTTTGCAATTGGTTCTGCTGCCTTGACGGCATTGGCATTATTTGCTTCGTATTCACAGGTTGTACAACTAGATAAGATTGACCTTCTTGATCCACTTGTTATTTCGGGATTATTCATCGGCGCAATGCTGCCGTTCTTATTCTCTGCTTTGACAATGAACTCTGTAGGTAAAGCGGCAAATCAGATGATTGAAGAAGTTCGCAGACAGTTCAGAGAAAATAAAGGGATTATGGAAGGAACCGTAAAACCAGACTATGCACGCTGCGTAGATATTTCTACAAGCGCAGCATTGAAAGAAATGATAGCTCCCGGCTTATTGGCGGTTATTGCTCCTTTAGCAGTTGGAATTATCATGGGACCGGCCGCTTTAGGCGGTATGCTTGCTGGTTCCTTGGCTGCAGGTGTTCTTCTTGCTATCATGATGGCAAATGCCGGTGGTGCATGGGATAATGCAAAGAAGTATGTTGAAGCAGGAAACTATGGCGGAAAAGGAAGCGAAACACATAAAGCTGCTGTTGTAGGTGACACGGTAGGTGATCCGTTTAAGGATACTTCCGGCCCTTCCATTAATATTTTAATTAAATTAATGACAATTGTAGCAGTTGTATTTGCGCCAATGTTCCTTGCAATAGGCGGACTTCTGTAATCTTTAGAAGATATTATAGAAAATTTTTAAAGCAGGCCATTCTGAATTTTTCAGAATGGCCTGCTTTTTAATGTTCTGATTGATTAATAGAACTATTTTTTGATTTTTCATTGAAATAGGTATTCCTTTTCGATTTTTTTACAGACTAATAGAGGAAGTAAATTTCATTTTCTATAAAAAGCTTTATTTTTTCAATTAAAAGTAAATTGTTGTTATAAAACAAAAAAATATTAAAAAATATGTTGACAACAACATAAAAAAAGGATATCATAAGAACAATTTAAAAAAACATTCTATTTTAAAAAAGGTGGTGTATTTCCAATGAAAAAATTTATGGGAGCTATACTGGTATTAGTGCTAGTGCTGAGCATGGCATTGACTGGTTGCGGCGGTGAGACAGATAATGGCGGTACAGAAGGCGATACAATTAAGGTAGGCCTTAATTATGAGCTTTCCGGAGGTGTTGCAACTTACGGACAGAGTTCTGTAGATGGCATTAAGCTCGCAATTGAAGAGATTAATGCGGCCGGAGGCGTTTTAGGAAAGCAGATTGAGTTGGTAGAAGTGGATAACAAATCCGAAGCATCTGAAGTTGTATCGGTAGCAACAAAGCTGATGTCTCAGGATGGTGTTGTTGCTGTAATCGGACCTGCAACTTCCGGGAATTATAAGGCGCAGGAGCCAATTGCGACGCAGTATGAGATTCCGATTCTTTCCGGATCGGCAACAGCAGATGATGTAACGGTTGGAACGGATGGAAGCGTAAAGGATTATGTGTTCCGCCTATGCTTCAGTGATTCCTTCCAGGGCACAGCAATGGCAACCTATGCAAAGGATAATCTGTCAGCAAAGAAAGCGGTTATCATAAAGGATAGCTCAAGTGACTATGCTGCTGGATTAGCAGAGAACTTCCGTAAAACATTTGAAAGCAGCGGCGGAGAAGTTGTGGCAGAGGAAGCTTATGCACAAAATGATAAAGATTTTAACGCAATTTTAACGAAGATTAAAAAGAAGACTTATGATGTCATCTTCCTTCCGGGATATTATCAAGAAGCCGGTTTGGTGATTAAACAGGCTCGTGATTTAGGAATTACAGCACCAATCCTCGGCGCGGACGGATTTGATTCGCCAAAGTTAGCTGATTTAGCGGGAGCTTCTGCATTGAATGATGTTTATTATTCCAATCACTATTCTTCTTTGGATAAAGACCCTGCTGTAGCGGCATTTATAGAAGCGTTTAAGGCAAAATACAGCAAAGAGCCGGATGCGTTCAATGCACTTGGCTATGACTGTGGTAAATTTATCGTAGATGCGATTGAAAGAGCGGGAGAAGCAAGTCCTGCGAAGATTAAAGAAGCGCTTGCTTCTACAGAAAACTTTACAGGAGTTACGGGTTCTTTCAGCATGGATGAAAACCATAATCCGGTAAAATCAATCGTTGTAATTAAACTTGCAGATGGCGTTCAATCTTCTTCTGAGAAGGTTGGCTTATAAAAGATGAAGTAAAGAGAATCAGCAGATTTTTAAAGGTTAAAGAATAAGACATCTGGCGTAGGCTAGTTGAAAAATTGAGTTAGGGGGGATTGCTTCACCCTAACTCAATTATTATTAAAATATCTGCAGTAGAAATGGGGGTGGATGCCTTGGAACAATTCATGCAGCAAATTGTAAATGGAATTTCTTTGGGAAGTATTTATGCGCTGATTGCTCTTGGGTACACGATGGTTTACGGAATCATCAAATTAATCAATTTCGCACACGGTGACATCTATATGATTGGAGCCTACATCGGCTATGCCGCAATTACATTTGCGCATCTGGGATTCTTTCCTGCGATGATTATCTCAATGCTTGCTTGCGGCCTTTTAGGTGTTGTTACAGAAAAAATCGCATATAAACCATTACGCAATGCATCTCGTATCGCTGTTTTAATTACGGCAATCGGTGTATCCCTGCTGATGGAATATGTCATGATGTTTTTTGTATCACCTGACGTACGTTCTTATCCGCCGGTATTATCCAGCAAAACGTTTTATATCGGGGATGTTAGAATTAATATTCAGCAGTTGTATATTATTGTGACTGCAATTGTATTGATGCTGCTTTTACAATTTATCGTTCATAAGACAAAAGTAGGAAAAGCAATGCGCGCTGTCTCGATTGATAAGGATGCAGCAGAGCTTATGGGAATTAAAGTAGACCAGACAATTTCTTACACTTTTGCAATTGGTTCTGCGATGGCGGGAGCGGCTGGCGTATTGGTAGGGATTTATTATAACTCTATTGATCCTCTGATGGGAATTATGCCAGGCTTGAAAGCGTTTGTTGCGGCAGTTTTTGGAGGAATCGGAATTATACCGGGAGCTATGATAGGAGGACTCTCTATTGGAATTATCGAAACGATGGTTTCGGGATATGGAAGCTCTCTATTTAAAGATGCTGTTGTTTTTGCAATTTTAATTATTATTTTAATATTAAAACCGGCAGGAATTCTCGGGAAAAATACAAGGGAGAAGGTGTGAGTTATGGGCAAATTATTTTCGAAAAATGCATTTATAACCTTGCTTTGTCTAGCTGTCTCCTTTGGCTTAATACAACTTCTGATTAGCTTAAATATTATCAACGCGTATTACCAGGTTACACTTGCACTCATCTGCATCAATATTATCATGGCAGTGGGATTAAATTTAGTAACCGGATTTACCGGACAATTTTCCTTAGGGCATGCAGGATTCATGTCCATAGGTGCCTATACCTGTGCTATTGTTACAATGGCAATGCCTACCACTGCCGGATTTTTAATCGGAACGCTGGCCGGAGCAGTGATGGCTGCAATCTTCGGTGTTTTGATTGGAATTCCAACCTTGAGACTGAGAGGGGATTACCTAGCAATTGCAACGCTGGGCATGGCTGAAATTATCCGCATTGTATTTTTAAACTTAAAAATTACGGGAGGCGCTGCCGGATTGAACGGTGTTCCGAAGTTTACGAATTGGCCGTGGCTTTGGTTTTTCACCGCAGGTACGATTCTTTTAATCAATAACTTTATTCACTCTTCTCATGGAAGGGCCTGTATTTCTATTCGTGAAGATGAAATTGCCGCAGAGTCAATGGGGATTAACACTACGAAATATAAGGTAATGGCCTTTGCAATCGGAGCATTTTTTGCAGGGATTGGAGGAGCTCTCTATGCTTCTACTTTCTTTATTTTAAAACCAAATATGTTTGGCTTTTTAAAGTCAATTGATTTCCTCGTCATCGTTGTGCTTGGAGGAATGGGAAGCATCACAGGTTCTGTCATTGCCGCAGTGCTCTTAGCGGTGCTTACCACTTATTTGCAGGCCTTTACTGCATTGCGGATGATTATTTATGCAGCATTACTTGTTGTTGTAATGATTTTTCGCCCTCAAGGACTTATGGCTTCAAAGGAATTGGATTTCACAAAGCTATTTCGTATGAAAAATACAGATAAAGAGAAAGTAGAATAGGAGGTGTCAAATATGCCATTGCTTTCAGTAGAAAAACTGACAAAGTCTTTCGGAGGTTTGACTGCCGTTTCCAATGTAAATATGGAGATTCAGGAGGGCGAGCTGGTTGGTTTAATCGGGCCGAATGGAGCAGGAAAGACGACGTTATTTAACCTTCTGACAGGTGTTTATGAGCCCACAAATGGTATCATCACTTTAAATACAAAGGAAAATTCGAGAGAAATACAAGGCAAAAAGCCCTATCACATTACGAAAGAAGGCATTGCACGTACGTTTCAAAATATACGTCTTTTCAAGGATTTAACCGTCCTAGATAACGTTCGAATTGCGATGCATCAAAATGTTCACTATCAAGTGCCGGGAGCATTTTTCCATACGTTAAAATATCGAAAAGAAGAAAGCCGTCTAGTTGAGGAAGCCAGCGAGCTTTTGGAAATATTCCATCTAACACATAAAAAAGAGGAACTTGCTAAAAACCTGCCATACGGAGAACAGCGTCATTTAGAAATTGCAAGAGCTTTGGCTACGAAACCGTCCCTTTTGCTTTTAGATGAGCCAGCGGCTGGAATGAACCCAAATGAGACAGCGGAACTGACCAATACCATCGCGTGGCTGAGAGAAAAATTTGATTTAAGCATCCTCTTAATTGAACATGATATGTCCCTAGTTATGAAAGTCTGTGAGAGAATTTACGTTTTAGATTATGGAATGATGATTGCAAATGGTACGCCAGGCGAAATCCGTTCGAATAAAAGGGTAATCGAGGCTTATTTGGGGGAGGATGTGAACAATGTTAGAGATTAAAGACTTAAATGTACACTATGGTGTAATTCATGCTTTAAAAAATATTTCTCTTACGGTAAACGATGGAGAGATTGTTACGCTGATAGGCGCCAACGGTGCGGGAAAAACCACCACCCTCCGCACTATCTCTGGTCTTAAAAAGATTACGAGCGGCGAAATCATACTTGACGGGGCGCAGATTGGTACACTTTCTGCTCCCCAAAGGGTATTGCTAGGATTGTCTCAGGTGCCGGAGGGAAGACGGATTTTTCCAGAAATGAGTGTCTTGGAAAATTTAGAAATGGGTGCCTTTCTTAGAAAAGATAAAGAAGAGATACGAAAGGACATGCAAAGTGTTTATGAACGGTTTCCTATTTTAGGCGATCGGAAAAAACAGATGGCAGGTACATTATCTGGTGGGGAACAGCAAATGCTTGCCATGGGGAGAGCCTTGATGTCCCGTCCTAAGATTTTACTTTTGGATGAGCCATCTATGGGGCTTGCACCCCTTTTGGTGCGTGAAATTTTTGAGATTGTAAAAGATATCAATAAAAGCGGGACGACAGTTCTTCTCGTTGAACAAAACGCCAGCATGGCTCTGTCGATTGCACATCGGGGTTATGTGATTGAAACCGGATCCATTGTACTAACCGGGAGTGGGGAAGAATTGATGAAGAGCAATGAAGTGCAGAAAGCTTATTTAGGAGGGGAATAAGATGTATGTAAGAAACCGGATGACAAAAGATCCTTACACGATTCAGGCTGACGCGCCGATTACAGAGGTCATTGAGCTGATGCGGGTAAAAAGTTTAAAGCGAATACCGGTATTGGATGGGGAACGCGTGGTCGGGATACTGACAGATGGAGATATTCAAAAAGTTTCACCGACGAAGGCAACGGCGCTTAGTGTTTTTGAAATTAATTATTTATTGGCAAAGACGACAGTACGCGATGCGATGACAAAGAAAGTTGTGACAATATCTCCGGACGACATTTTAGAGGAAGCAGCGGTGCTGATGCGTGCAAATCGAGTGAGCTCTCTTCCCGTCATTGATGGCACAAGGCTTGTGGGAATCATTACAGAAAGTGATATCTTTGATGCATTTATTGACTTACTTGGAGCCAGAGATATCGGGACACGTCTGGTAATTGAAGCCGACGATAAGCCTGGAATCCTTTCAGATGTTGCAAATGTGGTAAGTAAATACGGTGCAAATATTAACCATATTGCCGCATACCGACTGGAGAAGGAGAAGAGAAGTGATGTTGTAATTCGCGTGAACACTTTGGACTCTGAGCCGATGATACAGTCTTTAGAAGAAAAAGGGTATCAAATTTTAAGTATAACAAAAACCCGCAACTGAAACGAGCAAAGATAAGTAATTCTATCTACAAGTATAAAACCTCAAAAAACACATAGGCTATTCGTAGAAATCGCGTGTTTTCTGAGGTTTTTTTTATTTTTAGGCCACAAAAATAATTTTTATTTTTTTACAATTAAATTTTAATTAATTTTCACTGCACTTTCTTATAAACTTTATAAATTTGCCATTAAATAAATGTCTAAAATTTTTAATAATAGCTAATAATAAGGTTGAGAAAAGAGAGGAGATGAAATCGTGAAAAAGACAAGAATATTTTTAGCAATGTTATTAGTTCTGGCTTTATTTACTTTTATGGGATGCACAAACAAAGATGTTGATTTAAATCCAGACGGCACTGATAATGGTGTTGTCGATGAGGATTTGAACAATGATGGTGTTGTTGACAATGGTGTCGATGATAATACCCTTAACAAGGATTTGAATGACAACGGCGTTCCGAATAATAATAATAATGTAAATGACGGAACGATTACAGACAATGCCAATGATGAAAACGATGCAAAAACAGAATAAAGCGTAGGAACCCCAAACAGGCTGCTTTAAAAAATAAGCAGCCCTTTTCATATTATAATGAAAATTTTACATAATTTTTATCTTAGAGTCGAATCAGTGTGTTATGATAGAAATAAGAAAGTGGATAATGGAGAGAAAAAATGCAGATGGATTATAAAAAACAAATTTTAGATAAACTAGCTGAAAAAAATTATGAACCGATGCTGGACCAAGAGCTTGTTGCATATTACGATTTGCAAGGGAAAGAAGTTGGTAATTTTATTGCGGCGTTGGATGAATTATGTGAAGAAGGACGAGTCTTTCGTACAAAAAAAAATAAATATATTTTGCCCAAGCATTTAGATATTGTTACAGGGACATTAGCAAAGCACAGAAAAGGGTTTGGCTTTGTCATTCCAACGGAGGAATCACAAGATGATATTTTTATTTCTCCAAAGGATTTAAACTATGCAATGCACGGCGATCTTGTAGCGGTAAAAGTAGTGGAGTATAAAGAGGGTGATGCAAAGCAGGAAGGTGTAATTACACGTATTTTGAAGAGAAATACAACCGAGATTGTGGGTACTTTTCAAATGCAGAAAAGATTTGGTTTTGTTATATCAGAGGACCCGAAAGAAACAGACGATATTTTTGTAGCTAACCGAAACATTAATGGCGCAAAAAATGGAGATAAGGTCGTTGTAAAAATCACCCAGTGGCCTGAAAAAAATTTGAAAGCAGAAGGAACAATTACGGAAATTATCAGCCGAAAGGATGAAAAAGGAGCAGAGATTAAGGCTCTCATTCGGCAGCATAATTTAAAAACAGAGTTTCCTTATAAAGTACAAGAAGAGGCGCAGAATATACAGCAGACCATCGGGGTGGACTTACTGAAGGAGCGCGTTGACTTGCGTGACAAAGTAATTATTACAATTGACGGAGCTGATTCTAAGGATTTTGACGATGCTGTCTCTGTAGAACGCTTAGAGAATGGGAATTTTCTTTTAGGAGTACACATAGCAGATGTAACCAGTTATGTAAAAGAAGGGAGCCCTCTTGATCAGGAAGCCTTAAAAAGAGGGAATAGTGTTTATTTATTAGATCAAGTAATTCCCATGCTGCCGGAAGAGCTTTCAAATGGGATTTGCAGCTTAAATCCTCAGGTGGAGAGGTTGACCTTAAGTGTCGACATGGAGGTAAGCCAGTCTGGTGAGGTGGTAAATCACGAAATTTATGAGAGTGTGATATGTTCAAAAGAAAGAATGGTTTATACAGATGTTTCTGACATACTGGAAAATAAGGATGAGGCGTTGATTGAGAAATACCGTTCTATTTATCCGGATATTTTATCGATGCAGGAGTTGGCAGCTATTTTGCACTCTGTGCGTGATAAACGAGGAAGCTTAGACTTTGACTTTGATGAGGCATACATCAAGCTGAACGAACAAGGCATCCCTATTTCAGTCGAAACGGCGGAGAGAAGAGTGGCAAACCGTATCATCGAGGAATTTATGCTCCTTGCCAATGAAACAATTGCAGAGCACTTCTTCTGGATGGAGATTCCCTTTGTATATCGAATTCATGAAAAGCCGGCTCTTGAGAAAATTGAAGTTTTAAAACAATTTTTAATGAGCTTTGGGATTCTTTTGAAGGGAAATCCGGAGCATATTCATCCGCGCTCTTTAAATGAAGTAATTAAGGCAGTGGAGGGAAAACCAGAAGAACATGTTGTGAATACAGTAATGCTTCGTTCTATGAAAAAAGCATTTTACGGGGTGGATTGTGAAGGACATTTCGGCCTAGGAGTAAAGTTTTACTGTCATTTTACCTCTCCGATTCGCCGTTATCCGGATTTAATCATCCACCGGATTATTAAAGAGGCCCTCTCCGGAACATTAAATGAGCGTCGCATCAAGGTATTAAAAAAGAAAACCATAGAAGCAGCTGAAATTTCATCGAAAACAGAGAGAGAAGCACAAGAGCTGGAGCGAGAAGTAGAAAAGCTAAAAATGGCAGAATATATGTCTTACCATATAGGAGAAGAATATGACGGGGTAATCAGTGGGATTGCGCAGTCAGGATTTTTTGTTGAAATTGAGAATACCATCGAGGGGATGGTTCGAGCCGCAGAAATAAATGATGATTATTATGATTATGAGCCGGAAAAGTATCGCATGATTGGAAGAAAAACGCATAAGATTTATGCGCTTGGAGACCGTGTGAAAATTTGTGTGGACTCAGTAAATATCGCGAATCGCGAAATTAACTTTACATTGTGCTAGCCCTTTGGGACAGAGAAAATCCCCCAATAAGGAATACTTTACAATCAAATGATTAATCATTTTTACCTTCTCTAAATGGTTACAGACGTTGTAAATATACTTGCTGGGGGATTATTTCAGATCTTTTTTCGCTTTATAAAATCAAGTCTTATTTGAATTGAGACATAAATTGCATCAATTCAGAGTACTTGGTTTTGAGATTGCGTTCAGTGCATCACCGGCTTCATCTACATAGATTGGCTTTCTTGCAATATCAGCCATTGCCAGCATCCCGACCAGCTTGTTATTCTCTACAACAGGCAAGCGACGGATTTGGTGTTTGGCGAGCAGCATAGATGCTTCATGTGTATTCATTTCAGGATGTGCATGAACTAAATTTTTTGTCATAATGTCTTGGGCTGTCTTTTCCTTTCCGGGATCTGTCATTGCACGCAGGACGATGTCGCGGTCTGTAATGATACCGACTGGCTCACCACGGTCTGTGCAAACCGGAAGGGCACCGATATTTTCTTGTTTCATATATTTTGCAATTTGGGATAGGGGTGTGTTTGGACGTACACACGTTACGGATGTTGTCATTAATTCTTTTACCTTCATTTTTAAAAAGCCTCCTTTTTGAATAGTATGCCAAAAAGGAAGCTTTTTTATTTATAAGAAACAAATACATAGTCGCGATTTCTAACGGTCTGGATTCCAGAAAAATTTGGTAAAAAGAAGCATGATTGTAAATAATTCTAATCGCCCAATCAACATATAAAAAGATAAGAACATCTTCGAGAAGTCTGAAAAACTGCTGAAATTAGAAGCAGGTCCGACCAGTTCAAAGCCCGGTCCGATGTTTCCAAGACATGACGCAACAGCACTGATGCACGTCAACATATCATAATTTTCCAGCGAAATTACGAGGCTTCCAAACAGGAGAAGACACATATACAAAACAGCAAAGCTGGTAATGCCAGATACCGTATCGGACGGAACACTTCTTCCTTGAATTTTAACGGGCACAACCGCGCGGGGATGAAGCTTTCGGTACATCCCTCTTCGAATCAGCTTTAACAAAATCAAAACACGTATCACTTTTACTCCGCCGCCTGTGGAGGAAGAGCATCCGCCGACAAACATAAGAAGGAAAAGAACCATTTTGCTGAAGGTAGGCCATACGTTATAGTCCGCCGTAGCGTATCCCGTCGTTGTTGTAATTGAAGCGGCTTGAAAGACTGAATGGTGAAGGGCTTCTCCTATATTGTCATAGGTTTTTGTGCTCCATAAATTCCATGCAATCAGAAGAGTGGCGATACCGATAATCAAAAGGTAGCCACGCAATTCATAGTCAGAAAAGAAATCGCGCAATCTTTTTTGTAAAAGGAGATAATATAAATTGTAGTTGACCCCTGCTAAAACCATAAACACAGTGATAACGATATCGACATAAAGGCTGTTGAAATGTGCGATGCTATCGTTATAGCTGGATAATCCGCCGCTTCCTACCGATCCGAAGGTATGTACCAGTGAATCGTACAGGCTTACTCCGCCGATACAAAGAAGAATGACCTCTAAAATCGTCATTCCGAAATACATTGCATATAAAATGCGTGCAGAATCTGAGATTTTCGGTGAGAGTTTATCTAAGGTAGGTCCTGGTGTTTCTGCTCGCACAATCCGCTGACCTCCGATTCCAAGAGCCGGAAGCAAGGCGATGGCGAAAACCAGAATACCCATTCCTCCTAACCAATGGGTAAAAGAGCGCCAAAATAGAATTCCTTTTGGAAGCGCTTCCACATCAGTGAGAATTGTAGAACCTGTCGTAGAAAAGCCAGAGGCTGTTTCAAAAAAGGCATCTACGAAAGACGGAATGGAGCCGGACAGCAGAAACGGAAATGCTCCGAAGATAGAAGCAAGCAGCCAAGAGGAGGCTACAATTAAAAAGCCGTCACGCATGCGAAGTGTGGAGGTAGTCAGTTTGATTTTATATACAATGAGGCTGCCAAGCAGAAGCATCGGCGCAATACATCTTGCAAATGCAATAGCGGCGTTTGCTTCGTTATAAAGCAGGGACACAAGTAATGAAGGAAGCATTGCAGCAGCTAGAAGAATTCCGATAGCAGCATCTACTTTTAATATCAGTTTATAGTTTAGAACCATGACAGCGTACCTTTCTTATTTGAAAAAACGTGACCTTTTAGAACGAAACAACTTCTCCAGGTTCGGAATATTTGACAGCAAAGAGAGAATGATGATGCGGTCACCATTTTTAATTACCGTATCTCCATTTGGAATGACAGCTTCTTCGCCACGGTGAACTGCGGCAATAATAACGCCGTTTGGCAGCTCTAAATTTTTAAGAGGCTGATTCAGCAGGCGCATTTTTTTGTCAGCAACTAATTCGATAAATTCGGCTTGTCCCTGTATGAGCTGTGAAAAAATGATATGCGTAGAGCCTTGAATGTAGCGCAGTATATTTGTTGCGGTCATATCCAAGGGATTTAACGCCATGCTGATGCCCATTTTTTCAATTAAATCGGCATAACTCTTGCGGCTTACTTTTGCAACAACATCTTCAATGTCGTGCTGATTTGCCATCAGAGCGAGTAAAAGATTTTCTTCATCAAATCCCGTCAGTGTAATGAAGGCATCCATTTCGTTTATATTTTCCTCTTCCAAGAGATTTGGATCTGTAGCATCACCATGCAGTACCATAACGTTATCCAAATGCTCCGAGAGGTATTGACAGCGTGCTTTGTCAATTTCAATCATTTTAACAGCAACGCCGAAAGCGGATAGTTTTTGCGCAAGGTAAAAGCCGGATTTTCCGCCTCCGGCGATCATAACACGCTGCAAATCGGTATATTGATCTTTGTCGTGAACGATGTCATTCAACTTTTGTATCGGTTCGTCAAGGCCTAAGACATAAAGGCGGTCACCGTTCAAAATAACAGTGTCACCCCTTGGAATAATGACCTTTCCATTTCTGGAAATCGCGGTCACCTGCATATCTCCCAGTATTTTTGTTACATTATGGATTGGTTTGTCAATCAAAACGGGAAGCTTGTCTGTTGAAAACTCAATGACTGCAATTTTTCCACTGGAATAACACCCGTTATTTAATGTATATTTTTCAACCAAATACTTATATATTTCATTGGAAATGGACATATCAGGATTTACAATAAAATCTATATTCAAGGCTTCTTTAATCACTTCAATCTGCTTTACATGCTCAGGGTCACGGATACGAGCAATGACTTTAGGACATCCCAAGTGCTTTGCGAAAGAGCAAATGACCATATTTTTTTCGTCATTATCAGTGACGGCAACTAAATAGTCATAGGTCCATATATTAATTTCTTTCATGAAAGAAATTTGTTTCGCGTTTGCGGTCACAGTCAGCAAATCAAGTTGGCCGTTTATTTTTTGCAGCAATTCGCTGTTTTTATCTACCAGTGTGACTTCGTTATCACCGCTTAAAAGTGCTTCTGTAATTGTGATGCCTAATTTACCGGCGCCGATGATTGCCACTTTCATTTCATTACTCCTTAAAATATAAAAACGGCTGCAAGACCGTTTCTTTTTCATTTAGTATACATTTTATTATTGTACCATTATTTTTACTTAAATCAATGTAAAATTGTATTTTTCAACGAAATGGGGTAAAATCAAATAGATAGAATCAATCTTGTATTTACGGAGGGTACCATGAAAATAAAACGGTTTGTCGGAGGAAATTTAGAAAGTAACGGTTATATATTGTACGACAGGGATGGCGGAGAAGCTTTTATCATTGATCCGGGTTACCTTCCTGAGAGATTTTTAAAGGCATGTGAAGCTCTAAATTTAAAAGTAAAGGGGATTTTATTAACGCATCACCATTACGATCACGTTGGGGCAGTGGAGCGTCTAAAAAAGGAATGGGAGTGTCCGGTTTTTCTCCATTGGCAGGATGCGGAGCAATACAAAAAAGAAGTAGACAGCATGCTTGAAGGCGGCGAATGTTTTCTTTTGGGAGAAGAAGAACTGAAAATCATACATACGCCCGGTCATACGCACGGCAGCGTGTGCTTTTTTTCAGAAAAAAGCAAGTGTGTATTTACAGGAGACACTATTTTCAATATTGACCTTGGACGTACGGATTTAGTAGACGGATCTGAAGCGGAGATGCGACGAACGGTAAGAGAAATATTATCGGGATGGAGTAATGACATCACGATTTATCCGGGACATGGGGATTGCGCGACAATGAAATATGTTCGGATGCATAATAAAGAATATTTGGATTTGCTGTAATCTGCTGCCGCTCGTTGGGACAACGATTTTATTGCTGTGAGCAATCTTTTCTGTTATAATTACTCTGATTGAGCAATGTTATTTTTGCTTGTTTCAAAAATGGAAAACAAGAGAAAGATGGAGTGAAAAATTTATGAATAAACCAATTGTCGCTGTGGTAGGCAGGCCGAATGTAGGCAAATCGACTTTTTTTAATAAAATAGTAGGAAGGAGAGTCTCGATTGTAGAGGACACTCCGGGAGTAACGCGGGACCGGATTTATGCAGAGGCTGAATGGAGAGACGTTCCTTTTATTTTGATTGACACGGGCGGAATTGAGCCGGATTCAGACGATATTATTCTTTCACAGATGCGCGGACAGGCAGAGATTGCAATGGAGACAGCCCAGGTCATCTTATTTTTGGTGGATGGAAGAGCGGGGGTTACCTCTGCGGACAGAGAAGTTGCTTCGATGCTGCGCCGAAAAGGGAAAGATGTTATTTTAGTCGCAAATAAAATTGATACACCCAAAATGCCAGATGATTTTTACGATTTTTATGAATTAGGACTTGGAGAGCCGATTGCTATTTCAGCAGCAAATATGCTGGGCTTGGGTGACTTACTGGAAATGATCATTGAGAGGTTTCCTGAACCAAATGAAGACGGGGAGGACGATGACAGAACGAGTATCGCGATTATCGGAAAACCGAACGTAGGAAAATCCTCTTTGATTAATGCATTCTTAGGGGAAAATCGGGTGATTGTAAGCAACATTGCCGGTACGACGAGAGATTCAATTGATACCCCGTTTACGCATGGGGAAGATTCTTTTTTACTGATTGATACGGCAGGAATCCGACGGAAAAGTAAGGTGACACAGGATATTGAGCGTTACAGTGTGATTCGGGCAATTTCTGCAATTGAGCGTTGTGACGTCTGTTTTCTGATGCTGGATGCACAGGAGGGGGTTACGGAACAGGATAAAAAAATTGCGGGAGTTGCGCATGAAGCTGGTAAAGGACTTATTGTCGTTGTAAATAAGTGGGACCTGATTGAAAAGGAAACAAATACGATGCGCGACTTTGAAAAGGAGATAAGAGAAGAGCTTTCTTTTATGTCTTATGCACCGGTTGTTTTTATCTCTGTATTAAAGAATCAGCGCTTAGAAAAATTAATCTCTTTCGCAAAACACGTTTCGGATCAGCGGGCAATGCGTGTTCCGACTGGCCAGTTAAACAGCTTAATCATTGATGCAACGATGATGCAAGCACCGCCATCCGATAAGGGACGGCGTTTAAAAATTTATTATGCAACGCAGGTTGCTGTGAAGCCGCCTCTTTTCTCGTTTAAAATCAACGACAGAGATTTGATGCATTTTTCTTATGCACGTTATTTAGAAAATAAAATAAGAGAAGGCTTTGGATTTGAAGGAACTTCTATAAAATTTGTATTTAGAGAGAAGGGTGAGTCTGCGAATGAATAATCCGGTTTATTTTGCGGTAGCATTGGCAGCAGCCTATTTTATCGGGAATATTTCACCCGCTATTTTGATCGCAAAAGCATGTGGAATTGATATTCGTTCTCAAGGAAGCGGAAATGCCGGAACGACAAATGTTCTTCGTGTTCTTGGTAAGAAAGCTGCAATTGCAACTCTGTTAATTGATATTTTAAAAGGCGTTGCCGCTGTTTTGCTGGGACGTCTGCTAGGGGGGCAGTCTGTAGCCGTGTTGTGTGGCGTAGCGGTATTTATCGGACATATTTGGCCGATTTTGTTTGGCTTTCGGGGAGGAAAAGGCATCGCAACCGGATTTGGAGCGATCGTAAGCATAGAACCGATTTTAGGTTTAGAAATTGCAGTGATTGCAATTTTAGGCATTCTTATTTCAAAAAGAGTTGCCGTTGGATCGATATTGGCGGCGGCTGCACTTCCTGTTTTGGCGTATCTGATTCATCCGGAGTATTTGCTCTGGTCGCTTTCAATGGGCATAATTGCCATTTTTAAACACCGTCAGAACATTAAGCGTCTTTTGCATGGGGAAGAAACAAAAATTAGTTTTAAGAAATAAATTTTGGAGGCAAAAAATGAATAAAAAAATTGCGGTAATGGGTGCTGGAAGCTGGGGAACTGCTTTGGCAGTTACATTGAGCGCAAACGGCCATAAGGTCAGCATGTGGGATATCAATGCACAGCATGTACAGGAAATGAAAGAAAATAGAGAGAATCGAAAATATCTCCCGGATGTCTTTTTTCATGAACGCTTACAGCTTGCAGCAGAGCCTGAGGAAGCGGTAAGGGGAGCCGATATCGTTCTCTTTTCAGCACCGGCACAACATTTTAGAAGCGCTCTGGAGAGCGCAGTGCCTTATTTAAATAAGGATATGGTACTTGTGAACGTAGCCAAGGGGATTGAACAGAAAAGTTTGCTTCGCATGTCGCAAATTGCATTTGAACGTCTTCCTGATGCCAATTATGTGGTGCTTTCCGGTCCTTCTCATGCCGAAGAAGTCGGAAAAGCGATGCCGACGACAGTAGTTTCTGCTTCAAGGGAAATAAAATTGGCAGAGTATATCCAAGATGTTTTCATGTCTGATGCGTTTCGTGTCTATACAAACACAGATATTGTGGGAGTTGAGCTTGGAGGTGCATTAAAAAATATCATCGCCCTAGGTGCAGGTATTTCAGATGGTATGGGCTTTGGAGACAATGCGAAAGCGGCAATGATGACAAGAGGTATGACAGAAATGGCTCGTCTGGGTGTAAAGCTTGGGGCAGAAGAAAAGACCTTCTCCGGTTTAAGCGGAATGGGAGATTTGATTGTAACCTGCACGAGCATGCACAGCCGAAACCGTCGCTGTGGCATTATGATTGGAGAAGGTATGAAGCCTTCCGATGCAACAAAACAAGTAGGCATGGTTGTGGAAGGAATGTTTACAACCGAAGCTGCTTACGAGCTGGCTCAGAAAAATGGTGTAGAAATGCCGATTACAGAAGCAATTTATCAGGTAGTAAATGAAAAGATAGATGCGAGGGAAGCGGTTACGGCGCTGATGGGCAGAAGCAAGAAGCATGAAACGGAAGATTTATTGATTTACTAAAATAAAATTTGGAGAAACAGGAATGGAAAATAATCAGCTAACCCGCTTTTTTATACAGACCTTTGGCTGTCAGATGAATGAGCGGGATTCGGAAACAATCGCCGGTATGCTTTCAGAGCAAGGATTTGTACCGGCAAAAACGAAGAAGGAAGCTGACATTGTACTTTTGAATACATGCAGTGTAAGAGAAAATGCAGATAAGAGATTTTTTGGAATCTTAGGTCAGCTAAAAAAAATAAAAGAGGAAAATCCATCATTTATTGTTGGGGTCTGCGGCTGTATGATGCAGCAGCAGCATATAATTGATACCTTAAAAAGCAAATACCCTTGGGTTGACCTCGTTTTTGGAACGCACAATATTCATACCTTCCCGAAATTGATTCAGGGAGTTCTTTCCGAGCGTAAAAAAATTGTAGATGTCTGGGAGGAAGCCGGAGCTGTTGTGGAAGGACTTCCTGCGAAACGGCTGTATCCTTTTAAATCATTTGTGAACATCATGTATGGGTGTAATAATTTCTGCACCTACTGCATTGTTCCCTATACGAGAGGAAGGGAACGAAGCAGAAGACCGGAGGAGGTAATTTCCGAGGTTAAGCATCTCGTATCTTCCGGAGCAAAGGAAATCACTTTATTGGGGCAAAATGTAAATTCGTATGGAGTCAGTGCACACGGTGGCGACTATTGTGCAAAGGCAGAAAATGGTTTGGATTTTGCAGGGCTGATTTATAAGCTGAATGAATTAGACGGCTTAGAGCGCATCCGCTTTATGACCTCACATCCGAAGGACTTGTCCGATGGTTTAATTCAAGCATATAAGGACTGCGATAAGCTTTGTAAGCACATTCATCTGCCAGTACAGTCCGGAAGTACAAATTTGCTGAAAAGAATGAACCGAAGCTATACGAAGGAGCACTACTTACATCTGATTGAAAAATTGAGAAAAGCGGTCCCTGATATCGCGATAAGTACAGATATCATTGTGGGATTTCCGGGAGAAACAGAGGAAGATTTTTCAGAAACTTTGGATTTGGTGGAGAAGGTACAATTTGACTCAGCGTTTACATTCTTATATTCCATTCGGCAGGGAACACCTGCTGCCAAGTATACCGATCAAGTTTCAGAAGAGGTTAAGCACATCCGTTTTAATCGCCTTGTAGAATTGATGAATGAAAAGACAGCACAGAGCAATAAACGGTATGAGAATACAGTGCAGAAGGTTCTTGTTGAGGGAAAGAGTAAAACTGACGATGCAACGTATACGGGAAGAACAGATTCCTTAAAAATTGTAAATTTTAAAGGGAATGATTCAATGGTTGGAGAAATTATACCGATGAGAATTATTGAAGGAAAGACCTTTAGTCTGACCGGAGAAGTCTTATCTGCAGCCGATTGATTTACTTAGAATAAAAGCAAGTGCGAGAGATGGCGGAAGCCAGATTGCAGAAATTTGTTGACATTTGTTTAAAAATAGAATAAAATAAATGCGATATATGCATCGAAAATATTTGGGTTTTGATGCGAAGGACATATAATTAAATTCATGAAAGTTCCATGCGGATTAATAGGGAAATTGGTGAAATTCCAATGCGATCCCGTCACTGTAAGAAAGGGTTCATTTTATAAGCCACTGGATTGATCGTCCGGGAAGGAAAAATGAACAATGCTTTTAAGCCAGGAGACCTGCTTTTATGTAGACCGGCAATACCTACGGAGGATGGGTGAGCTCAGAGAATTACAAAGCTTCTTTGTGTACACTTATTTTGTGTACACTTTTTTTGTTTGCAAAAAGAAAGGATATTTGAATGAGGAAGGATTTTATTGATATAGAGGAAGTGCTCAAGCATAGAAACCAAAAACTTCAAGGATTTCTTGAAGTTGAAGAACAGGGGCTTTCTTTGCCGGCTACCGTAATCTGCGGAAAAGGAGAAGGAAAGACGATTTTAATTACAGGAGGCATTCACAATGCGGAGTATGTGGGAATACAGGCAGCTTTTGAGTTAGCGGCTTCCTTAAAGCCAGATGAAATAGTAGGAAACATTATTCTAATCCCGCTGGTGAATCGAACTGGATTTGAAAATCGAACGAAAAGTTTAGTCTATGAAGATGGGAAAAATCTAAATCGTGAATTTCCGGGAAATAAAGACGGAAGCTTAGCAGAAAGAGTTTGCTATTACATAGAAAAAGAGCTTTTTTCCAAAGTGGACTGCTACATTGACTTGCATTGTGGTGATTGGCATGAGGAATTAAAGGCTTATGTATATTGCCAGGGAAAAGCCGATGAAGAGACTTGCCGCATTTCCGAGCAGATGGCAAGACAGGTCAATGTGAAGTACATTGTCAGATCGCAGAGCGGCACCGGAGGTGCCTATAATTATGCAGGAAGCTTAGGGGTTCCGGGAATTTTGCTTGAGAGAGGAAATTTAGGGCTTTGGTCGCAGACAGAGGTGCAAGAGGATATCGCCGATGTATATCGGATTTTAAAGGAACTGGGGTTTCTCTGTACTTGTGTCAGTCCGGAATCAAAGGAAATAGAATCGGAAGAAAAAGTATTGATTACAGAAGCATTTTATGAAGAAGCTGGAAAGACAGGTTGTTGGTATCCGCGGTATCGTGCCGGGGATATTGTAGAGAAAAATGAGATACTAGGTGAAATCAGAGATTATTTTGGGAATTTGCTGGAGACGTGTATTGCAAAGGAAAAGAGTGTCATTTTATATCAGGTTGGAAGCCTGTCTGTTATAGAAAAAGAAACCGTCATTGCGTATGGGAAGCTTTCCGGTTAATTCATAGGAGGACTCGTTGTGAGCAGGACACAATTTACAAGCAGGATATTTGAAATATTGATTGTCTTATTTGGAATCAGCATGATTACATTTGGCCTCATTTACCTCGCTCCCGGAGATCCGGTGCGAACGATGTATGCTGTCTCTGGAACGATTCCGAGTGAAGAAATTTTAGAAAAATCAAGGGAGAGTATGGGGCTGAATAAGCCATTTCTTATTCAATATTGGGATTGGCTTTCAGGTTGCTTAACAGGTAATTTTGGCATCTCCTATTCTATGAAGCGCCCGGTGATTGGTATCATTTTAGAAAGACTTTTTCCTACTCTAAAGTTGGCATTCACATCACTTTTTCTTATGATTTTAGTGTCCGTACCTCTGGGGATGCTTGCGGCAGTAAAAAGAAATAAATGTATTGATTATTTGATAAGAGGGGGCAGTTTTTTAGGGATATCCCTTCCGAATTTCTGGGTTGGATTGGTGCTACTTTATCTGATTGCCGTAAAGTTCAAATTGGTTTCTGTTGTATCGATGGGCAGTGGTCTTGAAAGGCTGATCCTGCCGGCAGTAACACTTGCCTTTGCGATGGCCGCAAAATATACAAGGCAGGTACGGACTGCTGTTTTAGAGGAAATGGGACAAGATTATGTGACAGGAGCAAGAGCGAGAGGCATAAAGGAAAGCATTATTTTATGGAAGCATGTGTTCCCCAATGCCTTGCTGCCACTCATTACCCTTTTAGGCTTGTCTTTGGGAAACCTTTTGGGGGGAACCGCAGTGGTAGAAGTTATTTTCTCCTATCAGGGACTTGGAAACCTAGCCGTTTCTGCAATCAAAGCTTACGATTATCCCTTGATTCAGGCATATGTGCTTTGGATTGCGCTGATTTATATGGCAATTAACTTAGCCGTAGATTTTTCATATTCTTATTTGGACCCGAGAATTCGCAAGAGGAGTGAAATATGAAGAAATTAATCACGTTTATAAAGGAAAACAAACAATTTTCTATCCTCGTTTTTTTAGCTGCTGTATTGATTGCAATCGCTTTTTTTGCTCGTTACATTGCACCGTACAGTCCATATGATTCCCATTTAAGAGAAGCTTTTTTTCCGCCGAGTTCGGCACACTGGTTTGGAACCGATAAGCTGGGAAGAGACGTTTTTTCTCGTGTTATTTACGGTCTTCGGGTTTCACTGTCTGCCTCCCTTGTCTTAGTGGTAAGTATTCTTTTGATCGGAAGTGTACTTGGTATGATTGCCGGGTTTTACGGGGGACTGCTGGACAGTATAATTATGCGAATTTCGGATATGATGATTTCCTTTCCCGGAATGGTCCTGGCGATTGCAGTTGCAGGAATCAGCGGAGCCAGCGTAACGAATGCAATGATTGCAATTGCGGCAGTAAGTTGGACAAAGTATGCAAGGCTGGCACGAAGCTTGGTTTTAAAGATAAGGCACAAGGATTATATTTATGCAGCACAGAGTATGGGCACGAGAGACATCAATATACTGAAATACTATTTGCTGCCGAATGCATTGCCAACGTTGATTATAACAGCGGCAGCCGATATAGGGACGATGATATTGGAATTGGCAGGACTTTCCTTTTTGGGTTTTGGTGCACAGCCTCCTTTGGCAGAATGGGGACTGATGCTGAACGAAGGAAGAAGCTATATGTTTGAATGCCCTTGGTTGATGCTGTTTCCGGGCATGGCAATTTGCATTGTTGTTATTATATTTAATCTTTTAGGCGATTGTTTGCGGGATATACTAGACCCGAAGCAAATATAACATCACAGGAGGATGAAGATGAAACTTAGAAAAAAATTTGCAGCATTAGTATTGGCATCGGTTATGGCTGCCGGCGTGCTTAGTGGCTGCGGTGCCGGTGAGAAAGACTCTGCGGCTGGCGATAAGACACTGAACTTTGGATGTACCAATTTTTCAGATTCGCTGGACCCATCTGCAATGATTAATGCGGCATGGTGTGTAAGCAGATACAGCATCGGGGAAGGTCTGTTCCGTTTTGATGAGGAGATGAATGCACAGCCATACCTGTCTGATGACGTTAAGGTAAATGACGCCAATACGGAATGGAAATTCCATATAAGAGAAGGCGTGAAATTTTCCAACGGAAAAGAGGTAACTGCTTCCGCTGTAGTAGATTCTATTAAGTATATGTATGAACAAGAAAAAAATGGAACAGGAAGTTCAACCCCGTCTGTATTTATGAGATATGATTCCATCAAAGCAGATGATGCGTCCGGCATGGTTGAAATTGTTACAAGTAAGCCATATGCAGACTTAAGTGCAGTACTGGCGCATCCATACTTTTCTATCCTAGATGTCAATTCAGGCCTAGAGTTAGCAAGCAATCCAATTGGAACGGGTCCGTATGCAATCAAAAAATACGATACCGGAGTCTCAATTGCAATGGAGAAAAATGAACATTATTGGAACGGAGAAGTTCCTTATGAGAAAGTCAATGTTATATTTATTGATGATAGCTCTACAAAGGCAATGGCGCTCCAAAGCGGTGATGTTGACATTGTGGAAAATATCGTGACTTCAAGTGATTTGGACAAGTTAAGAAATTCCTCTGATTTTAATGTTTCAGAAACAATCGGCATGCGCTGTGGTTTTTCTTATATCAATCAAAAGAGAGTCTTAGGGGACGACACCCTTCGCAAAGCAGTGCTTCTCGCATTAGATGATGAAACAATGTGTGATGTAACCGTGGGTGGTATGTATACGGCAGGTGCCTCTGTCCTTCCTTCCACATTAGATTATGGATATAAGAACCTCAAAGATGCGACTCCTTATGATACGAAGGCAGCAAAAAAATTGCTGGATGATGCGGGAATTATTGACTCGGATGGAGACGGCTATCGTGAACTGAACGGGAAATTAATTAATCTGTCCTATCTAACTTATGACAGCAGAAATTTAACCGATTTTACGGAAGCAATCGCTTCTCAGTTAGAAGGTATCGGAATCAAAGTAACTGTAAACACGACAGATGCGGATACAGAATGGAATATGCTTGTAAGCGGTGAGTACGATTTGCTGGCTACAAATTGGATGACCGTTCCGGTGGGAGATCCATATGAATATTTAGATAACTGGTACAGCAAATCAAGTGCAAACTACTGTGGATATGAAAATAAAGAATACGATACGCTGTATGAGAAATTAGAAGGTGAAATGGATATGGACGCCCGTGCAGATATTATCGAAGAGCTCCAACAGATTTTAATCGACGATGCGGCTGTTTTAATACATGGTTATTATCACAGCAACCTGTCCAGTACAAAAGCAGTGAAAGGCGCAGAAATACACACAGCGGATTATTACTGGATTACAACAGATATGAAACCGGCTGAATAAAGTGCAGGAGGCAAGGCTGTATGCTGAGCATGAATAACATTTCAATCGAATATCAGAAAAGAAATGAAGTTGTAAAGAATTTTAATTTAGAAGTAAATAAAGGAGAGATTATCAGCCTTGTAGGCGAAAGCGGAAGTGGAAAAACTTCCGTTATTCGCGCTGCGATGGGATTATTGCCCTCTGGAGGAAAGGTAACCTCCGGAGAAATTTTATTTGAGGGGAATTCAGTGCTTCACTATTCAAAAAAAGAATGGGAGCAATTTCGCGGAAGTAAAATCTCTATGGTATTTCAGGATTCCGGTGCAATGATCAATCCAGTTCGAAAAATTGGGGTTCAATTTGTCGAATATATACGATGCCATCAAAAAATAAGCAAACCGGAGGCCTGGGATAAGAGCCGTGAAATGCTGGAGAAAATGCGTCTGACCGATGGGGAACGTGTGATGCAGAGCTATCCATTCGAGCTAAGCGGAGGGATGCGGCAAAGAGTTGGAATTGCAATGGCAATGACATTTCAGCCACAGCTGCTTCTCGCCGATGAACCAACTAGTGCCTTGGATGTTACGACACAGGCGCAGATTGTGGGGCAGATGATGGATTTGAGAGAAGAATTTGGGACAGGACTTGTGATTGTAACGCATAATCTGGGTGTAGCAGCTTATATGTCAGATCGAATTGTGGTAATGAAAGATGGAAAAATTGTAGATGAAGGCGAACGGGAATCTATCTTAAAAAACCCTTCGAGCGCGTATACAAAAAAATTAATTGAAAGTGTTCCGACATTAGAGGGGAAACGATATGTTAAGTGAAGAAAACCTGATTTTGGAAACCCAAAAGCTGACGAAGAAATTTAAACGTGGAAGAGACAGTGCTTTTGTTGCATGTGAAGATGTTTCATTAAAATTTTATAAAGGAAAGACGCTTGGGCTTGTGGGTGAAAGCGGATGCGGAAAAAGCACTTTTATGAAAACCATTGTGCAGATGGAAAAAGCAGAGGGGAAAATTTTCTTTCACGGAAGAGATGTAACGCAGTTGAAAGGCGAAGAATTAAGGCAGCATCGTCGGCGTATTCAGATGGTCTTTCAGGATCCGTCCGAAGCATTTAATCCTAAAATGAAGATAAAGGACATCATTTGTGAGCCGCTGATTAACTACGGGGAAATAAAACGAAAAGAAAGCGAAGAAACCGCAAAGAAATATTTGGAGATGGTGGAGCTCCCTGTAGAGCTGGCAGAACGATATCCCCATCATTTAAGCGGGGGGCAAAGGCAACGTGTTGGAATCGCGCGCGCTCTGACTTTGGAACCAGAAATTATTATTTGTGATGAAGCGACTTCTGCCCTTGATGTTTCAGTACAGAAAAATATTATGGAGCTTTTGGTGAAGCTGCAAAGAGAAAAAGGGATTGCCATAGGCTTTATCTGCCATGATATCAATCTTGTGGGGCAGGTATCCCATCAAATTGCAGTAATGTACCTCGGCAACATCGTTGAAATTATTGATGGAAACGCTTTAAAATCCGCGGCAAAGCATCCTTATACAAAAACTTTAATGGAGTCCGTCTTTTATTTAGATATGGACTATAAGAAAGAAATACCGGAGTATTGTGCGGATGCATCAAAAATAACAGAGGATCGGCAAGGCTGTGTTTTTCAAACTCGTTGTAAAGTGTGCGGTGAAAAATGTTCTACGGAGAAGCCTGTTTTAAAAAAACTGGGAAAGGAGCATTATGTGGCTTGCCACCGATTGAATGGTGCTTAAATGGAAGAAAATCGTTTGACTGAGGGGCGTATTTCAAAATCTATTTTACGTTTTTTAATACCTATTTTGATATCAAGTGTGATTCAGCAATGCTATAATGTGGTGGATTTAATTATAATCGGCAGGTACTCAGGGGCGGAAGCGACTGCGGCAGTGGGCGCAAGTGCCTTGATTGTAACCTGCATGATTGGATTTTTTAATGGAATGGCAATTGGTACAAATGTAGTTGCCGCACATGCGTATGGAAAAGAAGACACAAAAGCCTTAAAACATATTGCACAGACGGCTTGGGTTGCGGGGGTAATCGGAGGCTTCGCTGTCATGTTGATTGGCTTAGCTTTTTCAGCGTCTTTTTTGCGTTGGATGAATACACCAGATGACATTTGGGAGATGGCCGTAAGCTATCTTCGAATTTACATGTTCAGCATGCCTGCGATTATTCTGTACAATTTAGCGGCCGGTATTTTAAGAGCGACCGGTGATTCGAAACATCCGATGATATTTCAGACAATCGGGGGTGTACTGAATGTAATCGGAGATATCGTTTTTGTCATTTTTCTCGGAAAAGGAGTGGAAGGAGCTGCTTTTGCAAGCTTTCTATCCCAAAGTATAGCAGCGGTGCTCACTTTACTTTATATGCGATATCGTGCGAAAGAGGTAAGACTTAACTTTGCATTCACCGGATTTCGTTTCCTATTTCTGAAAAAAATTATGCTTTTTGGGATTCCGTCAGGCATACAGGCGATGATTATTACCTTTTCTAACATTATGCTGCAATCGCAGATTAACCAATTTAGTATTCATGCAATTGCTGCTTTTACAAACTATTTTCGAATCGAAATGGCGATTTATCTGCCGATTTTGGCACTGGGACAGTCTGTTATTTCCTTTGTAGGACAAAATTACGGGGCGCGCCAATTTGAAAGAATAAAGCAGGGAATGCGGTTTTCATTTTTGTGGGGAATGGGTATGACGATTATGCTCAGTGTGCTCCTGCTATTGAATGCGGCAAGTGTGATGAGCCTTTTTACAAACAACCGGGAAGTCATTTTTTACGGCTGTCAAATTATGAAAATTACATTCCCCTTTTATTTCCTATATGTAATCTTTGAATGCTTAAATTGTGAATTGAGAGGGAAGGGGATGGCAAACCTCCCTATGATGATTACGGTATTTAGTTTTTGTATTGTGAGGATTTCAGCGCTATACATTTTGCTGCAGCATTGGCACGATGTAAGAGGCGTTGCAATTATCTATCCGGTTTCTTGGTCTGCTGCAGTTATTCTGTTATTGATTACAAAAGCTATCATAAGTCGAAAAGAGCGGTTATCCGGCATCCCGATAGATAAGGGATAATCAGTGCTGTGAAAAGGTTTGATAAAGTGTAATTCTAGAATATAGAAATACACTTTATTTTTTTGCAAAAACTATTGTGATGGATTTGAGATTTCAGTGATTTTTTTAATTTTTTGTGAATAAAGGGGACATTCGTCTAATATATTGTACAGACATCAGTGGAAATAATATGGAGGAGGGGTAGAGCTTGGAGAACCTGAATATATATGAAAACATCGCGGAACGTTCACAGGGGGATATCTATATTGGCGTAGTCGGTCCGGTGAGGACCGGAAAATCCACTTTTATTAAAAGGTTTATGGATTTAATGGTGATACCAAATGTGACAAACCGTTATGTGAAGGAGCGGATTCAAGATGAATTGCCGCAAAGCGGGGGCGGCAAAACAATTATGACGACAGAGCCCAAATTTGTACCGGCAGAAGCAGTTGCACTGGAATTGCCGGGCAAGGTAAATTTGCGCATACGCATGGTAGATTGCGTGGGATATCTGGTAAACAATGCACTGGGACATATGGAGGACGGAAATCCCAGAATGGTAAGCACGCCGTGGCAGCCCAACCAGATTCCGTTTAAAGAAGCCGCAGAAATAGGAACTAGAAAAGTAATTCGAGATCATTCGACCATTGGGATTGTAGTAACGACAGATGGATCAATCGGTGACATTGACAGAGAAAGCTATATTCCTGCGGAAGAACGTGTTGTTTCTGAATTAAAGGAGCTTCATAAGCCATTTGCGATGGTATTAAACACATTAACGCCAGAGGAAGAGGCCGTGATTGAGCTGAAAAAGGAATTAGAAGAAAAATATCATGTTCCGGTGATTGCAGCAAACTGTGCGAAGATGAGCAGTGAGGAGATGGCACATATATTGAATGAAACCTTGTATGAGTTCCCGGCCACTGAAATCCGGTTCCGCCTACCCGGGTTTATTGAAGGGCTTGGAAATGAGCATTGGATTAAAGCGACCATTATCAGTAATTTAAAGGAATGGAGCAAAAATTTTGACAACTTGAAAGACATCAAAGAGAGCGTTTCCCTTTTAGCAGACGGAACGATTATTGACAATGTCAATGTAAAGGGAATGGAGCTGGGAAATGGCGAAGTTGATGTAGATATGGGCGTCGTAGACGGACTTTATTACCAAGTAATCGGCGAAATTATGGAATGTGATATCGAAAATGACTACCAATTTTTCTCTTTGATTAAAAAGTTTTCACAGGCGAAGAAAGCATATGATAAGCTAGAGGAAGCGATGGGGCAGGTGGATGAGGCCGGTTATGGAATCGTTCAGCCTAAGCTTTCAGAAATGGTGCTTGAGGAGCCGGAGATATTTAAGCAAGGGAATAAGTTTGGAGTTCGTTTAAAGGCGAAAGCTCCGAGTCTTCACATTATCAAAACCGACATTACGACAGAAGTTTCGCCGGTTGTAGGCTCAGAGAAGCAGTCTGAAGATTTGATTCGCTATTTATTGACTGAGTTTGAGAATGATCCTTCGAAGATTTGGGAGACAAATCTTTTCGGAAAATCGTTATATGAGATGGTAACGGAACAAATGGAGCACAAGCTTTCAAATGTACCGGAAAATATTCGTTTGAAGGTACAGCGTTCTTTGCAGAAAATATCGGATGAAGGAAAAGATTATTTTATTTGTATTGTTCTTTAGAAAAGCGCGTCATATACAGCCACTTAAATTCTAGCAGAGTAAACCGGCAAAAATTCGATGAAAGTCTAATTTTTGCCGGTGTATTTTTGTGTAAGAAACGTATATTCAATTGCGTTTACGGGGCAGATGCTCTTACATTTTCCGCAGCGGATACATTCTAAATCATTTGCATTTTTTACAGGGTCTACATTCATTTTACACTCTTTGGCGCAAGCATGGCAGTGAATGCACTTCTCCGGATTTACGCGGTATTTAAAAATAGAAAAAGGATTAAATATCGAATAGATTGCACCAAGAGGGCAGATATATTTACAGAAAGGGCGGTAGATTAGAATTGAGGCAAGAATTGTCACAATGAGAAGAAAATTCTTCCATGCATAGAGCCACCCCACCGTTTCTCTCAGCGACTCATTCATAAGAACAAGAGGAATGCCACCTTCCAGAGTGCCGGCAGGGCAAATCAGCTTACAGAAATAAGGACTGCCCTGTCCGATCACATCAACGAAAAACAATGGCATTAATATCACAAAAACAATTAAAATGACATATTTTAATTTCCTGAGAAGACGGTCACCCTGAAATGTTTTTGGCAATTTATGAGAGGGGATTTTATGGAGCATATCCTGAAAAAAGCCAAAAGGGCATAGATAGCCGCAGACAAATCGCCCCATAATTGTTCCGATTATCATCATAAAGCCGACAACATAAAAGGAAAATTTAAATTCATAGCTTCCGATTACCGCTTGAAGAGATCCAATTGGGCAGGAAGCGACGGCGCCCGGACAGGAATAACAATTTAAGCCGGGAACACATACATTTTTTATCTTTCCTTGATAGATTTTTCCCCGGACAAAGCCGATTAAAAAACTATTTGTAATTAATGTCCATATGCCTTGTATAAGGTATCGTGAACGATCGTTGCTGATTTTTTTTCTAGCCAATTCCAATACACTCCAAACAAATATTTATGGATTTTTCAAACATAACGGGGATTTCTTCCCGATAGATTCCGAAAACCGTAAAGGCGATACCAAGGAAGAGAAGAAGTGCCGTGATGGTATCTCTTTTTTTTTCACTTCGTTTTTTCATAAGGGTCTCCAATGCTATTTTTCTATTATTCTTTTACTTTAGCCAATTCTTTATTTATAATTTCAATCCATTCTTCTTTTGAATGAGCGCCAACATACGTTTCACCTACAATGTTGCCGTCTTTGTCGACAAAGAAAGTTTCGGGAACGGAATCGACATTCTTCAGGCGTCCTTCTCGCAATACGGAATCCGGAAGCACAATAGTGTAGCCGGCATTGGTAGATTCAATAATTTCATTTAATTTTTTCATCTTATCTTCATCTGTTTTTCCGTCTTCATTTACATCTAATACAATTCCAATTACATTGACACCTTTGTCAGAAAATTCTTTTTGAATTTCACTCAGATGAGGGATTTCACTAATACAAGGGGAGCACCACGTTGTAAAGAGATTTACAAGTGTTAAATCGTAGTTTGAAAAAATCTCTTTTGTGACTTCATTTCCCTTTACATCCTCTGCCTTAAAATCACCAAGTGCTGTTGTATTTGCAGCGGTTGCAACTGTATCGGCAGAATCCGCATCGTTAAAGGCGGAGCATCCCGAAAAACTCAGGATGGTAAAAAGGATGGTAAATAGTACGATGAATCGTTTTCTTGTCATTTCATTTCTCCTTTTCTTTCTTTTATAAATTAGTCTGCTATATTAGAATATAAAGTAAATTAGAAAGAAATGCTATTTAAACTTAGTATTGCTAAAATTAAAAACTTTACACGGAGTTTTTATCTCATTATTTTGGGATTTGCTCTTTTTTTTCGTATGAATTTTATGGTATACTGATTACAATACAAGAATTTATAATAATCTGATATTTGAGGTACAAAAGCGGACTTATCTGGGGGAAGAGAGGTTAACATGAAAAGAAAAATAGCATTTATGTTCATTAATGGAGCAATGGTCAAGCCTAGAAGAATGGTTATGGATTTTGAATCTGGGGAAATGATTACAGTAGGGGTGAAAAATTATGACATGGCATGCGAGGAAGCGAAAAGGTTAGCGGGAGAAGGGGTACTCCTTTTAGAGCTTTGCGGCGGATTCGGAGCAATCGGACATGCGAGAGTAATCGAAGCAGTATCCGGAAAAATGCAGGTAGGCGTTGTTCGTTTTGACAATCATCCGGGCTATGAAGGGCTTTCCGGCGATACAAAGTGGATATGATATAGAGTAAAAAAACAGCTATGGTTTGTGTCATAGCTGTTTTTTTAAATTTAATATAAATCAGGTGCTCTTCCATTTGAAGAGTACGACTCCTGCAATCATTAAAGTAATTCCTGCATATTTTGTCCATCCGAAAGGAATTTTCTCTGAGCCGAAAAGAGCGAACGCATCAATTACGGCGGCAACTAAAAGCTGACTGATTAGAATGATTGAAATCGCATACGTAGGGCTGAGATGTCCGATTGCAAGCATCACGGTTATTGTGATGATAAGCCCTAATACACCGCCTAACCAGTAAACTTTATTTACATGAAGCAGGTCAGAAAAGTTTCCTTTCCCGATGCAAAACATCGCGATTAAAGCAAGAAGAAACGCGGTGCCCTGCACAAAGGTATTTGACTCATACAGCCCTATCTTTTCTCCTAATCTTGTATTAATCACACCTTGAAAACTCATTGCCGCTCCGGCAATAATGCTCATAAGAATTCCCAACATAAAAAAATCACCTCGAAGACAGTATGACCTGTGAGGTGATTTTTATACTATTTTAAAAGCATACGATCATTTTGAATATCAAATTGTTCAATCAACGTTTCCACCGTCATGTTTTTTCGTTCTTCCCCTGAAATATCCATGATAATACGCCCACTGTCCATGAGAATCGTTCTCGTTCCGTGTTGAAGAGCATCATTCATATTATGTGTGATCATCATAGTGCAGATTTCTTCAGAATTTGCAAATTGATCTGTGAGCTGAAGCACTTTTTTTGCGGTTGCTGGATCAAGCGCTGCAGTGTGTTCATCTAAAAGAAGGAGCTTCGGAGTCACTAAAATCGCCATAAATAAAGTAAGAGCCTGTCTTTGGCCTCCCGAAAGAAGCTTTACCTTTTGTGTCATTCGGTTTTCAAGCCCCATGCCTAAAAGAGAGAGGTGTTCGCGAAAGAAGGTTTTTTCCTTTTTTGAAATTCCTTTTTGCAGACCGCGAAATTTATCTTTACTAAATGCAATTGCGAGGTTTTGCTCAATAGTCATATCAAAGGCGGTACCTTTCATCGGGTCTTGAAATACACGGCCGATATAACGTGAGCGCTTGTGCTCCGGATACTTTGTGATATTGGTGTCATTTAAAAAAATATTGCCGTGATCCGCTTTTTCAACTCCGGAAAGACAATTCATCAGCGTGGATTTGCCGGCGCCGTTGCTTCCGATAACGGTAATGAATTCGCCGGGCTGCATTGTAAGGCAGATATCTTGTAAGGCGAGCTTTTCATTTATTGTGCCATAGCCGAAAACTTTATAAAGGTTTTCAATGCGTATCATCAGATTCACCATCCTTTTCAGATGTATTTGAAGAAGAAATAAGCGAGAGCTTTTTCTTAGGGAAGGAATCCTTCATGATTCCGGTTGAAAGTGCAATCGCTACAATGACAGCTGAAATCAACTTTAAGTCTGTTGCAGGCATTCCGCAGCTTAGTGCAAAAGCGAGTGCAAGGCGGTAAAGCACTGCACCGATGGAAACGGCAAGCAGTCGTACCAAAAGAGGAATTGCTTTAGAGAACAATTCAAAGATGGTTTCTCCTACAATGACAGATGCAAGGCCGATTACAACCATGCCAACGCCCATACCAACATCTGCATAAGATTGGTACTGTGCTAAAAGCCCTCCGGCAAGACCAACGAACCCGTTTGAAAGGGAAAGCCCTAACAGTTTCATCTGATTACTGTTTACGCCTGAGGCACGCACCATATATTCATTGTCTCCCGTTGCACGCAGGGCAAAGCCTACGCGTGTATTTAAAAAGAAATACAGGATAAAAGTCAAGAGTATCAAAATAATTACGCCCAATACGAGAGAAGAGTACTCATTTGAAAAAATAAGACCGAAGCTTTTATAAAGTGTATTGCTTTGTGTGAGTGCAATGTTGGAGCGTCCCCCCATTAAGCGTAAATTTAAAGAATATAAGGCAAGCATCACTAAGATGCCTGCCAAAAGAGGTTCAATTTTTAATTTAATATTCAGCAGCGCTGTAGCCGCACCGGCCAAAGCTGACAGAATAAAAGAAGCAAGCAACGCGACAAGGGGAGAATATCCCGTGCTGCAAAGTATGGCAGAAGCAGCAGCTCCTGTCACGATGCTTCCATCTACAGTTAAATCCGGTGTATTCAGAGTACGAAAGGAAAGGAATACACCCAAGGCCAAAATCGCATAGATCAAGCCTAATTCAAAGGAATCAAGGATTGCGGTAAAGGTCATATAAAATACCTAACTTTCTAATTTGCTTTTTTTATTCGTCTTTTATCTATTATTGATTTTGAGAAGAATCTTCATCCGTGAAAAGAGTTGCACTTTTTAAGATCGATTCAGGGATTGTAATTCCGATCTTCTCTGCGGTATCTGTATTGATATAAGTCTGCATATCGGATATGGTTTCGATGTCAATGGAACCTGGGTCTGTTCCATTTAAGACAGCACTTACCATTTCTCCAGTCTTTGCACCAAGGGTCTTATAATTAATGCCATACGTTGCAAGTCCGCCGTCCATAACCATGGAATCTGCGCTTACATAAAATGGGATTTTTGCTTTATTTAAAGTTTCTGTAATAATCGGCATAGCAGACGCGATGGTATTGTCGATAGGTGAGAACACGATGTCAGCTTTCTTTACAAGAGAAGAGGCTGCTTGAGGTGCTTCACTGCCGTTCATGACTGGAGCTTCTAAAATAGTGAGGTTGTTTTCTTCTGCATATATTTTTAAATCTTTAATTACAGATAATGAGTTCGGCTCTCCGGAATTATATAAAACACCGACAGTTTTGAAATCAGGCGTAATTTGCTTTGCCAGATCCATGATCTGACCCGGAGAAACAGCATCTGAAGTTCCCGTGATGTTGCCGCCTGGCTGCTGCATGGAAGTGACCAGACCTGCGTCAATTGGATCTGTAACAGCAGAAAATACAATTGGAATTTCTGTTGTTTCACCCAAAGCAGCCTGTGCAGATGGTGTTGCGATCGCAATGATTAAGTCGTAATTTTTTGAAGAAAACTGCTGACAGATTGTTTTCAGGTTACTTTGATCTCCCTGTGCATTCTGATAGTCGATATTGATATTTTTACCATCAAAAAAACCGTCACTCTCTAATTGTGCAAGAATGGATTCTCGAATCATATTAAGAGAAGTGTGTTCGCTGATTTGTACAATTCCAATTGTAGGAATGTCTTCAGAATTATTTTCGGTTTGCTTCGTTCCGCATCCTGTCAGTGTGGAAAGCAACATAAAAGCAATCACGAGTACCATTGTCAAAGTTTTGTTTAATTTTTTCATTTTTCTTTCTCCTTTTCTGTTTTTCTATTTGTTTGAAAAGGGGTTTCTCTGCGAGAGGGGATCTCCGAAATAAAAAAACACTTATCCTCGATTCAAGGACAAGTGTAAACCTGCGGTACCACCTTGTTTAATGTATCTTCATACATTCTCTTTGCAGAGTGCCATCACACCCTTCGCCAATAACGCCGGCTTTACGTCGCAACTACTGTGATTAAAATCAGTTCGCCTTGCCCTCGGAGGACCATTGTACTGTAGCGTTATCTATCCGGCTTACACCATCCCGGATTCGCTGTGGAATCGTTTTACAGTTTTACTCCCTCGTCTCAGGTTTATAGCTATCTTAGCATTAGTTTTTTTTGTTGTCAATCTTTTTTATGAATTTATGAAATTTTTAATCAAAAAATTCTGATGCAGGGGCTTAAAGCAAGTCGGATAAAAGCCTCGCAATTGATTCTTTAAATTTGATGAGGAGAGAACGGCTGCGGTAAAGCTGTTTTGTCAGCTCGTGGCTGTGCTCCATATCGGCTGTAAAAATAGACTCAAGCTTATAGGATTGCTCTCTGTCATAAATAAATGCGTTGCATTCAAAGTTGATGCGAAAGCTGCGGATGTCAAAATTTGCAGAGCCAATCGAAGCGACTTCACCGTCGACACACATGGTTTTTGCATGCAAAAATCCATTATCATAGATGTAAATACGGGCTCCTGCATTTAAAAGAATGCCGACATAGGAGTAGGTTGCCCAGTAGACAAACATGTGATCCGGTTTGCAGGGAATCATAATGCGAACATCAACGCCGGAGAGAGCCGCCATTTTAAGTGCTTCTAAAATGCTGGAATTCGGAATAAAGTAGGGCGTTTGAATGTAGATGTTTTTTTTCGCATTACAAATCATTTTGAGGTACCCAAGTGCTACTTCCGATTTTGGAGAGTCGGGACCGCAGGAAACAATTTGCATTCCAGTGTCACCGTTATGTGTTACTTTGGGATAATATGAATGAGAGATTGCCAGCTGTTCTTTCGATGCAAAGCGCCAATCTAATATAAAGCGTGAATTCATATCTTCAATGCTTCCGCCGGTTGCACGCAGGTGGGTATCTCGCCAGTATCCAAATTTTTTGTTTTTACCGATGTATTCGTTTGCAACGTTAAAACCGCCCAAATATCCGATTTTATTATCAATGATAACTAATTTGCGGTGGTTTCGGTAGTTTAGCTTCATATTTACATACTTCAGCTTAGGGGGAAAAAAGAAGGCGAATTGTCCTCCGGCAGCTTTAAAGTCTTGTAAAGCTTTTTTGGTTAACTGTCGGCCGCCCAAACCATCAACTAAAAATCTTACTTCGACACCTTCCAGTGCTTTTTTTGTCAAAGCATCGATAATTGTTCGTCCCAAAGTATCATTTTTTACTATGTAATACATGATATTAATGGAAATCGATGCATTTTTAATATCTTGAAGGAGAGAATCAAATTTGTGCATACCGTCAGTAAGAATTGTAATATGATTATCCTGGGTAAAATAAGATTCACTATATGTTTGATTCAGCTGAATCATATCCTGCCATTTTTTCGCTTCTGCTCTTGCAAATTCAAAGCGGCCGCTTCGTATATCGCTCATCTGTTCAAATAGTGCATTACTGATAGAGGCTTCTTCAAATTTTGACAACCGGAAAATTTTTTGGCGGGATATATTTTGAGAAAACAAAAAATAAAAAACGATACCCACACCAGGCAGTAAGAATAAAATCATCAGCCAGGCGAGGGTAGCAGAAGGGTCTTTACGTTCAAGAAAAATGATGGTAAAGGCAATCAAAAAATTTATGACGTAAAGACCTGTTATAATCGTCGACATATTGAATAAGTCAATCGGGAACATGAAAACCTCCTATGGAGTGTGACGGAGTTTATAGAAGTGCTTCCAGCTTCTCTTCCAGCGCTGCTTGCGGCAGTGCACCTGTGATGCGGTCTACAATCGCTCCGTTTTTAATGAAGAATAAAGTAGGAATGCTCATAACCTTATTCGATAAAGCAAGCTTTCTCTGTTCATCTATATTTATTTTGCAAATCTTTGCTTTTCCTTCATATTTCTGTGCTAATTCGTCCATGACAGGTGCTACCATTTTACAAGGTCCGCACCAGTCTGCATAAAAGTCAACTAAAACAGGCAATTCTGATTGCATTGCTTCCTTTTCATAAGTTTCTTCCGTCAAATAGATAATTTGCTCTGACATAAAATTTCCTCCTAATATGCATGGTAATATGGATATACCATGTTTTCGTTTTGATTTTCGGATGTAAAAGGGTCATCTCAAAACAAGTGCTATAATCTTTCATCCTCGTTTGATTTAGACTTTTGAGATAAGTTCATCCAAAACAAAAATCATTTATTTTGTTTTATTATAGTATACTTATTATACCATAGAGAGTGAATCTTTAAACAGTCTTTATTTTACCCGAAAAGCAAAAGTTTATATTGACATAAAAGTTGAGTCGAATATAATATAAGGAAAAAATAGAAACGGCAGGAAAAAAGTTTAGAAACGGAGGAGAGAATGTATTTTAATTGTATTGACCAAGTAGACCCAGAGGTGAGTTCTTTTATTCGCAAGGAGATGGACCGTCAGGAGAATAAAATTGAGCTGATTGCATCGGAAAATTTTACGAGTTTGGCAGTAATGGAAGCTTGCGGAAGCGCACTTACTAATAAATATGCGGAAGGTTATCCTTCAAAGCGGTATTACGGAGGCTGTGAGTGTGTTGACCTTGTAGAAAACATTGCGATTGAACGGGCAAAAAAATTGTTTGGTGCAGAGCATGCGAACGTTCAGCCACATTCCGGTTCTAATGCAAACTTTGGAGTATATGTGGCACTTTTGGAACATGGTGATACTGTTTTAGGTATGGATTTGTCAAATGGGGGTCATTTGACGCATGGCTCTCCTGTCAACCTTTCCGGAAAATATTTAAACTTTATTTCTTATAAATTAAATGAGAAAACGGAGCGAATTGACTTTGATGAAGTCAGACGGCTTGCACAGGAGCATAAGCCTAAAATGATTGTTGCAGGCTACAGTGCTTATCCTAGAAAATTGGAAACAGAGAAATTCAGAGAGATTGCAGATGAAGTAGGTGCAATTTTGATGGTTGATATGGCACATTTTGCGGGGCTTGTTGCAGCTGGGCTTCTTGATAATCCTGTGGAGTATGCGGATGTTGTAACAACGACGACGCATAAAACCTTGAGAGGGCCAAGAGGTGGATTGATTCTTTGCAGAGAAAAGTATGCAAAGCAGATTGACAAAGCAATTTTTCCGGGAATTCAGGGTGGTCCTTTGATGCACATCATCGCTGGAAAAGCAGTTTGTTTAAAAGAAGCGGCGCTGCCTGAATTTGTGGAATACCAAAAACAGGTTATGGCAAATGCGCGGAAATTGGCAGATGGGTTGCTGACACATGGCTTTGAATTGGTTTCTGGAGGAACTGACAATCATCTGGTTTTGGTGAAGCTTACGAATAAAGGCATTACGGGAAAAGAAGCGGAGCGTCTGCTGGATGAAGCGGGTATTACAACAAATAAAAATACGATACCGAATGATCCAAACGGACCTTTTGTTACGAGCGGGATTCGTCTGGGAACTCCGGCGATGACAACGAGAGGTTTTAAAGAAGAAGAATTTAAGAAGGTTGCAGATGCAATCGCACTTATTCTTGACAACCCTTCCTGCGAAGCGTCAAAGAAAAAAGCACAGGACATTGTAAAGGAGCTTTGCGAAGCATTTCCTTTATATAAATAAATAGAAAGCACTATCTTGTCTGATTGTCGTTCAAACAGGATAGTGCTCTTTTTACTCGCGATTTATCTTGGAATACAAATTTTTGTACCCGGGGAGGAAAAGTCATTAATTGTAAGTTTTGGATTTGAAATAAGTAAACTATCCGGTTCAATCAGAAGTTTTTGGCTGATTGAATCAAGAGAATCTCCCGATTTTACAAAATAAGCATTGGAGAGAGGGCAGTTCTCTTTTTCGGCTAAGCCCGGGATACACAGTTCCAGACCTTCTAAAGATTTCGAGAAGTCAATGTCGGGATTTGCAGTCTGCAATTCCTCAAAGCTCATTCCGAAACGTCCTAAAATACGGGATAAAGTATCTCCTCTTTGTGTTTCATAAAGATTCCCTATAGAACAGCTAGGCGGAGTGTTGTTGTTATTTCCGGAGTTATTATTTCCGCCGGAATTGTTGTTACCGGAATTGTTGTTTCCGCCGTTTCCATTGCCGTTTTCAGGCATCTCTTCTGCCGGAACGTTCGGAATACAGATTTGCATGCCAACCTGTAAATCATAAGGGTCCATGTTTGGATTTGCACGGATAATGCTGGAAAGAGGAAGCTTATACTTTTTAGCGATCATGTAAAGTGTATCACCTTCAGCTACTACATGATAGCTGCCGCTGCATGCTGGGGCAGCAGATTCCTTCATGCCTGGAATACAGAGCTTCATTCCGACTTTCAGCGCATAAGGATTTAAAATACGGTTGACTTGCATAAGTACAGGAACAGGAACTCCAAAGTTCTGCGAGATTCCATAGAGTGTATCGTTTGCTTTGACAGTATACACCTCTTTGCACATATAGTTTGGTGGAATCATAGGGCTCTTTGGAAAAACAGGGCATTGATTCTTATATGCCATAATGTCATTTCACCTCTATTTCTTTGAGAAAAACTCAATTGTTGTATAAAAGTTGTTTGTTACACTTGCTATCATAATATTTCAAAGCGAAAGAATATGTGATAGAATATAAAATAAAATTTAGAAAAAGACATAAAATAAAGAACAGAGAGGAATCAAAAGATTGAAACGATTTTTACAAAATCCAATCGGTGTATTATTTATCGTATTATTGCTTGCTGAAGCACTTTTAGACCGCTATTACGGATCACCATTGGAATGGTTTATGGATAAAATTATGATATTGCCGGGAATTATTATCGGACTTTCCATGCATGAGTTTGCGCATGCCAAGGTTGCAGACCTTTGCGGAGATCCTACGCCGAGGCTGCAAGGACGTGTTACAATTAACCCACTGGCCCATATCGACTTATTTGGATTTATTTCATTATTCTTTATTGGATTTGGCTGGGGCCGGGCAGTAGAGATTGATCCGCGTAATTTTAAGAATCCTAGAAGGGATGAGCTTTTGGTTGGACTGGCAGGAGTTACAATGAATTTGTTTCTCGCCATTCTATTTACAGGGCTTTTAAAAATTCTCTTTCTCTTTTCACCGCAATTTTTATACGGGGATTTGGGAGGAATTCTTATCTCTGTGTTCCAAAAAGTTATTTTAATTAACTTGGTATTGATGGTTTTTAATCTAATTCCAGTGCCGCCGTTGGATGGATTTAATGTTGCAGCGGAGATCTTTGGCTTTCGATATAAACCGATTTATTATACCTTGTATGATAAAGGCTTTTTAATTCTTATGATTCTGATTTTATTCAATATTACAGGCATGATTTTAAGTCCGATCGTAACTGCGGTTTACCAATTTTTGTTGTTTGCTTTTCAATTGATTTAAGAAACTTTAAATTTCTATTTTTTTTCTATAAATTCTTGTTTAAACCAAAAGCTAAAGGGGTAGAAGAAAGATAGAACAAATAAAACTCAATCCTTATTATTATGGTATGTAAAACGTCAAGCTGTTTTTTCAAAAGCTTGTCGTTTTTCGATTAAAATAGTTTCAATTGAGGGGAGATGAAATCATGAATTTTGAAAAATGGACTGAAAAAGCACAGGGAGCAGTCATGGATGCTCAAAATATTGGGGTACAGGATGGCCACCAGCAATTGGATGGAGAACATCTTCACGCTGCGCTTCTATTACAGCAGGATGGATTGATTCCAAAGCTTCTAGGCTATATGGGGGTAAACATAGGGGAATTAGTCGGAGAATTGCAGGAAGAATTAGATAAGCTTCCAAAGGTACAAGGCGGAAGCGATGCAATGTATTCTACCAGGAGACTCAATCAATTGGTAATGAATGCAGAAAAAATTGCACAGCATTTTAAAGACGAATATATCAGCGTGGAGCATTTGTATTTGGCATTACTGGAAGAGAAAAATACACCCTCTGCTCGCATTCTTAAAAAGCATGGAATCACAAAGGATGGATTTTTACAGGCATTGACGAAAGTAAGGGGGAATCAGCGGGTTACAAGCCAGAATCCGGAAGATACCTATGAGGCATTAGAGAAATATGGAAGAGATTTGGTGGAAGAGGCCAGAAAAGGCAAGCTTGATCCTGTAATTGGAAGAGACAGTGAAATCAGGCATGCAATCCAGATTCTTTCCAGAAGAACAAAGAACAATCCGGTTTTGATTGGAGAACCTGGTGTGGGAAAGACGGCGGTCGTTGAAGGCCTGGCACAGCGCATTTTAAACGGGGACGTACCGGAAGGGCTGCGCGATAAGACGATTTATGCGTTAGATATGGGAGCGTTAATTGCAGGGGCAAAATTCAGAGGTGAATTTGAAGAACGCTTGAAAACAGTTTTGAATGAGATTGAAAAATCAGAAGGAAAGGTTATCTTATTTATCGATGAAATTCACAATATTGTGGGGGCTGGCAGAACAGAAGGCTCTATGGATGCCGGAAATCTTTTAAAACCAAAGCTTGCGAGAGGTGAGCTGCATTGTATCGGTGCAACCACACTGGATGAATACCGTAAATATATTGAAAAGGATGCGGCTTTAGAGCGGCGCTTTCAAAAAGTGCTCGTAGATCAGCCGACCGTCGAAGATACGATTTCAATTTTGCGCGGTTTAAAAGAACGCTTTGAAATTCATCACGGAGTCCGAATTACGGACAATGCTTTGATTGCCTGTGCAACCCTATCTGACCGTTATATCAGCGATCGGTTTTTGCCGGATAAGGCAATTGATCTTATGGATGAGGCGGCAGCAAGGATACGTACAGAGATTGACAGTGTTCCTGCTGAGCTGGATGAAATTTCAAGGAAAATTATGCAGCTTGAAATTGAAAAGCAGGCATTGGCGAAGGAGAAGGACCCATCCTCAAAAGCTCGGCTTTCGAATATAGAAAAGGAATTGTCCCAGCTGAAAGAAGCAAATGCCGGAATGCGCGCACAATGGGAAAAAGAAAAACAGGTCATTACAGAGCAGAAAGCAACAAAGCAAAGATTGGAGGATGTAAAGCATGAAATTGAAGAGGCTGAACGTGATTATGACCTAGAGCGTTTAGCACAGTTGAAATATGGCACGCTGCCAGAGTTGGAAAAGAAGCTGGCTGAAGAAAAGGCAGATGCGGAAAAGGCAAGTGAGAACCGTTTGCTGAAAGAAGAGGTTTCCGAAGAGGAAATTGCAGAGGTTGTATCAAAATGGACAGGGATTCCGGTCAGCAAACTGGTAGAAGCTGAACGGGAAAAGCTGTTGAGGCTGGGAGAAGTTCTTCATAAAAGAGTAATTGGACAGGACGAAGCAGTGACTGCGGTTTCAGAGGCTGTACTGCGGGCTCGGGCGGGGCTTAAGGATGAGAACCGGCCGATTGGCTCCTTTATCTTTTTAGGCCCAACCGGTGTCGGAAAAACGGAGCTGGCAAAAGCGCTTTCAGAAGCCTTGTTTGACAGTGAAAAGAATATGATTCGCATTGATATGTCCGAGTATATGGAAAAGCACGCAGTATCTAGATTGGTTGGAGCGCCTCCGGGTTATGTGGGCTACGATGAAGGCGGGCAGTTGACGGAAGCCGTGCGGAGAAGACCGTACAGTGTTATTTTATTTGATGAAATTGAAAAAGCACACCCTGATGTATTCAATATCCTCTTGCAGTTGCTTGATGACGGCCGCTTGACGGATAATCAGGGAAGGACTGTTAATTTTAAAAATACCATTGTGATTATGACCTCTAATATAGGCAGCAATGATTTAATTGAGAACATCCAGCCGGACGGCAGTATTACAGAAGGCGCGAAACAGCGGGTAGAGGAAGAAATGAAACGGCATTTCCGACCAGAATTTATGAATCGAATTGACGATATCATTGTTTTCTCTCCATTGACTGAACTGCAAATTAAACGAATTATTGACATTGCAATGCAGAATTTGCTGGAAAAGCTTTCAGAGAGAAATATTAAGCTGGAGCTAAGTGAGCAGGCAAAGGGCTTGATTGCGAAAGAAAGCTATTCGCCGCTGTATGGTGCAAGGCCGGTAAAGCGTTACCTTCAAAAGCATATTGAAACGGCTCTGGCAGGAATGCTGATTGGCGGCGAAATCAAGGATGGGGACACCGTTCGGATTGATGCGCAAAACGGGAAATTGACTTTTAAATAGCTCGAAACAGAAATAAAAAAGAGACAGGTGCTTGATATGATATGAACCGATCTCCAAAAGTTAGACCAAAATCTAACTGATTGGAGGTCGGTTCAATAGCCTGCCTCTTTTTTTATTTGACTGAAAAAGAAAAACGAATCAAAGAGAGTTTCCCTTCATCCAAATTTCTTGTGCCTTCGCCGCTTGTTCTCGAAGCATAAGGCTTCCGTTTATAGTTTTCATCCCTAGCTCTTTTGCATATTTTAAGAATAGCGTTTCTTCGGGGTTGTATATGACATCAACTGCCACTTTCGCCTTCATCAAGGATTTCGGAAGCGGGGAAGCGTTGAGGTTCGGGTACATGCCAACCGGTGTGCAATTCACTAAAATATCCGTAGTTAAATGCTTTTCTCGATAGAAGTCATAGGACACAGTGTATTGATTATGAAAGTTTTCTTTTCCTCTGCTGACAACCGTTAGGTCAAATACTCCCATATCACAAAGTGCCTTTAAGACTGCCTTTGCTACGCCGCCTGCACCTAGAACGATGGCATTACTGCCTTTTACGTTAATGTTGTTCTGCTCAAAAAGGGCACGAAAGCCAAAGTAATCTGTATTGAAGCCTTTTGCTTTTCCATCTTGGAAAAGAATCGTGTTGACTGCTCCGATGTATTTTGCCTGTGGAGATATTTCATCCAAAAAGGGAATCACGGTTTCTTTATAAGGAATCGTAACATTTACTCCACGAAAATCACTTTTTTTCAAGGATAAAAATGTATCTTGAAAGGTATCTTTTGGAATTTCAATTAATTCATAAGTGCCGTCAATTCCTTTTTCTTTCATAAGCTCTTGATGAAGCGCAGGTGATTGACTGTGCTCCAGCGTTTCACCCAGCAATCCAAATTTTAGCATAGCGGCTCCTTCCTCTATATGTTTTATATCAATTGATTTTTCTAAAGAAATAGATAAGATTTGGTATTCTTATAAATAGTATACACCAAAATCAGTATTTTCGCAAAGCCAAAGCGTTAGAAAGGCGGAGCGAAAGCAATATTTGCTTTTTTTTAATAGAAAAGATATAATTAAAAGGATATTACACATTTTAGTAATAAGAATTAGAAATGCAGAAGGGAAAGTTAGGAAATGGAGCAAAATGTAATTGTAAGTGAAAGCAGCAGCGATCTAAGAACGCTGGGAAGGCAGGTCCTGTCCGGGAATTGGGGTACTGCCGTCTTAGGAACGCTGATTCAAACGGTGATTGTAATTTTACCGGTTATCATTGTAAATGTTTTTTTTGAATCGCAATTTACAGAGGGGATTGTAAACTTGTATTCTGTGTTCATCAGCGGCCCAATTTCATTAGGGTATGCGATGTTTATGATTCAGATTTTTCGAGGAGTAAAAGCACTTCCGTCAGAAATCTTTTCAGGCTTTGAATATTTCGGAAGAGCTTTGAGCGTATATATTACGATTGCACTCTTGGCATTTATCTGCTTTATACCGTTTCTCATCTGCGTCTTTTTGGCTTTTTGGGTTCCTCTTTTTCCTTTGGGAATTCTGGTAGGGATTTTGGCAGTGATTGCGTTTTTTTTGGGTGCAGCGGGAGCCGTCATTGTGCAGTATCGCTACGCGATGGCGTATTATGTTTTAGCAGATAATCCGCAACAGAGAACTATGGATTGCCTGCGGGAAAGCAAAAGGATAATGCAGGGGAATAAATGGAAGCTTTTTTGCCTTGAAATTTCTTTTATTGGATGGGTGATTGTATGTATTTTTACAGTCGGGATTGGCAGCTTGTGGCTTACCCCTTATATGAGTGCCTCCACCATTGCATTTTATGAAATTGCGAGAGGAAATTTGAAAGTAAAACGGACGGATGAAACGACAGGGGATTGGAACAGCGGATTCAATAGAGAGGGATCTATTTTTGAACCGACGGTTGCAGCCGAGCCTCGTGCAGGGAACACCCCAAACGAGGGAGTAAATGAAAAAAAGACACAAGAGGGTTCAATTGAAAATGAGCAAAAAATAAAAGAGAATGACGGTGAGGGTACAAAAGAAAGCGAAAGAAAGAATCCTTTTGAAATAAAATAAGAACTGAAAAGCCTTCAATTACAAGCTGTAGTTGAAGGTTTTTTTAGAATCAAAAAACCGGCAGCCATTGCAGCGCCGGTAGTTTTTTTACATTAGAAAAAATAAAACAAATTAAACGGAAAAATCATAGTATTGATTTAAAGAGCTTTTTAAAGAGCTCGAAGTATTTGAGTTAGATGTATAAGCGTTGGACAGCTTTGTACTTTTCTCCAAAACCTTTCCGCCAAAAGAAGAAGTGCCGTTAAATGCCTTTTTTAAAGCTTCTACGCTGGACTTCTTTAAGGTGTTTTGATTTACAGTAAGTTTTCCACCCTTTAAGACCGTAATGCCGATTTCTTTTAGAGAAGCTGCTTCTTTTTCAGCACAATTCGAAAAATACAAAAGGTTGCTGCCATTTTCAGAAAGATTCAAATTGCTCATGCAAGAAATCATATTATTATAGTTTTTTACAAAGTCGGAGGCTTTACTTACAAGCTCTTCTGTATTTCCTGTTTTTTCTGCTTGTCCAAACAAAGAAGTCTCTCCAGTCTGCGCAAGCTTTGCTGCACTGGAAGTCAGCCCTTTTGTTGCAGTATAGGTAATGTCTTTGTACATTGCATTTTTTATATCGCTCTTATCATCGGTGGTGAGGCTGTTTGAAAAATAACTTGAAATTGATGAACTTTTCGTTCCTTCACGTGATGATAAAATACGGGAGTAGGTGCCACTGCCTGTATATTTGGAAAGACTGTTTTGACGTCGGTTAGATACACCGTTGCGTATGGCTGAAATTACATTTTGTCCCCTTAGTATTCGCATTGTAATTGATTCTCCTCTCCTCAATTCCCCTCCAGTCCTATCACTGAATGCTATTGGTATTATAGCACTTTTCTTTTAAATATTCTATATTGTTCCATATTTTTTTTATTATTCTGTCAAAAATGGAAATACCGCGAAAGAAAAAGCGTAGAGACTACGAATTCTCATCACGTTGAAACTTGCTTTGCAATGCAGATGAGCCGTGGAGGATAGCAGATTTTTTTTCTTTGTGTTAAACTAAGGATACACACTTAAAAATAAGGAGGGAAAGAGATGGAAGGAACGATAAAAGTATCACTGAACATTCGAGATACGTTAGAAAAAATTGAACATGCCATTGTGGGCGGGAGTATAACCGGTGAGCGCATTGATTCTTATCAAATTGCAGCGTCAAATGAGCGGAGGTGTGTTGTATCCGTTTATGAAAAGCATTATTACAGAGCCGGAAATCGATTGACACTTACCGTAGTGGCGGATGATATTGAAGGAGCAACAAGGGTCCATTGCATCAGCGGGGGTGGCGGAGAAGGATTGTTCCGATTTGACTGGGGTGCAGCAGAAAGCTTTTCCGGAATTGTCTTTCAAACGTTAGAAGCATATTGCATTGAATAAATAACCTTCTTATCTTTTTTAAACTAAAAAAAGTGAGAGAATGAAAGCGAGAATCTCCCCGTTTTCTAATCGATTAAAATGTCGGATATTGTCGAAAGATTGAAGGCGGCAACATTTCAGCTCCCTAAAACAACATTTCAGCTTCTGAGCCTTGCAAAAAAGCAATAATCGTAGTAGGGTGTGCATATAGAATTCTATATAAAAAGATTGATTAATCAAGAGTGAAATCGTCGGCGGATTAGAACTTGAAGGAGGTTCTTACCATGAAGAGAAGGTTTTTGTGCTTATTTTTATCAATCTCATTGGTGTTGTCTGTAACAACAATATCTTTTGCAGGGGTAGCAGGAAAAAAGAACGATATTTTAATGGACCGCATAGAATATTATAGTGGGGACATTGAAATAGATCCGATGAAAAGTAACACATACAGCCCGTATAGAGAACAACCCCCTGAATATTGGAAGCTGGCCAGCTCAAACAGCTACAATGAGCTGATACGAAATGTCACTGTTTCGGCGGTTTTCGGCGTTGTATGGGGATGGCTTGGTGGAGGTGTTTTGACCACTGCTGAGTGTAAAGGAATGGTAAAAAAGATTGTTGCAAGTTTAGGAACTGGGGTTGCATTCAGCGCAAATGTGAATGCAAATAAAACAGTCTATTATAAAATCAATACAGATGGCAATGGCTATCCGTATTATTGCCAAGAGATTTCAAGCACTTGGTTTGACGAGGATAAAGCAAATAAGCAAATTAAAGTAAAATATTTTTATTCTTATCAGCCATATTAACTTTATAAAGGCGGTAACACAGGAACAAATAAAAAGTCATAAAATATCTTATGAAAGAAATTCTTGTTCCTGAATCTTAGAAGGGGACATTTATCATGCACATAAATGATTTTTTCTTACTATCGTTATATATTGCAGTTCTATTTGGAGTATATTTTCAAAAAATAAATTTTCCAGAGCGATTTTTATCAAAGAAGGAAGGCGTAAAAAAAGTACAGCTTTTACTTGGATTTCTAATTTCCTTTGTCTTAATATTAGGACATAAATACGGATATGAGAGATATGTAAATGAGCTTTTTTATAATCTGCTATTAATTCCGATTGCGCTGGTCATTTTTGTAAAGTCGCTGGGGATTGTATTTGATAAGGTTTGGGATTATTGTTTCACATTGCGAAAAATAAAATAAGGCATCATTTAAAAGCATGATAAAGTCATGTTTTAAAAAATAGAGATATCATTTTCAAGAATAAATAACCATCTGTGCGTCTAATGCACGGATGGTTATTTTAAAGTACTTATTCACCTGCGTAGAGCAAAGGGATTCTCTTATTTGAGATTGGGGCGCTTTGCTTTCTTTAAGCTACCTTTTTCTGATTTCTTTTAGAATCTTTTGTCGCAGCTTTTCAATTTTTGAAAAATCCATATTCGGGATATAGTTTTCTTCTAATTTGTCATGCTTCGCTTTTGCTTGTTTTAGACACTCGATTGCTTTTTTTATGTTTTCTTCCAATTGAAGCTCGCTGTCTTCTTTGATTTTTATTTGATTTTCATCTGTCGTTTCATGAAGGAGGTCTTTCAGGAAGATACTTGTGACACTTCCTTCCAGGGTGCTTTCATTTATGTTATGAAACGCATTGCTGGTGACAAAGGCAACCCCAAGATCCGGAATTAACAGATGCTCCAATTTTTTTGATGGGTGTAGAGGACAATAATATTCTTCTACATTGTAGCCGCGGTATAGGGCACTTTCGGCGAAAAGTTCCATGAGTTTTTCTGCACCGATTCCGACTGGTGCTTTTATTAAGTAAATTTTTTTGTAACCGGATACGAGTGACTCTAAATAGTTGATGCAGCCGTTCGGTGTAATCCCACTGGCAAAATATTTTTTGACCTCACCTTGTTCTGCACTTAATTCCTTATGGATTAACTCCCGGTTGATGATATCAGCAGCTAATTTAAAAAGCTCTTCTTTTTTCAGCCTTCGTTGGTAGAAATCATTTAGATTGTGATACATACTGCCTGCTGCACCTAAGTAATGATAGGAACATCCAAAAAGCATTTTTAAATCATCGTGACAGTTTAGGACGGCATCTTTGTTTTTGCGGATACCTTCTTCATTCCAATATTCTCCCAGATGTAAAATCGTATCCACCGCACCGGGGCTGATTGGATCTACGACATGTGGGCTTGTTGCATCGATAAATGCAATTTTTTTATCTCGGAGGACAATCCCGTCTAAGGAATGATTATCCGATGAACAATGTAAAAAGTCGATATCGTGCCCGTCCTCTAGCAATTCCTCTCCCAGTCTTTTCATAAACGTAGATTTTCCCACTCCGGGGCCGCCTTTGATACAAAAGATTTTATCTGCTTCTTTTTGACTTAAAATATATTGATAATATGAAAAAAAGCCTTCCGGAGTATTATTGCCCGGAAACATATGTCTTTGTTTTCCTGCCATCTCTTTTCCCCTTTCCGTTTTCTCGGTAATACAGAGCCATCCTTATAGTATGCGTAAGGAATTGAAAATGTGAATTTTACGTCTGCATTCAAACGAATTTCATTTTTAATCTATAAAAACATAACGGGAAAGATATGGTGAAGGTGTTGAAATTCAAGGTGAAGTTTCTAAATTATTTCGAATCATCGGATAGGTCCACCGGATTCGTATCTTTTTCATACGTTTTTCGTAAAGCTGACTTTATACTTTTGACCGCTTCTGTAATGACTCTAATCTCGTTTTCAGAACAATCTTCTGTTAATTCTGCAATTTCATTTTCGTACACATATTTTGATTTTTTTAAATCTTCGCATAAGAGTTCGTCTGCGGATATATCGAGAGCGTTTACGATAGCGATGAACATTTTCATGCTAGGTATGGTGTTTCCTGTTTCTATGTGACTGATATGAGTTGTCCCCGCATTTGCTATTTCTGCAAGCTTTTCTTGTGTAATCCCTCTTTTTTGCCGTACTGCGCGGATACGTTTTCCGATTTCTAAATAATTTATTTTCATGAACAAATCCCCTTCCTTTTAATTACATGTATTGTATGTGCAATTAGACCATGTTATAATGACCTCAATAAGCAATTAGACTAAATAATGATATAAACAAAAAAATAAGTTTAAGACAGAAAAAATCCTATTATTTCTGTATATTTTCCGAAGACTTCAGAAAGTTTTTTGTGGTCTGATTGGTGAAAGGAGGAAGCTTTATGAGTAAAAAATATCTGAAAACAAACCTCTATGATAAGAATGGAAACCTTCTCCTCTGTAAGGGGCATGAACTGTCTGAGAGTATGATTAAAAGGCTGGAAGTGATGAGTCATGCCAAAATCAGGGATATGGTTTTTGAGAAGCAGAATCAAAGTAAGAATCCAAAATCCGAACGGGCAGATTTACAGCGGAAAAATGAAATTACGTCTAAGGCAAATCAGATATGCAAGACTTTTAAAGTAAAAGATATCTCGTATATTAATTTTGCATCAGAGACTTTGATTCATATTCTTTTTGAGTCCAAAAATCAACCATGGTGGTTTTATGTGAATACTTTAAGCAATCACATTGATTGGCTCTATACGCATTCTATCAATGTAGCGATTCTTGCGACCATGATTGCAAAGGTGCTCAATATAAGGGAGTTGAGTGAAATAGCACTCGGCGCCTTTTTCCACGACATCGGAAAGTTGATGATTCCTAAAGATATTATACAAAAATCATGTAAGCTTACGGAAGAGGAAATTGTTTACATGCGCCAGCATTGTGACCTGGGAGTCAGCATGATGAAGGATTTCAGTTTTCCACAAATTGGCCTTGATGTCATTGCACAGCACCATGAGTGTCTGGATGGAAGCGGTTACCCAAAAGGCTTGCATGATACACAGATTTCTATCTATTCAAAGATTGTTATGGTGGCTAATATTCTTGATTCAGCGACCTCTCAAAGGCCTTATCGACAGGGTGGTCAGATTGAATTGACAATCAGCGAAATGAAAGCGTCCCCCTCAATCTATTCAGCAAAGATTTTTGGGGCGCTAGACTCGTTATTATAAGCTTAAGGTCGAAAAAGAGTATCGGGTGAATAAATCGCTAAGAGAATACAGAAAACATCCATTTTACAGCGATATATGATATGATAAATACGAAAGAAAAATCAAAATTTGCGGTTTTGCGAATGACGTATTTATTGTATCGGTGTGAAGCAAACCAGCAGCGGTTTGCAAGTATGATATAATAAACTAGAAAAGAAAAATTATTTGAGGTAAGGGATGATATCGTGAAAAAATATGTGAAGGTGATGGGTATTTTGGGAATGCTGTTATTCATTTTCAGCAGCCTGTTAAATAAATACATAAATATAAATGAGGTGGCTTATACGTTCATACTGCTCTTTTCATTTTGCTTGTTTCTCCCTATGTGCATTGCGGAGATTCATTCGATTAAAAAGAGAGATTATTAAAGGAAGCTCCTTTTAGCCAAATGGATAGGGGAACTATATAATAAGAAAAAGTTATTTTACAGAAACATTCAGGAGAGAATTTTGAAAATAATAATTTCACCAGCTAAAAAGATGAGAGTGGATACGGATTCTTTGGGAGTAAAGGGACTGCCGCCATTTTTAGAAGAAACGCATCGTCTGCTGAACTATTTAAAGAGCTTAAGCTATGAAGAAGCAAAGCGGCTTTGGAGATGCAATGATACGATTGCAAAGCTGAATTACGAGAGAGTCAAGCAGATGGATTTAGACAAAAACTTGACACCAGCGCTGCTTTCTTATGAAGGAATACAGTATCAATATATGGCTCCTTCTGTCTTTGAAAATCGGCATTGGGAGTATATTGAAGCGCATCTGTATATTTTGTCAGGATTTTACGGTATGGTAAAGCCGTTTGATGGGATCGTGCCTTATCGATTGGAAATGCAGTCAAAGGTTGCATTTTCTGGATATAAAAATCTATATGAATTTTGGGCAGACCAGATTTATACAAGATTAAAAGAAGAAACGGATGTCATTGTAAATCTTGCGTCAAAGGAGTACAGTCGTTGCATTGAAGCGTACTTGTCAGGGGATATTAAATTTGTCACCTGCATCTTTGGCGAATATAAGAATGGAAACCTTGTGGAAAAGGGAACATATGCAAAGATGGCGAGAGGAGAGATGGTGCGGTTCATGGCGGAAAATGAGATTGAAGATGTAACAGGAATCATTCAATTTGACCGGCTGGGGTACCATTATGAAAAGACATTATCCTGCGAAGAAAAACTTGTATTTTTGAAAGATGTGACAGAAGATAAGAGGATGGAAAGGGCGTTGAGCACTCTTGATTGAACCTCAAAGTTGGAAAAAGGCCAATCGTTAAGGTAATAAATAGGATGAATGACATTCAAGATACCTTAAAAGCAATCATGAATCTCAAATGAAAAAGGAGCTGAGGCTTTTATTCTCAGCTCCTTTTTTGTACCCATTCTTTGTCTTGACTGATTCAGTAGAATCTATTTCCCGCCGAAATCTTTGAATCTTTCCCCAGGGGATTTCGTTTCTATTCTCCGTGGCGAGAATCTGTTTGTTATCTTCAAAATGCCTCAGTAAAATGCCTCAGTTTCTAATCAGCTTTTTAGATTCTTTGCAAATTCTCCAATTTTTTTATCTTGCTTCGAGATATGGTTGACAAGCCAATCTAAAATAAATTGATTGGAATTGATGACTGCACTAATCTTTGTGCCGGAGGACTCATATTCTTTTCGCAATTCTGCCAGCTTTGTAATAAAGGCAGTGTGCAGCTGTTTTTGCGTATTATATTCTGGATAATTAATGCTCAGCATATATTTTTCTTCATCGCGGAAATGAGTTCTTGTGTAGTCATCCAAAAAATCAAACATCTTCATAATATATTCGTTTGTTTTTCCTTGCCGCCCGGCCTCAAACAATTGGTCAGCTTTTTCAAACCATGTCTTGTGTTGTTGGTCAATCAAATCAACACCAACTGCTAAATTCTGTGTCCACATTAATGCCATGATACGAACCTCCTAATGTTTTACATTTTTATATTATAAGTTTGAGTATATCCTTATTGAGGGGATAATTCAAGCTTGATTTCAAATTATCCTAGGATTCACAAGGAGATTCTAAGCACTTTTATGGAAGGTATTTTTACAGGAGAAAAATTATAGCAAAGAGATGTTTGCCTTTTCACAAGCCTGGATTGTTTCTGCATCCCAGATAGAAACCTGAACTTCCCCAATATGTGCTTTCTCAAGAAGGAGCATAGAGAGTCTCGATTGTCCGATTCCGCCCCCGATGGTGCAGGGAAGCTCACCATTTAAGAGCATTTTATGAAACGGTAAGTCTTTGCGGTCATTGCAGCCCGACTTTTCAAGCTGCTGAATCATCGCTTTTTCATCTACACGGATGCCCATTGAAGAAACTTCAAAGGCAGATTCTAAGGTATCGTTCCAAAACAGAATATCACCGTTTAACTGCCAGTCGTCATAGTCAGGCGCTCTTCCATCATGCTTCTCCCCAGAGTTTAAGGTATCGCCTATTTGCATAAGAAAGACGGTTTTATGTTCCTTTAAATAAAGAGCTTCGCGTTCTTTTGGTGTATGATCCGGATAGAGGTCTTCCAACTCCTGCGTGGTGATAAAATGAATGTCGCGTGAAAGATTTTTTGTTAATAGGGGATAAGCGCGCATCAGCAGTTGCTTCGTATCACAAATTGAATTGACAATGCGCTGAACTGTATTTTTTAAGTAGTCGGCTGTACGCTCTTCTGCGTGAATGACTTTTTCCCAATCCCATTGATCAACATAGATGGAATGCAGCGCATCCATTTCTTCTTCTCGCCGGATGGCATTCATATCAGTATAGAGCCCTTCTCCGCAAGGAAAAGCATATTTGTGCAGTGCCATCCGTTTCCACTTGGCTAAAGAGTGAACGACCTGCACTGTTTTGCCAGTTTGCGCAATCTGAAATTCAACGGGATGCTCTGTTCCATTTAAATTGTCGTTCAAACCCGTTTCAGGGGCGACAAAGAGCGGAGCAGAGACTCTCTTCAGATTCAGATTTTTTGCCAGACTATCCTCGAAATTTCGCTTTAATACGCCAATTGCGGTTTGTGTCTCATAGAGAGATAATGCGCTTTTATATTCTTTTGGTAATGCAAAATGTTTCATAGCTGTCATTCCTTTCCAAGTAATAAAAATAAAAGAAAAAAGCGCAGCGGAATTAATGTCCGCAGCGCCTTTGCTGTAATAATTTAAAACTTTATCATAAATAAAGACTTTTGTCTAGCTTTTTATAATTTTTTTTCTCTATTTTAAGATGGTATTGACAAGAAAGAATCCTTTGTTTATTCTAATAGAATGAACAAAGGCGTTCATCAAAATAGATGTCAGATTCATATAATTAGTCTCTTTGGCTAATTCTAATTTTTGACCACAATTTGATGATCGTTTTTTCTTTTTTTTCAAGTGTTTCTTATTTCCGCTGGTATTCATCGCTTTTTAGCATGGAGTAAAAGGCAAAGGAGGAGAGCAGGTGTCTTATTCAATTCAGGAAATTTTAGAATATGTGGACGTGAACGATGTCAAGTTTATACGTCTTGCATTTTGTGATTTATTTGGTACGGAAAAACAGATATCCATTATGCCGGATGAATTAAAGCGTGCCTTTGAAAGCGGCATTTCTTTTGATGCATCGGCCATAAGGGGTTATGGTGATGTGGTAAAATCAGACCTATTTCTCTTTCCGGATGCCTCTACCCTGAGTATTCTTCCCTGGAGGCCGCAACGGGGAAGAGTTGCAAAATTCCTCTGTGAAATAAAAAATCCGGATGGGTCAGAATATAGTTTCGATACGAGAAACATTTTAAAAAAAGCGATGCGAAGATGCAGAGAAATGGGATATCTTTGCTTAATCGGAGCAGAATGCGAATTTTATCTTTTTCGAACGGATGAAAATGGTGAGCCGATTATGGTAACACAAGATCAAGGCGGATATTTTGATATCGCCCCCTTAGACAAAGGAGAAAACGTAAGACGAGAAATCTGTCTTACACTTGAAGAAATGGGAATTAAGCCAGAGACGTCGCACCATGAACAGGGACCGGGACAGAATGAAATTGACTTTAAGTACAGTGATGCGTTAACTGCTGCAGATAATTTTTTGACTTACAAATCAGTAATAAAGGCGATTGCGGCGAAGAATGGGCTTTACGCTTCCTTTATGCCAAAGCCGATCCCTGATAAAAGTGGAAGCGGCCTTCACATCAACCTGTCACTCGCCAAGGATGGATTCAATATTTTTTGCGATGAGCGTGGAGAATATGGAGCGATTGTAAACGGCTTTATTGAAGGCATTTTAGAAAAGACAGGGGAGATATCCGCCTTCTTGAACTCAAATGTAAATTCTTATGACCGCCTGGGGCATTTTGAGGCACCTAAATATATATCTTGGTCTCATCAAAACCGCTCGCAGTTGGTGCGTATACCGGCGGAAAGCGGAGAAAAAACACGTATGGAGCTGCGTTCACCAGATCCGGCAGTAAACCCATATCTTACATTCGCGTTGATTCTACATGCAGGCTTGGATGGGATAGAGGCGGATTATAAATTGAGAGAGCCGCTGGATTTGAATTTATATAAGGCAGAAGCGGAAATCTTGGAGGGCCTTTCAAAACTGCCTGCAGATATGGAGTCCGCACTGAAAAAAATGAGAGACAGTGATTTTGTGAAAAAAGTGCTGGGAGAGCAATTGTCCGAAAAATATGCTTCAATGAAAGAAAAAGAATATCAAGAGTTTTTGGAATCCGATAAGAATCATTTTTATTTTGAACGGTATTTTAAAGTGCTGTAGACCTTATTGCAGAGGAATTCAAGAAGGAGTGATGATCTTATGGAACGGGTTCTGATCGTATCGAGTCCCAAAAATAAAATACCCGATGTTTTAGAACTGCTTCGTCATGCTTTTTACTCTGAAATTGCCGTTTTAGAAAATGGAGGAGAAGCCAGACGCCTCTTGTTGGAGCGGAGTTTTGATTTATGCATTATCCACACGCCTTTGCCGGATGAATTTGGAGAGGGTCTTGCAATGGATATTGTAGCAGACAGCATTACACAAGTCATTTTAATTGTAAAAAGCGAACTACTCGATGTGCTCGCACAGCAGGCGGAAATGAACGGCATTTTTATTGTAGAAAGAGCGGTAGACAAAGACGGATTTTGGAGTGTTTTAAGAATGGCAGGTGCTGTATACAATCGTCTGTGCAGCTTAAAAACAGAAAATAAAAAGCTGGTACAGAGTATTGAGGATATGCGGATGATTACCAGAGCAAAATGCCTGCTCATTGAGCGCATGAAAATGAGTGAAGCAGAGGCACATAAATACATTGAAAAACAGGCGATGGATCGAAGACTGACGAAGAGAGCGGTCGCAGAGCGGATTTTAAAAACCTTTGAATCTTAATGGTTATAAAGAAGGGAACACGAGAATGAAATATATATTTGTCACCGGAGGCGTCGTTTCCGGCTTGGGAAAAGGAATTACAGCCGCATCATTAGGAAGATTACTGAAAGAAAGAGGCCTAAAGGTCGCAGCGCAGAAGCTGGACCCGTATATTAATGTAGACCCGGGTACAATAAACCCTTTTCAGCACGGAGAGGTGTTCGTCACCGAGGATGGTGCAGAAACAGATTTGGATTTAGGACATTATGAGCGTTTTATCGATGAAAACCTGAATAAGCTTTCCAACCTTACCACAGGTAAGGTGTACTGGAACGTTTTAAATAAAGAAAGAAACGGTGAATATTTGGGAGAAACCGTACAGGTTATTCCGCATATCACGAACGAAATAAAGGAATTTATTTACGGCGTTTCCCAAAAGACGGATGCCGATGTTGTAATTACAGAAATCGGAGGGACGATTGGTGATATTGAAAGCCAGCCCTTTTTAGAAGCAATCCGTCAGATACGAAACGAAGCCGGAAAAGAAAATTGCATTTTTATTCATGTGACACTGGTGCCTTATATTCAGGGTTCAAATGAACATAAGTCAAAACCAACCCAGCATTCGGTTAAGGAGCTGCGCTCGATGGGAATCACGCCGGACGTCATTGTTACAAGATCCGATGCGAAAATAGATGAGAGCATTAAGCAGAAAATTTCCTTGTTTTGTGATGTCACGCTGGATTGCGTGATTGAGAATGATACGGTTTCCAATTTATACGAAGCACCGGTGATGCTGCATGAAAATGGGTTGGATCGCGTGGTCTGCCGTGCTCTGAATCTGAAAACGCCGGAGCCGGATTTGACGCAGTGGCAGAACATGCTCTTAAGGATGCGTGCATGCACGAAAGAAGTTTCCATTGCAATCGTGGGGAAATATGTTCGGCTTAAAGATGCGTATTTGTCGGTTGCAGAGGCATTGTCACACGCGGGCTATGAGGCGGGGGTAAAAGTAGCCTTTCATTGGGTGGACAGTGAAGAACTCATCTCAGATGAAGCTGCACAGCGTTTTTTAAAGCGCTGTCAGGGCATTTTGGTGCCGGGCGGCTTCGGAGACCGGGGAATTGAAGGAAAGATAAGAGCCTGCAAGTTTGCACGTGAAAATAACATCCCTTATTTCGGGATTTGCCTTGGAATGCAGATTGCTGTCATTGAATTTGCAAGAAATGTCTGTGGAATTGCAGATGCAACTTCCAGAGAATTTGCGCAAAAGAAAGAAACGCTTGTAATTGATTTTATGCAGGGGCAGGATGGAAATATAAAAAAGGGCGGAACGATGCGACTTGGAAGCTATCCTTGTAAAATTGTAAAGGGAAGTATTATGAAACGCGTTTACGGTGCAGAGGAGACTACCGAGCGGCATCGGCACCGATACGAATTCAACAATACTTTTAGAGACGAAATGCAAAAAAATGGACTGCTCGTCAGTGGGACTTCTCCGGACGATCACATTGTAGAAGTTGTTGAATATCCTAAAAACGATTTTTTTGTCGGCGTTCAATTTCATCCGGAATTTAAAAGCCGCCCCAATAAAGCACATCCTCTTTTTTTAGAATTTGTGAAATCTGCTGAGAAAATAAAAGGATAAGAGCAAATCAAGAATCGGAGAATACGCAATTACGGCACCATTTACTGCAGTACTTTGAAAGCTCCTTTTAAAAGGCTTGGAAAATTACCAAGCCTTTTTTGCATATTGTGAGAACGAGTATTTTCTGTTATTTACAGGGACATTACTTTATTTTATTAGAAAATATGAGGATAGACAGCATTTTATGAAGAATTTTATCCTATTTATGGTATACTAAAAAATAGAATAAATAGAGAAAATAAAAATGAAAACAAATGGTAGCGGAGGCTGAGTCATGGAAGAAAAATCGTTTATTCCCTTGCTTTTTGCAGGTGATATTAATGTATACAGTGTAGCAAGAGCATTTCACGAAGCGTACGGCGTGAAATGTTATGTTTATGGAAAGTACAGTACGGGACCTTGTTTCGACAGTAAAATTATTCATTATACAGCAAATGAAAAAGCGGATGAACAGGAAACTTTTTTGCGCTTGGTAAATGATTTTGCGAAAAGACATGCAGAGAAAAAAATTCTTTTACTTGGGTGCGGTGACAGCTATGTACAGCTTGCAAGTGAAAATAAAAAGAGATTTGCAGAGAATGTAATTGCACCGTATATTGAGATTGCACTCATGAATGATCTGATTCATAAAGAAAAATTTTATGAAATGTGTGAACGTACGGGGGTTGATTATCCAAATACCTTTGTACACCATCCACAGGACGGGATGAATTTTGAGCTTCCGTTTGAAGCGCCTTATATCGTAAAACCGTCAAACGGAATCGAGTATTGGCGTCATTCGTTTGCAACCCAAAAGAAAGTATACAAAGCAGAGAATCACGAAGAATTACTTGAGATTCTCCGTGATGTTTACGGTGCGGGTTATACCGATTCCATGATTATCCAAGATTTTATACCGGGTGACGATACGTATATGCGTGTTTTGACAAATTATTCGGACAGGCATGGCAAGGTAAAAATGATGTGCTTAGGACATGTTCTTTTGGAAGAGCATACACCGCACGGCCTTGGAAATCATGCAGTTATTATAACAGAGCATAATGAAAGCTTGGAGAATAAGCTTCGAACATTACTAGAGGAAATGCAGTATATCGGCTTTTCGAATTTTGATATCAAATACGACCAAAGAGACGGTAAATATAAAGTTTTTGAGATTAATACGAGGCAGGGCAGAAGCAACTACTATGTAACCGGAGCGGGAGAAAATATAGCAAAGCTTGTAACAGAAGACTGTGTTTTTGAGCAGAATTTGGAGTTTCATGCAGTAACAAAGGAATCGCTTTGGTGGGTGGTTCCCAAGCAGGTTGCTTATACGTACATCAAACCACAGGAATACAAGGACAAAATGAAGCAGCTTTTAAAATCCGGGAAAGCGGTGAATCCTTTGTTTTATGGGCCGGATCAGGGATTTAAAAGGAAATTAAAACTATATAAAAACTTACTTGGGCATCACTTTAAATACAAGAAATACCTAGGGAAAAAATAAAAGATGCAATGGATTTTGTGCAGTACATCTAAGCAGTACATCTAAAATGTAAGGTAATAGGATTCAAAGCTGAACTTATGAAAACAAATTTCCCAAAGTAAGAAGAATAAGAAAGGGAAACGGAATGGAAGATAAAATACGAAGCGGGATGGAACCGCCGTATGTGTTGGAGCAGTACTTGAATTTGCTGAAAGCGAATGGATTAGTCACAGACTATAAAATCGATGAAGAAAATCAAAAAAAAGAGGTTGCCTGTCTCACTTATGACTCAAAGGAAGTGCAAAAAAATACCCTATTTGTTTGCAAGGGGGTACACTTTTTGGAAAAATACTTGGGAGCAGCAATGCAGAAAGGTGCATTCTGTTATATTTCAGAGAAGCAATACGATGCTTCATTTGACTATATTATCGTTTCAGACATTCGTAAGAGCATGGCGCTTTTAGGAAATTTATTTTATGAGGAACCTTGGCGTGAACTGAATTTGGTCGGCATTACCGGAACAAAAGGAAAATCAACGACAGCTTATTTTGTTCGATCCATCTTAGATCATTATCTAAAACGAACCGGAAAGCCATGCAGTGCAGTAATTTCCAGTATTGATACGTATGACGGCGTGATTAAGGAAGAATCGCATTTGACAACACCTGAGGCAATGATGCTGCAACGGCATTTTAGAAATGCAGTCAACAGTGGAATTGAATATCTGACGATGGAAGTATCCAGTCAGGCTTTAAAATATGATCGTGTAAAAGGAACTACATTTGATATTGGGTGTTTTCTAAATATTGGAGAGGATCACATCAGTGATGCAGAGCACCGCGATTTTGACGATTATTTTGAGTCTAAGCTAATGCTGTTTTCACAAACGGATACGGCCTGTATTAATTTAGATGCCAGCCACATTGAGGAAATCCTTTATGCTGCTGAGCTGTGTGAAAGAATTATTACATTTGGAACTACAGAGAAAGCCGAAATTTATGGATCAAGAATTATAAAAAAGCAGGATGGAATTTCTTTTTTTGTTCGAACGCCAGAGTTTGAGCAGGAATTTTTGCTGACGATTCCCGGTTTATTTAATGTAGAAAATGCACTGGCTGCGATTGCAGTATGCTATGCCCTGCATATTCCGGTGTATGATATGTATGAGGGACTCTGTACGGCGCGGGTAAGCGGAAGAATGGAAGTATTTCAAAATAGAGAGAAAAAGGTAACTGTAATCGTCGATTATGCACATAACCAATTGAGCTTTGAAAAGCTTTACGCTTCAATACGCGAAGAATATCCTTCTTGTCATATTGTATCTATATTTGGATGTCCGGGAGGAAAAGCATATCAAAGGAGAAGTGAGCTGGGAAGTGTTGCAGCGCGCTATGCAAAGAAAATATACCTCACAGAAGAGGATGCGGGGGAAGAGTCAGTCACTGCTATTTCGAATCAAATAGCAGATGCTGTAAAAGAAACAAATTGCCCGTTTGAGATAATAGAAGACAGAGAATCCTGCATTAAAACAGCGATTGCAAAAGCAGAGAAAAACACGGTCATACTCTTAACCGGAAAAGGAAGGGAAACCCGCCAAAAGCGCGGAACACAATATGTGGATTACCCTTCCGATGTCGAGTGCGTAGAAAAGTACCTTTAATTAATATTCTTCGGTGTATTCACCGTCTATGACTGGATTGTCGCGGTCAACAAGTCCGTCGGTATAAAGCGCATCCTCGTCTTCTTCCTCATGCTCGGCGTCGCCTTCATAGGAAGTATGCAGTACAGAGGAAACATTCATGCTGTACGAATCCAGTTCATATTCCAGACAGTCTGAGAAGTCATATTCATAGCTGTCTTCATTTAATTTTTCAAGACGGCAAAGTGCAAGCGCCTCAAAAATTGGGACGTGAAGCGAAACGCCGTCTTTTCTTCGAAGGCAATGCACGATGCCTTCAAAGGCGTACCAATTACGGAATTTATACAGTTCATCGACAAATAGACGACGGCTTTCCTGCGTTTCTTCACCGGATGCCAAGCCAATCAGGCAGTTTTGAATGCTTGTCAGTAAGGTATAAATGTCTATAATATTGTCCGGAAGGTTGGATAAAATCTCTTCAAAATACGTTTCGGTCAGCTCGCAAAGTGTTTTAGTGGAAGCCGCTGAGAGCACCATATAAAAATCTTCATATTCAATAAATTCCTGACATTCAATCAAATCAGCGAAATGTTCAAAGTAGGCGAAGTCATCAGGAGATTCTAAATCGAGAAGCTCTAGTAATTCATTTAATTCCATGTTATTTTTCCTCCAATTTTTTTTCGGTAGTATCTAGGTCAAAATTTTTAAAAGCCACTTTGAATTCTGAATTTTCAAAGATCCGATTAATCATGTTTACAAAGTTTTCTGACAGGTCGCTTGCGAAAAACGTATTTTCCGCATCTGAATTTTCTGCAAACAGCTCTTTTTCTCGTAAGACCTCCTGAATTCGAGTAATAATCTCCTCGGAGGGATCAATAATACGAAGCGTCGGATATAATTTTTCAATATTGTTTCGTATCAGCGGATAGTGCGTACAGCCTAGTACAAGGGTGTCAATTTTGTGATAGGACACAAAGTGATCCATGTAGTGCTGAATGGTCAAATCCATAATTTCATGCTGCAAAATGCCTTCTTCAATCAAAGGAACGAATGCTGGGCATGGTGTGGAGTGAATGCTCAAATCGGGATTTAGTTCCCGAATCAAATTTTCATAGGCGTGGCTTTTAATTGTGACCTTTGTACCAATAATGCCGATATGATTGTCCTTTGTGCATGTTTTCGAAACGGTTTCTGCGGCAGGCGGAATAATACCTAAAATGGGAAGATTGGGATGACGCAGGCGTAAGTCTTTCAAGCAGGTGGCACTGACGGTATTGCAGGCAATAACAATCATTTTTACATTCTGTTGTATTAAAAAATCAGTAATCTGCCGGGAAAAGGTTTGAATGGTGCTTATGCTTTTTGACCCATAAGGGGTTCGTGCAGTATCACCGTAGTAAATAATTCGCTCTTCGGGAAGCGCGCGCCGCAGCGGTGCTATGCTGGTCAGGCCTCCTAACCCGGAATCGAAGAAACCAATCGGTCGGTTATCCATATATAATAAATTCCTTTCGTCGCTGTTGTGTTAGAAAAAATTACCGTATTAATGAGAGTAGTACGGTCAAGTTCATTATTTCTATACAAGTATATATGAGCTTTTGTTAGATGAACATACTTATTTTGTAATATTTTTTCCCATTTGTCCAGTTAAAATTACGATGTCAAATATTTGATTTGAAAAATGGGCATCTTATAAAAGAACGCAAAGGGGGGTATTTTGCTTGTATAAGCAGTGGAAAAAGTTGTATAATAAAAAACGAGGCAAGAGGTTTTCTCTTGTAAAAAAAGTTTATTTGGAAAGGGTTTAAAAATGGGAGATAATAAAAAAACCAAACAAAGAAGTGAAATACCTCAGGAATATAAATGGAAGCTGGAAGCAATGTATGCAGACGAAGCCGATTGGGAGAAGGACTCTGCATCGGTATTAAAGCTGGCAGAAGCATTTAAAGAATTTTCAGGAAAGCTGGGGGACTCTGCGCAGATACTTCTTCAAGCCTTTGAAAAACGTGATGAAATTTGGCTGCTGGCAGAACGAATCTACGTTTACGCAAGAATGAAGCGAGATGAAGACAACCGGGTCAGTCGGTATCAGGCAATGTGCGACAAGTCAAATGCACTGCTTGCAAAAATTTCTGCAAATACGTCTTTTTTTACACCGGAGCTGCTTTCTGTTTCTGAAGAAAAGATAAGAGGCTTTCTCAAGGAAAATGAGACATTGCAAATATATACGTTTGTCGTAGATGAGTTGTTCCGCTTAAAGGCCCATGTGCTTTCGAAGCAGGAAGAAAACATCATGGCACAATTTAGTGAGATTACTTCGGCAACGAATGATATTTTCAGCATGATAAATAATGCGGATATCAAATTTGGTGAAATCCTTGATGAAGACGGGGACGAAGTTGAGGTTACACACGGAAGATATATTGGCTTGATGGAATCCGGGGACCGCAGAGTACGAAAGGAAGCCTTTGAGCACATGTATGCTGCTTATGAGAAGCAGAAGAATACATTAGCAACAACCTATAACTACAATACGAAGGCCGATGTGGTCAATGCGCGTATTCGTAAATATGACTCTGCAATCAAGTGCGCATTGGCAGGAGATAATATTCCGCTTTCTGTATATGACAATTTAATTGCGATTGTAAATAAGAATCTACCTCTTATGTATCGCTACGTTGAAATACGCAAGAAGATGTTGGGATTAGATGAGCTGCATATGTACGATATGTATACACCACTTGTCGAAATGCCAAAGGAAGAGATTCCCTATGAAAAAGCATTGGATATGATTCGTGAAGCATTGATTCCGATGGGAGAAGACTATGTGAAGAGAATGAATCAGGGATTTGCTTCCGGTTGGGTGGATGTCTATGAAAATGAAGGAAAAACAAGCGGGGCTTACTCCTTTGGAACGTATGACAGCATGCCTTATATCCTCTTAAATTATAACGGCAGACTTAAGGATGTATTCACGGTTATTCATGAAATGGGACACTCGATGCATTCAAACTATACGAGAGAGTTTCAGCCGTTTGTTTACGGGGGCCATTCTATTTTTACAGCGGAGGTTGCTTCTACCGTCAATGAATCTCTATTGATGAAGCATCTGCTTTCAAATGCAAAGGACAATGAAGTAAAGAAATATATTTTAAACCTTTACATTGAAGAATTCCGGACTACGCTGTTCCGTCAGACCATGTTTGCAGAATTTGAGAAGCTGACGCATGAAGCCGTAGAACAGGGCGAAGTATTGACGGCAGAATGGCTGAGTGAGGAATATGGTAAACTCAATCAGAAATATTTCGGTGAAACTGTAGTGTATGATCCACAAATAAAGATGGAGTGGGCAAGAATCCCTCATTTTTATAACGCATTTTATGTTTATAAATACGCAACAGGATTTTCTGCGGCGGCGGCTTTGTCAGAGCGCATTTTAACAGGAGGCGATTCTGCAAGAGAGGATTATATTGCTTTTCTTAAATCCGGGGAATGCGATTATCCAATTAATCTTTTAAATCTCGCCGGTGTTGATATGAGCAAGCCGGAACCGATTGAAAAAGCAATGCAGACCTTTGCTTCTTTGATTGATCAGTTAGAAGCACTTCTCTAGTAAGATAAAGTGAAGGGAAGCCGGTTATTCGTTTTCTGGAGGAATCCATATGGAAAAAAATAGAATTATTAATATTTTTGCAAACAACTATGAAAGATCAAAGGAAATAAAACGGATTCTGAAACAAAAATTGGAGAAAAGCGGGTTTCTTGTCCCATGCAAATTCAATCCTGATGCAGAGTTGATTGTTTGCGTGGGAGGGGACGGCTCCTTTTTAAAAACACTCCATAAATACGAATTTCCGGATATCCCTTTTATCGGTGTGAATACAGGGCATTTGGGCTTTTTCCAAGAGCTACACCCAGATCAACTGGATGAGTTTATCTTTAAATATAAGCAGGGGGAATATGAAGTACAAAGCCTAAAAACAGTAAGGGCGGAGATTGAAACAGAAAATAAAACAGACATTCATTTAGCGCTCAATGAGGTCATTGTAAAAGGAGATCGCTCTCAATCAGTCCATTTGAATCTTTCTATTGGGGATAGCTTTATTGAACGATTCAGCGGTGATGGACTTTTGATTTCGACACCGGCAGGAAGCACTGCTTATAACTATGCACTGGGGGGGAGTATCATTGATCCGCGGCTTAAGATTTTACAGGTTACACCAATCAGCCCGATGAATACAACTGCCTACCGCTCGTTTACTTCCAGTATCATTCTTCCTGCGGAGCTTTCTGTAACGATTTTCCCAGAGGTGAAGGAAGAGCGCGGCATTGTCCTCGTCGCAGACGGGATGGAGCATCGATATGGAAAAGTGGAGCAAGTTAAGATCTATTTCGCAGAAAACATCGTGAAGCTTTTACGGTTTGAAAATTACGATTTTTGGACAAAGGTAAAAAGTAAATTTTTATAGTACGGAGAAAGAATGAAAAATAAGTTTGAATACAAAATAAAGGAAAGTGACGAGGGGCTCCAAGTTAAGGAGCTTCTTCGTCGTAATTATGGATTTTCCTCCAGATTAATGCGGAGGTTCAAAGTCGTAGGCGGAGTTTCTTTGAATGGAGAGGCGGTTAAGCTTTACCATAAAGGCAAGGCAGGAGATGTGATTTCGGTGAGGCTGCCTGAGGAAAAAAGTGACTTTGAGCCGGAAGCGATTCCGATTTGTTCGGCATACGAGGATGATGATTTGCTGATTATCAATAAACAGCCTGGCTTCGTTGTGCATCCTACAAAAGGGCATCCGAATCATACGATGGCGAATGGGATTATGCAGTACATGCTTGAAAAAAACGAAGAATACAAAATTCGTTTTATTAACCGTCTCGACATGGATACATCAGGCCTGCTAATTGTGTCTAAGAACTCGCATTGTCAGGATGATCTGTCCAAACAGATGGCGAAAAATGCGGTTTGTAAGAAGTACCTTGCAATCGTACATGGGGTATTTTCGGAAGACGAGGGGGTAATTGATTTACCAATCGGACGGGTTTCGGAGGATCATGTCATTCGAGGCGTTATGGAAAGCGGATATCCTTCGATTACACACTACAAGGTACTGGAACAGTTTGCTGCGCATACATTTTTGGAGCTTCAACTGGAAACAGGACGCACACATCAGATTCGTGTGCATATGTCTTATATAGGGCACCCTTTGGTGAGTGATGCACTTTATGGAAAGGAAGAGCCTGAATGGATTACAAGGCAGGCCTTGCACGCAACCTATCTTTCCTTTCGACACCCAGTGAATGGAGAAAGTATGAAAATAGAAGCGCCGCTTCCCGAGGACATGGTTCATTTATTAAAAAAATTGAGAGAAAAATAATGGCACCCTTTACTTCCCTTACACATATGATAAAAGGTCAGAAACTTTTATGATTGAAAGTAGGGAGGTGCTTTTACAGTGAACGATGAATACATAAAGGCAAGCATGGAGAGAGACCGAAGAGGGTTTCGTGAGGATGTTGCCGAAGTGCGTAAGGACGCTTACAGCGAAGCGCATAAGGAGTGCCGTTGTGAGCCGCCGCAGAATGACTGCTGCTGTGAGCCAAAATTTGATTGCAATGAACCTTGTCAGGATGATAACGGCTTTGGAAGCTGGCTGCCAATTCTTATTTTAATTTTCTTGCTCTGCGGAGGAACCGGAACCTTCTTCGGAGGAGGTGGCGGATGTGGAGATCGCGGGGACTGCTGTGATAATAATAGCAATGGCGGATTCTGGATTATCATTTTATTGGTTATTTTCTTCATTTGGAACAATAATCAAGGTGGCGGCTGTAAAGATGGATTTTTTGGAGGGCTTTTTTAAAGCCAATTAAATGAAATGCGTAAAGATATGTCCCTTGTCAGAAGACAGGGGACATTTTTGTGATTCGACAGTTTTTTCTTTCTCTCCCTAATTACTTGCTCTTTTTTATTTTTCGATATAAAATAGAAAAGCATGGAAAGAATGCACCTCACAGGTTTTAACGATACGTTTTCAGCTCCCTTTCTAAAAAATAGAAAGAAAGGTTTTTATAGGTGAAAAGATGAATCAGGAAATGCAAAACAAGTTAGAATATAAAAAAGGCTTGGCATGTGCTCTGGGATGCTCCCTTTTATGGGGGATTTTACCGATTTACTGGAAATTGCTTCAAGCGGTAAATCCTTTGCTAATCATGTTTTATAGGCTGGTCCTTTGCTTTATATTAGTATTCTTCATTGATTTGGTTTTATTTGGATGGAAGAAAATGATGGAACCTTTGAAAAAAAAGGGCGCAAAACGGACCTTTTTTTTAGCGGGTTTTTTAATTTCTTCGAATTGGGGAATCTATATATGGGCCGTAAACAGCGGGTTTATTATTCAAACAAGCATTGGTTATTATATAGAGCCATTGATGGTCTGTGTGTTCGGTGTAATCTTTTTTCATGAAAAGCTTGATAAATATAAAATAACTGCATTTATACTTGCGCTCGCAGGTGTTTCTTTTATGCTGGTGTCCTACCGGCAGATTCCTTTTATTGCGCTTGGGCTTGCTTTGACGTTTGCAACTTACGCCGCAATTAAGAAAAAAGTTCAAGTAAATTCTTTGTTAGCACTTCTTTATGAAACCATGTTCTTAGTACCAATTGTTCTGCCGATTATTTTTTATATGGAATTTACCGGACAGGGAGCTTTTTCTTCTGCAACTTCCGGACAGCTTGTGCTATTAAGCCTGTCAGGGGCTGTTACAGCACTTCCGCTCATGCTTTTTGCTATGGCTGCAAATCGCATTGATTTCATCACTTTGGGTGTCACAGAGTATCTTTCACCTTCTATGGGTCTGATTTTGGGGATATTTGTTTATAAAGAGCCCTTTGACTTGGCACAGTTTTCAGCCTTTGTATTTATTTGGATTGGGCTTCTTATTTTTACGGCAGGCAGTATCAAATTGGGAAAAAAACCGGAAAGCAAGGAAGCAGGAGACGACGCAGAACGCCATTTTTTACAAAATGAAAGTAAACTGAAATAAAAAAACAGAAGCATTTGGAGGCAGATTTAGAATGGAAGAAGAGAAAAAAGTAGAGTTGTCAGCACTGCATATTGGTTTTTTATACATAGGAGCGTTGATGGGAGCCGGTTTTGCTTCTGGAAAAGAAATGTGGCAATTTTTCGGAGTATTTGGAAAATATGGAGCTTTAGGGTTATTTTTAAGTACCTTTATTTTTATGGGGTTTGGATATATGACGGTTACGATTGGAAGCGTGTTGAAAACAAATGACATGAGTAAACTGATTTTTCCTATGGACAATAAGGCTTCAGAAGCATTGGTAGGAGTCATTATGTCGGCATTTCTTTTTATGGCCTACTTTTCTATGCTGGCGGCAGGCGGTGCTTTATTTCATGAGCAGTTTGGCGTCCATCGCGTTCTCGGGAGCCTGCTTTTAATGTTTTTAGCAGTATTCACTGCAATAAATGGATTTGAAACCGTCTCCAAGCGACTGCAGAAGGTAACACCGGTATTAATTTCAGGAACTTTAATTTTGTGTCTGCTTATTATTGTGAAAAATAATTTTAATTTTCATCAGGAAATAAAAGTAGCAGCGAGTCCATTGGCTTCAAACTGGTTTATCGCGGCAATTGCATTTGTGTCGTATAATTTGACTGGTGCAATCCCTATGCTGGGGAGCTGTTCGATTTATGCAAAAAATAAGAGGACAGCACAAAGAGGAGCTATCCTTGGCGGTGTTTTTTTAGGTGTTTGTTCTTTGATTTTATATTTGACAACCTTAACAAACCCGTTGAGTGCATCGAAAAGTGCCCTGCCGATGCTTGTGCTTTGTGAGCAACTGGCTCCTTGGGTGCGCATGATTTATGCCTTTGTTCTTTTGATTGCGGTGTTCAGCACAGCAACAAGCACCTTTTATGGCATTACAACAAAGCTTCCAGAGGTAAAAAACAGAAAGCTTTATATATGGAGCTTGGCTTTTATTGGGTTTTGCATGAGCCTTTTTGGGTTTTCGAATCTTGTTGCATTCATGTACCCGATTGGGGGATATTGCGGATTGCTCTTTCTCGTGTTTATGATTGTCAATTTTATAAGAGTACAGACTGGAAGGCGAAAGCTACAAGAAGAAACAGAGGATAAGATATAGAAAACAGCGGAAGGATAAAGACTTCGAATCAGGGAAAGAGGGAAGAAGGAAAAGAAAATGGTAAAAGACATCATACGTGTAGCAGGGGGCCCCGGAGGGGATGCCTTAGTAATAATAGGAAGTAAAAAAACAGCAGTATTAGACTGTGGAATGGCATATTGTGCCTACGAAATGGCTCAAAAGGTAAAATCAGCATTGGGAGACCGTCCCCTGGATTATATGCTGTCTTCCCATACGCATTATGACCACATCGGTGGATTGGGATATTTAAGGAAGGAATGGCCCAATATAATCAGTGTTGGGAATGCACATGCACAGGCAGTGTTGAAGCGGCAGGGTGCATTGAAAGCAATACGAGAGCTTTCTGAAAGTGCTGCAAAAAAATACATGGGTGAACGGTATGCACCACTAGAGTATAGCGATGAGGATTTACGCATTGACTTTGTGGTAGAGGATGGAGATACGATTTCTCTGGGTGATCGCAGCTTGCTTGTTCTTGAAACACCAGGGCATACCAACTGCTCCCTTTCCTATTATTTAAAGGAAGATAAGTTTTTGTTTCCCAGCGAGAGCATTGGCTGTTATGTAGGGAAGCGTCATATGGTTTCTCCTATTTTGACTGGATTTCAAGATACAGTTACATCAATTGAGCGGTGCAGAGCTCTTGAGCCGGAAGGGGTCTGTTCCCCTCATTACGGGATTGTGAGAAATATCACTCCAGAGCAGTATTTTGATTTGGCCATGGAGGCAGCTTTGGATATGAAAGATTTTATATTGGAGCTTAGCGGAAAGGGAATGGAGCAGGAGGAAATGATTCTTGCCTGTAAAGAACGCTATTGGAAGGGTGAAACTGCAAATGAGCAGCCTTTGATGGCGTTTTTAATCAATACAAAAGCCGCGATTGCCGTTATTTGTAAGGAATTTTCAGAAGGTAAATAAAGGTTTGATTTTATGAAGAAGATAAAAACAACTTTTCTTGTGGCAACCTGTATTGCACTTGCTTCTCAGGTAAGCATCAATCTGTATACCCCTGGATTTACAATTACGCTGGCAGCTCTGCTTTTACCGGTGTTTCTGTATTTTAACAGGGAATTTAATCCGCTGGAAATTGCATTGATTACCGGAATTGTGTCACCGGTCTATCGGGGACTGATTATGTATATCAGCGCTGTTTCCATACCGGATGTAGCAGCGACAGTGTTGGCGGATGTTATGTTTTACGTTATTTACGGGGCTTTATTTTATCTTCTTTTTTGGCAGCGTTACCATGCAAATTTGACTAATTTTTTTATTGCGGCTATGATCTCTGATTTTGTGGCCAATGTAGTTGAAATCAGCGTACTGATGAAGTTTCAGACATTTCGCTATGAGATTGTTCAGACATTGGCGATTGTGGCTTTTTCCAGAGCTACGATTGCGGTTGGGACGATTCTTTTTTACGGATACTATAAATCGCTTCTTTCGGCGACGGAGCATGAAGAGCGATATCGTAGCTTAGTGTTGATTACCTCTAAAATTAAGAGTGAAATTTATTTTATGAATAAAAATAATGCAGATATTGAGACTGTAATGAAGAAAGCCTATAACTTGTATAAAGAGCTATCCAAGGGAGAGTATGAGGAAAGTCTTCGAAACGATTCCTTGGAAGTGGCGAAGGATGTGCATGAAATAAAAAAAGATTATCTGAGTGTGATACGCGGCTTGGAAGAGATGTTTGATGACCGTTCTTTAAATGATACAAAGATGAGCGTTGCGGATATTGCTTCAATTATCATCCCGGACATTAAAGAATACATTCGAAGAAACCGTTTGGATATTTCTTTTGATTTTAAAATCGACAATCACTTTTATATATCGAATCATTATTATTTGGTTTCCGTATTACGTAATTTGATTTTTAACAGCATTGAGGCGTTGGAAGGACGGCACCGCGGCTACATTCAGATTACCCTGCGGAAGGAAGATAACTTTTGTTATATTTTTGTAGAGGACAATGGAAGCGGCATTTCTGAACAGAATTTAGAATACATCTTCAATATGGGTTTTTCTACTAAATTTAATGAAGAAACAGGAGACATTTGCCGAGGAATCGGCCTATACCATGTAAAAGACATAATAGAAACTATTTTTTCAGGAACAATCTCTATAGATTCCACAGTAGGAAAAGGTACAAAATTTGCAATAAAAATCAATGCGGCACTGCTTGAGGAGGAGAATGAATGAAGTACTATATCGTAGATGATGATAAAAATATTGTGCGTATTCTCACCAGTATTATTGAAGAAAATGGGGAAGCTGAGGTGGTTGGGAGTTCTTATGAAGGAGAAACTGCTTTTCACGAAATTCTGCTGGCAAAGCCGGATATTGTGTTAGCGGATTTATTGATGCCGATCATGGATGGGACTACCTTAGTAAAAAAATTAAAGACGTTGATGCCCAATTTGTGTTTTATTATGGTTTCGCAAGTGACGGATCACGATTTGCGTGCGGAGGCTTACGAAGCAGGGATTGAATTTTTTATTGGGAAGCCGGTTAATAAAATAGAAGTCAGGAATGTTGTTTTAAAAGTAGCGGAGCGCATTGAGATGGAGCAGACGCTAAATCACATCAAGCGTCTTTTCAGGAATAAGAATCAAGTTGCACAGACAGAGAATCAAAGCATGATAAAGTTAAAACATATTTTAGGAATGCTAGGTATGCTTGGCGGAAAAGGCACGAGTGATATTCTGACAATTTGTATGTATCTTTTAGGAAATAATAAAAGTACATTTGAATGTGATGAAAATGAAATTCAAGGCTTGATTGGAGACAATCCGCAAATGGTAAAGCAGCGAATTCGCAGAGCAATAAAAGGCGGACTCACTAATATCGCGAGCTTAGGGATTGAAGACTACAGCAACGAATTTTTTCAGTCTTATGCTGGAGTCTTATTTGATTTTTCCAGTGTGAGAGCGGAAATGGATGCGTTGGGCAAGGGGGCAGGCGCAGGGGGGAAGATTTCAGTAAATAAATTTTTTGAAGGGCTGCTTTTGATGTGCAGTAAGGAAGAATAAGAGCATGGCAGAGAATGAAAATACAATGCAGGCTTTTAAACAAGAAGTAATCTTTTTGTTTAAAAGCCTGCATTGTATTTTTAATTTATGAACCCTTGCAGAGCGTTTAGTCTAAATCAAGTCTATGGTCTAGCAGCCATATGGTGCTCGTGCTAAAGAAGGCAATTAGGATTAGACCATAAAGGATGCATCCTCCAATGAAAAAATTAAATGCACCTAAGCTATGTGACTGTGCAAATGTTTCTAAATGGGAGATCAAGTCGGTGTTATTGTCAAGGAACGGCTTAATGACAAAGAATCCAATTTGCAAAAGCAACGTTTCAATCCAGGAGAGTATGAAGTAGGAAAGGATACCAGCCGGAATACGAAAGCGATGAAATGCTTTTAAATGTGAAATGGAGCAGGACATAAATAATTTCGACATTTCTTTGATACAGCCTGCAACAATCAACAGGCATACCAATAGGATGCTAAAGCCGATTTTGCCGCTGGGAATAAAATTGATAGCGAGAAGCTCTTTAAAGGACCCATCGCCAAGCATTGCACTGAGCAGTAATAAGGAGAAGATAGAGACAATACCGGTTAAAACAATCCACATGGAGCTGGTAATCAGCTTGGAGATTACGATGTCACGCGATGTAACCGGAAGTGTTCTGCTTAAATAACCCTGCTTTGAGAATAGATTCGTATTAAAAAGCTGAAAAAGACTGCTGATTACTATAACAACAACTGCAATGACAATGGCAAAGGCAGCCAGACCTGCAATTAGGTTTATCATTTGATTATTTACATATTTGAAAATAAGAGGAATGATTGTGACACCAAGCAGCATTGCCATAAAAATCCCCACAAATTCTCGATAGGTGGATTTAAGGTCGTATTTAATTAATTTTCCTAGCATTTGAATACCTCCCTAAATAACTGATCAATGGATTTTCCTTCTGAGGAGCGGATATTATCAATGTCATCGTTCAGGACAACTTCTCCATCTTTCAGAAAAAGCACTGTATCAAAAATTCGTTCTACATCTGAAATTAAGTGCGTTGACATAAAGATGGTTGCATCTTCGTTGTAATTTGTTAAAATAGTATCTAAAATAAAATCCCTAGATGCGGGATCAATGCCGCCTAATGGCTCATCAAGGACATAAAGCTTTGCATTTCTGGACATTACGAGACACAATTGGAAGCGCTCTATCATTCCTTTAGACATCTGAATTATCTTCTGCTTTGGATCAAGACCCAGGCGAGATACCATTTCAAAGCACTTTTTTTCATCAAAATCGGTATAGAAATCTTTAAATAAAGAAATTACATCGAGTGGGCGCATCCATTTTGCAAAATAAGAATGATCCGGCAGGTAGGAAATAAGAGCTTTTGTAGAAGGCCCGATTTTATTTCCTTGGATGGTGACTTCACCGTCATACTCTCTGATTAGACCTGTCAAAATTTTAATTAAGGTTGTTTTTCCGCTGCCGTTAGGGCCGAGTAATCCTACAATGTGCCCTGCTTTTAGCGTAAGATTAATGTTTGACAAAGCCTGCTTTTTTTGATACTTTTTTGATAAATTCTTAATGATAAGCAGTTCATTTTGTTTGGTTGATTCGGAATTATTTATTTGACTCATTTTATCTTTCCTTTCTCAATTTTGTTTTGAAATAATAAGGCAGACTCTTGTTCTGAAAAGCCCAAACTTTTCATCTGCATAAAAAATTGTTCTATAATCTCTTCTGCAAGGGAAGAACGCATTTCTTGAATTAGACGGACATCTTTAGTAATGAAGCGTCCGCTGGTGCGTTCCGCGTGGACAAGACCGTCACGTTCTAATTCAGTAAGCGCTCGTTGCATCGTATTAGGATTGACTTCAAAACGAATGGCAAGATCACGCACAGATGAAAGTTTTGAGCCGGCCTCTAATTCCCCCGAAACAATTCTATGCTTAAATTTATGAACCAATTGCAGGTAGATTGGTGCATTGGACTGAAATTGGTCTGGCATAATAGGAAACCTCCTTTTACTACTGCATTATTGTACTACTCAACTAATACAGTAGTACAGAATTTCTTTTTTGTCAACCCTATTTATAAAAAAGAATTGCGGATAGTTATAGCTTTAGAGGAGAAAAGCGGAAAAGGACGTTGAAAATGACCTCATATACATATATAATAAAGAGGTAAAAGATAGCAGACGAAACACAATTTTTCAAAACGAAAGTGTTTTCCTTTTGAAGGGTGTTTTAAACTTTTTTTACATTCGGTGAACACGTTGGAATTCTATAAAAAACGATGACTGCTCTTAATAAGAACTGGAGGCTTTACCGTGAATCTGAAAAGAAATAACAGGTAAAGCGTTGTTTTAAAATATGTTTTTTTGTGAATCCTTGTACCAGATGAAATTTTGATATGAGGATTTTTTTATTGTAGCAGAATCGTCATTTGCAAAAAATTGTGTAGGGCTTATATCTTTGCATGAAAAAAATTTTCCAAAGGTTGTAAAAAGAGATTGTAGTATAAAGGGAGGAGGCCATAAAAGATGCAATCCGCTATGTCGCAGAAACAGTTATAAACAAAGACGTTGTTTATTCCAGGCTTTTTTAATAAACGCATAGAAAGGATGATTGATATTTGAATATAATATTTGAAAAATTTAAAGAAGTTTTGTATTCGGTTTTTCCAATCACTGTTATTGTATTGATTTTAAACTTTACTTTAATATCGATGGAAACACCATTGATTATAAGGTTCCTGATTGGAGCTGTGTTGGTTATTTTAGGGTTGACCATTTTTCTGACCGGGGTAGACATTGGAATTACACCGATTGGTAATTCTATGGGGTCGGCAATTGTAAAATCAAACAAGGTATGGACCGTGATTTTAATGGGCTTGCTTTTGGGGTTCTTTATTTCTGTGGCCGAGCCGGATCTTCACATTTTAGCAGGTCAGATCGATACGGTGACTTTAGGGGTAATTTCAAAGAAAAGCATTATTGGGGTGGTCTCTTTAGGAATTGCGGTAATGCTTTCGGCAGGACTTTCCCGAATTATATATAATTTCCCGCTCTATAAAGTATTGTCGGGGATTTACGGGTTGATACTGTTGCTTTCTTTATTCAGCACCTCTGAATTTACAGCGATTGCCTTCGATGCGTCTGGGGCGACGACCGGTGCTTTGACTGTCCCTTTTATTTTGGCTCTTGCAATCGGTGTCTCACAGTTGAAAAAAGATAGTAAGGCATCTGAAAAGGATAGCTTTGGATTAATCGCGATTGCTTCTACCGGAGCGATTCTTTCCGTTCTTCTTATGAGCCTTTTGTCAAAGACAGATAAAATTGCGGGTTCACTGGAGAGCACACAAGATGTATCAACATCGATTCTTGCACCTTTTTTGCATCACCTTCCAAGGTTGGCAGGGGAATCGGCGGTTGCGCTGGCACCAATTGTTATCATCTTCTTGATTTTCCAGAAGGTTTCCTTTAAAATGGGGAAATCCTCGGTAAGAAAAATATTGTTCGGAGTGTTGTTTACATTTATCGGGCTTGTACTTTTTCTACTGGGAGTCAATGCTGGATTTATGGAGGTTGGGAGCGTACTGGGATATAAGCTCGCCTTGCTTGATAATCCGGCATATCTTGTAGTCGTCGCATTTATATTAGGTATGGTGACGATTCTTGCAGAGCCTGCCGTTTACGTTTTGACTCAGCAGATTGAAGACGTAACAAGCGGCTATGTAAAAAGAAAAGCAGTTATGTTTACTCTGGCACTTGGCGTTGCTTTAGCAGTTGCTTTATCAATTGTAAGAATTTTAATTCCAGAGATACAGCTGTGGCATTATCTGCTCCCGGGATACATTATTTCCATTGCGATGACGTATGTGGTTCCAAAGCTATTTGTTGGAATTGCATTTGACTCAGGTGGTGTCGCTTCTGGACCGATGACCGCGACTTTCATTTTAGCTTTTGCGCAGGGCGCTGCGGAAGGGATTGAAGGGGCAGATGTTTTAGTGGATGGGTTTGGAATTATCGCGATGGTTGCAATGATTCCGTTAATCGCATTACAGGTTCTGGGTCTTATCTTTAAAATAAAATCGAAAAGAGGAGGATTAGAGCAGGATGGACAATAAGGAAGACGTGTTTGACATTGATTTGATTTGCATTATAGTAAACTTCGGACTAGGCAGTAAGCTCGTGAGGCTCGGCAAAAAACACGGGATTCCCGCAGGGACTGTCACGCTGGGCCGAGGAACTATAAACAGCAGCATTTTAGACTACATGGGGCTTTCGGATGTAAGAAAAGAAATTGTTTTTATGGTTTCTGGCAGGCAAACCGGCTTGCGGGCATTGGAAGAGATGAATAAAGAATTTGAATTCAGCAAGCCAAATCATGGGATTGCATTTACAACTTCGATTTGCGGTGTTTTAGGAACAAAGAGTGTCGCATGCAGTAATATAAAAAAGGAAAGAGGTGCGGGAAATACAATGTATCATCTTATAACAATCATTGTCGATAAGGGAAAAGGTGAAGGTGCAGTTGATGCGGCAACGAAGGCCGGATCAAAAGGCGGCACGATTATGAATGCCAGAGGATCTGGCGTCCATGAAACAAGTAAGCTATTTTCGATGGAAATTGAACCTGAGAGAGAAATTGTCATGATTCTTTCCGAACAGGAAGCAACAGAAGCGATTGTTACTTCAATTAAAGAGGAATTGAAAATTGAAGAGCCTGGCAATGGGATTATTTTTATTCAAGATGTGAATACAACCTATGGGATTTATAAGTAATGTAAGCAGTAGTGAAGCAATCTAAATGAAATTTAGGAGTAAATTCCTGCTCATAAAAAAACAGATAGCAGGCTGCCATGTAAAAGTGGCAGTCTCTTTTTATGGGAAAAACGGAGGCAAAGGAACGTTGTTGGGGCGTGGCGGTAAGGATATTTACCGATTCGAGAGTTAAAGTATTGTAAAATAATTCGAATTGATTTATAATTGTAAAAATATGACTTATAAGTGCCTTAGAATACGGTAGGAGAATGGATGGTTAATCCAAAGGTGGGAAAGATGAGGGAACACTTAAATAAGTTCGTGATTTGGCGGAAGGCCATACATAAAAAGCTGGAAAATCTCTTCTTTTTGACTGCGATGAAAGAAGGCATGACCTGCTTGATTCCCATGCTAATGCTAGGGTCTGTTGCTCTTGTTTTCATAAGCCTACCGATACCGCAGTATCAGATGCTGATGCTGAAATGGTTTGGAATCGGATGGAAAAACGTTTTCTTATATATTCGTGACGGCTCCTTTAACATATATTCTCTACTAGTGCTACTATGCATCAGCCACTCCTTTGCAGATATGTATAATGAAAAGAATGGATGCAGTATTCCGCCAATTAGTGTTTCAGCGGTAGCCTTATGTTCCTACGCTGCAATTTTAGGTGTCAGCAGGGGGAATTTTAACGTATCCATTTTCGGTGTGACGGGCATTTTCATTGCCGTTTTTGTTTCTTTTTTCTCATCCTTTCTATTCATTAAATTAAGTATGGTATCATTCCCGCGGATGAAATCGTATGCAGATGGAGCAGATGCTTCTTTTCAATATGCGATGACCGCTATTTTTCCGGCAGCCATTACGATTACTTTATTTGCAGTCATCAATCAGGTATTGGTCCACTATTTTGGAATTAATGATATTCAGTTCTTTTTTTCAAAGACCTTAAACTACGTGTTTCATCAAATGAATTCCCCGTTTTTAAGCAGTCTATTTTTTGTTCTGTTGGTTCATATCAGTTGGTTTTTTGGGATACATGGAAATAATATGTTAGAACCAGTCGCACAGAGTATGTTTGGAAGTGCGCTTTATAGAAACCAAGCGGCTCTTCATGCGGGAGAGCTGCCGACACATATTTTTACAAAGACCTTTTTTGATAATTTTGTACTGATAGGAGGGTGTGGGGCATCACTTTGCCTTGTTTTAGCAATTTTTATCGCCGGAAAGCATAAAAATCTGCGTAAGCAGGCCAAGCTTTCGGCTATTCCTGTACTTTTTAATATCAATGAATTGATCGTTTTCGGAATTCCGATTATTTTGAATCCGATTTATTTGATTCCTTTTCTTTTCGTCCCTATCATTTTGACCGTCACATCTTATCTTGCGATGTATTTTGGAATTGTTCCGTATACGGTACATCTGGTAGAATGGACAACTCCTATTTTTATAAGTGGGTACTTTTCAACTGGTTCGTTATACGGGAGCCTTTTGCAGCTATTTAATTTGGTAGTTGGGACTGCCTGCTATATCCCTTTTGTCAAATCAGCAGAGCATTCGTCCAATCAAAACTTTATGGGGAAGCTGCTGCGTGTGAGCCAGGTATACCGTCATTCGGAAGACCAGGGTGAAAAATCAAAACTCCTTAATCGCCATGATGAGATTGGAAATATCTCAAGGTTTCTCACTGCCAACCTTGAATCTGCAATTTCAGATGGAAGCATTCAGATTCATTATCAGCCTCAGGTAAATTTTGAAGGGAAGGTTTTTGGAGTGGAGGCGCTTCTGAGATGGGAATACGGAGATTACGGCATGGTTTACACTCCGCTCGTCGTTGCGTTAGCGGAAGAAGCAGGTATTATTGATAAGCTGGGTTATCGTGTTTTTGATACCGCCTGCAATGACTTAAAGCGACTGCACGAATCCGCAATAAGGGATATTGTAATGTCGGTCAATGTTTCGGCATTACAGCTTGAGAATGAACTGTTTGTACGAGATTTAGAAAAGCTCTTGAAAAAAAATGAAATAAGACCGGAACATTTAAAAATAGAAATAACGGAACATGTTGCTCTTTCCGGCAGTAAAAAAGTCTTGACGAATTTAAAGAAAGTAAAAGACTTAGGGATTCAATTGGCATTGGATGATTTTGGAATGGGGCATAATTCACTTATCTATTTGAAGGAATACAAATTCGATACGATTAAGCTGGATGGTTCCTTAATCAAGGAGTTAACTTGTAACAGCAATTGTAAAAACATTATATCCAGTATTGTGTCCCTAGGGACAACCTTACATTACTCTGTGATTGCCGAATATGTAGAAAAAGAGGAACAACGACAGATTTTGCATGAACTGGGGTGCAATCAGTATCAAGGTTACCTTTTCAGTAAAGCATTGTGCTACGAAGAATTAGTAACGTATTTAGAGAACGCAAAAACTGAAAATGTCAGTTGAAACGATTAGAGTGTTCACAGAAAAACAAGAGGCCAGACGCAGGAAAACATCCCCTTTAGAAAGGGGAATATAGAGATAAGAGCATTGGGAAAATTTCTTTTAAAGTGCTCTTATTTTTTATTTCAATAAGGGGGATAAAATGGTATAATTTTAAAATGTTACGCCATTTATGTTTCGGGGGGAGATAAGGAGGAACGCGCTAAAGTATGTAGAACACAAAATTCATCTATGACAGCTATGAATGGAAAAGAAAGACAAAAAGTAGGATTTAACTTTAGAAGAATACACGAACAGAGGAGATGAATTGATGCTTAAACGATTAAAAATAGGGAAAAAATTACTGGTCTTAGTGTCCGCCTTATTATTGAGTCTTGTCATAATAGGAGCGGCTTCTTTATTGTTGATGAGCAAAATTGGTGCAGCAGTCACTGTAATTAATCAGGAATGGCTTCCGTCTGTAATCACTGCAGAAGAGATTAACACGATGATTTCCGATTACAGATGCTACGAATTGGGACATATTATTTCCGCAGAAGCGGTAAAAAAACAGGAATATGAGGAAAAGGTGAGCTCGAAAAAGCAGGAGGTAGAAACGCTATTAGCTGCTTACGGAGACATGAAAATCGGCGATGATGAGCGGCGAATGCTGGATGACATACAGACTGTATGGAAGGATTATTTAAATGTCAGCACGCAGGTAATGGAGCTTAGCCAAAAAAATCAGCAAGATGCAGCAATTAAATTGATGCAAGGACAATCAAGGACTTTGTTTGACGATATATCAAATAAATGCTTGGAGCTTGTTCGGCTGAATAAGGATGGCGCGAGTCAAGCCGGTCAACAAAGCCAGTCACTGTTTATTTTTTCAATCATATTTATTTTATGCATTTTGATAGCTGTGACTATCGGCGGAATCTTTTTAGCGATTTATATTGTTAGAATGATTGTAAAGCCTATGGAAGCAATCAGTGCTGCCGCGAGTGAGATCACAAACGGAAATCTGGATATTCAGATTGACCATGAATCAGAAGATGAGGTTGGGCAGATTGCAAAAACCTTCACTTCGATGAGCTTTGATTTAAAAATCATAATTCAAGATATTCAGTATTTACTAGGTGAGATGTCACAGGGTAACTTTGTAGTAGAGAGCCAATGCGCGGAGCGTTACCTCGGCGAATACGAACACATTTTACAGGCGACACGCAATATTAGCCAAACCTTGAGCCACACCTTGGAAAGTATCGGTGAATCCTCTGATCAGGTTGCAGAGGGCTCCGAGCAGGTCGCGAATGGTGCACAAGCACTTTCCCAAGGGGCTACGGAGCAAGCAAGTTCCATCGAAGAGCTCTCCGCTTCTATTACTGAAATTGCCGCACAGGTGAAGCTGAATGCAGACAATGCAAGGATGGCGAATCATAGCGCCGAGTTAGCTGGCAAGGAAATTATAGAATGTAATGCACAGATGAGAAATATGATGTCTGCGATGCAAGATATCAATGTAAAGTCAGCGGAAATTTCTAAAATTATAAAGGTAATTGAAGACATTGCTTTCCAGACGAATATTCTGGCATTGAATGCAGCGGTGGAGGCAGCAAGAGCTGGCGCAGCGGGGAAAGGCTTTGCGGTCGTGGCCGATGAGGTTAGAAATCTTGCAAGCAAATCCGCGGAAGCGGCGAAAAGTACGACGGATTTGATTGAAGAAACACTTCTTTCCGTCCAAAACGGAACAAAGATTGCGGATGGTACCGCGAAATCATTGGAAGAAAGTGCAAGAGTGACACAAGAGGCGGTTGCTCTGATTGAGCAGATTACTTCCGCGTCAAACCAACAAGCGCAAGCGGTGGATCAAATCAATATAGGCGTGGAGCAGATTGCATCCGTTGTTCAGACCAATAGTGCAACTGCGGAAGAAAGTGCGGCTGCCAGTGAGGAATTGTCAGGGCAGTCACAAATATTAAAAAGCTTAATCAGTAAATTTAAGCTTCGAAGAGATATGACTTTTTCCATGAATGAATCAGCCGGGATGACGCCGCTATTTGAAAAAAATATAGACATATCCGATAAGTATTAAAGTGAAAAGCTAGATGAAGAATGCCTGAGAAATAATTTTTCTCGGGCATTTATTTTTTGTGTTGTGGGAGAATAAATTCTATTCAAAGTGTAAATGGGAGATAAAAAATTCGATTGTATTTTTGTTATATTCAGACATAAAACGAATAAAAAATTTCTATTGTAGAAATAAAAAATTATAATGAATCTGCAAATATTTTATACAAAAATATTTCAAATAAAAAGCTTGACGAAATTAGAGAAATCCTGCTATAATTGCATCAAAGTTGAGTTAATAAATATATCTGTTGGAAAATTCATTTAAAAGGAGAATATTATTTATGAGCGGTTATAACGCAGTATTAGCAAGAAATACGGAAAATGCTCCACAAGGTATCGGTCCATATTCACAAACAGTCGCTTTCTCCCATTACAATAATCTTTCAGCTCAATTACCCATCGATCCAAAGTCTGGAAAGCTGGTAGTTGGTGGTGTAAAAGAGCAGGCTGAACAGTGCCTAAAAAATATCAAGGCAATTTTAGAAAGTATCGATCATGTTATGAGCGATATTGTCAGACTCACTGTATTCGTTAGAAATATTAAAGATATTGACTCTGTAGACGAAGTCTACAAAACGTTTTTCTCAACTTATCTTCCTACTCGGACGACCGTTGCAGTTGCTGCGTTACCAATGGATGCGTTAGTGCAGATTGAAGCACTTGTTTCCAATGGTGAAGGCACCATTCCAAATGCACCGCAAGCAGGCGACCTTATAAAGCTTACAAACAATACGGCAAATGCACCGCTGAGTGCACTGTCAACACAAACAGTCGCTTTCTCTCATTACAATAACCTTTCTGCACAGCTGCCAATCGATCCGAAAACCGGAAGACTCGTGGTAGGTGGTGTAAAAGAGCAGATGGGGCAGTGTTTAAAAAATATCAAGGCAATTTTAGAAAGTATCGACGTTCCATTTGATGATATTGTTAAGATTAATATCTTCCTTAAAAATATTTCAGATATCGATGCAGTAGATGAAGTTTATAGAACGTTTTTTCCGGATTCAGCGATTGCAAGAGCTGTTGGGTATCTCCCTGCTCGGACCGCTGTTGAGGCCGCTGCTTTGCAGATGGACGCATTAGTACAGGTTGAAGCCGTCGTTTCACACGGAGATGGCACACCTCCACAGATTATTGAGGACAGACATGGAATCGTGATAACGGCAAACAATACAGAGAATGCACCGAAAAGTACGTTGTCTACACAAACGGTAGCTTTCTCTCACTACAATCACCTTTCCGCACAATTACCGTTAAACCCTAAAACAGGAGAAGTGGTAGCTGGGGGTGTAAAAGAGCAGACGAAACAGTGCTTGGAAAACATCAAAGCTATTTTAGAGAGCATCAACCATTCTATGGAGGATGTGGTAAAAGTAAATGTGTTTCTCAAAAATATTGCAGATATCGATGCAGTAGACGAAATTTACACAACTTTCTTCCCAGGCGGTGTTCCTGCAAGAAGAACGGTTGGAGTAGCAGCTTTGCTTAAAGATGCCCTCGTTCAAATCGATGTCGTTGTGGCCAACGCGGAAGGAACACCTCCTCAGGCGTAAGGGATAGCTCTTTGTGATAGAGCGCGAAGGCAAGAGGATTTTAAAACCGTAACGAGAAAATTGAATCAGTTTAATCATAAAAAGAGACTGTCTCGGGTGATTGAGACAGTCTCTTTGTGCATTTTTATCATCAAAAAACGCATTGCAATGAGACGTATTTATGACGTATTAATAAAGGCCTTAAAACAAAAGATTTACATTGTAATGAATCTTTTGTTTTGCTACAATAAAAATAAAGGTGAACAAATGTTTTCGGAGCAAGCAATTTGCGGCTCTTGGAGACATGGTAAACGGAAAAAATAAAAGAATAAAAATATTTTAAGAAATAGAAGGCAAGGGGTAGCCGTATTCAAATCAGAAGGAAAAAACATTTATAAGGAGAAGCGGAAATGAAAGAATATATAATTGATAATACAAGCGATAGAATACGATACCATGACTTGCCTGGTGAGAAGATGCCGGTTCTTTTTATCCATGGGCTCGGCTGTGCCAGTTCCTTTGATTATCCGGAGGTTGTGGCACAAGACTCGTTAAAAAATCATCGCTGTATCCTCGTAGACCTTCTAGGCGCCGGGTATAGTGATAAGCCGGAAGCATTTGAATATACCGTTGAAGCGCACGCAAGGTATTTAAAGGAATTTATTGAATATCTAAACCTTGGTTCCTTTGTTTTGTTTGGGCATAGCCTAGGCGGAGCCGTTGCTTTAGCCTTAGCGGATAAACTTAGGAACCGGATTCACAAGATTGTCTTAAGCGAGCCGAATTTGGACAAAAGTGCGGAAGGTTCTACAAGCAAATACATTGCTAATTTTGAGCTACAGGATTTTACCAATCGTGGATTTCATAAGCTGATTCAGGTCAGCAGGGAACGTGGAAATCAAATATGGGCAGCATCTCTGTCCGTATGCCTCCCAGAGTCAGTTTATTTGATATCAAAATCGGCTGCGGCAGGCGGGGATCCTTCGTGGAGAGAAATATTATACTCTTTCAAGTGCTCAAAAACGCTGATTTTCGGTGAAACGTCTTTGCCTGATCCGGACGTGCCGCTTCTTAAGAAACAGGGAATTCATATAGAAATCGTAAAAAATGCCGGACATTCCATGGCCTGGGAAAACCCAAGAGGCCTTGCATCTGCAATTTATAATGGAATTAATCTGGAAAATGAACGGTAAAGGAGATTAAAAAATGAAGGAAATAGAAAATAGAAGAAGCGTTCGTAAATATTTAAATAAAAGTGTAGAAAAAGAAAAGCTGACGCAGGTACTGGAAAGTGCCAGACTGGCGCCTTCAGGCAGCAATACGCAGCCTTGGAACTTTGTTGTCGTGGAAGCAGAGGCAACAAAAGAAAAACTGGCTATGGCAGATTATCAACAAAAATGGATGATGGCAGCACCGATTTTTATCGTATGCGTAGCAGATATTCGAAGTCGTATTTCTATGGATACCGATATTACACTAAATGAGGAGAGTCCTGAGCCAGAGCTTAAGCAGATCATTCGAGATACCGCCATTGCAATGGAGCATATTTTGCTTGAAGCAGAAAATTTGGGCTTATCGACTTGCTGGACTGCTTGGTTTGAGCAGGAGGCTGTCCGTCCAATTTTAAATATTCCGGAGGATAAATATGTGTGTGGAATCATTACGCTGGGATACGGCGACGAAAATCCAAAGCAGCGGCCTAGAAAAAGGATAGAAGAAATTGTAAGATATGAGAAATGGCAGTAAGAAATTCCTATAAAGAAGATTGAGGTAACTATGATTAGAAAATTTGAAAATAAAGATTTAGAAATAATAATGGAACTGTGGTTGAATACAAACATACAAGCACATGCTTTTATCAGAGAGGATTACTGGAAAAATAACTTTGATTTGGTAAAACATATGCTTCCACATGCAGAAATTTATGTTTATGAACGAGAAGGAAGAATTGTAGCTTTTGTTGGGATTGACAATGGGTATATCGCAGGGATTTTTGTATCCCGGGAAATGCAGTCGAAAGGAATCGGAAAGGCGCTGCTTAAAAAATCAAAAGAGCTTTATTCGACACTGACTTTAACTGTATATAAAAAAAATCAACAGGCGGTACGCTTTTATCAGCGTGAGGGATTCACCGTCGAAAAAGAACAAATCGATGAAAACACTTCAGAAGTGGAATACCTGATGGTGTGGAACAGAGAAGAAATAGCAGAGTAAAAGGAGCAACAATATATAAAAGGGTTAAGCAGTTTTAGGAGGCTTAACCCTTTCTTTTTAAATGCCTTGCAGCCATTCATTCTTAAAGTACTCATAATATGACAATAGATTGCGTTAAGGGGAAAGAAAAGTTCGTTCATCGAGTCATTGTGCCGGAATTTTGCTGCCAGAGGCTGGCGGTTCGAATGTCTATGTCATCGTAGGTCTTGTAAAAATACTCACCAGTGTTCACATTTAGGAATGCCGTATACTTCGTGTAATCGTGCGTATCCCGGCTGCTTACAACAGCGCCTTTTGGTATGGAAACATTTTCTAAAATATGAAACCCTGCAGCAATCGCTTCCTGACTGTCTTTTGGTTCTGGCAAATGTGTTTTTAAATAGGAGGTTCGCACAAATCGTGCAGGTGAGGTAAACCCTCCGGGAAGAGATGACGTTCCGGCGGCCTGGCCAAAAGGAATTAAGCGAATCGGACCCCAAAAGACTTCTTCGGTCTGCGCCGGAGAAGCTTCTGTATAATTTCTCAAATTTGTCATGTGCCAGTTAAAATCGGGGCTGTTCGCCATAACACCGACAGGGTTATTTATCAATTCCAAGCCTCGGAAGGTGGGCTCCATTACGACACATGTGCCGCTTTTATCAGTCGCAATCCAGTGCAGAGGTGCGACCGTATGTGTAACAGGGTCTTCCATACCGACGACGGAGACTTCTTTTAAAAGGGAGGGAAGTTCTCTCACAGAGGCACATTTACTCAGAAGATATTGAAGAAAATTAACAGAGGCAATTGGTTCAGTGCCCTTTGGCGGTTCGGTATCATATTGAGCATGACCGGCGAAATACAAAGCAGCTGCTGCAAACCCTTCCTCATTAACGCCATCAAAAAAACCTAAGATTCCATCAAGCTCTTGACCGAGGCCGATAAATCGGTAGGAGCTTTCAATTTGAGTATTATTTAGGGGATTATACCAGACATAAGAGCTGGGAACAATATAAAGCTGTGGTATAATATCATGCGAAAAATCCATAGTCCGGCCGAAGAATATTTCGTTGGATTGAGACTGTAATGTCATTGCTGTACACATAGGTAAACGCCCTCCAAAAGATTATTTATATAGTATATGAGAAAGAACAAGGAATATATGTATTTCTGTGCTTTTTAGTATCTTAAGCTAAAATAGTGTCAAGTTTTTTTAAAATTCAATGCTTGGAATCGATATGATATTATTTTTTAGGTTTGGGTTAATATAGACACAATGAAAACTTACTTAGCCATTATTGCTATTGGGTATAACCGTGGGAATTTCAAAAAACAGATGTTGGGAATGGTATTTTATGTTGGGATGTATTCGATTGTCTATTTTCTCTTTATCAATAAAGTATATGGAATCATTCAGATGTTTGTAATACTTACGATTCCTTTACTAAAGCTCTATAATGGGGAGCGAGGTACATGGAAAGAAATGAAGTGGTTTTTCTATCTTTACTATCCGTTACATTTAGTAGTCTGTGGCATTATACGAATTGCACTTTATGGGAATGTGGGGGTCATGATAGGAGGATGATTTTTGGGAAGAAATGAAGCAGAAAATATAGAATTACAGATTACAAGTTGACAGGTTCTTTTTTATATTGTATACTAGGTTTACAAATAAAAAGAATAGAGACAATTCAGGTGGCCGGACGCAGCAAACAGCCGGCATAATAGGGAAGCAGGTTAAAATCCTGCGCGGTACCGCCGCTGTATAAGAGGAGTTTTTTCAAAGATACCACCGGTCATTCGGGAAGGTTGGAAAAATGTTGATGCTTGAGCCAGAATACCTGCCTGAATGAGTTTTTGCAAGTCCTGCGTGTTTACGGGACGTGCAAAGTTTATATACTGCACACTGCTAAGCGGCGGGCAAGCGGTATAGCAATCAGCTTCAGCAGAAGAATACGGGACTGCAGTTGTCAGGAGTGACAGCGGCAGTCCTTTGTTGTTTCCAAAAATAAAGGCAGGAGGGTTTACAATGAAAAAAATAGAAATATACGGAAAAGGGGGAATTGGAAAGTCAACGACGGTAGCGAATGTTTCCGCAGCACTCGCAGAGAAGGAATCACGGTTCCTCAGCCTGGCTTGATGGGAATCAAAGGAGCCGAGTATATTGTAAGAAAGCTGCTTGATTTATAAAAATACAGAGGTTTTCACTTTAGGAAAAGTAAAAGATTAAAAACAGGAGGTTTAAAAGAAAATGAAGAAAAGAATCCTTATTTTATTTGCCGTAGTTATTTTAGTTGCAATGCCCGCTGTCGGCTGCATGGGGGGGCCGGAAAAGACAGATGTTTTAGAGGATAGTGGAAAGAACGCCGAGAGGACAATTATCGATTTGGCAGGGAATACAGTAACAATACCGGCACCAGAAGAAATAAACCGTGTGGTTATTATCGCACCGCCGTTGTTATCGACCTATGTAAGCACAGCACAAGATTCGAAAAAGCTGGTCGGAGTACACCCTACCGCTTTTAATGACGCAAATCAAGAGCTTCTTAATCTCATGGTGCCGAACAACAAAGGGATCAATACGACATTTCTCACAGGTTACGAATCCAATGTGGAAGAGCTTTTGAAGCTGGATCCGGATCTCGTTCTCGTATATGGTGAGACGCAGAAAAAAGGGCTGGAAAACATCCAGATTCCGGTAGTCGACTTTTTTACAAAAAATCAGATTAACGAGGAGTGGTCGGTTCAAATCGATGAGCTTATGCAGGAAATTTTTGCATTAGATGAAGACAATTCTCTGCAAAAGGAATGGGATAAAGCCAATCAAAATGTAGCACAGATTCTTTCAGAAGCAAAGGAGAAGAAAGCGCAAAAAGGGCTCATGATTATGAGCAATACCGGAGATAAGGTTACGGTGAGAGGCGCAGGCTCTTATGGAGATGATTGGCTTTTGAAAAGCGGACTTTCCAACGTGGCATCCGAAATTACGGGAGACAATATTGAAGTGACGATGGAGCAAATCTATCAATGGAATCCAGATATCATCTATGTATTCAGAGGCTTACCAGCTGGCGAGTATTTGTCAGGCACTATTAAAGGGCAGGATTGGTCGCAGACAGAGGCTTTTAAAAATGGAAGAATCTACGATACACCGAAAGGGATGATTAATTGGGGAACGCCGTGTGCTGATTCACCGCTTATGCTTCAATGGCTTGTGAGCAAGAACTTTCCGGACAAGCTCAGTAAAAAAGACTTTGCCTCCGTTATGAAAGAATTTTACAAGAGCCGCTATGGGATTGATTTGACGGATGAGCTTGCAAATTCCATACTGAATCCGAATGAGGGGAAATAAGCGCCATTATGATAAAATCAAAAAATAGAACTTCCTTTTTTTTCTCACTGACGGTGCTTCTTTTTCTCTTTGCGTTTCTGTCTTTGTTTTTAGGGCGGTACTATGTGGAACCGGAGCAGGTTTTAAAGCTCCTATGGGAAAATTTGTGGGGGAACTCGGAAAATAGTGTGTATAAAACGGTTGTATGGGATATCCGGCTGCCGAGAGTGCTTTTAGTTATGCTGGTAGGCGCCGGATTATCCGCATCAGGAGCTGCCTTTCAAGGCTGCTTTCACATTACAGTATCGGAGATGGCAGCTATCGGAAGAGCAAGGCACATCCCTGTATTTGGGACACCTTCTAAAACAGATCGGGAAAAAGTAATGCAAGCATTGGAAACAGTAGGTATCCCCCACTTGAAGGATCGCCTCTGCTCCCAGCTGAGCGGCGGACAGCTGCAGTTGGTTTACATTGCAAGAGCACTTGCAAATGAGCCGGAGCTTCTTATTATGGATGAACCCGAGTCCCACCTGGATTTTAAAAACCAGATGCTTATATTAAAATTAGTCCAAAAGTTACAAGAAGAGAAAAAAATTTCTTGCATCATAAATACGCACTATCCGGAGCATGCGATTCGGATATCCGATAATACGCTGCTATTAGGGCGCAGAAGCTATATTTACGGAGAAAGCAGCGAAATTATATCGGAAGAAAATATAAAGAAATTTTTTGAGGTAAATGCCAGAATTTTTTCCGTGCCGGAGTTGCCGGAAAATACAAAAGTATTTACGATGATTGATTAGAATAGGAGGGAATCGCATGAAAGTCAGCAACAAAATGATTCAAGAAGTTTGGAATGAACATGCGGGGGGTTATAACGCCGCACATAATATTTCCGAGAATGAGGACCGAAAGGAATGGAAGAACATCCTGAAACGGTATATCGGAGAGAAGAGCACCCAAAAGGTACTTGATATTGGTACGGGAACCGGATTTTTGGCATTTGCAGCGGAAGAGCTTGGCTATCGTTGCACCGGAGTTGATCTGGCACCGAAAATGATTGACACCGCAAAAGCTTTCGCAAAGAAGAATGGCTTTGAAACAGAATTTCAGACCGCAGACTGGAGCAATCTGCCCTTCCAAGACGATAGCTATGAGGCTGTCATAAACCGCTGCATTGTATGGACGCTTTTTACGCCGGAAAAAACGCTGAGTGAGTGGAAAAGAGTCCTGAAATCACAAGGAAAGCTTTTATGCTTTTGTCCGGCAAGCAGCTTAGAGGGAAAGATACAGCCGGATCATTATGAAAAGGAAGTAGAGGAACAGCTTCCATTAAAGAATGCGTCTTCGGAGCAGCTTTGTAAGGCGCTCACAGACTGTGGATACAGTGAGGTGGAGATTCTTGAGTTAAAAGAACTGGGAAAAGATGAGATTTTTGGAGGCTGGTATCTGCTGAAAGGAGTAAAGCAGTAATCGAAAGGATGTAAGAAGACTCACGCAATTGCAATCGTTTTTCGGATGATGTATAATACACTTATGAGAAATGATGTAAATAAGCTAATCGGTAAGTATATAAAAATGATAGAAAAAATTGCGAACGGGAGAACAAACATCCTGGATTTTGGTGACGGATTGGTGTTCTACAGGGGCGAGATTCATATGATAAAGATGATAGGGGATGCCCCGGGAATCCACATATCGGAAATCGCAAGAAATTTTAATATTACCCGTGCTGCCGTAGCAAAGACTGTTTTAAAACTGGAGAAGAAGAAAATTCTTATAAGAGAGACGGATGCAGCCGATAAAAAGATACTTCGCCTATATTTGACCGAAAAAGGGAAGGAAGCTTATCTAGCTCATCAAAGATACCATCAGGATTTTGACGGCCCACTGTTTGACTATTTGGATCAGCTGGAAGAAGATCAGCTCGCAATTGTAGAGACATTTTTGGAAAAAGCAAACGAGCAGATAGATCATCACTTTTAACGAAACGGCAGTATTTATGCCGTTTTTGTCTATTCATTTTTTTTCTTCGCAGATAGCACTTTCGTCGGCTGCGTTGGTTCTTTTCACTCTCGAAAAAACTTGGATTTTTTCACATTATCTATCTGTTAAGTTGATTTAATCTCCTTTTTCACCTTCGCTATCTTCTGGTTGATTATATCGGCAGTCTTGAACATTTCTTAAATACGCGTTCTACAATTAAGCGAAAAATAAAAACAGTAACTTGGATTTTTGAGGAATAGACGGTATTTACTAAAAATAAAAAGCAAGAGCTTTAGGAGTGCATCATTAAAATAGACTGGAGGCAGCATGAAATTTCTTCACATTTCAGACCTGCACATCGGAAAGCGCGTAAATGAGTTTTCGATGTTGGAGGATCAAAAATACATATTGGACGAAATCATAAAGATTGCAGATCGAGAAAAGCCGGAGGCGATGTTGGTTGCCGGAGATATTTACGATAAATCTGTACCGCCAGCGGAAGCCGTTGCTTTGTTTGACGATTTTCTTGTGTCTATTTCTAAAAAGAAGATACAGGTTTTTGTGATAAGCGGCAATCACGATTCTCCTGAGCGGATTGCATTTGGGTCAAGGCTGATGGGGAACAGCGGTGTACACATGTCACCTGTTTACAGTAAGGAGATTGAACCTGTTAAATTAACAGATCCGTATGGAGCGCTTTGTATCTATATGCTGCCGTTTATTAAGCCGGTGCATGTGAGAGCACAGTTTCCGGACATTGAAATTGAGAGCTACACAGAGGCAGTTCAAACGGCCATTGAAAATATGAATGTCGATCAATCCTTGCGAAATATCCTGTTAACCCATCAATTTGCAGCCGGATCCGAACGTTCCGATTCAGAAGAAATTTCGGTCGGTGGCTCTGATCAGGTTTCTGTTTCTGTATTCGATCCCTTTGATTATGTGGCGATGGGACATCTTCATAAGCCGCAGAGCATTGGCAGAGAGACGCTGCGGTATTGCGGGACACCGCTGAAATATTCTTTTTCCGAGGCAAATCATAAAAAATCAGTGACAATTCTTGAAATGCACGAAAAAGGAGCACTTTCGATTCGCACGGAAGCGTTGATTCCCAAACGTGACCTGTGTGAAATCAAAGGATTATATAGAAAACTCACCGAAAAGAGCTATTACGATGCCTTAAATTGTGATAATTATTACCACATTACTTTAACCGACGAAGAAGATGTGCCGGATGCACTGAATAAACTGAGAACAATTTACAAAAATATTATGAAGCTGGATTATGATAATAAACGAACAAGAAGCAGTGAAATAATCAGCGGCATCAGCGATATGGAAAAAAAATCACCATTAATGAATGTGATGGAATTTTATGAGCTACAGAATAATCAGCCTGCAACAGAAGAGCAGATTGCCTTTGTATCTGCGCTGATTGAAGAAATATGGGAGGGAGAAAAATGAGGCCAACACAACTTACTGTTTCTGCCTTTGGCCCATATGCGAAAAAAACTGTATTTGAGTTGGGGAAACTTGGAACCGGAGGATTGTATCTGGTCACAGGAGATACGGGCTCTGGCAAAACGACTCTTTTTGATGCGATTACTTATGCTTTATATGGGGAAGCGAGTGGAGACGTGCGGGATGCAGGTATGTTTCGAAGTAAATATGCAGATGCGCAGACACCTACCTTTGTTGAGCTAGAGTTTGATTATGCAGGGAAAAACTATCTTATAAAAAGAAATCCAGATTACGAGCGTCCGGCAAAGCGCGGCGATGGATTTACTCTGCAAAAAGCAAATGCAGAGTTTTACCTTCCTGATGGACGAGTTATAACGAAATTGAGAGAGGTGAATCTTGCCGTAAAAGAATTATTGGGAGTTGATCGTGGCCAATTTACCCAGATTGCAATGATCGCGCAAGGGGAATTTTTAAAACTTATCCTCGCCTCTACGGAAGAGCGGCAAAAGATTTTTCGCGAGATATTTAGAACTCGATATTATCAGATTTTGCAGGAACGCTTAAAAAGTGAGGCAGCAGAATTGGGGAAAGCCTGCGACGCATTTAAAAGCAATATTAAGCAGCAAATCGGTGGTGTTGTCTGTGATGAAACGAATGTGTCAAAGACAGAGTTAGAGAAAGCGCAAAGCGGAGAACTGCCTCTGTGTGAGATAGAGGTCGTAATAGAAAAAATTATAAAGCAAGATTGCACTCAGAAAAATAAAATAGAAGAAACGATTGAAGAAATAGAGACGCGTATTTCTGAGATGACAAGAAAGTTAGGAAAAGCAGAAGAAATTGAAAAAGCAAAGGTTGCGAGAACTGCTTTGAGCAAGGAACTCGAATTGAAAGTGATGCGGCAGCAAGCTGCAGTGCTTCAATTTGAAGTCGAAAAAGGCAGAGAAGCAGAACGACAAACACTCGCTGAATCCATTATTACACTGAAAAAGGAGCTTCCGAAGTACCATGAACTGGATACCTTGCAAAAAAATCTGCGTGAAAAGCGTACGCAGTTGGAGGTGCTTGAAAAAAAGAAAGAGGAAGTAGCGTCTTATATTCAAAAACGGGAGCATCTTTTAGAAGCGTATAAACTGGAAATAGGAGAGCTTAAAAATATTTCCTTGACTTGTAATGAGCTAAGACAGGAAAAAGAAAAACTCATTGAGAAGAAAAAAGCACTTGTCGATCTAAATAAAGAAATCGCGCTGTTCAATGAGTTGGAGAATAAACTTTCTTCTGAACAGGAACATTATAAAAAGGCTGTTGCACAGGCAATTGCGCTCAAAATGCAGTATGACGGCCAATACAAGGCCTATCTTGATGAACAGGCTGGTGTGCTGGCGAAAAACCTAATCGCAGGCCAAAAATGTCCTGTATGCGGCGCTTTAGAGCATCCGGAACCAGCAGCCTTAACGAAGGAAGCAACAAGTAAGGAAGCACTGGAAGAGAAGAAAAAAGCGGTGGAGAATGCCGAGCGAAAGGCGGCAAAGCAGAGTGAAGGAGCAGCAGCTTTAAAGGCGCAGATAGAAAGTAAAAAAGAGATTTTAAGAAAAACAACCCTTCTCTTGTTGGGCGAATGTGCTTTTGAAGAAATCGAAGTTGTATTTAGGAAGGTGAGCAGCAGCTTAGCCACTCGTGAAAGTGAGCTTTTGAAAACACTTAAGGCCGTGGAAATAAAAGTACAAAGACAGGAAATATTAGAGCAAGAAATTCCCAAAATGGAAACCTTGCTAAAAGAAGAAACTTTACAGTTGGCTGAAATTAGAGAATCTTTCCTTTTGCTCTTAGCGGAAATAAAGGGGATGAAAGAAAGTGCGGAAAAAATAAAAGGGTCACTCGCCTATTCCGGAAAAGAAGAAGCGGAGTTCGCTTTATCGCAATTGGAATCAACGCTTCTTTCGATGAAGAAGTCACAGGAAAACGCAGACAGGCAAATGCAGCAGCTTTCCGCAGAATTAAAAGAATTAGAAGGGAAGCTCATCGCCTTAAATGAGCAGATTTCTAACAGTGAAAATGCAGATGTTTATGCGTTGGCAGAGCAGTTAGGGCAACTTTCTGCATTAAAACAGCAGCAACGCGCTGTACTCTCTGAAATTGCTGTCAGGCTTGGACGTAATCACAGCGCGCTAGCTGGAATAAAGCAGCAATCACAAACACTTTTGGAGACAGAGAAAAAATATACTTGGGTTCGGGCACTTTCCAATACCGCGAATGGAAATATAAGTGGAAAGGAAAAAGTTATGCTTGAAACCTATATTCAAATGACGTATTTTGACCGGATGATTGTACGCGCAAATACAAGGTTTATGCGCATGTCAAATGGTCAATATGAGCTGCAACGCAGAATGGAAGCTGAAAATAATAGGAGCCAAAGCGGTTTGGAGTTGGATGTAATAGACCATTATAATGGAACCAGACGCAGTGTGAAAACACTTTCTGGCGGTGAGGCCTTTAAGGCGGCATTGTCTTTGGCACTTGGATTATCGGATGAAATCCAAAATTCTGCCGGTGGTATCAAGCTCGATACGATGTTTGTAGATGAAGGCTTTGGCTCTCTTGATGAGGAATCACTAAAGCAGGCAATCAATACACTGTCTGGACTCTCTGAGGGGAATCGGCTGATTGGAATTATTTCACATGTAGCAGAGCTCAAGGAGAAAATCGACAGACAAGTCGTGATTACGAAAGAGAAAATGGGCGGGAGCCGTGCGGATATCATTACATAATACAGGAAAGATAACGTTAAAAAAGAAAATGAGTGTAGTATGGCGCATCTAAGCCAATTTGAAAAAGTTGCAGAGGGATACGACGCACATGAAAGAATTTAAATTTCAAAAATAGTTTATATTTCTTTCCGGAAAGTAGAATATAATAGACAGTATAACAGAAATTATTTGATTTGAAGGGAAGAGACAGAATGACAGCTTGGATTACAGCAATTTTAATTGGTTGGAACCTGGATGAAAAAATCAGCATCTCCATTACGGCTGCGGTGATGTTTATCTTTATTTTTGCAGCGGCAGTGCTTGCTTATTTTATCGCCGAGAAATTACTTTTAAAAATATTAAAAGCAATTGTTGAACAAAGCAAGACAAAATGGGATGATATTTTACTTGAGCACCATGTATTTGAGCGTATGATGCTTTTGGTTCCTGCGCTCGTTGTGTACAGTTTGGCACCAATGTCTATTTATGGGAAGGAATGGCTTCATAAGTTTGCGCTATGTTTACTTGTCTTTGCATTGACCCAAACCTTCGATAAATTTCTTAACGCTGCAAATGAAGTGTATAAGAAGAGTGAAGCTTCGAAAACTCGGCCGCTGAAAGGGCTTTTTCAAGTGATGAAAATTGCAGCTTATGCAATTGGAATGATTATAGTTGTCAGCTTACTTATGGATCGTTCCCCTGCGATTATATTAGGGGGAGTTGGTGCTGCCAGTGCTGTGCTGATTTTGATTTTTAAAGATACGCTATTAGGGTTTGTCGCGAGCATACAGCTGACAGAAAATGACATGGTTAGGCTGGATGACTGGATTGAAATGCCTGCACACGGAGCAGACGGTGCAGTAACGGATATTTCTCTCCATACGGTTAAAGTGGAAAACTGGGATAAAAGCGTAACGACGATTCCAACGTATGCCATGGTATCAGAATCCTTTAAAAATTGGAGAAGTATGCAGGAGATGGGCGGACGGCGCATCAAACGTGCGGTAAATATTGATATCACAAGCATACAGTTTTGTACAGAAGAAATGCTGGAAAAATATCGTGAAATTCAATATATTTCTGAATATTTATCACAAAAATCAGATGAAATTCAAAAATATAATCAAAAACATGTGAAATCTCTCAGCAAGATAAATGGACGCCACCTGACGAACTTGGGAATTTTCCGCATTTATTTGGAAAAATACTTAAAGAATCATCCTCATATCCATCCAAAAATGACGAGGCTGGTGAGACAGCTAGAGCCGGGGGAGCACGGACTTCCGATTGAGCTGTATGTGTTTACGAATACTACAGACTGGAATACCTATGAGGCGATACAGGCGGATATCTTTGATCATATTTTTGCCGTCATTCCTGAATTTGGGCTTCGTATTTTCCAAAATCCTACGGGGCATGATCTAACAAAGGTATATGTTACAGAAACTCGAACAGAGAAATAATCGAAACAATTTATTTGTTTTTAGCGGCCTCTGAAACGGAGTGAATGTAAGAAGTGGTAGTGAAACAGTAAGAAGTATTTTATATACTTTAAAGGAAAAGAGGTATCGCATGAAATACAATTTTGATGAAATCATTGAAAGAAGAAACACGAATGCACAAAATGTTGAGGGATTCAAAGCCTATTTGTTCGGAGAATATCCTGGCATTGCCTTTCCGTTTCAAGATGAGGAATTGATTCGTATGTGGGTAGCCGATATGGAGTTTGCCACACCTCCGGAGATTCGACAGGCAATGAAAGAGCGGATTGACAAGCAAATTTTCGGCTACAGCATGGTGTTTGATCCGGCTTATTATAAAGCCCTGAGCAAGTGGTGCAAAGACCTATACGGATGGGATTTTCAGAAAGAGGAGTTGACCTTTTCACAGGGAATTGTTCCGGCACTGTATGAATTGGTCGGGGATTTGCTTGCGGAAGGTGAAAAGCTGCTTATAACGACTCCCGCATATGGATTTTTTCGGCATGCTGCTAGATTTAACGGCAAGGAATTAGTATGCTCTCCGCTGAAAAATGAAAATGGATCTTTTTCTATTGACTTTGAGGATTTTGAAAAGAAGGCTTCTGATCCGGCAGTCAGGCTGGTACTGTGGTGCAATCCGCATAATCCAACCGGGAGGGTATGGAGTGAAGAAGAGTTAAAGAGACTTGCCGGCATTATTGAAAAAAATAATTTATGGGTAATTTCAGATGAGATTCACTGTGACCTGCTTCGTCAAGGGCAGAAACATATCCCCCTCGGTAAAATTATGAAGGATTATAACAAGCTGGTGACCTGCATGGCAGCGAGCAAGACGTTTAATATGGCAGGGATGATGTTCTCTAATATCATTATAAGAGATGAAACCTTAAGGAGAAGGTTTCGCCGCAATGATAAAACCGGAGGGAGCATCAATCCAATTTCATTGGCAGCAAACCAGGCTGCTTATGAAAAAGGCAGCGAGTGGCTGAGGCAGCTGAAAGACTACCTTGATAAAAATTTTGAATTTCTTTCCGGCTTTTTAAAAGAAAACATTCCGGAAGCGGTCTTTACGATTCCCGAATCCACCTATCTCGCATGGATAGATTTGAATGCTTGTTTGCCGGATGTGACAGACCTGGCCTTATTTTTTGCGAAAGAGGCAGGCGTGCTTTTGGAGGGCGGAAATAAATTATTTGTCGGTAATGCAGATGGATTTGTAAGAATCAATGTCGCGATGCCGCATCTTTTGTTAGAAGAAGGCATGAAACGGATTACGAAAGCAATCGGTGAAGCCAAAAAAAAATGAAATAGGGAATTGGTACATCGCACACAGATATGATTTGATACAAAATTACAAATTCCCTTTCTTTAAAATTGAAAATAGTAAAAGATAAAAGGAGAGGGCAGACCTGATTTGAGTGTTTGACTTCTCCTTTTCGTTAGAGCCCATTTTACCGCATAATTACCGCATAAAATGTATGGAAGGTTTTACAAAATGAGTTTTAGGGTATTCTATATAGAAAGCACAATGAATGGAAATGAAAGGTATTTTTAATCGATATTCTTATAGAAGGATAGGAGGTGCCGGTGTGATACGGTATGATATGGTTGTTGTAGGAAGCGGAGCAGGGTTAATGGTTCTGGAAGCGGCTTTGAGCCAGGGGTTAAAATGTGCCATTGTTGAAAAGGGCAAATTTGGAGGAACCTGTCTGACAAAGGGCTGCATTCCATCCAAGATGCTTGTATATCCGGCTGATTTGATTCGGGAAATCGAACGTTCAGAACAAATTGGAATTGTTACAAACCGGCCTAAAATACAGTGGCAGGCCATTTCAAAAAGAATGTGGGAGCAGATTGATTTTCATAAAAAGATCGAAGAGAGTTTATTAAATATGCAAAATCTTACCGTGTATAAAGGGAGCGGGGCTTTTACAGGGCCGGACAGCATGGTAATCCAGTATGAGGATGGGCGTATGGATGAGGTGATTTCTGCAGATAAATTTATTATTGCAGTTGGAGCACGGAGTTTGGTACCACCTGTTGAAGGGTTAGAAGCTGCGGGTTACATTACGTCTGAAACCTTTTTTGGTGAAAAATTTCCTCAAAAGCCGTGGGACAGTCTGGTGATTCTTGGCGGCGGTGCCATCAGCATGGAATTTGCACATATTTTTTCTGCTTTTGGCACAAAAGTAACCATTATAGCACGCTCTGGTCGCATCTTAAGCAAAGAGGAAGAAGAAATATCCGAGTTTGTGGCAAAGCAATTTGCGGCAAACGGAGTCGAGATTCTTACAGATGCTTCCGTTTTATCGGTTTCCAAGAAACAAGACAAAAAGTATATAACAGTGGAAAACCGATTGACAAAAGAGAGAACAATTATGGACTGCGAAGAAATTTTTGTTGCTTCCGGTGTTCAGTCCAATGCAGGTGCCCTGTCTTTAGAGCATACGGGCGTAGAGCTGGACGAGAAAGGCTGGATTCGCACGAATTCTTTTTTAGAAACGTCTCAGAAAAATATTTGGGCCTTGGGTGATATTAATGGGAAATATCAGTTCCGCCATAAAGCCAATTATGAGGCAATGATTTTGAGTCAAAATTTATTCGGAAATGAGAAAAAAGAAGCAAGCTATGCTGCGGTGCCGTGGACTATTTTCACACACCCTCAAGTGGCGCATGTGGGCATTACGGAAAAGGAAGCAAAAGAAAAGAAAATTCCGTATAAAACAGCAAAGAATTACTATTCCGAGGTAGTCGGCGGAATTGCAATGGGATATAAAAAGACAGATGAAGATAATGGATTTATCAAAATGATTGTCGGAGAAGATAAAAAGATGCTGGGCGTGCACATTGTTGGTCCTCAGGCTGCCGTTTTGTTACAGCCTTTTGTGTATTTAATGAATGAAGGGTATGCTTGCAACAAAAAAGCGGAAACTTGCAAAAAGGAAAATGGCATAGAGACGCTTCGGACACTGTGTCCTCAAATAGGAACGTATGAGCCGATTCGTGATTCAATGGTCATTCATCCGTCCTTGAATGAATTAACCGCCTGGGTATTTGAAAAAATTGAATAAATGCATAGGAGAACCGAATAGGAAAGGCTCAATAAGCCAACCAGCTTCCTTCTTTTCTTTCGTAGAATGCAGAGATTTCCTGGGAAATGGAATGGGAAATACAGTGTATGGAAAACCTGAAAGAAACACGTTCTTTTGTGATGGAGGATTGTTTAAGGGGATATTTTATTGTGTGGAGATAAATCTGGAATCAGTGAGGTGCGAAGATGAAAAAAGAAATTTATTTAGCAGGAGGGTGCTTCTGGGGAACTGAAAAATATTTTCAGGGGATTCCCGGCGTTTTATCGACAGAGGTCGGCTATGCAAACGGGAAAACAGAAAATCCGACGTATGAAGAGGTCTGCTATAACAATACCGAACATGCGGAGACTGTAAAAGTGGAATATGAAGAAAACGCGCTCCGGCTCCCGTTTTTATTGGAGCTGTACTATGACGTAATCGACCCGGTGAGTGTAAACCGACAGGGCGGAGATACTGGAACGCAGTATAGGACTGGAATTTACTTTACAGACTTGAAAGATGAAGAGCTAATTCGTGAGTCCATAAACGAGCTGCAGGCAAAGTATCGAGAAAAAATTGCAATTGAAGTAAAACCTCTTTTGAATTATTACCGAGCAGAGGAATATCATCAAAGATATTTAGATAAGAATCCGGGTGGATACTGTCATATCGGTGCGGAACAATTTGAAAAGGCAAAGAAAGCTGCTGATGTGAGTAAAAAATACGCTAAAAGAGAGCGAAGCGAACTGGAAAAGAATCTGACTGCACTCCAATTTGCAGTTACACAGAACGGAAGTACAGAACCGCCATTTCAAAATGAATATGTCAATGAATTTCGCGAAGGGATTTATGTGGATATTACAACAGGGGAACCTCTTTTTCTTTCAAGTGATAAATTTGAATCCGGCTGCGGCTGGCCGAGCTTTTCAAAACCAATTACACCCAAAAAAATCACTGCGCTTACGGACAAAAGCTATGGAATGGTGAGAACCGAAGTGCGAAGTAAAAACGGAGACGCCCATTTAGGACATGTATTTGAAGATGGTCCTGTTGAACGGGGCGGCTTACGCTATTGCATCAACAGTGCTTCTTTAGAATTTATTCCAAAAGAGAAGATGACAATGAGAGGATATAGCGATTTTTTAAGCTTGCTTTAGATTTTTTCATTTAGTATCCTTCTTCAAGCGTTGGATTTTCTTGAAAGAACAGGAGGAAAACTGCTATAATAAGGGTACAAAAAGGAAAGCTTGAATCAGAAAGGATAAGATACAGATGCTGTGGAAAGACAAATATGAATTAGGAGTTACACTTGTAGATGTGCAGCATAAAGAACTCTTCCAACGTGTAGAGAGCTTTATGACGGTATTGCGTTCTTCCGCTTCTTGGGAAGAAAAGGTACAGCGCGTAAATGAAACACTTGAATTTATGAATGGCTATGTTGTGGAACATTTTCGGGACGAAGAAGCATACCAGAAGCGCATTGGATACCCCGGCTATGAAGCGCACAAAAAAATTCATGCAGATATGGTGGATTATGTTGTAAAAGTGACAGAGGAATATGAAAAAAGCGGTTTTAATGAACAGTTAATGCAGCAGTTTGCAGGAAAGCTTTTGGCATGGCTGATTAACCATGTGGCATCAGAGGATCAAAGAATTGCTACCTATGCGATGGAAAAGGGGGTGGAGCACGATGTTGAATGACCTTCACGATTCCTTTTTTCAAGCGACAAAGAATGTATTTCAGCTTATGCTGGATCTCTCAGATATTTCAGACCAGCCAACAGAAGCGTTTACATATGAGGATGCACTGGATATTTCCATTGGTGTAATCGGAGAGCTGACAGGAGAAGTCATTTATCGTTTTCCGAGGAATACCTCATTGGGTATGGTAAAGATTATGAGCGGTATGGAGCTCGATACCATTGATGATTTTGTTACCTCGGCTATTTCTGAAATTGCAAATATTATCAGTGGAAACGTCTTGACACTGCTGGCCGAGCAGGATGTAAAATGCGATATTCTGCCGCCGGTATTTGCAAAACCAGATGACAGCAAACAATATTCCTTACATACCGATTGCTGCCTTTCCACATCAGCAGGGGATGTCTGCTTAGATATAAGGCTGAACCCTACTGAGTCCGTTTAGAAAAATAAGATTTAATAAAAGGTGCACTTGAGAAAGGTGCACCTTTTTTCATGAGCAATATAAAATAAAAGCAAAGATTCATATATATGATTGTTATTGAAAAATATATATAAAAAATGATATATTGTGTTTATAAATAAAATATAGGCTTGTTTAATGTATGCAAACTTAGAGGAAGATTATGTCACTGGGATTAAAACTATGGCTATTTGTTTGGTCTATAATATCGATTATTGTTATAATTAACAACATACATATAGAGTTTGATGAACAACTTGTTTTATTACAAGACGCTTCCAATGTCTTTCTTTGTACACCGTTTCTTTGCGTATTGTTAGGAAGTATATTGTTTCAAATACTAAGTAAAGTACTTAGCTATTCAATAATAGCATTTTTACTATCCATGGACTTGTGTCAATATTGTAGACTCGAAAAGTTTAACTATTTATGACTTACTTAAGCGGCTTCATGAGCAGCCTCTGGAGTCATATAATTGATAGCACTATGAATCCGTTTACGATTGTACCAGGATTCAATATATTCAAATATTGCTTTACTAGCAACATTGAAATCAAAGTATCTATGATGATTGACTTCTTCCTTTTTTAATAAAGAATGAAAAGATTCAATACATGCATTATCATAAGGATTTCCTTTTCTGCTAAAGGAATGTAGAGACTGTGAAAAAAAGTCTGTAAATAATTAAAGTCAGTAGCCTTCTATGGTAAAATCAAATTATCATAGGAGGCTATTATTATGGCAAAGAGAAAAGAATCAATGAGCGAAGGAAAAAAGAATATTATCGCAGCACTAATTGATGAATATGACATTGAAACTGCCGAGGATATTCAAAATGCTCTGAAAGACCTTCTGGGAGGAACCATCAAAAGCATGATGGAGGCTGAAATGGACGACCATCTTGGTTACAAGAATTATGAGCGAAGCGATAATTCTAATTCCCGAAACGGCTCAAAAACCAAATCGATCAGAAGCAAATATGGGGAATTCCCACTTGAAGTGCCACAGGATCGAGAAAGCACCTTCGAACCAGCTGTTGTCAAGAAACGGCAAAAGGATATTTCAGCAATAGACGATAAGATTATTGGCATGTATGCCAAAGGGCTAACCACCAGACAGATTTCGGAGCAGATCGAGGACATTTATGGCTTTGAATGCAGCGAAGGATTCATATCGGATGTGACAGATAAAATCCTGCAGGAAATTGACGATTGGCAGCGCCGCCCGCTTGATGAAATCTATCCGGTAGTCTTTATTGATGCTGTTCACTTCTCAGTACGGGAAGATAATGTGATCAAGAAACGAGCCGCCTATGTAATGCTTGCGATCACACTGTCCGGCAAGAAGGAAGTCATAAACCTTCAAATCGGGGAAAACGAAAGCAGCAAATACTGGTTGGGAATTCTGAACGATCTGAAGAACCGTGGGGTTAAGGATATCATGCTTATCTGCGCAGATGGGCTTACCGGAATCAAAGAGGCCATCGCAGCAGCCTTCCCAAATACCGAATACCAGCGCTGCATCGTCCATCAGGTAAGAAATACGCTAAGATACGTCTCGTACAAGGACATGAAGAAATTTGCAGCAGATCTGAAAACGATCTATTTGGCTCCGAATGAGCAACAGGGGTATGACAATATGCAGAGAACTGCGGAAAAATGGAACGCTCAGTATCCCCATGCGATGAAGAGCTGGGAGCAAAATTGGGATGTTCTTTCTCCGATCTTCAAATTCTCCAGCGATACCAGAAAAATGATCTATACCACGAATGCAATTGAAAGCCTTAACAGCACCTATAAGAAGTTAAACCGGCAGAGAAGCGTGTTTCCAAGCGATAAGGCCCTGTTAAAGGCGCTGTATCTTTCGACGCTCCAGGCTACAAAAAAATGGAGCCTTCCGCTGAGGGACTGGGGCAAGGTTTACGGCGAATTTGCGATCATGTATGAGGGGAGGATACCTCTATAGAATTCACCCAATAGAGCAAGAAGAGCGCCTTTTTCAAAGGTGCCCTTGACATGCCCATATTAATTTTATATATTGGTTTCGTAATCGGGTGCTTGAAAAATGCATCTTTTCTAAATCGGATTTACCATAGAAAGCTAATTTACAGAGTTTATTTCACACACTCTTTGCTGTTGTTAAAGATTCAATATCTGCATATCATTTTTTATGATTACAGATACGATTGCACCTTTTGTATCGATTTGATTTTTTATTTCAAGAGTTCCATGGTGAGCCTGTGCAATGGCCTTTGCAAAACTTAGCCCTAGACCATAGTGCTGAGTTGTTCGGGAGGTATCTTCTGTAAAAAATTCTTGTGTTGCTTTTTTTAAACCTTCCGCTGAAAAGCCTTTCCCTAAATCAGCGATTTCAAATATCAGGTAAGATTCATTTTCTGAAACCGAAAAACAGATTTGAGAATTTGTATCAGAATAGCGGACCGCATTATCAATAATGTTGATAATTGCCCGCTTCAACAGTTCGCCATCTACATACATCGTATCACATTTCACATAATTGTACCGCTTAAGCACTAGATTCTTTGTTTTGCAAAGTGCTGCTGCCTCGGTAGAAATCTCATCAAAGAAATCTTTTAGAGGAATCGTTTTTTTATCCATGAACAATGAATTGTTGTTCACGACACGCATCAGCAATTCCAAATATCGTTCGATGGTATCAGCGCTTGATTGAATGAATGAAATCAGTTCTTTATCCTCTTTACAAGAGTCATTTTCTGCTAATAATTCAGCGTTTCCTTTAATCACAGTCAATGGTGTCTTGATATCATGAGCCAATGCAGAAAGTTGTGATTTCTTTTGTTGTTCCTTATCCCACTGTTCTTTTAATGAGATTGATAACGCAACTTTTAATTTTTCAATCGTATTTAAAACAGAATTAAATTCTACAATTTTAGTAGGCGCAATCTCAAAATTCAAATCTTGATCTCCAATTTTTTCAGTAGCGGTTACAATTGAATTCAGATTTTGTCTTAATTTTTTACTGAACCTTGAAGCAGTAATTACTGCAAGCAAGATGATTGATCCTAAAAGAAGTATCAATGCGAAAAGTTCAGGATAAGGAATCATTTTATGAAGTATGGGGTTACTGAAATGTGCAAGCATATCATATTTAATAATAATAATATTTCCATTTTGTTGGGAGATTTCCTTGTAAAAAGCATAATATGATTTATCGCCGCTTAATAAATAGGATTTTGTTTTTTTTATCTCATTTTCGGTCATGTTGCTATTGGTAATCTCACCATTCATGTCTATTACAATATAGCTGCAATAGGGCGGCAAAACATCTTTATCAAAAGACTCTATTAAAGTTTCTTCTGCTTGGTTTAATTTTGCATCTGTATAATTAGCTGGTAAAACAAAACCAGATTGAAAAGAAATCGATATAATCATAATGAACGCTAGAATTAAACCGATAATACAAACGGAAAGTCCAATTAAATGTTCTAAAAATAACCGATATATTGAAATCGTGCTTTTCTTTCTTATTTCCATTTATATCCCACCCCCCAGACCGTTTCAATGGGACAATCCATGATTTCACTGAATTTACTCCGGATGTTTTTTATGTGAACTCGAATGGAAGAAATATCACTTTCAGAATGAAAGCCAAATATTTTCTCCAATATATTTTCAAGCGAAAAAATCTGTCCTTTGTTTCTTGCCAACAATTCACAAATCTCATATTCGCTTTTGGTTAAACTGATCAGCTTATTTTGAACGGTTACAGTCTTTTCTGACAGATCAAAAATACAATCATTTAAAAGCAAACTCTGGTGTCTGTCTCGATGTTCTCTGCGTATATGTGCATGGACTCTGGCCCTAAGTTCGGATATGCGGAAAGGTTTTTTGATATAATCATCACCACCTACAGAAAACCCGTCGATGATATCTTGTTCCATTGTTTTTGCTGTCAAAAATAATATTGGACAATCGATTATATCCCTAAATTCTCTGCAAAAAGTGATGCCGTCAAGCCCTGGCATCATAATATCCAAAAGAATTAAATCGATTTGTTTAAAGTCATTGCTTGAAACGTCCATAGCAGAATTTTTCGTTATAACAAAATGGCCGTCTCTTATGAGTGCGGTTTCAATTAACCTGCAAATTGCAATATCATCATCAATAACAAGAATGGTAGCCATCCTATCTCCTAACTGTCAATCCTCAGATTTTCTGCCTTCCCATTTATTCGATAATAAAATCAGTGTCAAGAGAAAAACAAAAGTGAAGAGTAACATAAAAATTATACTTTGTATCATACCAGTAAACTGTAAAAAATCAATATTCATTAAATCTGAACGAAGTAATGTTTCGGAAAATCTTCCACTAATTCCCCAAGGAAGAAAACTCCAAATGCCATCTCCTAATCCTGTTAAAAAGAGCGCAGATAGCAGGCTGCCGATAATCCCTAACCCTAAGCTGTAGCCTTTGCCCGCAATAAAACTGATGATATAGTGTAGTAAATATAACGGGATGACACTAATAGATAAGAGAACTGCAGTTTTGATATAAAACAGTAGTTTAAAAGTTGTATACCCCAATACGCTAAAACCTATTCCAAAACCGATTAATGCAAGGGCGGCCGAACAAAGGCCAAATAAAATCAGCCAAATCAGTTTCGTGATATGCGGGACGTATTTTGGAGCCGGAGTGGATAAGAGCATTTGAAAACCGCCTGATTTTTGTTCCGATTCCGCTAACATTGAGGTGATGATTCCAATTAAAACAGGAAAAGAAACAGAAACTATCTGTATATATGCAGATAGTTTATTGAGTTCATTCCAAGCAGAAAAGGAATAGTACCACACAAATAGTGTGATTCCCACTACAGGTACAAGAAAATGAAGGAGCAATAGGGGAGAATGACATAATTTATATAAATCTGATTTTAAATTGTAATAGAAGTACATTTATTTTACCTCCCTATGATGAAACCACAATGTAGTAATCAACGAAAAAATAAAATACAATGCCACTGTTATTATAATACCGATAAAAATAACAGAGGTATCACCTAAATGATTCCCAGCTTCAAGAGGTAAACCATTTGGCATAACTTTAATAATAGGGCACATTAATCTTGCTGAAATTGCAAATGGAACGTACCACAATTTTGTTGCAGCAAAAAAAATCCCAAAGCCCATGTTAAAAAATAAACTTATCAGAATAGAAAAAAAGGAACCTATTTTTTCACTGATAAACATAAATAAAGGGATTTGCCATGCAAAAGTTAAAAATAGAACCACACTTGCTGTAAAGGCATTCAGAAATGAGATTGGCACACCAATTACTATTCCAACTGTTGATAAAACAATAAAAAAGAGCAAATTCGTAATAAGCAGCAAAGTAGTGTTCATTAAGAGCTGGGAAATCCACAGCTTTTTTTTGTGAATGGAAACCGTAAATAATCCATGATGGTTATGCCTTTTCTCCGAGGACACAGTAAAGGATACAATCATAGAAAGTGTTCCCGGCAAAATCATGGTATACCACCAATTAAATGCACCTTCCATAAAAAAACGTCCGCCCATAAGGAGAAGTACAAGCGCAATTGCAATCAATGGACTTAACCAAAGCAACTTTAGAGTAAAACGATGTTTTTGTTTTAGAAATTCAGATTTTAAATAATTAATCATTATAAGCACCTGACTTTCTTACCACTTCCATAAATAGGCTTTCTAAATCCTCATTTTTATGGATTGAATCTTCATACCAAAGCCTTCCATTTGCAATAATGCCAATCGTATCTGCTATTTGCTCCACTTCAGACAAAATATGACTTGATAAAATAACGGTTATGCCTTTTTGCGGAAATGACAAAATCAGCTCTCTTAAATCCTGTATACCAATCGGGTCCAGTCCATTCGTTGGTTCATCAAGAATTAGAAGTGTAGGGTCGTTTAAAAGTGCCATCGCAATACCAAGCCTCTGCTTCATACCCATTGAGAATTTTCCGGCTTTTTTCTTACCTGTGTTTGTAAGCTCTACCATTTCAAGAACTTCTTCTATTCTGCTGTTCGGCAAATTATATAGCAATGCTCGCACTTTCAGATTTTCAAATGCTGTTAAATTTTCATAAATAGGAGGCGATTCAATCAAGGCACCAATCGATGCTAAATCTTTTCTCTTCCAATGTCTCCCATTAAAATAAATATTACCAGAAGATGGATTTAGCATACCGGTTATCATTTTAAGCAAGGTAGATTTACCTGCACCATTTGGACCAAGTAAACCGTAAATACTGTTTTTTCTAACGGTAATTGAAATGCTGTCATTTGCTTTTTGTTTTTTGAAGTTTTTACATAAATCTTTTGTGATTAATATGTTTTCCATGTAAATATCCCCTTTTCTTCGTGATAATACAAGGATAAAAAATATTTATAAAGAAAGTATAAAGATTTTAAAAATCTTATTTTAATTCGTGATTTATGCACTTGAAAGGAAAGATTTGATGGGCAAAATGGAGTGACAGATGAGTACAAGGGGGGATATTTTCAGAGTATGCGCAGAGCTTTCGGATTCTGAAGTGGATATACAGACTTCAGAAAATAATGGGAAACTAGATTATGCGGAGCTTGTTATTTGAACAAAAGAGCAGGTGAGTAAGAAATCTAAGCTGTATATCAAAGGAAAAGACGTCACTTTCTATATGAAATAGGAATCTTCAGATGAAGTTAGCTAAAATAGCAAGAAAATAGTTATAACGCAAAATACTTTTCATTGACAAATATAAAAGTATGGAATATGATTATCATAGAAGCTGTAGTAATATCAGCAGAATATATTTACAAAGGGAAAAAGGTTATTGATAAAAAGAAGGTGATGCCTATGAGGGGATAGGAACAGAAAGAGCGGATCAAAATTATTCCAAACGAATATTATCGTGAGGAAAACATAGTTTAAGAAGCTTTAGAAATATTACATATCAAAAGATTACTTGTTTATAGGAAGGATTGACCATGAAAAGAAAACTATTCGTAATTACTTGTTCATTATTACTAATGATGAGTTTAGCAACATCTGCTTTTGCTGCAGAATCAGCTATGATATCAACCACAAACAAGACAAAGTCACATACATTTAAAGCAAAATGGAATGAATCTGTAACGTATGTAAGTGGTGGAAAGCATTACCTTGACTATGGATATAATACGCGTCTTATTAATGAAGATTACGCATATGCCAATTCGAATGGGTATGAACATCGTTCTAAAATAGTAAATGGGAATGGAACCTATTATGGCCCTTCAAAATTTGCGAATGAAGGCTGGTCTGACCAGGAGGTAACCCATAAAGGTTCCACTGTTAAATACTATTGTAATGTATTCAAATAATGACTTTTAGGCAGATATAGCATAGTGATAGGTGTCGGCAGTAAACCCTGCTGGCACCTTTTGAAATGTACAGATAGGTATATAATGATGAAAAAAATTAAAATTGCAGTATTTGGGATTCTTGTCTTAATGGGGTTCCTTTTTATGGGCGAACTGAGCCTTCTCAATCTGAATAACTTCCAGGAAGTGTATTATGATACAAATTTTTATAGTAATAGCAGCGGCAAACAAATAAGTAGTGCGGAGATGGTTAAGGATTTTTGCCGCACCGGCAGGCAGCATGATGTTGATTTCTTTACGTTTAAATATTCTTGGGACAAATCCTATTTATACGAAACGAAAATTATCGGAACAGAAGGAGCCATCGAACATCTGAAAAACTCCGGCATCAAAGAGGGGGCGAACAAAAGTCTGTTTTTTGAAAATCAAAAGGTGTTGTTCCGCAACATACAGGATGGGGAAGATATCTCGGATATCACTACTTGGTATTTTACAGGAGGAGAAGAAGACTATGATAAAATCCGTGCCTTCAAAGCCGACCTGGTTGATAAATATGGCGGAGGTTTCCCTAAGGAAAAGGGTTCCGAAGCTGAAACAATTTTAAATACTTTGTTTGTGTGGGGTACTGTTTTCTGTATCATACTTGCCCTTTCTCTGTATGAGGTGGCGTATATGAAAAAAGAAGCCATGATTCGGACGATTATGGGGGAAAGCGTATTTCGGCTATTTTTAAAAAGCATTTTACAGGATACCGCTGCATTTACTGCTCTCTTTGTATTGTTGTCCTGCTCTGCGACGTATCTATCCAACGCACTGTTCAAACTGCATTGGGTAATCGCTTTGTTTGTACTGTTCCTGCTGATTAATATTGCCATTCAGGTGAGATTGTTAAAATTGGATTATAAGAAGGTGTTGGCTTCCGGAGAAGGGGATAATGGCTTTCTTGCAATCAATTATGTCATAAAAGCAGGGTTTTCCATCATCGCCATTCTTGTGATTTCCATCAATATTACTATGATAAATGAGACGTGGACTCTTTATAAACAGAAGGATTTTTTCAAGAACCATGACAATTGTTCTTATTATAAGATGGGCTATGGAGTAGAATCAGTTACCGAAGACTATGACCCGAATGAGGATTTATATAAGGATTTTTATACAGCCTTTCAAAACAAATCCTTTCAATACGCAGATCTGTCCGGATATTACAATATGCGATATCCGTTTGTTGTCATAAATCAGAATGCGTTTCAGGAATTAACCAGGCAGTATCCACAGCTTGCAGCTGAAAAAGAAACCATTGAACGGAATAAAATCAGCATCCTCTTTCCGGAGAGTATGAAAGAAGGATCGACGGATTATAAAAATGCGATGGAAATGAAGGATAATACCCTGTTTTCAGAAAGCGAATACGGCAGGTGGAATGTGGTAAGATATGAGAATGGTATCCATGTCATGGGGATTCATAGTATGATGTCAGGATATTCCACAAATAATTATAAGGATCCAATTCTACTTCTGGATAACACAAGCTATAAAGAGGAAGCTAGTATTACTGGATATGATTTCTATTATAATTATGATGTTTTGTATGACATCCCGGAAAAGCAGTGGGAGCGTTTTCGTAGTGAAGCGCAGCTGGATGACCAATATATCAGTATCACAAATGCTATGGATGAATATGAGTATGAATGGAATCAGAGTAAACGACAAATGATCCTTTCCATCGTACTTGGAGCATTCGTTCTGTTCCTGGAGCTTTTTCTCATCGTGCTGATTATACAGATGGAATATCACTTTAATGCCATAGAGATGGCAATCCGAAAGGTGCATGGCTATTCACTCTATGAGAGAAACATCCGCTTAATCAAGGCGACGACGATATTCGGTGCAATCGGAATCGTGACTGCGATTCTGCTCGGCCGTGTATTGGAAATCAATGCAGCAGCATTACAGCTTGGCGCTGTGGGACTTTTATTAATCCTGGTGGAGATTGTATGTATATTTGTGAAATCAAATTCGGTTGAAAAACGGAAAGTGGTTGCTATTTTAAAGGGAGAAAATGTATGATAGTCGGAAAAAATATAACGAAAAAATTTGGTACGCTTACGATATTTGAAGATTTGAATTTTGAAATACAGGATGAAGAATTTATATGCTTTTCAGGTGAAAGCGGCGCTGGTAAAACGACACTGCTGAATATCATCGGTTTGCTGGAACCCATTGATTCCGGTGAGCTGCTCATCAACGGAAAGAGCTATAAAAGCAGCAGGGAAAAACGAGAATATTATCAAAGCGAAGCAGGCTTTCTATTTCAGAACTTCGCTTTGATGGAAAACAAGACAGTGAGGCAGAATCTGGAAATCGTAAAGTCAGATCGGTCAAACGATCTTTCCATGGAAGAAGCGCTCTGTAGAGTTGGTTTGAAAGATAAGATAGACAACAAGGTGTATACACTGTCGGGTGGAGAGCAACAGCGCATCGCTCTGGCAAGATTGATTCTGAAACAGTGCAATATTATACTGGCGGACGAGCCTACCGGTTCTTTGGATAAGAAAAATGCCAGGATTGTCATGAATTTGTTGAAAGACTTGAACAAGGAAGGGAAAATAGTGATTATTGTTACCCATGATGAAGAAATCAAAAATCAGGCAAGCAGGAGCATTGAGTTATGAAAAAACGCGACAGCATATTTTTGTATATCATGAAATCCAAGCCGGCAAAGATTGTGATTGCGGCTCTTCTTCTATGGAATATAACATGGTTTATGAACTGGTATCCATATGAAAAACAAGCTCAAAATTATTCCAAGACACCACATCATTATTATAGGGAAATTGATGATTATGTAGGTGTCGTTGCCGCACCTCAATACTTACAATTTGTTGGAAATTATGCAATTACCAATGAAAATAGATTTGGTATCATTATATGGCCTAAAAAACTATTTTTGGGGAAAGTAGAATATGGAGTAGAAATCCCTGTAGATGAAAATTATATATATAGATTTTATGTAGATAAAAACTTAAACTATTTAAGTGATGATGAAATGGGTTATAACGCAGCTGAGGAAATAGAAATTAAAGAACTTTTAGAAGTTCATAAAGCTACGTTAGATGCTATGATGCAAGTGGCAAAAGAGGAATGGGATTTATAATAGAAAATTAATTGGCTGACAAAGCAGCTGCATACATATTACACACAAAAACTATTAGAAGAGAGACAAGGTAAATATTATATATTTGAATATGTTATAAACACTCCTGCTGTTAAGATAAAATTGCAGACTGTTTTATTCAAAAAAGAAGAATAATTCAAAGTCTTCACTCCACCGCAATAGAAATTTCAGTAACAAATTCCCTTTCATTATCTGTGATAAATTTATTGATTAACTGTCGCTCATATAAATAGCCTAAAATCGTCATTGCATGCTCTGAAGCATACTCTAAAAGTTTTTCTCTTGTATTTGCAAGCGTATCGTAGGAGCCTTTATGCAATGTAGATAAATATTCTCCGGCTGGGCGCACAATGAGGTTGGGTGAAACAATCGGTTTATCCAGTTCCAAGAAGAGTTGCCTGCTTTTGAATTCGCCAGAAGGCTTTAAAGATACGATCCATCCATACTGCCACCTTTTGGAAGTACTTTCATCTGTAAAGCGGTTCATGAGCTTTGAGAATGTAAAAGAAAAATCATTGGTTACATCGGAATCATCTATCGTTAGTGTGTAGAGATATTTCTCTTCAAAGTAAGAAGATTTATAAGGGCTTTCTTCTTGGTAAGAAAGCCCTTGTTTTGTTTGCATTAGAATCTGCTTCAACGTGCTCTGCGCGGATTGAAGTTTTTTTATTTGAGAATCTAAATTTCGTATTTGCGAATGCAGCAATTGAAAGGTTTGCTCCGTTGAGTGCTGGCTTAAATAAGCCTTGATCTGTTTTAATTCAATTCCACTTGTTTTCAAGGCAAGAATGAGATATAAGTAAGAAAATTGCTCAATGGAGTAATAGCGATATAGGTTTTTTTCATCAACGTGGTCAGGTTCTATTAACCCAATTTTATCGTAGTACAGCAGAGTTTGTTTGGGAATATTGAACATTTTGCAAACTTGACCGCTGGAAAAATAAATACTCATGTAAAATCCTTTCAAAAAACTTGACTATATAGCAACTATATAGTTTATAATGAAATTTGTCAAATAAATAAGAATGATAAGAGTTATAGGGGAGAATTGCAATTCTCACAGGGAATCAGGATAAGCCTGAACAGTCTCGCTGCCGTGAAAACGAGTGACATGCGAATTGAGCCACTGAAGAAATTTGGGAAGGCCGCATGGAGCGTTGGAGTTTAAGTCGGAATACCTGCTTATAACAATAGGTTTTTTACGAGAGATGGGAAACCTTTTACTTTGGTGTAATTAAATTTAAGCATCTCTCTTTGAGGTGCTTTTTTATTTGAAACTATCGCTTATAGTATCACGGCGATAGGTAGAATTGAGAAAACAAAGCATTTTGTTTGGCAGAGGTTATAGCATGAGAAAAAGAATAAAAAATTATTGGGAAAATGAAGCCTATTTCTATTGTAAAACATTACCGGAGGATCCGATATACGAGAGAATTATAGAGGATTTAATGAATGTTATGTTACAAAACTACCCTGCTGTAGAAGAACCTCTAAATATTTTAGAATTGGGGAGCGGAAGCGGCTTTCTTTTGCAGGGACTTTCAAAGACAAGGCATAATATTCTGGGAATTGACATCTCAAAAAATATGGTGAATATCGCAAAGGGGCGAATCGCAAAAAGCGGAGGGAAAGCAAAAATCATTCAAATGGATGCACAATCTTTATTATTTGAAGATAATTCCTTTGATCTTTTAATTGGTGATAACCTGTTATGGACTTTAGAATTTCCGGAGCAGTCTTATATGGAATGGTATCGGATATTAAAGCCCTGCGGGAAAATATTTATCATTGATGCAAACTGGAACCTGTGGAGATTTGATGCTCAGTTAAGAAAAGAATATGAGGCGTATCAGGAGTATTTAGTAAAAAAGTACAGAAGAGGTACGCATATTTATTGTGACAGCAGAGAAGGCGAAGCAATTGATCAGAATCTGTTTTTAAGTGATAAAAAAAGACCGGATTGGGACGTTCACATTATGAAGGAGATTGGCTATAAAAATATCCACACCAATTTAGATGTTTCTGGATTGGTGTGGGATGAATTGACGCTTGAATACAATAGAAAAACACTGCCGTTTATGATCTGTGGAGAAAAATAAAAAGAGATAAGGAGAAGAAAAATGAGTATTAATCAGAGAATTAAAAATTACTGGGAAGGTGAAGCAGAGGGCTACAACGAAGGGATTGAAAGAGAGCTAAAGGACTTCCACCGCAAAGCGTGGAGGAAATTAGTCTTAGAATACGCACCGCCGAAACAGCATCTGGATATCTTGGATATAGGAACCGGTCCGGGCTTTTTTCCTGCGATTCTTGCGGATGAAAACCATAAAGTCACGGGCATTGATCTGACGGAAAACATGATTCATTTTGCGAAAAAAAATTTGCAGGCCGAAGGGAAAGAGGCGGAACTTCTGTCTATGGATTGCCATCACCTAACGTTTCAGGATAATACCTTTGACCTTATTATTTGCCGAAACTTGACCTGGACTTTGGACGACCCTTCCCTTGCATACGAGGAGTGGATGAGGGTGCTTCGGCCAGGGGGAAGACTTTTAGTTTTTGACGCCTGTTGGTATTTGCATCTGTTTGATGAAGAAAAGAAGAAGGCTTACCAGATGAAGGAGCAGGAAATAAAGCAGAAGTATGGTCGTAAATTCCACGAACATAAAGACCAAAAAGAAGGGGATGAAATCAGCAAACGACTATTTATGAGTGACAAGCTTCGTCCACAATGGGATCTGGATAAGATGCTATCTATGGGTTTTTCAAAGGTATTTGCAGATCGTACGATTAATCAGAGAACCTGCAATGAAATGGAGATGGAGCTGAACTCTCTGACACCGGCATTTCTCGTTGGAGGTGAAAAATAAAAGTTATGGGGAAGTATTTGCGTCTGGCAGCTTTTCTTAAAACTGCGCCGAAGGAAGCTCTGATAAAGATATTAATCGGCTTGTCGATTGTAGCTACAGGATTTTTACAGGCTTTTATGATTGCGGGTGCGATTACTGCTATCTTTGACCGGAAAAGCTATGTTGAAATTATTCCCTATGTTTTTGGTGCCTTCATGGCAGTGCTGACGAAAGCATTTTTGATGCGATATCAAGAAGGCTTCATAAAAAAAATGGGTGCAAAAATAAAGGGAAATATTCGCCAGGCGTTGATTGAAAAGCTGCTTCGACTTGGTCCCGCTTATCAGGATGGACGGCGAAGCGGAAATCTCCAGTCCCTTGTGACGGATGGCGTGGAGTCTTTTGAGGTTTTTCTTGTTCAGTATATTCCGCAGGTATTTGTGGTGATGATTTCAGTCAGCGCTGCGATTCTTTACATATTTACAGTGGATCAGTTTGTAAGTATTTTAATCTTTGCGGCAGCTTTACTGGCTGTAATCATCCCCCATTTATTTATGCCTGCGATTTCAAAGCTTATGATTGAATACTGGCAGTCATATGCACATTTAAATGCCCAATATATCGATACAATGCAGGGGATGAGTACTCTGAAAGCGTTTCATGCCAGCAAACGAACAGAAAAAGCACTCGAAAAAGATGCGAGAAGCTTTGCAAAAACCTCGATTGATAATACAGGTATGTCTTTGCTGGACTCAGCGATCATCATTCTGCTTTGCGCTGTGGGTACTTCTTTAGCAGTAGGAGTTGCCGCTTTCCATGCCAGTCGGGGATTGGTTTCACCGGCAGGTCTGCTGACGATTCTGTTTCTCGCGGGAGAGAGTATGAAACCACTGTACGAGCTGAATGTATATTGGCATGGCAGTTATTTAGGATTTTCTGTGGCCGAGGAGTTTTATGAGGTGCTGGATACCCCGGTAAAATTGAATCGTTCAGAAAATGCGGCAAGAAATAATAAAATGAAGAAAACACCGGAAATTGAGCTGGAAGCGGTATCTTTTCGTTATCGCCCGGAAGTCAGAAATGCATTAGAATCAGTGACTATGAAAATTGAAGGCGGGCGGAAGATTGCAGTCGTAGGCAAATCCGGTTCAGGAAAGTCTACACTTGTTAATTTGCTTCTTCGTTTCTATGACCCTCAGCAGGGGCAAATCCGAATTGGCGGGCAGGCACTTTCTGAATATACGTTAAACTATCTTCGCAATCAAATTGCTGTAGTTTTTCAGGATACATACCTGTTTTATGGGACGGTGCAAGAAAACCTGATGATGGCAAAACCGGATGCGACTCTGGAAGAATGTGTAAAAGCAGCGAAAGATGCAAACGCACATGATTTTATTATGGGACTTCCTCAGGGATACCAGACCATTGTGGGAGAACGGGGAGCCACTTTATCCGGAGGGCAGAGACAACGAATTTCTATTGCCCGCACTATATTAAAAGATGCACCGATTCTGATTTTAGATGAGGCCACATCCAGCATTGATATTTCAGCAGAAAGGCAGATTCAGGAAGCACTGGAGCGCTTGATGAAAGACCGTACTACATTAATTATTGCGCACCGGCTGTCTACGATACAGTCAGCTGACTTTATTTATGTTTTAGACAAAGGCAGATTATGTGAATCAGGCACGCACGAAGAACTCATTCTGAAAAAGGATGGCATATATAATCAGTTGGTTCGGGCACAGGAGAGAGCGAGGTATGGAATTTGAATAAAAAAGAACAGTATCGTTTCAATTCGCTGTTAAAGCTGCTGACCCATTTGCGCCAGCACTATATCGGTATGATTTGCGCAGTCGTATGTGGGATTTTTAACCACTTATTTACCATAGCTGTATCCGCGCTTTGTGCATATATGGTAAGTTTGGCACTGGAGCGGGACTTAATGCAAAACTGGAAGACTTTGCTTGTTTCTCTTGGCGTTCTTATTCTGCTGCGGGTAATCTCATATTTTGCAGAAATGTGGTTTGCCCATGACGTGGCATTTAAAGTGCTGGCGGATTTACGCATTCTGCTATTGGATGCGATAGAAAGAGTTTCTCCTGCAATTCTTCTCAATATGCGTTCCGGCCAGCTGGCTTCAACTTTAATGAGTGATGTGGAACTTCTGGAATGGTTTTTTGCACATTCCTTTGGAAGTGTTTTTGTTGCAGCCGCCGTTTCTGTGGCTCTCCTTCTTTTTTTAGGCTTACTTCATCCTGTTCTGCCGGTTATTATGTTGTTTTTTTTCGTTGTCCTTCTTTTTATCCCATTTGCCATGAAGAAAAAAGCGGATGAACAAGGAGCTGCTGTCCGGAAAGAGCTGGGAGATGCAAACTCCGTAACGGTAGAAGGGCTGCAGGGAATGAAAGAAATCCTGATGCTGAACAACGTGGCAGCTTATCAAGAGAAAAACCGCAGATATATGGAAAAAATGTATGTAAGCCAATACCATTATGGGAGACGACTGGGCACAGAGGGAGCTTTGCTGCAGCTGACTGTTGGTCTGAGTTCTTTATGCATACTGGGAGCAGCGGCTTTTTTAGTTTTTAAGGGACAGCTTGCCTTTACATATTACCCGGTAGTGATGATGGTAGCCGGGCTGGCATTTAATCCAGTTTTAGAGCTTTGTAACACGGCGCGAAATTTTGGATTAATTTTTGCTGCCGCCAATCGGGTTTTTCAGGTCATTGATACAAAGCCTCTTGTTGAAGATCATGGAATGCATGTGGATATCAGTACATTGAAGCCGGAAGTTACGTTTGAAAAGGTTTCTTTTCGATATAGAGAAGAGTTGGAGCTTGCGATAAAAGATATTTCCTTTACTGTAAAAGCAGGCCAACGAGTGGCTCTGGTGGGGCATTCCGGTTCTGGAAAATCCACTTGTGTCAACTTGTTGCTCCGTTACTGGGATACAGAAAACGGTGCTATTCGCATTGGAGGAAAAGACCTTCGACAGATGAGTATGAACAATTTGAGAGAATTAACTTCTGTTGTTTTGCAGGATGTATACCTATTTAATATTTCTGTACAGGAGAATATTCGGCTGGGAAGAGCTGACGCCACTGATGAAGAGGTGGAGAACGCAGCCAGAGCGGCGATGGCTCATGAATTTATTATGGAGCTTCCGGAAGGATATGGCACGATAGCGGGAGAGAGGGGCTTGTCACTTTCGGGCGGTCAGAGACAGAGGCTTGCTATTGCCCGGGCTATATTAAAGGGTTCACCGATTTTGGTGCTGGATGAAGCAGTGTCCAGCCTGGATTCTGAGAATGAAGCAGAGATACAAAGAACAATGCAGAATGCTTATAGCGGCTTTACCACATTGATTGTGGCACACCGTATTTCAACTATTATGTCCGCAGATTTACTGGTCGTATTAGAAAAAGGCGGTATCGCAGGAATCGGCACGCATGAAGAGCTCCTCAAAACAAACAAAATCTACCGTGAGCTTGTACTGCCTCAAATTCAAAAGACGGCGAACAGACGCAAAAGGTAATAAAATAGAAAGCTGCAGCAGTTTGCTATAGCGTGAAAGGTACTGAATAATGAAACGATTTATTATAAAAAGGATGATATTGATGATTCCTATGCTGCTGGTTGTCACGATCGCTACTTTTACGCTCAGCACGATGTCGGCAGGAGACCCGGCATCCATTATCGCCAGGGCGGAAACCGGCACCAATTCAAAGAAGGCGGTAGAATTGGTGAGGCAGGAGTTGAATCTGAACCATTCCTACCCACAGCAGTATATGCACTGGCTGGAAAAGGTGGTGCAGCTGGATCTGGGGACTTCGTATCAGACAAAAAATCCTGTCTCAGAAGAGCTGATGCGGCGAGTTCCCGCGACTCTGCAGCTGACAGTGTGTGCGGCAGGGATCATGTTCACCTTGTCATTGATTTTGGGAGTGCTGTCCGCATTGCATCCCAATTCACTCGTAGATCAGCTTGCAAAGGTTTTATCCTTCATGACGGTATCCATTCCACCTTTTCTGCTGGGCTTGCTGCTGCTTTACCTTTTCGGCGTCCATTGGAAGCTCATCTCTGTGGTGGGAAGTGCCGGAATGGGGGAGGTGTGGCTTCCGGCTATAACCTTGGGAGTCAGCCATTGTGGTCCGTTTATCGTTCTGATAAAAAACAATATGCTTCGTGTTCTTGGAAAAGGATATATTAAAGCCGCCAGAGCCCGAGGAATTAAAGAAAGCACGGTTGTTGTCCGTCATGCGCTGCGCAATGCGATTTTACCGGCGCTTACAAAGCTGGGGGTGACTTTTGGCAGCATGCTGGGCGGCTCGGCAGTGATTGAGTCTATTTTTTCCTGGCCGGGGCTTGGGCAAATGGCACTTAGTGCCATCTATAATAAGGATATTCCCGTGTTACAGGGATTCATGCTGGTAGTAGCCTCCATGATTATTTTGGTCAATTTGCTTGTTGACATCATTTATAAATCAATTGACACAAAAATCAATATTGCTTAGAAGAACAGAAAGGAAAAGAAGTGGAATGATGAGCTTACCAGAGGCAGAACAACACAGTATGGAAAGGGTTTGGAATGCTGGAAATAAACAAATGATAATAGGGGGGATTCTGTTGGTGGTTATTATTCTGCTAGCGGTGCTGGCACCTTTTATTGTTCCTAATGATCCGTACCTTTCAAATCCGGTCAATAAATATGCTTCTTGCAGTATGAAATACTGGTTCGGCACCGATAATCTTGGACGGTGTCTGGCTTCCCGTGTTCTTATGGGAGCTCATACTTCTTTGGTATATGCTTCCGTTGTTCTCAGCTCTATCCTTTTTATCAGCTTTCTTTTAGGGCTGATATCGGGGTATTTTGGAGGAATCGCGGATACGCTGATTATGCGAATTACAGATATATTCTTGGCGCTGCCGGCGCCCGTGATTGCATTGGCGATTGCTGGTGCTTTGGGGCCTAGTGCGAGAAACTTGCTGATTGCAATGGTGTTTACTTCCTGGGGAGATTTTACAAAATTAGTCAGGGGAATGGTTCTGGAAGTGAAAGAGAGAGATTTTATCATGGCGGCGAGAGCTTCCGGTTTCTCTCACAGAAAGATTATTATACACCATGTTTTTACGAATATAATTCCACCAATGTTGATTCTGGCAACACTGGAAATGGGAAAGATTATTTTGGCGATTGCGGGATATTCGTTCATTGGACTGGGCGCACAGCCTCCCACGGCAGAATGGGGCGCTATGATTAGTGACGCTAAAAATTACATACAGGTACAGCCGCAGCTGCTCTTATATCCCAGCATGGCAGTCGTGGTGACCGTGGTATCTTTTAATCTATTTGGAGACGGTTTGAAGAAGTTTATCAGTAGGGGGACGGTCAATGAATCCAATTAAAGCGAAAAAGGACAGGCCGGTTCTTGAAGTGAACCAGTTAACGGTTGATTTTGCATGCAGAGATCGTATTGTGCATGCTGTGGATGGGGTAAGCTTGAAAGTCATGCCGGGAAAGATAACTGCCTTGGTAGGAGAAAGTGGTTCGGGAAAGTCGGTTACAGCTATGGCGATTATGAATTTGCTGGATCCGCCGGGAGAGATTAAGAGGGGAGAAATTCTCTTATCCGGAGAGGATTTTTTAAGACTTCCACTCAAGAAGCAACGGGAAACCTTAGGAAAACAGGTCGGCGTTGTATTTCAAGATCCGTTCGAATCATTGAATCCCCGAATAAAGATAGGGAAACTTTTGGTGGAAACGATTTGTATAAACCAGAAGACCTCAAAAAAAGAAGCAGAAGAACTCGCCATGGATTTATTGGCGAAAGTGAAGCTTCAAAATGTAAAAAAATTAATGAATCAGTATAGTCATCAACTGAGCGGGGGGATGTGTCAGCGAGTTATGATTGCCATGGCTATGGCACAAAAACCAGCACTGCTCATTGCCGACGAACCGACTACCGCGTTGGATGTGATGGTACAGGCTTGCATTTTGGATGAAATCGTACAATTAAAAGAGAGTTACAATACGGGTGTCTTGTTTATTACCCATGATTTAGGGGTGGTAGCAGAGGTGGCCGATGACTTGTACATCATGAGGGACGGTAAAATCATTGAGCAGGGTGAGGTTTTTCAGATTTTTAATGAACCCTGTCATCCATATACAAAAGAGTTAATGCAATCTATTTTATATGTATAGTGAAATGAAAGAGGAGAACAAATCATGCTTCCATTGATTGAACTTAAAAATATTTCAAAGGATTATGGCTCCTTAGAACGCTTTAAAGGCGGAGCGGACTCTTCCTTTCCTGTCCTGAAAAATGTAAGTCTGACGATACGCCAAGGTGAAAGTATAGGGCTGATCGGCGAAAGCGGCTGTGGGAAGACAACATTAGCAAAAATTGCAGCTGGCCTTCTGGAACCCACACAGGGAGAAGTGCTATATGGAGGGAAAAACATTCAAAGCTTTTCCTTTGCAGCAATGCAAAAGGTGAGAAAAGATGTGCAGATTATTTTTCAGAGCAGTCAATCCATTTTTAACCCGTATCATACCATCGGCAAAAGCTTGCGCCATGCCCTTGAAAATTTTGAAAAATTATCGAAAAGTGAAATGGAGAGCCGGGTTACTTCTATTTTGGAGCGGGTTGGGCTAGATGCTTCTTTTGCTTTCCGGTACCCAGAAAAATTAAGCGGGGGGCAAAGGCAGAGAGCAAATATCGCCAGAGCTTTAATTGTACAACCTCGTCTGATTATCTGTGATGAACCTGTGGCAAGTCTAGATTTCTCTATCCGAAAAAAAACTTTGGATATGTTAAATGGGTTGGTTCAGGAGCTGTCACTTACGTGCTTGTTTATATCCCATGATATTTCTACGGTGTACTATACTTGCCAAAAAGTGGCGGTCATGTACCAGGGGGTATTGGTAGAGTGGTTTCCGCTGATTCCGGGAAAGCCTTCGGAGCCGGTGCATCCTTATAGCCGCCTTTTGTTAGAGTCTGTGCCGATATGCCATCCTAACAGGCGGGCAACGCGAGAGAAAAAACGTCAAGACGCAAGCAAAACATTATTCGATGAGGCGGGATGTGTTTTCTATGCGTCTTGCCCTGACGGAAAGCCATGTTGTGCAAAACAGGCGCCAAAACTGGAGCCGCTGGAAGAGGGGCACTTTGTCGCCTGCCACCAATCTCACTTGTAGCAGGGGGGCAAGGCTTTAAGGAGTATTTTATAAATTATCCGTTATTTCATTGTGGTTATTATTCGTTTGTGGAGGGTAAAATGTGTCGCAATAACAGTGTTAAAAAAGCGGTATCTCTGTTGCTGGTGCTGCTTTTGATTTTCGGAATTACCGGATGCGGAAATTCTTCAGAAAATCAAGAAAATAAGGATTCTAAAACGGTTGTGGTAGGTGTGGCGGATCTTCGTGAAATAGGAATGCTGGATGCTCTGTATGGGGCAGGAGATATTCTTCATCAGGAGCTTATTTATGAACCGTTAGTTGTCTTTGGCGAGAATGGAAAAATTCAGCCAGGGCTGGCAGAAGACTGGAAGATTAGCGCAGACGGGAAGGAATATACTTTCTATCTGCAAAAGGGTGTAAAGTTTTCCGACGGAAGTGATTTTAATGCAGATGCGGTTTTATTTAATGTTGACAGATGGAATGGTGCTTCTTCAACGGCAACGCTGGATGTGGTCAATAATTTGGTAAAGGCGGAGAAAATAAATGACTATGAGGTAAAGATGACCTTTAGCAAGAGTTATTATCCCTATCTGACCGAGCTGAGCTATCCTCGCCCTCTGCGTATGATGAGCCCAAATTCTGTAGATGATAAAGGAGAATTTACGAAGCCAATCGGGACAGGCAGATGGATGGTTGAAAGCTATGATAAAAATGAAAGTATTCTGGTAGCCAATCCACATTACAATGGAGAGAAGGCACAAATTGAGAAAATTGTTGTAAAGTTAATTACAGATCCGCAGGCTCGCTTAATGGCAATGGAAAGCGGAGAGGTAGATTTCCTGGCGGCACCTGTTTCTTCTGAAAACATTTCGGCAATTGAAAAGGCAGACAAATTGTCGGTCTTGGAAGCAGATGGGACGGCAACGTATCATTTTATGATGAATTATGAAAATCCAATTCTCCAGGATATTAACGTGCGAAAAGCGATTAACTACGCTATCGATAAAGACAGTATTGTAACAAATCTTTTGGATGGACATGCAGAGGCAGCCAAGGGATTGTTCTCCGAAAAAAATCCATATGTAACGGCAGAAAACAACCTTGGGTATGAATTTTCTACGGAAAAAGCCCAAAAGCTTTTAAAGGAAGCCGGATATGCGGATTCTGACGGGGACGGAATATTAGAAAAAGATGGAGCCTCTTTGCGTTTAAATCTAGTTTTTCAAAGTGAGGAATTCCCAGACTGGAAGCCTGTTTGCGAATATATTGCATCCGAGCTGAAAAAAGTAGGAATTGAGATTAATTTGAAACTTCAGGAGACAAATGCGTACTATGATTCTATCTGGACGACAAGGGACTTTGACCTGATTATGTATCGAACCTATGCCGATTCGTGGAATCCTAATGGATTTTTATCTTCCCTCTATTATCCGCCGAAAGATGGAAAGTCTGTAGCCTGGAACGATGCAGAATTAAATGCGTTGCTGGAAGAGGTGCTGGCGTCTACAGAAGAAGCGCAGAGACAGCAGCTTTACGATAAAATTTTCAAGCGCATGTATGATGAGGCGATGTGTGTTCCTCTCTATTACCCGCAGAATCTTTATGTGTACAACGACCGCCTCGGTAATTTGGAACTGGCGCCTACTTCTTATGAGCTTTTAAAGTGGGAAAAGATTCAAATCAAATAGGAGGCATTTATAGAAAAACAGAACACACAGGATTATGGAGAAAGACATGCGTTTAGAGGCTTTTTTAGGTAATCTCATAAGTTGAACTCTATGAAGGGTTTTCTGTAAAATCTGGAGATGATTCAATTAAAATTTAATAAAGCAGGAAGGCTGAGAGTAGTTCATGTTACTCTCAGTTTTTCTATTAAGGGAGTTGCTTCTTAAAAAGGAAAGTATTGCATAAATTGCGGTGCTTTCCTTTCTAGCTTACCGGTAATAATTCTTTTTTTCGCAAATAAAATTAGAATAATGAATCTGATTTCGAAAATGCGCGTGCAGAATATGTTTTTAAATAGAAGCACAGAATTGGGAGGGAAGATGTATTATTGGAATGAAGATGCAGGCAGATCTTACTTGGAAGAAGAATTGCTTGCAGTAAATAATGTAAGGCACTTACAGATTGGAACCGCTTTTTTTTCAAGAGAAGGGCTGCGAATTTTAAAAAAACTCGTAGAGAAAAATTGCCTGAAAAAAGAAAATGTGATTTTGTATTTATCCGATGAATTTTCACAGGATAACCCACATGAATTATTGAAAGAAGCTTCAAAATTAGCACAGATAAGTATTTTTTTTCATCGCATGTATCACGCGAAAGTATATTTGCTGCGCGGGGATATCGACAAATTGATATATGGGTCTTCTAATTTTACGGCAGGAGGCTTTTATAAAAATATTGAATTTGATAACATTGAAGAGATTGGAAGAGAAAAAGTAGAGGAAATTGAACATTTTTTCAGATACTGTGCTTTACACTCCACAAAAGTCACAGAAGAGGTGATTCAATGCTATGAAAGTTTAGAAGAGGAAATAAAAGAGCTAAAAAGAGTACAGAAAGAATTAAAAGAGAAAATAAAAGGGGTATACAGCGGTATTTTTGAGCAAGGCGTGATTGATATAGGAAGAATGCTGCAAGTCCACGATTATATCAGTCCGAGAATGCAGGAGCTTGGTCTGTATTGCAGTACAGATCTTAGTTTTTTAGAGGGTGGGGAAAAAAGTAAAAATGAAAATGTGACATTGAACAGCATCCAATATAAAAAACGGAAAAAAAACGCGGGGTTCTCTGCACCAAAATTACATAGGGAAAAAGGAAATTTTGATTCTTCAAACCTTCAATTTACCATCCTTCCATCAGGCTTCATAATACGGTTGTTTTTAGCGGAACAATACGATTCCATGGAGCAGATTTACATCAAATCAAAGATAAATGAATTACAACCGAAGATTACGAGGGAGATTTCTAAACTGAAAGGATCGGGTATAAAATGGGTCGTGTTTAACCGCATCAATCAGGAGGAACGCTGTTTTGAGATTGACAAAGAAAAAGCAGAAGATTTTTGTACTTTTTTAAAGGAATATGGAAATGGGAGTGCAGCCTGTTGTTTAACCGGCTATTATTCTTTTGAAACAACAAATATAAAAAGCAGTGAAGAAATCGGGGAGGAAATCTTCTGCCATATGATGATGCTGAGACCTTTCTATGAATTGTTTATAAAAGATTAGAAGCGTGTCTTTTTCTATACATTGATACGATTCTTTTAAAGGGTTAGAAAAACAATCGGTGCAAGATAAGAAGAGAGCGGCATGTCTCGTGTTTTATTTTGTTTCACATAAAACGAAAGGATTTTTTAATAGGAAATTTTCCTTTGAAATGGTATAATATAGGTGTAAAATATAAAAGCTTGAAAATGATAAAATTCGTACAAATATGACAAGTAATGAAAATGATGAGGTCTTAGCAGATGGATAAAATAAAGATTAACTTAAAAGATTTCTTGCTGTGTATTTCAGATGCGCAGGATTTAATGTCTCCGACGCTTTCTAAGCACCACCAGCAAGTAGCGTACCTTGCTTTTCGGCTGGCGGAGCAGATGAACCTCCCTGTTGAACAGCAAAAGAATATTATCCTTGCGGCTTTGGTGCATGACATTGGTGCACTTTCTAAAAAAGAAAGATTAGAAATTATTGAAACAGAGACAACGCAGGTGAACAATCACGCATTTATAGGAGCAAAGCTTTTAGGAGAATTCAAACCGCTGGAAGAGGCGGCACGAATGATAAAATTCCATCACATGCCGTGGAATGCCGGAGAAGGACAGAGTTATCAAGGTGAAGCGATTCCCTTTGAAAGTCACATCATTCATTTAGCGGACCGCGCTTGTACTTTTTTATATACAGAAAAAAATGTGATATCTATGGTTCCCAAAATTATCAATAAAATTAAAACGCAGTCAAATACAGTTTTCGAGCCAAGCTTGGTGGACGCTCTGGAAAAGCTTGGAGACTATGAATACATTTGGCTTGACTTGATGGCGACGGCACCGATGGAGCTGATTAATGATTTTGGTCTCTTTGATACGCTTCTTTTGGAGATTGATGACATCATGAGTCTTTCTTACGTTTTTTCACAAATTATCGACTTTCGAAGCCAGTTTACCGCACGTCATTCGGCAGGTGTTGCGAAAACCGCAGAGCAGCTGGCAAAACTAATCGGATTTTCACCGTATGAATGCAAAATGATGTTGATTGCAGGATATCTGCATGACCTCGGAAAAATTGCAATCAATAATGATATATTGGAGAAAAATGGGAAGCTTGATGATGCAGAGTTTAATGAAATTCGAATGCATACTTACTATACATATCGCTTATTGGAACGAATTCCCCAATTCAGTGAAATAAATAAATGGGCCTCCTACCATCATGAGAGATTAGATGGAACAGGATATCCCTTCCATATTAAGGGGGATAATCTGCCTTTGGGTTCTAGAGTAATGGCTGTCGCCGATGTTTTTACTGCAATAAAAGAAGATCGTCCGTACCGAATCGGGATGCGTGATGAAGAAGCGATTCGGCTTTTGCAGCGAATGGCAGAGAATCATGCCTTAGATGAAAAAATTGTTTATATTTTAATTGAAAATTTTGAAAGCATAAATGAAATTCGCGGACAATTTCAAGAAGCCGCCGCGAATCGTTATAATCAGTTTTGTTCTCATTTTAGATAGAAGTGGGGGAGGTTCAATCTTCTGTGGAAGAACGTACCTCCTCTTTAAAATTTTGCATTGTAAGGCGGATAAGAGAAAGAATGGTCTCTCGAATAAATGTTCTTGTCTCATCATCAATATCCTTAATAGCGGCCAGTGAGGTCACCGCTTTTTGTTGCCAGTTATCGCTTAAATCATAAAATGTCTTGGCTTCCGTAACCTTTACAATTTGATATAAGGACTCTATAAACATTCTTCGTTTCTCATCGTCCAAAGAATTCAGCCAGCAATGAATTGTCTTGTTCAGCAATGCGGCACTGCCTGCGATTGTTTTTACATAGTGAAAGTCATTTTCCTTGATACCCCATGAAAAAGGATCGTGCTGTAGGATTCCAATGCGACTGCTTTTCACGACGGTATAAGCATCTATATTTTGTAACAGCATTCCAACCAACGCAGATTCTGGCAGTGTTTTGTGAATTCGCTCTTTTACTGCATCGTATTCTCTTTGCGAAAAAACATCTTCCCTAAAGCCGGGTCCGTCATGGCTGAAAATATGCGTAATCCTTTTCTGAAAGGCAGGATCACATTTTACGGCAGAATAAATGGCAAGATTTCCACCCTTGGAATGACCGCCTATCTTTAAAGAACAATCCAGTCGGCTTCCAACGAAATTCAGATAATGAACCGCCTCTTCCTGAGAGGGGACGGGGGTTAAAAATGCCATATTAAAATCTTCCTTCCAACCGACGAAGGAAGCATCCGTCCCTCGATAGGCGAGGTAAGCTGTCTGATCATCAAGAAGAAAGGTAGTGGCAGAAAATTGCTTCTCAGATTTATAATCTAGCTTATTGAGGTAAAAACATAATCGAATGTCTCTAAATCGAGGACTTTTTGCGAGGGCATTAAACAGCTTCTTATTGCTCTGCGCATCGCGGACGTTGTGAAATATCTGTTGAAATTGTTCCTGCTTTTTCATTGTTTTTATAGGAACTGCATTATCAGAGGTAGTTTCATCAAGGACGATTCCATCAAAATATAAGTAAGAAAGCTGAGAAAGCACTAAGCTGTCAACTTCATTAAAAGGCTTTGATAGGAATGTTTCTTTTGACTCGGCGACATAATCAATAATGTTTTTCATAGAACCCCCTTTTAAGAAATATAAAATAATTTGAATATTCGACTTAAATATTGAAGCATCTGTTTTTATCTACTATAATATAGCAATAGAAGAAAGGCAATGTGCTCATATTTTATAAGTATATAGATTTTTCATTGTAATACCGTATGATGTTTGATTGCAGTGTGTGTTTCTTTTATCTTTTCATGCAAAGGATGCTTTTATTCGTAAAGGATGGGAGTGGAACGCAAAAAGGAACAGATGTCAACAGAGCGTTGATTGCATCTTTATTACTTATGCATTTATCATAAATGTATGGAGGAAATCAAGATGAAGTATGTAACGTTTTGTCCAATTAATATGCAAAGCTGGCCTATGGCACAGTCTTTCTATTATTACACACAAATAGCGCCGACGACATATACAATAAATGTTGATATGAACGTCACTGCTCTCAGAGGAGCGTTAAAAGAGAACGGGTATAAGTTTTTTCCGGTATATGTTTATCTAGTATCCAGAGCGATTGCAAGACAGAAAGAATTGAAAGTGGGAATAAAGGAGGGAGTTCTGGGTTATTGGGATTCTTTGACACCCGCATATCCCCAATTTCATGAAGATGATAAAACCGTTTCGTTGCTTTGGACACAATACAATGCAGACTTTAAAAGCTTTTATGAGAGCTATTGTGCAGATGTGAAAAAGTATGGCAGCAATAAAGGCATTCTTACATTAAAAGGAAAGCCTTTACCGAACAGTTATATCATATCTTGTATACCGTGGTTTACGTTCCACAGTTTTTCGTTGTATAACCATGGAATAAAAGATTACTATTTTCCAAGCTTTGAGGCCGGAGGATTTTTTCAAAAAGAGGGACAAGTCTACATGCCCCTATCTGTTACTGTGCACCATGCAACTGTTGAAGGGTATCATTTGAAAGTCTTTTTTGAAGAGCTGCAAAGAACAATGTATAATATAGGAGAATGGTTCACAGCGTAATTATTTAGAAGCAATCCGTATTCGATGTAGAATCAGCCTATGAAAGAAGAGGAGAAAGAAGTGATGAAATTCAAAAACATTTATGCGGTTTATTTTAGTCCCACGGGTACAACAAAAAAAATCGTAACCTATGTTGCTGAAACACTGAGTGAATTAACAAAGATCCCTATTTCAGTAATTGATTTTACCCTGCCGGGAAAAAGAAAGCAGAAGCTGTGTTTTTCATCCAATGACATTGTTGTATTTGGCACACCGGTTTATGCCGGCAGAGTCCCGAACGTATTAGTGCCATATTTAACAAACTGTATAGAAGGAAATCATGCTTTGGCAGTGCCGATTGTTTTATATGGAAATCGAAACTATGATGATGCGTTGATTGAGCTGCGCAATCTTATGGAAGAAAATCTATTTCATACAATTGCCGGGGGCGCATTTATCGGAGAACATTCCTTTTCTTATATTCTCGCAGCAAACCGCCCCGACGAGAGGGACTTACAAATTGCCGGTCAATTTGCTGAAAAAATAGCCCGGTATATAGATTCGTTACCGGAGCTTCCTATGAAGCCGGTTTCGGTAGGGGGAGAAGAACCAATCCGCCCGCATTATACTCCAAGAGACAGAAGCGGGACCCCGGTCAACATTTTAAAGGTTAAGCCAAAGACGAAAGATACATGCACGCAATGTGGAATTTGTGCAGAGGTCTGTCCAATGGGATCCATCAGCAGTGAAGACGTAACACAATACATTGGGATTTGTATCAAGTGTGGAGCTTGTATTAAGAAATGTCCTGAAGGAGCAAGATATTACGACGATGCCAATTATCTTTATCATCAACACGAATTAGAAGAGGAATTTACAAGGCGTGCAGAACCTGCACTTTTTCTCGAATAAGAAAAGGGCTCGTTTTGTGTAATGGTGTATATAAGCGGTAGTTTGCTCGCTTTTATAAAAAAAGTAATAAATTATGAAAAAATGATTGACAGTATAGGAATAACTTGCTATTATGATAAAGCTGTCTCGCACGGACGGCTTCGAAAAACCTTGATTGGTTCTTTGGAAGC
>CAUQTI010000003.1:0-214344 GCA_963521065.1 uncultured Anaerovorax sp. | reverse complement strand
TTATACACTTTTCTCATTCTTATAAATACTTAAAAATATTCATGCGTTTGTCGTGGCTGTGGAATTTATAAGGCACCTTGACGGTTGTGAAGTCTCAGCCACAGCTTGCGCAGCAGATCCATTGGAATAACGAGGGAGGCAAGAAGCATGATTAACAATAATTCTTTTATCGTTAAAGGGCAAGTCCGGAAGATTTCACCGCCGAAGAAAATAAGGAAAATTTGAACGATAGAGATTAATGCCATAATGCTGATGAATCCTGGATTATGCCCTAAGTGTGCTGTCAGATTCAGGCGGTGTGTACGAGCATTGAAGCTGTTGAAAATACCGCAGAAGATAAACAAGCAGAAAAAGGCGGTTAAAAATCGCAGAGGTGTTACCTCGGCGTGAAAAAATGCAGAGAACCAGGGATGTTTTAAAAAGAGGATACAAAGAGCGATTGTGAAAGACCCCATATAAAGGATTTGCTCAATCATGTCAATGTTCAATACGGCTTCGTCCCGTTTTTTTGGACGTTCCTTCATATATTCCTTAAGCGGCGGTTCTCCGGCAAAAGCTAGCCCGGCAAGCGTATCCATGATAATGTTTACCCAAAGCATCTGTGTGATTGTAATTGGAGTATCAAAGCCTAAAAAAGGGCATAAAAGAGAGACACCAACTGCACAGAGGTTCATAGTGAGCTGAAAAACGATAAATTTTCTTATGCTTTTAAAAATCGTTCTTCCATATAAAACGGCTTTTGCAATCGAAGTGAAATTATTGTCCAAAATTACGATGTCACTGGCTTCTTTTGCCACTTCTGTTCCGTCACCCATAGAAAATCCGACGTCTGCTTTTTTCAATGCAGGAGCGTCATTGATGCCGTCACCGGTCATTCCTACGACAAGGTTCATATCGTGTGCGACCTTTACTAAGCGGCTTTTATCTGTGGGAAGGGCCCGTGCGATGACGGCGGTCGAGGGCAAAACCTTTTTTAGCTCATCATCCGTCATTTTCATTAAATCGGTGCTGGTAAAAATTTTCTTGTCTGCGCCGTTAAGTAAGCCTGCTTTTTCTGCAATCGCCGCGGCTGTTTCCCGGTTATCTCCCGTCATCATAACGATTTGGATGCCGGCTTCCTGTACTTCCTTCACAGCGGCTGGAACTTCAGGACGAAGAATATCTGTAATTGCAACCAATGCAACCAGCGTTAAATCAGACGCGGCAATTTTAAAGCTGCCTTCCTTTTCAGCAGGGAGGATGATTTGACTGAGTGGTTTTTTTGATAAGGTAATGGCAAGAACACGGCTTGCTTTTTTAGTCATGTCTTTCCAGATGTTTTCCAAAGCATTGGAGTTACTAAATGGAAAGTTTTCACCCTGCTCATTGCAATATTGAGCACAGTGAGGAAGGATTGCTTCAGGTGCGCCTTTCAGCAGAGTTATGTTTTCTTTTCCTGCGAGCTGAACCGCAGAAAATTTTTGTGTGCTGTTAAACGGAAGAAAATCTTCTTTTTCATGAGAGGATAAAAAAGCATTCATTTCTTCATCTAAAAAAGGAGTGATGTATTCGGACAAAGCTCGGTCTGTCGCATTACCGCCGAGAGCTTTCCCGTCAGAAAGCGTGCTGGAGGTATTGTAAAAGGCAGACAGGCAGAGTAATTGTAAAAGTGGAGAAGAATGCTGCGGCTCTTTTGACAGTGTACTGCTATCACCTAAGATGAATTTATTTACACTGAGTTTCCCTTCCGTCAGGGTGCCCGTCTTATCTGTAAATAAAAGATTTAAACTCCCCGACGTTTCTATGCCGACTAATTTCCTTACCATGACTTGGTCTGCGAGCATACGAAGCATGTTGGAGGATAAAACGACAGTAATCATCATTGGAAGTCCTTCCGGAACTGCGACAACAACGATTGTAATTGCTAGTGTCAGGGCATGGAGAAGGTACTCTGTAAATTGGTAAAGACTGGGCAGAGAAATATCTAAAAGTGAAGTGAAGGGCTGTTGGGAAAGTACAATCTCACAAAATAAATCAGATACCGCAATCAAGGCTGCCGCGCAGTATCCAAGCTTGCTGATACTTTTTGCAAGTCCGGAAAGCTTCACCTTTAAAGGGCTGTCCCGTGTTTCATCTTGTACTTCCCGTGCCATATGTCCGTAAAAGGTCATATCTCCCACACGCAGGGTCTGCATCATCGCTTCGCCGTCATCTACAATACTTCCGCGGAACACCTGAGAAGGAGATAAGAGCTCCCACTCTTGCGGAGGGATAAAGGTGGCTGGGTGTGCAGAAGCACTTTTAGAAGCTTCTGCAGTTTCCCCGTTTAATGCAGATTGGTCTACTTTGAGATGACCGGAAACAAGCACTCCGTCTGCCGGAATTTTTTCACCGGCCTGCAGTAGAATATAATCTCCTACAACAATTTCTTTCAGGCTTACGGATTTTACATTTCCTTCACGAAGGACACGGCATTGAATGCAGTCTGCTTCCTGCATTAGCTTTAGAAAAGCAGCCTCACTTCCGTATTCAGAAATCGTAGAGACAAAAGTAGATAAAAACACGGCAATTGCGATGCCACCCGCTTCCATCCAATCAGCATCTCGGAAGAGGAAGATAACATCCAGCGCTAAAGCGGCCAATAGTATTTGAATGAGAGGATCGCCAAAGCTGCTTAGATATTGTTTGAAAAAGCTGTTGCGTTTTTTAGGGGTGATTTCATTCGAGCCGTGTTTCTCTCTGGAGAGGGCGACTTGCGTTCTGTCAAGGCCCGAAATTGCTTTTAAATTTTTCACACTCATCGTATTTAACATGATTTTTCTCCTTATTTGTTTCTCAATATAACTTTATGTACGAGCCTTTCCTCTTATGCTGCTTTGTCCTAAAATATCGTTGTTTTTTCTAAGGGAAGCGTGCATAATAAGAAGAAAAGGAAGGTCGAAGGAGTGGTGAAATGCAGAAAAAAAAGACGATGGAAATCCAAAAAATATTGACAGAGCATCTGACGCAACGTGATTTTTTAAGGAAAACAAGGCTTACGAAAAAAACGGTCCTAAACCTTCTAAAAAAAGAAAAATGGAAGCTGGCACTGAAAAGCGCAACGGAAGCAAATTATTTTTCCTGCCGGAATCTATTGGAGACTTTTTTACCTTGCTTGCAGGAATTTTGTGTAGAAACCCCTGAATCGGGATGGTTTTCATACATTTATTTATATCTGAGAAAAGGATTATTTTCGGAGAGCATTACACTAGACGAAAAGGAAGGCTATAACGCAGTGGCTTTCGCCTATTTAGAGATTCTTCGCATTTTTATTGCATGTGACCGGCAAAGCCGCGAGTTTGATCCGCTGAAGGATTTTATTTTTTTAAGTGAAGAAGAAACGTTAGAAAGCCAACATTCTGAGGAATACCGCAGATTTAAGAAGCACTGGAAAAATCAATATGTATACGAAATGATGCGCATAGGAAAAGAAGAAACCGATTTTGATTCCTTAGGACATATTGCAGGTGTGCATGCGGTTTCTATGCATGTTGCAAGGCAGATGAAGCAGGCTGGAGTGCCGATTGATTTAGCGTTGGTTTCAGGAGCTGCCGCGGGACACGATATAGGAAAGTATGGTTGTAAGAATACGGAAGTAAAGCGAATGCCTTATCTGCACTACTATTATACGGACCAGTGGTTTAAGCAATATGAAATGCCTGCAATCGGCCATATTGCGACGAATCATTCCACCTGGGATTTGGAGCTTGAAAATTTACCGGTTGAATCCCTTGTTTTAATCTATGCAGATTTTCGAGTAAAGAGCAGCGGAAGATACAAAGGAAAAGAACAAATTACATTTTACACGCTTGCAGATTCTTTTGATGTCATATTAAATAAGCTGGACAATGTGGATAATGCGAAGAAAGACCGTTATCGCCATGTCTATGCCAAGCTGGTGGATTTTCAAAGCTATATGCAGAGTTTCGGTGTGAATACAGAGATGGAAGAAGGCAGCCTGTTAAAATACACGGAGAAAAAAGACGCGGCATTGATGGACTTGGAGGAGACGATTCAGAATTTAAAGTATATGGCAATTGACCACAATGTTCACCTGATGAATCGGTTGAGCAGTGAAGCCTCCTTTGCAAGTATTGTTGAGTCGGCAAGAAGTGAAAAGAACTGGAAAAACAGCAGAGCCTATCTGAATATATTTGAAGAATATTTCACTTACATGACACAGAAGCAGAAGATGATAACCCTGCATTTTCTCTATGAACTGCTCATGCACCGGGAAGGGGATATTCGGCGTCAGGCTGCGGATTTGATGGGGAATATCATTGTTCACTTTGATGAAGAATATAGAAAAGAGCTGCCGGAGGACGCAGCCTACCATGCAAATGAGTACACAGCATTTCAGCTTTGGGAATATTACTTAGAAAAGATTATATTGCCGGATCACAAGGTGACAGAACAGCATAAACGCTGGATTGGATATGCATTAAAGCTGGTTGTAGAATCAGTTCTCATGCGATGCCGAAGAGGAGAAGAAATTGAATATCTGACGAGGTTTCTAACGTATTATGAAGATTGGGAAAGGGAAGATTCCACTGCGTTTATATTGGTGGACTGCATGCTGCTTTTGCCGGTTTTTATACTTTCTGAAACAGAGCGGGCCTGCCTGTTAAAATTTGTTTATGAGCTTTCGAAGAGAAGCTCCACTGAGCTGCATGTGGGAATACTGCGTTTTTTGAAATATGTAACTGAAACGGTGAAAAGGACCGAAAAAGACAGAGAATATGTTACCTCTATTCTAGAGCGGCTGCCGAAAGAAGAGTCGGTAACGCTTCAATTCTTAGCAGAGAAGATAATAAAAAACTGGGAGCTGGATCGTTCCGTCTGGCCGTTTGACAGAGTTTTGATTTATGAGGATGCAGAGGTTGTTTCTGACATTTTTTTAGAAAACTTGAAGGCGGCAACCCCTTGGATAAAAAAAGCAGTGAATCTAGAGCTGCTGCTGAATCGTGTTGCAATGGATAAAGGGACCTCTGTCTTGCATGTGGCAACTCATTTGTCGAACCTGATTAAGGTGAGTGAACGTGTCACTGTTCGACACAGTGCGGGAGAAGCGCTTTTAAAGATTGCACCGCTTTTAACGCGAGATCAGCGCAATGAAGTCGCGATTGAGCTGACAAAGGGCCTCGAAATTGGAGAATATCAATTTTCGAAATACATCCCGCAGTATCTGGGCGAATTTGCATTGTATCTTCATCCTAAAGAACTGGATGAATTTGTACGCGATTTAAAACCTCTTTTGATCAGTACAAATGAGCGCATTGTCTGCGTGACACTGGACACCGTAGGAATTATTTTACAAAAGTACAATAGCTACCGTACAAGATTCACAGAAGAGAAGGGCATTTTCGAAGAGCGCAAAAAGCAATTCTTAGGAATGCTTTTAAGTGGATTAGCAAATTATAGACGCTCTGTCAGTCAGGAAGCGTTTCTTGTAATCGGGCAATACTTATTTGGGAGTGAATTTCTGTCCTTAAAAGAAAAGAAGGAAATGTTTCAGGTTCTTTATAAAAAATTGACGACCTTGATTGATGGGAAAGAAAATACGGAGCTGGTGTTTTTTAATAATGCAGCTTCTCTAAACCATATCTATCGCTTCATAAACGATTATCTCTTTTATTATGAAGGTTTCGCCATTAGAGAGCCGTATAAGGTGGCATTTTTTCCGGGGACTTTTGATCCATTTTCCTTAGGACATAAGGGAATTGCAAAAGAAATACGGAACATGGGCTTTATCGTATACCTCGCTTTGGATGAATTTTCATGGTCGAAGAAGACACAGCCACGTATGATACGAAGACAAATTATGAGTATGTCCGTTGCAGATGAAGAAAATATTTATTTGTTTCCTGACGATATTCCTGTTAATATTTCAAACCCGAAAGATTTGCGTCATTTGAAGGAGCTGTTTTGCGGAAAAGAAATCTATATGGTAGCGGGAAGCGATGTTGTGGAAAATGCTTCTTCTTATAAGCTGAAAGCAGTTACTGATTCGATTCAGACCTTTCACCATATTTTATTTTTACGAAAGAGCGAGATAGAAGATGATACGGTGCAGGAAGCAGAATCTCCAAAACGAAGAATTTTAGGGAGCGTAATTCAACTGACGCTGCCGATGCATTTAGAGGATATCAGCTCGACACGAATTCGTGAAAACATTGACTTAAATCGAGATATCTCTAATTTAATTGACCCTGTGGCGCAGAACTATATCTATGAAAACAGCCTATATCTAAGGGAACCTCAATATAAAGAGGTGATACAGATAAAGAGCCTGAAAGCTTCCGTTTTAGAAGGGCTTGATACGAATGCTTTTTCTGAGATTCGCCATGCAGTACGGGAGGAAAGTGGGAGGCTTTTTCTTGATGCATTGAAAGAAAGCGAGCAGAAAATATTACTCTTAAAAAATGGAGATTGGGAAAATAAGTTGCTTGGCGCAGCTGCATTTCGACAGATTGGAACGAGTGAATTATATGAAGAGTTTAAAAGTACAAATGTTGCAAATGCGATAAGAGAAAATACATCGGGGAAAATTGTTCTAATTTCTGGTATTTATGAAGATAAACAGCATTTTACAAAGGAATTGGCTCAGATATTATTAACAGAGACACTGGCATACGCGCTGCAACGGGATTTCACCTATGCGGTGTTTAGCCCTGCACAGGAAAACAGCCTGCTAGATTATCAAGATATTTTAGAGAGACAGGGATTTCGTTCTTTGAAAGAAAATGATACAGAGCGAAGTATTTATGTAGTCGATATGAAAATGCCGCTGACGCTGTTTAAAAATGTGCAGACGGCAATAAAAGAACCTTTTCGGCATAATTTTCGTGTTTTGGAAGCAATCGATCGTTCGCATGAAAGACTTCAAAGAGTTTTGACAACGCTGTATCCGGGAAGCCTTGTCCTTTCTTTTCATGCGGATTTCATGCACAATAAAATAGTGGATTTAATTACGAAAGCGAATGAGGTACCAAACGAACCGCTTCCGGTGCGAAAGCTCGGTAAAAACATGTGTGTTCCGTTTGGAAAAATATTGAAAGGGAAAATCGTACCAAATACAGTCACAAAATCACTTCATACAGAGAAAACCTTTGATTCACAAATAAAGACGTTTCATATTACAGAGTATCCCAACTATTCACCATTAATCAATCAAATCCGCACCATAAAATCCTTTAACCGCCCTGTGATTTTAGTGGATGATATTTTGCATAAGGGATATCGGATTCGGAAGCTTGATCCGCTTTTCAAGCAAGAAGAGCTGGAGATTGATCGCCTCGTTGTTGGGATTTTATCCGGACGCGGAAAAGATTTGATGTCCATTCAAAACCGGAGAGTAGAAAGTGCATATTTTTTACCTTCTATGCATTCCTGGTTTGTGGAATCTAGTATCTATCCGTTTTTAGGAGGAGATATGGTGGAGCGGGAAGAAAAGATGCAGGCGAGCCTTCTGAATTCTGTGAATCTGATTTTGCCATACGTTGCACCGGGATTTTTGAGAGATGCACCTAAAAATGCAGTTTATGAATTTTCAATGACGTGCCTTGAAAATGCAAGAGAAATTATGAAGGTATTGGAGGAAGAATACCAATATGAGTTTGAAAGAAAATTGACGCTGAACCGTTTGAGTGAGGTAATTGTTTCTCCGTGTTGTCCGGACAAGGGCGGATGCTTGAGTTACGATTATCATCTGAGAGCCTCGGTGTACCTATCCAATGATATTGAAAAGCTGATTCGTCTAAAGAACTTTATTGAATAAAAGAATGCGGGAGCGGAAATTCGCAGAGGGGAAAGAAAAAAGATGAAATATTTTGAAGTTGGAGAGTATGGATTTTTTGCGGACAAAAGGGGAAAAGAAAAAGCAAAAGGCCGTTTTGCGCTTACACATGAAGCAATGCTCTGGGAACCAGAAGGACTCACTTGGCTAAATAGAAACAAGCTTGATGACGTTTATAGTCGATATGCGATGAATAAGCTGGAAAGCTTGGAAAGAGATGATTTGCAGAGATTGACATTAAAAGAAAAAATGGAGAAAGGCCTGTTGGGATTTGTCAACTTATCTTATCAAAATGAGGAATGCTGGCGAGAAGAAATTGCGCGGGAAATAGCAGATGCGGCAGAAAAACCGTTGAAAAAACAGAAAGTAAGTATATTAGCGTTAGGCGATGTGGGTGGAGCGGTTCTGACTGGATTAAAACTTTTAGGCAGTGATGCTATCAGGGAGATTGGAATATGGGATATCAATCCATCCGTATGCAGAAGATGGGAATATGAAATGAACCAGACAGCATACCCCTGGCAGTATGAGAAACTTCCGGAGGTCAGGATACGCGAAGAAGAGGAACTCTTTGAGTGCGACGTGTTTATTTTTTGCGCATCAAAGGGGATTCCGCCTGTGGATTCAAAAGAAACAGATGTGAGGATGGCACAGTTTCAGGCGAATCGTGAGATTATCGGAAAATATGCAAAAATGGCACGAAGAAATGCGTTTCGAGGATTGTTTGCCGTAGTGTCAGATCCAGTGGATCCATTATGCCGAGAGGTGTTTCTTGTTTCTAATGAAGGGGAAGACGGCGTTTTCGATGGGAAAGGACTCAGAGCGGAGCAGATTCAAGGCTACGGGCTTGGTGTCATGAACAGCCGTGCCGCGTATTATGCAAAACAAGACAGCAGGTATGCACAATTCCTTGCCGAAGGGCGCGCTTTTGGACCGCATGGAAAAGATCTCGTGATTGCAAACAGCATTGAAAACTATGATGACGGACTTTCCGAAACGCTGACGAAGCTTGCTGTTGAAGCAAATTTAAAGATGAGAGAGGAAGGCTTTAAGCCGTATATTGCGCCTGCCTTATCTTCTGCGGCAATCTCTATTTTGTTGACATTAAGAGGAGAATGGCATTACAGCTCTAATTTTTTAGGGGGAGTCTTTATGGGCAGCAAAAACAGAACAGGTGCTTTGGGGCTTGAAATAGAATCCTTACCGTTGCCCCAGAGTTTATACGCGCGTTTAGAAAAAGCTTCTCGAGGATTGGAGCAGATAAGATGATGAAAACAGAAAGAGCGAATGACAAGGAAGAAGAACTGCTTTATGTTATTCGACCAGTCTGCGCAGAACCAAGTAAAACAAAGCGATTAGATCAAGTTTTAGAGTTTGCACTCGCAGGAATTTCACATAGAGAAATTACGAATGTAGAGGCGTTTAAAAACCTGAGAGGAAAGCGCTTGCTGTTCGCAGTAAATTTAGGAGAATCCGGAATTAATTTAGAGTACTATCAATATCTGAAAGAGATGCGGTTAAATTTGAATTTGCTGGAAGGCTGTGTGGGAGGACTGATTCTGGACGGAAATAGTGAGCTATATACAAAATCTGTGGCAAGAGAATTGGTTTTTGCGGCAAATCAAGCCGGGTGCGCTTTTCCCGGAAGACCTTTGGTAGAAGGCACGAGGGTATTGTTTAATTTTAAAGTACAGGCAAAAAATTTAAATACCGATTGTTTTTCTGCATATCTTGAAGCCAGCAGGGCTTTAGTTCGGCAGATTATAGATTATAAAAAAAATCCGATGAAAAAACCAAACCTGCTGGTGCTTCATGCAAGTAACCATAAAACCTCAAATACAATGACACTTTGGAATTTGATAAAAGAGTCACTTTCGGAATGTACGGTGCAAGAGATTTCTCTGCGAAACGGAGCCATCCAGGATTGTGCAGGCTGTCCGTACACGATGTGTATGCATTACAGTGCCCACAGCAATTGTTATTATGGAGGTGTGGTTGTTGAGCAGGTCTATCCGGCTGTCTTGGAATGTGATGCAGTCGTTGTACTTTGTCCAAATTATAATGATGCGGTCAGTGCCAATATTTCAGCGACCATCAATCGCTTAACCGCCCTTTTTCGGAAACAGCGTTTCTATGAAAAAAAGCTGTTTGCCGTCATTGTTTCAGGATACAGCGGGGGAGATATTGTTGCACAGCAGTTGATAGGAGCATTAAATATGAATAAGAGCTTTGCGCTTCCGGAAAAATTCTGTATGCTTGAAACGGCAAATGACCCCGGGAGTATCTTGCAGATAAACGGGATTTCCGGACGATCGCAAATCTTTGCGCATCATATGGAAGAATGTCTGTGCGGAAAAAAAGAGTAGGAGATGGAATGGCAGAAAAGAAAAAGGAACTTGTGCATAAATCAGAGAATTGCGAAGAAAAAGGTATGAGAGATATGGTGGCCCCTCTGTTGCGCTGGTATGATGAAAACCATCGCATTTTGCCTTGGCGTGAGGACGTAACGCCCTACCGTGTATGGGTATCGGAAATTATGCTGCAGCAGACGAGAGTCGAGGCCGGAAAAGAATACTTTAGACGCTTCACGGAGGCACTTCCGAGTATTGAGGCACTGGCGAATGTTGATGATACACAGTTAATGAAGCTTTGGGAAGGGCTGGGCTATTATAACAGAGTGAGAAATTTGAAAAAAGCAGCAGGAATCGTGATGGAAAAGTTTTCGGGGAATATGCCATCTTCTTATGCGGGATTATTGGAATTGCCGGGAATTGGACCTTATACCGCAGGAGCAATTGCCTCGATTGCATTTGGAGAGGCGGTACCTGCGGTAGATGGAAATGTTTTGCGGGTTTTGGCCAGAATGACGGAGAACTATGGCGATATCACTACGACTGCTGTTAAAAAGAATATAGAGGGACAAATACAGGACATATTACCGAAAGAGAGACCGGGTGATTTCAATCAGGCATTGATGGAGCTGGGGGCTTTAATCTGCATACCAAACGGCGCACCGAAGTGTGCAGATTGTCCCGTTCAAAGTTTTTGCATCAGCTTTAAAAAGGGTTCGTTTCTGTCACTTCCGGTAAAAAAACCAAAAAAAATGCGTAAGATTGAACAGAAAACTATTTTGGTTATGAAATTTAAAAACACTGTGGGGCTAAGAAAACGGCCAAAGACAGGGCTTTTAGCAGATTTGTTTGAGCTTCCGGGGCTGCCGGGACATTTGAACAAAAAAGAGGTGATGCATTGTCTAAGCCGGCAAGGATTTGCATACACTGCTATTAGTGCCTTAGAGGAAGCGAAACATATTTTCTCTCATGTGGAATGGCACATGAAGGGATATGAGATTGAACTAGAAAGGTTACCGGAAAAATCACAAGAATCATGTGGATTTCTTTGCTCGGAAGATACTTCTGAGCCCGTCACATGTGAAAGAAATCTGGAAGGCTTACTTTGGATTGGAGGGGAAGCGTTGAGAGAAGAAATCGCCTTGCCGTCTGCGTTTAAGCCGTATGCGGGTGTCCTTCCAAAAGGGGAAGAAGGAGGAGAGTAATGGCAGAGGAAAAAGATATAAGAGAAACTCTGGAAATCATGGACAAAGCGAAAAGAGAAGCTTTGGTTGAAAGACAGCATGAATATTTTATGAAAGGGAATACCTTGCCGCTGGAATTTCGGCGAAAGCAGCTGCTTATCTTAAAGCAGGCATTGCGTACATTTGAGCCGAGGTTGTTAGAGGCACTGCGGCTGGACTTAGGAAAGTCGACATTTGAAAGCTATGAAACTGAGCTTGGGATGGTATTTTCTGAGCTGACGTTTGCATTAGCAAACTTAAGAAAGTGGGCAAAGAGAAAAACTGTGAAAACACCAGTCGTTCACTTTCCGGCGAAAAGCAGTGTCTATCAGGAGCCTTTAGGGGTGGCGCTGATTTTATCTCCGTGGAATTATCCCTTACAGCTGGCTTTGAGCCCGCTGATTGCCTGTATTTCCGCAGGAAACTGTGCAGTTTTAAGGCCTTCGCATTCTGCGCCACATACCGCGAAAATAATTGAAGAACTCATTTCAGATTCTTTTGAGCCAGAGTATATAGCTGTTATAAACGGAGAAACAAAAATCAGCCAAGAGCTATTAACTTTGCGTTTTGATCACATCTTTTTTACCGGAAGTCCATCCGTGGGCAGACAGGTTATGGAGGCGGCAGCAAAACATCTGACTCCGGTCACGTTAGAACTGGGAGGGAAGAGCCCTTGTATCGTAGATTCTACTGCAAATATTGAGCTCGCGGCGCGGCGGATTGTATGGGGCAAGTTCTTAAATGCGGGGCAGACCTGTGTGGCTCCTGATTATGTGCTGGCTGATGAAAGAATTGCGGAGCGCTTGATTGAAAGGATGATTTGTTATATTAAGGCATTTTACGGGGAAAACCCTTTAGAAAGCAAGGATTTGCCGCAGATTATCAATGAAAAGCACTTTTACCGTCTTTGTGCATTGATTGAAGCGGATAAAATCAGGCATGGGGGCGGGTATACCTCTGAAAACCGTAAGATTGAGCCGACGATTCTGACGGGGATCAGCGAAGACAGTGCAGCCATGAAAGAAGAAATTTTTGGACCGCTTCTTCCCGTACTTACCTACGAGAAACTGGAAGAAGCAGTGGATTTTGTAAAGCAAAGGGAAAAGCCGCTGGCTTTATACTTTTTTTCAAACAGTTTAAAAAATGAAAAGAAGGTTTTGCGAAATATATCCTTCGGAGGCGGATGCATCAATGATACAATCATGCATTTGGCAAATCCACATTTGGGATTTGGAGGAGTTGGTCAAAGTGGAATGGGATCGTATCATGGGGAGAGCGGCTTTAAAACCTTTTCTCATCAAAAGAGTATTTTAAAAAAGGGGAGAATTGACTTGCCGCTGCGCTATCCTCCTTATGAAGGAAAGCTGGGAGTTCTGCGATTTCTATTAAAATAGGCACTTAGTTGTCATTTATGAAAACAGAGTAAAGCTTGGAAAAGAAGTTATGTTCCAGCTTTACTCTGTTTTATTATTTACACTTTTTTCTACTACAGTAATTCTATGAAGAATTGAACCAAAAGAGAGACAGCTGCAACAACGAACCAACAGCTTAATCCCAGGCAAATAGGACGAAGTCCGTTCGTAAGAAGTTTTTTTAGATTCGTGTTCAGCCCAATGGCTGCCATTGCCATAACAATCATGAATTTCCCCAACTGTGCAAGCAGCCCGGAGGACCATAAAGGAAGTCCGGCAAAGGTGTTTAAAAGTGAGGCTGCAAGAAAACCAAGGACAAACCACGGAAAAATAGTTGAAATGGAATAGCTGGTGCCCGCAGGTTTCTTCTTCGATCTGTAGATTGCAAGTAGGAGCGTAATTGGAATAATCATCAGCGTTCTTGTCAGCTTGACGACAGTCGCAAAGGAAAGGGCGATGTTATTTCCGGCATAGCTGCTCCAAGAGAGGCCTGCGGCAACGACAGAAGAGGTGTCGTTGATAGCAGTGCCTGCCCACATACCGAAGCCTGTATCAGAAAGTGAAAGCGTGTGTCCAAGTGCCGGAAAGAGAAAGACGGCAGCGATATTGAATAAAAAAATGGTGGAGATCGCTTGTGTAATTTCTTCTTCCTTTGCGTCGATTACCGGAGCGGTGGCAGCAATGGCGGAGCCTCCGCAGATGCAAGTACCCACACCGATTAAGGTAACGGTATTGCAATCGAGCTTTAATATCCGACCTACAATATAGGCGGTGAAAAAGCAGCTTGTTACCGTAAAAAGAATAATCAGTAAAGACTGGCTTCCTACTTCCAAAACACGGAAAAGATTCATTTCAAAACCTAATAGAATAATAGAGTATTGCAATAAGTTTTTAGAAGTGTAGCGTATTCCGTTTTCAAAGAAAGCAGGTAATTTTATAAAAGCGGCTGAAATTCCGGTTAAAATCCCAAAAACAGGGCCACCGATGATTGGGAATTGTTCTCCCAGAAGCCATGCCGGTACCGCAAGAGAAAAACAGAGAAGAATCCCAGGGAAGCATTTTTTCATAGCATACTCCTTTTCGTGATCGCGAATTCATAAATATTACAATTTAAAGTTGCTCGTTCTAGTAGTTGATTTTAACAGAATAATGCTATAAAATAAAATTATATATTATTATAAATATATAATTTTATTTTATAGAGGAAAAGATGCTTGATTTTCGATTAAAAACCTTGCTTGCAGTTTGCAATGAAGGGAGTTACACAAAAGCGGCAGAAATGCTACATATTACACAGCCTGCGGTAACACAGCACATTCGTTATCTGGAGCAGCATTATAAAACGAAGCTGTTTATTTATAAAGACCGCTCCATGCATTTGACATACGATGGAGAGCGCTTGAAAAATTACGTTACAGCGATGGAGGCAGGGATTAAGAAAATTGAATTGTTGATGGCATCTGAAATGGGTGTTTCTGAGCCGGTATCCTTTGGAGCAACACTAACAATTGGAGAGTATACTATGCCCTTTATCCTTTGTCGTCTGTTGGAGCAGTATCCCAAGATGCATCTTACAATGGAAGTGAAAAATACAGAGATCTTATTGGACATGCTGGAAAAAGGCGACATTGAATTTGCTTTTTTGGAAGGCTATTTTGACCGGTCACGTTATGAAAGCCTGTTGTTTTCAGAAGAAGATTTCATTGCCGTTTGTTCACCGGAAAATGCGCTGGGACATATGCCCGTATCCTTAGAAGCACTTTTTGAGAGCCGTTTGATTCTCAGAGAAAAGGGCTCCGGTTCTCGCGATATTCTAGAGCAGATATTGCACGAGCACAACCATAATATAAAAGAATTTGCTTCTGTATTAGAGCTGGGGACTATACGCGGCATCAAGCAAATGGTTCAGGCTGATTTAGGAGTTACCTTTGCCTATCGAAAGGCAGTCAGCACAGAGCTGGAACTGGGTCTTTTAAAAGAAATCAAGATAGTGGACGTTAAAATCTCAAGAGAGTTTAACTTTGTGTTTTTAAGAAATGACATTCATAGAGAAGAACATGAGCAGTGGTTTTCTAGGTTTTACGAAGAGAAAGAGAGTTTGCTTTTATGAAGAAACACGCAATCATACCAATCTTTATTCCGCACAAAGGGTGCCCGAACGACTGTGTTTTTTGTAATCAGAAAAAAATAACAGCAATGCAGAGGCCCTTTGAAGCAGAGGAAATTGAAAGGCGAGTGGAAGAGTACTTGCCGACACTGCAAGGGCGTGGGCTTGAAGTGATTGAGATTGCGTTTTTCGGGGGAAGTTTCACTGGGATTCCAATCGAAGAGCAGAAAGCGTATCTGCATATTGCAAAGAAGTACAAAGACAAAGGGAAAATCCATAAAATTCATCTTTCAACCAGACCGGATTACATCAACGCAGAGATTTTAGAAGTGCTCCGGGAATTTTCGGTAGATGTTATTGAACTGGGTGTACAATCCTTTGATTCAGAAGTGTTGATTCAATCAAATCGCGGACATACAAAGGAAGCGGTGTACGATTCCTGCCAAATGATTCAGGAGTATGGTTTTGAACTTGGCATTCAGCTTATGATTGGGCTGCCCGGCGATACCTATGAAAAATGCATGCACTCAGTGCAAGAGACTGTGAAGATTAAACCTTCGCTTGCTCGGCTATACCCAACGGTTATTTTAAAAGATACAGAACTTTTTGAACTATATGAAAAAGGGGTATATAAACCGTATACAGAAGAAGAAATGCTTCATACGGTAAAAGAGATGTACCGGACTTTACAGGAAAATAACATTACGATATTACGAGTGGGATTAAAAAGCAGTGACATTATCAGTGAAAATGGTGGTGCTGTTTTGGGAAGTTATCATCCGGCGTTCAGACAGCTTGTAGAGGGAGAACTTGCAAAAGAGGAGTTGGAAAGGCAATTGGAAGCCTGCATGAAAGAGCAGTGTGATAAGAAAGACTGCGCTGCAGTAAAAAAGGACCACAAGACGGTGAAACAAGCAGTTACATTGCGATGCGAAGGAACGAGCTTTTCAAATATGATAGGAAATTGCAGCCGCAATAAAAAATACTTTGAAGAGAAATATCCACAATTTTCTTTTCATTTTAAAACTGATTCTTCCCTGCAGGCAGGGACATATAGATTAAATTTTTTCTAAAAAATATAAAAATTGCGTGCGCTTCGTAAAATTTTAAAGTATAATGATATCGTTTGCGACAGAAGAAGGGAAAATAAGAATCGTGCAGAAAGGAATTGAAGTATGGTAAATATAGGGAATGACTGGGATGAAGTATTAAAAGGCGAATTTGACAAACCTTATTATCAAGAGCTGCGGCAGTTTTTAATCAATGAATACCGGACTCATAGAATTTATCCTTCCATGTATGATATTTTTAATGCGCTAAAGCATACTTCATATGACGATACGAAGGCAGTAATATTGGGACAAGATCCGTATCACGGCCCCGGACAGGCCCATGGGATGTGCTTTTCTGTGCAGAAGGGAATTGCAAAGCCGCCTTCTTTAGTAAATATATTTAAAGAATTAGAATCTGATTTAGAGATTAAGGCACCACCACATGGAAATTTAGAAAGCTGGGCAAACCAAGGAGTTTTGTTGTTAAATACAGTACTGACGGTAAGAGAAGGAGAAGCAAATTCCCATAAAGGGCGTGGCTGGGAAACTTTTACTGATCATATAATTTCCCAATTGGACAAACGGGAAAAGCCTATGGTATTTATGCTTTGGGGCGCAAATGCCAAATCGAAACGGAATTTGATTCAAAATGAACATCATTTGATTTTAACGGCTGCACATCCGAGCCCTTTGTCGGCACATAATGGATGGTGGGGCTGTTCACATTTTTCTAAGGCCAATCATTTTTTGAAAGATAGGGGGGATTATATTAATTGGGCCATTGAAGATTAATGCATATTTGTTGATAAACAAGAGGAAAAGGGGAAAATAGTATGTTAGGATGGATTATTTTGGCAATCGTAATTGCCATCGTTGTAATTTGGTTTGTTGGAGCATACAACGGTTTTGTGGCTATGCGCAACCGAATTGAAGAAGCTTTCGCGACCATGGATGTTTATTTGAAAAAGCGGTATGACTTAATACCTAATTTGGTAGAAACGGTAAAAGGGTATGCTGCACATGAGCAGGGTACGTTGGAAAAGGTAGTGGCAGCCCGAAATTTAGCAGCATCCGCAACATCTGTAGAGGATAAGCTTAAGGGGGAAACACAGCTGCAAACTACATTGAAAGGACTCTTTGCAGTGGCAGAAGCATATCCTGATTTGAAAGCGAATAGTAATTTTATGGACTTGCAGCATCAGCTACAAAGGTTGGAGGATGAAATCGCGAATGCAAGAAAGTATTACAACGCAGTCGTGAAGGAATTTAATACAAAAACAGAGATGTTTCCAAGCAATCTAATCGCAGGGATTTTTCATTTTACGAGAAAGCCGATGTTTGAGGTAGAAGATGCGGCACAGAGAGACGCAGTAAACGTTAAATTTTAAAGAATCAGGGGATTTAATAAGGGAAAGAGGATTATTATGAAAGGGTTAAAAAAGAGTATTACTGTTTTCTTGACAGTGCTGGCTTTTCTTGCATTGCCGCTTACGGTTTACGGAGCCAATTTTGAGACAGAGCGTTATGATGTAAGCCTTAATGTAAAAGAAAACAATTCATTTTATGTGGAAGAAGATATTTCTGTTAATTTTACATCACCGAGCCATGGAATCTATCGTTATATACCGTTGTCAGGAACGATGCAGTATCAGCTGTCTGACGGAGAAACGGTAAAGAAACCCTATAATTTAAAAATAGCAGAAATCGAAACACCGGGATTTGAAAATGAGATTACTCATGAAAGTGGAAATGCGGTGGTTCGTATTGGGAGTCCGGAACAAACGGTAAGCGGACCTGTAGAATACAAGCTTCGCTATCGGATGATTGCGCATGACGATGGAGATGACCGTCTGGATCAGGTTTACCTGGATCTTTTGCAGAGAGGTTGGGAAACTTCTGTAAAGGGTGCGAATTTTACCATTCAAATGCCAAAGGAATTTGATTCTTACAAAGTTGAATTTCTTTCTGGCGCTTACGGTGAAAGTGATACTTCTCTTGTGGAATGGACTCGCGAAGGAAACATGATAAAAGGTTCTATCCAAAGAGAATTGCAAAAAGGTGAAGGTGTTACTCTTCGAATTGTGCTTCCGGAGGGCTATTTTACCGGAGAGAGAAACAATGGATGGATGGCACCGGCGATGTACGTTCTAATTCTGCTTGCAGCAGGGATGAGCATCCTTCTGTGGAAGGTTTTCGGGAAAGATAAGAAAATTGTTAAGACAGTAGAATTTTATCCGCCGGAGGGTGTGACTTCTGGTGAAATCGGTTACATATTAGATGGAGCCGTAGATAACAAGGATATGATTTCTATGGTTTTGCACTTTGCAAATGAGGGCTATTTGGAAATTGAAGAAGAAGATTCAGATAATTTTCGCTTGATTAAGAAAAAAGAACTTCCTGAATCCGCACAAACATATGAGCACACCTTGTTTCACGGTATTTTTGATAAAAGAGAAGCGGTGAGCTTAGGGGAATTAAAAGAAGATTTTTATCCTTCATTTCAGGCGAGCAAGGGACAGTTGAAGGGAAAATTTACAGGAAGAAAAGGAAATAGAATCTTTACAAAAACTTCGGTGTTCATGCAAATGATTACGGTTCTTATTATGTTGAATCCATTGTTTTGCGTGGCCGTTTTAGGCGTTGGATACCGTTATCTTTCCTCCTTGTATACATTCCTGTTTCTGCCGGCCATTTTGTTTGTATTGGCTGGGTATGGAGTGATGCAGAGTCGATATGACCGAAAGAATAACAGCCCAAAGGGGAAAAAGGCTGGATTCGGGATTGCTGCATTTCTTTTGAACGGGATTGGCTTAGGCCTGTTTCTTGTGATGGGATTCTTTCTTTTAGAGTTGCCTGTAATCAGTATTTTGGCAACCGTATCGACGGCAGTGTGTATGGCTTGTGCAGTCGCAATGAAACGAAGAACAAACTACAGCGTACAGCTCATGGGAAAAATTTTAGGATTTAAGGAATTTATCCGCACTGCTGAATTGGATCGCATTAAGGCATTGGCTCAGGATAATCCAAAGTATTTTTATAATATCCTTCCGTATGCGTATGTATTTGGATTAACTGATATTTGGGCCAAAAAATTTGAAAGTATTGCAGTCCCTGCACCTGATTGGTATCAGGGAACCTATAATGGAGGCGTGTTTAATACGTATTTGTTTGTCAATTCATTCAATCATTATACCCGTGCAATGCAAAACAGCATCGTGATTCCTTCTTCTGGGACGGAAGGCAGCTTCTCTGGCGGCGGTGGCTTCTCTGGTGGCGGCGGATTTTCCGGCGGTGGTATGAGCGGCGGCGGTGGCGGAAGCTGGTAATGTAAATTTGTGGGCAACAAACAAACTATTCCTAAAAATCGTATACACATGGACAATTTTTGTACAATTTCCTTTACAGTAACATATTGCATCTTTGTATACAACTATCGTAAAATATAATGGTAAGAAACTGTTCGTTTCTGCGCGTTCTTTTGGCGTCGTAGAAACGAATCGTTTTTTGGAAAGTGAATGAAACTTTGTGTGAGGAAAGAAAGGAAGGTAGATATGAAAAGAAATAAAATAACCGTATGTTTGTTGGCTGTAATGATGATTGTTCTTGCTTTAAGCGGTTGCGGCACTTCTGGAAACAATGATGAGGGAAGTGATGCCAAAAAATATGTAATCGGTACTGATACAACCTTTGCTCCTTTTGAATTTGAGGACGAAAGTGGAACATTTGTTGGAGTTGATATGGACTTGCTAAAGGCAATCGCGGAGGATCAAGGTTTTGAATATGAGATTCAGGTCCTGGGCTTCAATGCGGCGGTTCAGGCTTTAGAGGCTGGACAGGTTGATGGTGTGATTGCAGGTATGAGCATCAACGACGAACGGAAATTGAAGTTCGATTTTTCTGACCCGTATTATGATTCCGGTGTTGTAATGGGTATTGCTGCTTCAGATAGTAAGACCAAAAGCTATGATGACCTTAAGGGAAAGAAAGTCGCTGTAAAAATTGGGACTGAGGGCGCAAAATTCGCAGAAGATAACAAAGAAAAATATGGGTTTGAAACAGTATCCTTTGAGGATTCTTCCTTCATGTATGAGGATGTGAAGGCAGGAAACACGGTAGCTTGCTTTGAAGATTATCCAGTGCTTGGATACGGTGTTGCGCAAGGAAACGGATTGAGAATTGTAACAGAGAAAGAACAGGGATCTTCTTATGGATTTGCAGTGCAAAAGGATAAGAACGCAGAGCTGATTGAGATGTTTAACGCAGGACTGAAAAACGTGAAGGACAGTGGAAAATATCAGGAAATTTTAGATAACTATATTCAGGAATAAAAACACAGAGGAGTAATCGATGAATGCATTTAACGTAGTTTATGCAGCCTTACCGAAGCTGTTGCTCGGTATGAGGCTGACCATACAAATCACTTTCATCGGACTGATTTTCGCAATACTGATTGGGCTGGTTGCCTGCTTGATGAATATTTCTAAAAGCAGAATATTAAACGTGATTGCATCCGCTTATATTTATATTATTCGGGGAACACCCCTTTTGGTGCAGTTGTTTTTTCTCTATTTTGGGATTGCGAAAGCACTTCCGTTCAGTTCGGATGCAATTTCTGTAGGAACGGTAGCGATTAGTTTAAATGCTGGCGCATATATCGCTGAAATATTCAGAGGAAGCATTCAGTCTATTAATAAAGGGCAGATGGAAGCAGCAAGGAGTTTGGGCCTTCCTTACAGCAAAGCAATGATTAAAGTCATATTGCCGCAGGCATTCCGAATGTCCATTCCGGCACTGACAAATCAGGTTATCATATCTTTGAAGGATGTATCCTTGATTTCCACAATCGGTGTAGCTGAGATTTTCCAAGTAGGGAAAATCATTGTAGCCCGAAACATGGAATCGACTCTTATTTGGTCTACGGTAGGTGTCATTTATCTGGTAGTGGTTGCAGTGATTACAAAGCTGGCAAGGATTTTAGAGAGGAGGATGTTCCGTGATCAAGGTAAAGGTAAAAAATCTTCATAAGGGATTTGGCTCTTTAGAGGTCTTAAAGGGCATTGACCTCGAGGTAAAAGACCGTGAAGTGGTTTGTATTATTGGACCCTCTGGCTCTGGAAAAAGCACGTTCTTGCGTTGTATCAACGCGTTGGAAGAGCCAACAAGCGGGAGCATTGTTGTAGATGACCTTGAGATTACGGATAAGCATCAGAATATCAATAAAATCAGAGAAAATATCGGGATGGTATTTCAGCAGTTTAATCTGTTTCCGCATATGTCTGTGAAAAGAAATATAATGATGGCACCGTTGGATCGCAAAAAGATGAACAAAGAGCAGGCAGAGGCAAAGGCAGAGCGCCTGCTTCAGGCTGTCGGTTTATCCGAGAAGGCAGAGGAATATCCAGCGAACCTTTCCGGCGGACAGCAACAGCGTGTTGCAATTGCAAGAGCTTTAGCAATGGAACCGGATGTGATGCTCTTTGATGAGCCGACCAGTGCACTTGACCCGGAAATGGTCGGAGAAGTATTAAATGTTATGAAAAAGCTTGCAGAAGATGGGATGACAATGATTGTAGTAACCCATGAAATGGGTTTTGCGAGAGAGGTGGCCGACCGAGTCGTATTCATGGATAATGGAGTGATTGTTGAAGAGGGTACGCCTGAGGAAATATTCGGTGCGCCGAAAAATGACCGGATGAAAGCTTTTTTAGAAAAGATTTTATAGGTTTTCAGAGAAACCTTTGTTGTTAAAATAGAAAAATACCCTGTGTAACTGTATCGTAGATACCTTTACGCAGGGTATTTTTTTTCTAGAAAAAAGGTCCAAAAATAAAAAAAGCAGGAGAATATGGGATTTTACTTTGAGGACGAGAGCGTATCTGGAAAAGGAAAAAGAAAGAAGAGTGATTCTTACGAACCTTTTTAATAAAAACGGATATACATAATATAGAATTTAATTCATAAAACAGCAAAGTTATGAGGTAAAAAAATGAGTACAGCAAGAGATAGTATGAAAGCTGAAAATGCGGTAATCAGTTCAATTCTTGTACAAAATGGAACTGGATATGTAACCATTACTTACGCACAGCTAGATCAAGAGCAGGAGCTGAATGAAAACTTTCTAATCCTGCTGGTAGGGAATTCCACGCTGATTAAGGATCAGTTTGGAAAACGGATTACACTGAGGAATCTGAAAGAGGATATGATAATTAACGCTGTTTTTTCCTCATCAATGACGAGAAGTAATCCTCCCCAATCAAGAGCGTATCTAATTCAGGTCGTGCAGGAAAATGATTCCTCTCTGCTTGAAGAGGGGCGCGTGTTAAGCATAGAAAATATCAATGGATATTACTATATCCTGACAGGGTATGAGGACGATATCTACAGCCAGGTAAGATATGTAGTAAGTGAGGATACAAAGCTTAGAGATCGATGTGGGAATCGAATTTCGATAAGAGCAATTAAGCCGGGGCAAGTGGTTCGTATCGAAAGAGCAAATTTCCAGACTGCGAGCATTCCACCGCAGACGAGTGCGCTTACGGTTCAGGTATTGTATTAAAAAGGAGGGGGAAACTTTGCAGCAAAGTGTGGTCACAGTAAAGGATATGGTGATAGAGGATACCATAGAATATAACGATGAGACAATCTTAGTATATCGAATTGAATATCCGCAGTTCTTTTCGAATTTTTATATTTTATCATTGAATGATATTAACAATTTTGTCAGGAGAAGAGCCTTAGAATACGTCAACTATGTCAAGACTGAGTTATACAATATGGCGGTGGAGCAATATAAATACAATGTAGAAAATAATTTTCCTGTGATACCGTACGGCGCATATGTAAACTTTCAGATAACATACAATAGCGGATGTATATTGAGCCTGTATTTTGATCAATACGTGTTTATGGGGGGCGCACATGGAAATACAGTCCGATATGCTTACACCTTTGATTTGAAGAATGGATATAAGATAAGGTTGGAACAGCTCTTTGGCTGTTACTTAAATCCCAAAAGCTTTATTTTAAGTAAAGTGAATGAGCAAATCAGCAGGCAGCCTGAGTTATACTTCGAAGATTATGCAATCCTTGCCGAAGAAACATTCGATGCAAAAAATTTCTACTGTACGCCGGAAGGAATTGTCTTTTTCTATATGCAATATGACATTGCACCGTATTCTAGCGGAATCAGAGAATTTCTAATTCCGTATGACGACTGCGTGCTCGATCCGATTCATTTATGCTCCCATTACAGCTGAGAAATTACGGGCTTTACATTCCAAAAGCTGCAGAGTTCTTCAAATTCCTTTGCGGCTTTTTTTGATGCGGTTGTTTTTTTTACTGAATTGCTTTCACGGACAGCGCGAATCATTATATTTTTTGCTGTATGTTCAAGGCTTGTAAATTCAATCATTGAGACCTCATATCCTTGTTCGGTAAGCTTCAGCTCACGCAAGCTGTCTGTAAGGATAGCAGAAAACCTCTCTTTTAGAATTCCCTGTCTTAAAATAGGAAGATTTACATCGTTTTGAATCTGAGAAAATAATTCGTGCTGGCAGCAGGGTACCGATAAGATGACAGATGCATCCCAGGAGACTGCCTTCATCAAGGCAAAGTCAGTCGCGGTATCACAGGCATGCAGTGTAACCACCATATCTGCTTTCGCCGTTTCTTTGTACTCTGCGATGTCTCCCATTTGAAAAGAAAGGTCATCATAATGGAGCTGCTTTGCAATTTGATTGCAGAAGTGAATGACATCTTCTTTTAAATCCAGGCCGACAATCGTGACTTCTTTTTTTAATTTAAGATTGAGATAATAGTATAGAGCAAAAGTAAGGTAGGCTTTTCCACAGCCGAAGTCAATAATTTTTGAATGATCTGGCAGATAATTAATGACATCTGAGACAATTTCTAAGAAACGGTTAATCTGCCGAAACTTATTATAATACTTTTGGACTACCTTGCCCTCCTCAGTCATTACACCAAGCGCAATAAGAAAATCACAAGGCTCTCCGTCCGGAAGAATGTAGTTTTTTTTCTGATTATGAGAGAGAGAAGCGGAATCCTTTTTTTTGCTGGGCTCCTTTTTTATGATTTTAGGCTTGTCTGCTTTTGCGGCGAGAATTTGATAATCTGCATCTTCGCAGAAAACATTACACTGTTTGAAGGTGGTATTTAAAAGCTCAATGCAAAAAGGAAGGCAGGCTGCTTCTTCTATATTTTCATGGGTTACCTTTTTTTCGAAATGGTAGGTTGCTTGATAGTACAGCTCTTCCCGCAAGCGCACAGGGCGCAGCGTAATCTTTTTGTAAGGAGTGGATTTTTTCCTTAGATTACCAAAGCTGACGGAGAGTAGTTTCTCCTGTGTAATTGCTTGTTCAAGAAGTGATATAAAATGCTCCATTCAAGATTCCTTTCTATTCGGACTGTACAATCGCTGCAATGGACTGACGGATGTCTTCGCTAATTGATTTTGTGTGTTCCTTTGTAAGGTTTTCCGTCAGGACGGGAGGTAAAATAGTAACATGAACCTTCGCCGGACGAATCCAGAAACCCTGCGCTTCCATCGCTAGATAGGAGCCTTGGATGGCGATTGGGACAATGGGGGCTTTCGCTTTCAGGGCACAACGAAGTGCACCGGGCTTAAATTCACCCATTTGCTTGCCCTTACTTCTCGTTCCCTCCGGAAAAATAATAAGAGAATCCCCTGCCTCCAACATTTTTTGTGCTTGGTTTAGACATTGCAAAGATTGTCTCGGATCTTCACGATCCATAAAGAGGCAGTTGAAAAATGTCATCCAGGTACGAATCACCGGGAGCTTCTGCAATTCTTTTTTTGCAACAATTGGAATCAGAGGGCCAAGCTTGCAGAGCAAAATAGGAATATCAAAGTTTCCTTGATGATTGGCTACAAAAAGTGCAGGAGTTTCCGGAAGGTTTTCTTTCCCAGATACACTGACCTGCACACCGGCGGCTTTTAAAAGATTGCTGGCCCAATTTTGAACTGTTGAGAGGATAAGAGGTGCGGCTTTTTCCTTTTCGCCTCTTTTTAGCATTGCCTCAACACGCTTTGTGTTTGGAAAAATGTAAATTAAATATAAAATAAAATATAAAAACCATAGAATTGTACGCATTTCATTCTTTCCTTTCTGACACAGACCTGAACTCAATAAGAACATTTTAGCAGTTTCTAGTTGAAAAGTCTACCGCAGGGAAGAAAAGCGGCGAGTGAAAAGTCTCAAATGAAAGCGGTTATTGCATAGAGTAGGAAAAGGCTTCACTGAACCGAGTGCCAAATAATTCGGCAAGGGAGCGTGCGAGATTCTTTGCGATAATAGGAACATGCTCTTTAATCCACAGTGCATCATCAAAATTATCATGGTAGCCGATTTTTGCTAAAACAGCAGGGGCCTTTGTTCTCTGCAGTTCGTCAAATAGCACAGAAGGGATGACTGTAATTAAATTGGAATTTGGATAAATAGAAGAGAGATTTTTTGCAATGATAGTAGCCGCTCTTTCAGAATCTGGATTATGCGCATAATAATAGATATCGGGACATTGAAGAAGTCCGGATAAGTTACGCGGAGCGCTATCGGAATGAATGGCAAGGTGTAAGTTATGTGTTTTCAGATTTGACTGCGCGATCAGCTGAGTCAGGCTGTCATTTGGATTGTTGCGTTCGAAGTAAATCCCGCTTGCTTTTAAGTAAGGGATCATAGCATCGACAATCAGGTTCATGTAATATTCTTCCGTACCGCCGTTAACGTAGGCGTTTTCATCTTGCACGGAGGGGCTTAGATAGATGCTTGGCATAATTGTTCTCCTTAAAAAATCAATATAGAGTAACGATAGCAAACCAGAAGCGATTTGTGTTTTTGATAGAATAAATATGAAAGCAGGCTCAACCCTTAAAGCTTCGCAAGCAATGTATTCATTGTATCAGTGCAAACTTATGGTAGAATGAATACGAAAGAAGGATCAAAACTTGAGGTTTTGCTAGTGATGTATTTATTGTATCGGTGTGAAGTAAACCAGAAGCGGTTTGCACTTATGATAGAATAAATACGAAAAAAGGATCAAAACTTGAGGTTTTGCGAATGATGTATTTATTGTATCGGTGTGAAGCAAACTGGAGCAGCAGTTTGCACTTATGATATAGTATGAATGGAGAAAAAATTTGTGCGCAGCCTTTTTTTATGCTATACTTATAAGGTTTGAAAAAACAATTTCAAAAAAAAGGAAAATTAAGGTATTTTATGTATTTGATACAGCGATTTTCTTTTAAATATAAAAAGTAACAAAAGATATAGAAAGCAGGGAAATAAATGGCAAGAAAGCAAAAGATAATTAATGTCGCAGTAATTGCTCACGTTGATGCAGGCAAATCCACGCTTGTAGACGCATTTTTATCACAGAGCGGAGTTTTCAGAGAGAATGAAGACGTGGTTGATTGCGTAATGGACAGCAATGACATCGAAAGAGAGCGGGGCATTACGATTTATTCAAAGAATTGTTCTGTGATGCATGGGGATGTAAAGATTAATATTGTGGATACTCCGGGACATGCAGACTTTTCCTCGGAAGTAGAGCGAATTATAAAAACGGTAGATACGGTTATTTTATTGGTTGATTCAAGTGAAGGTCCTATGCCACAGACTCGTTTTGTGCTGCAAAAATCACTTGAAATGGGATTGAATCCGATTCTGCTGATCAATAAAATCGATAAAAAAGACCAACGCGCGATAGAAGTAGTCGATATGGTATATGAGTTGTTTATGGAGCTGGAGGCAAATGACAAGCAGCTGGACTTCCCTATTCTGTACGGGATTGCCAAGCGCGGGATTGTTCAATATGAATTAGAAGATGAAGGGAAAGACATCGTGCCGCTGTTTGATACGATTGCGTCCCATGTAGAACCTTACCCAGATTTGACAGAAGAGCCATTGCAGCTTCAAGTTTCTACTCTGGCTTATGATGATTATATTGGGCGTCTGGGAATCGGACGTATTTATAAAGGAAAGATTAAAAGCGGACAAACCGTTTGTGTGGTAAAGGAAGACGGTACGCTTGCTAACCGCAAAATCAATCAGGTCTTTGTGTACCGCGGCTTAAAGCGTATGCCAGTGGAAGAGGCCGAATGCGGAGATGTTGTGGTTATTTCAGGAATTTCAGATATCAGCATTGGAGAAACAATCTGCAATGAAGGAAAAGCAGATCCGATGCCGATGATTCATATTGAAGAACCGACACTTTCCATGAATTTTATGGTAAATAAATCACCGTTTGCGGGGCAAGTCGGAAAATTTGTAACGACGAGACATATCAAAGAGCGTTTGGAAAAAGAGCTGGAGGTAAACGTAGGTTTAATTGTAGAAGCGCTTGATACAACAGACGGCTTTAAAGTTTCCGGAAGAGGGGAGCTTCACCTTTCCATACTGATAGAAAACATGAGAAGAGAAGGCTATGAACTTGCGGTTTCAAAGCCTGAAGTCATCATGCATAAAGGGGAAAACGGGAAGAAGATGGAGCCGGTAGAAGAAGTTGTCATCGAAGTTCCGGATGAATATTCAGGGACTGTTATTTCCAAGCTGAACCTGAGAAAAGGAATGATGAAGTCCATGTCAGGAAAGGATGGGCGCTCCCGATTAGAATACGCTGTGCCGACGAGAGGCTTGCTTGGATATCGAAGTGAATTTATCAACGATACAAGGGGAGAAGGAACTTTGGTAAGACGGTTCGACTGTTTTGAGGAATATAAGGGTGAAATTCCGCAGCGAATCAATGGTGTTGTCATTGCGCAGGAGGAAGGCGTATCTACACCGTATGCACTGAATAATATCGGGGAAAGAGCTACCATGTTTATTGATCCCGGCGTTAAGGTATACGAGGGAATGATTGTAGGGATGAACAGTCGAAATGAGGACATGGTAGTAAATCCTTGCAAAGCAAAGAAGGTTTCTAATATGCGGGCCGCAGGAAATGATGACTCGATTAAGTTATCACCTCCCCGTGTATTTACACTGGAGGAAGCGTTGGAATTTATTGATGATGACGAGCTGGTGGAGATCACACCACTGGATATCCGCCTTCGAAAAAAAATGCTGAAAGAACTAGATCGCCGGAGATCGGGGAGATAGGAAGAGCTCTGAGAGTTTATATAGGATTAAGAAAAAGCCTGCATCATGATGTATTTTGTGATGCAGGCTTTCTTGTTTTTCATACTGTGTGTAAATTATCAATTTTATGGAGAATGTCTCTCTTTATTTCTAAGAATTCCTTGCTTGTATTAAATGCAGGATTGCTTCGGCTTTGAGAAGAAACGTACAATTCATTGGTGATTTTACCGGGAATGCCAGACATGATATAGATACGGTCTGAAAGCAGGATTGCTTCGTCGATATCATGCGTAATAAAAAGTGTTGCTGTCTGATGCGCAGCGATGACTTTCGAAAACCAACCGTGCAGAGCTGACTTTGTAATGGCGTCCAGCGCGCTGAACGGCTCGTCCAGCAGCATTACGCGGTCAGAAAAAAGGTAGGCACGAAGAAGTGCCGCGCGCTGCCGCATGCCGCCGGAAAGCTGAGATGGATACTTGTTTTCACAATTCTTCAATCCAAATTCTTCAAAATAAAGAGCGGCTTTCGTATATGCCTGTTTTTTTGGGATTCCTTTCAGTAAAAGCGGCATTGATACGTTCTTTAAAATGGTTTCAAACGGAAGAAGAAGATCCTTTTGCTGCATATAGCTTACGTTTCCCGATTGTCCTGTTACCGCTTTTCCATAGAGCTTCACGGCACCGGAATCAGGCAGCTCTAGTCCGGAAAGAATATGAAACAGCGTCGTCTTTCCAATTCCACTGACTCCAAGAAGCGATACGAGTTCGCCTTCTTTTACATGGAGTGTAATATCATCTATAATTGGTTTTTCTTCATAGCTTTTGCTGATAGAAACGGATTCTAAAGCAATTACTTCGGATGTAGTCATAAAGGGCTCCTGTCACTGCGGAAGATATTCGTTTGTAAATCCAGTATTTCCTAATGGAGAAGGAATCAGCTTTTCTTCATACATCCAATCGTAAAAGCTGCTCCAGCGTTTTTCATCGAAGCTGCCCCATTTTGTTTTTTCCGCTTTATACTCTTTGGAAAGAAACTCTTGGCTTGCAGTCACTAAATCTAAAGAAAGCTCCGGAACCGCATCGACTAAAATCTGTGCAGCTTCTTTTGGATTTTCAATCGCATATTCATAGCCCTTCGCAGTTGCTTCCATGAATTTTTTAGAAAGCTCCGGATTTTCCTTTAAGAAATCATTGTTGGCAATAATAAGCGGTGTATAGAAGTCCAAAACGGGAGTTTCATCACTGAACTTGATAAAGTTATAGTCGACACCAGCCAGCTTGGCAGAAACGATATCCCAGGCCTCGTAGACCCATACCACATCAATGGCGCCTGACTGAATTAAGGAAACGGCATCGGTAGCCGGTGCTGGTACTGTTTTCAACTTGCTGTAATCGCAGCCCGCATCGGTCATGGCCTGCTTCATGATGGCAAGCTCTGTAGCACCATCCCAAGAGGCATAGGTTTTTCCTTCAAGCTTAGAAAAGGAGTCGATCCCTTTCTCTTTTGCAGAAATTAAACCCGAAGTATTATGATCAATAATAGAAGCGACCGCAGTAATCGGAAGCGGATTTTCAAGAGTAAGTTCTGTACCCAGTGCTTCCTGCACATCAACGCCAAACTGTGCTTTTCCGCTGGCGACCAAAGCGGAAGCGCCATTTTCAGGCGGTGCAACAATTTCTACATTCAGTCCCAATTCCCTGTAGTATCCTTTTTCCTGTGCGACATAGACACCGGTATGATTTGTATTTGGCGCCCATTCCAGCACAAAAGTAATTTTTTGCAGAGGCTCAGAAGTGAGTTCCGGCTGTCCGGTGGTTCCGCAGGCGGTAAGTACGAACAGCAGAAGAAGGACTAAGATTGGTAGTGTATATTTGTTTGTTCTCAAGAATTTCATTTATAGTTGTCTCCTTTATTTAAGTATTTCCATGGCATTGATTTTTTTTCAATCGTCGCCACAAGCTTCATAACGATTAAGCTTACAACACTGATTAAAAAAATAACGGCAAACATTTTGTCAAACGCATAAGACTTTCTTACACGGGTCATATAGACACCGAGCCCTTGCATCCCCCCGAGCCATTCAGAGATGACTGCTCCGACAACAGAATAAGCAGCGGCAACGCGCAGTCCTGAAAAAAAAGATTCTCTTGCAGCTTTTAGCTTGACACGAAGTAAGATCTGCACAGGCGTTGCTCCCATGCTTTCCATTAAGCGAATCAAATCCGGATCGACGGCACGAAGCCCGCTCAATGTACTGATGGCAATCGGGAAAAAGCAGGTGATAAAAATAAGCATGATTTTAGGTGCAATTCCAAATCCCATCCAAAGTACAAGAAGCGGAGCTATCGCAATAGTTGGTATGGTTTGTGTCAGTATGAGCACCGGGTGAACCGCTTTATATAAAACAGAAAAACGGTCCATAAGTACAGCGATAAAAACGCCGAAAACCACACTGAGAAAAAGTCCAATCACAGCTTCCTGAAACGTTGTAACCGAGTGCTGCATAAGAAGCGGAAAATCGGTAATGAAAGCCTTGACGACATTTTCGGGTGAGGGCAGCATAAAAGCCGGAACCAATTTTAATCTGCAAAGTACTTCCCATAAAAGGAGAAGCAGTGCAATGAATGAAACCGGGTAAAGCTTATTGGTGATGTTTTGTAACTTTCTTGTCAATGCTCCATACCCCCGCATTTGGATTATAGAAAATCTTTACATAGGAAGCGACGCTTGGGGCGCCTGCACGAATACAGATCAGCTGGCATTCCTTTACAATCTGCATTAAGGTTTCATAATCCCCTTCAATTGTCGTTTCAAACGGACCCACATAAGTGTTTAAGCCGGTTGATTTGATGTATGCGATAACTTCATCCACGACACGGATGACTTCTTCCCCTTCCACGTCAGGAAGTACTTGGATTGCAATGCTTGCTTCTGGTTGATTCATCATAATTCACTCCTTTTTGTTATCGATGGATAAAATGCACTAAAAAAAACTGCGAAGGGTTACCCTACGCAGAAATTAGAAAAACAATATATTCCTACGTTGGCATTATCCAAATCAGGTTGTGGGTCAGAAACCAGTCAGTTTCACTCTCAGCCGGATTTATCCAGCTCCCCATTGTCGAGTATTTGTATTATAAATAGAATAGTCTGTATACAAACAAAAGTCAACCGTTATGTATTTCTGTCTTTTTATTGAATAGGAAATGCATTCTTGTCAAAAATCTGCTACAATATAGAGAAATCATTGAAGCGTGTATTTTAAAAATTAAAGGAGCTTTGCATGAAAGAGGCGGGATTTCATCTGGTAAATATGGAAAAATATGAACGGCGTGAACATTTTGAGTATTATACAAGTCTCGTTCGTACCAATTATAATTTGACTGCAAATCTTGACGTGAGTGTATTACATAAAAGGATGAAAGAAAAAAAACTTCGTTTTTACCCCACTTTTATCTATGCTGTTATGATGGGAATCAACCAAAATAAAGAATTTAGGATGCAAATAGACAGGGAGGGAAGGCTTGGATACTGGGATTTTCTTCATCCCTCTTATACCATTTTTCATGAGGACGATCAGACTTTCTCCGATATCTGGACGGAATTTGATTCTGAATTTTCTGTATTTTATCGAAATGCGGAAGAGGATATTGTGCGTTACGGAAAAAGAAAAGGAATTAAGGCAAAACCGGATAAACCGCAGAATTTTTGCCCGATTTCAGGGGTGCCCTGGCTGCACTTTACGAATTACAGCTGTGATACCTTTACAGAACCTCATATGTATTTTCCGGTAATCACCTTTGGGAAATATCTGGAGAAAGAAGGAAAGGTTGAAATTCCGCTTTCTGTTTTTGTAAACCATGCCGTAGCAGATGGATATCATTCATGCAAACTATTTAATGACATACAAAGTATCGTGCAAAAAGCAGAGGAGTGGATATAAGTGAATCGGATTTTAAAGTTACAAAGTGCATTGTTGCGTGTAATAGACGAGCAGGAACAAAAGACAGAGGAACGGGATCAGAGTCTGGATTGGGAACGCGTACATATGGCCAGCTGCGCTCGCTTGGGATTTTTGATGGCAGAAGAACGAGGAGAGGATACGGAGCTTGCTGCCTGTGCGTGCAGCGTACACGATTTTGGGAGGATTCTAACCGGGAAACAGGCGGGGCATGCGGAGAAAGGCTACCAGCCGGTAAAACAATTTTTATCAGAGCTGGATTTGTTTTCAGCAAAAGAAATAGAAATGATTTCTTTGGCGGTTAAAAATCACAGCAAAAAATCGAAAATAGGAAGTTGGATTGAAGAAATTGTAAAAGATGCAGATGTGGTAGATTGTTATCAGTATGGAATGCCATTTACACGCGATGCGCAGCAGATGCGTTACGATGCATATATGAACCGAAATCTTTTGGAAGAAAATCTATAATATGCGGATAATTAGGCGGATATTGTAGATTATTGTTCGGGAATAAGCCCATTTATTGGTTTTTATGAAGGAATTTATTCTGAAATTTTGAGAAAGCTATTTACGAGATGGCATTGGATTCATTATAATAACAGGTAAGGTTTGCAGTAAAGAAAGGTGATAAGACATGCAGCTTTTAGAAGATAGAATCAGACAGGATGGAGTCGGAATCGGTACGGAGATATTGAGGGTAGACTCTTTTTTAAATCATCAGATTGATGTGGCACTTTTGGATCAAATTGGACAAGAATTTAAGCGCCTTTTCGGCAGTCAAAACGTGAACAAGATTTTGACGATTGAAGCTTCAGGAATTGCAATTGCTTGTATTACAGCGATGCATTTTGGGAACCTTCCCGTCGTATTTGCAAAAAAGACGGCACCGAGTACGATGACGGATGAATTTTATGGCTCAGAGGTCAGGTCGTTCACGAAAGGAACCGTTTCCATTGCAAGGGTCGCAAAGCGGTATCTTGAAGAAGGCGACAGGGTATTGATTTTGGATGATTTTTTAGCACATGGCGAGGCTGCGTTCGGGATGGCGGATTTGGTAAAGCAGGCCGGAGGCGAAGTTGTCGGGATTGGAGCTGTCATTGAAAAACAATTTCAAGGCGGCGGTTCAAAGCTTAGGAAAGAAGGCTATCGTGTAGAATCTCTTGCGGTTATAAAGTCCATTCAGGACGGTAACATAGAATTTCTTTAATCAGAAAAACAAATTAACGAAAGAGAATGAAAGAAGGAGAACGAAAATGAAAAGAATTTTGGCACTGTTAATGGTTCTTGTGCTTGCACTGGGTGCTTTTTCCGGCTGTGGAAAAGAAACGGAAAAAGAAGGCGGAGATGACGTGTTGACTGTCGGCTTTATTTATGTGGGACCGGCAAGTGACGGCGGATTTTCAGAAGCACAGGACAACGGCAGAAAAGCCCTTGAGGAGCATTTTGCAGGAAAAGTTAAGACTTTAAAAATGGAGAGCGTAAAAGAAGAATCTCAAGCTGTAAAAAATGCTGCAATCAACCTGATGGACCAGGGCGCGACTGTAATCGTTGCAACCAGCTATGGTTTCATGAATCCGATTGAAGAGCTTGCAAAAGAATATCCGGATATCAAATTCCTTCACTTCTCCGGAAATAAAATGAACGACACGAACTTTGGAAATTATTTCGGCGCAATGGAACAGCCGAGATACCTTTCCGGTATCATTGCCGGAATGACAACTAAGAGCAATAAGCTTGGATACGTTGCAGCATTCCCTTACACGGAACTGATTATCGGTATCAATGCATTTACTTTGGGTGCACAGTCTGTCAATCCAGATGTTGAAGTAAAGGTAATCTATACAAACAATTGGCATGATCCGGCGCAGGAAAAAGCAGCGGCAGAAGCCTTGCTTGATCAGGGCTGCGATGTAATCGCACAGCACTGTGATACTGCGGGACCGCAGATTGCCGCTGAAACAGTGGGCGCTTATGCAATCGGCTACAACATGGACAGCAGTGAGGCTGCTCCGGGTGCATACCTAACTGCACCGGTATGGAACCACGGTGCGTATTACATTGACCAGATTCAGAAAATCATGGATGGAAAGTGGACTCCGGAATCCTATTATGGTACAATGGCTGACGGCTATGTGCAGCTTGCACCGATGACTGACAATGTTTCCGCGGAAGCAAAGGCAAAGGTTGAGGAAGTTCAAGCTAAGATTGAAGCAGGAGAGCTTAATGTTTTCTCTGCAGGAGACAAGGACGTACTGTATAATGACGGAAGCGTTATGATTCCGGCAGGAACTTCTTTGGAACGCGATGCAATCTGGGGAATTTCTAAACCGGATACCGCTATGACGAAGCTTGTCAAGGGTGCAGTCGGGCAATAATCAACAAAGATACTTTCTGTTTTGATAGAACACATCGGAGGGCTTTTTATGAAGCGGGAAATCGCAATTCAAATGCGAGATATTTCAAAAACATTTGGGGATGTGAGAGCAAACGAAGATGTGAACCTAATTGTATATGAAGGAGAAGTACATGCCTTGCTCGGAGAAAACGGAGCAGGTAAAAGTACGTTAATGAACATGCTGTCGGGAATTTATACTCCCGACAGCGGTTCTATTTCTATTTATAATAACGAGGTTCACTTCACATCACCGAAGGACTCAATTGCGCTGGGAATCGGCATGATTCATCAGCATTTTAAATTGGTAGAAGTATTAAGTGCAAAAGAAAATATTATTTTGGGTGAAAAAGGCGGTTTTTTTACAAACGGAAAAGAGCTTAGCCGTAAGATTAAAGAGATTTCAGACCGTTATGGACTTGATATTGACCCTGAAAAAAAAGTATATGATATGTCTGTGGGGGAAAAACAGACCCTTGAAATTATTAAAGTGCTCTATCGGGGAGCAAAAATACTTATTATGGATGAACCGACCGCCGTTTTGACGCCGCAGGAAATTAAGCGGTTATTTCAGATTATCCGCAATATGAGGGATAAGGGCTGTGCGGTGGTGATTATTACGCATAAGCTGAATGAAGTCATGGAAATCAGTGACCGGATTACCGTGTTACGAAAAGGGAAATCGGTGGAGACCGTTGAAACTTCAAATGTCGAGGTTTCGAATTTAATTGAAATGATGGTAGGCAAGAAAGTGAGCCTGTCGATTGAAAAAAAAGAAATAGAAAATAAAAAAGTTCTGCTTGAGGTGGACAACCTGCGTGTCGTGAATCAGGAAAAAAAGAATGCGCTGGATGAAGTGAGCTTCTCCCTGTACGGCGGTGAAATTTTAGGCGTTGCCGGTGTTGCCGGAAGCGGCCAGAAAGAGCTTTGCGAAACACTTGCAGGACTTGTTAAAGCGGATAAAGGGCGCATTTTCTTTGAAGAAGAAAATATTGTGGGAAAAACGCCGAGAGATATTATTCAGCTGGGAATTCGTATGGGATTTATTCCAGAAGACCGCTTAGGAATGGGACTAGTGGGCACGATGGATATTGTGCATAACATTATTCTTAAGGACTATCAGAAGCAGCCTGGGTTTTTCTTAAAAAGAGAAGAAAGTACAGCTAAAGCAGATCAGATTGTACAGCGGCTTGATATTCAGACACCAAGCATTTATACAGAGGTAAAAAAGCTTTCGGGAGGGAATATCCAAAAAGTTCTTCTTGGCAGGGAAATTGATTCAGAGCCGAAGGTGCTAATTACGGCGTATGCTGTGAGAGGGCTGGACATCGGTGCCTCTTATAAAATCTATGATTTATTGAATGAGCAGAAAGAGAAAGGCGTAGGCGTTCTTTTTATCGGAGAAGATTTGGATGTTTTAATGGAGCTTTGCGACCGAGTTATGGTACTTTGCAACGGTAAAATTACTGGTATTGTGGATACGGACAAAGTAACGAAGGAAGAAGTTGGACTTCTTATGACAGGTGGTTCGTTAGAAAAGGAGGCAGATGCGCATGCTGAAAGTAAATAAAAGAGCGGAGCTTCCGAAAAATAGAGAATCTGTTATTCGGATTGGCGCAATCTTGTGCTCCATCGTCTGCGCTGGTCTTGTGCTGGCGGTTATGGGCTTTAATCCAATTCAGGTATTTCAGGAAATTATCCTGGGGGCTTTCGGAACACAGATGAGAATCCAGCAGACTGCGGTAAAAGCAATACCGCTTGTCGTGACCTCTCTCGGAATCCTCGTTGCATTTAAAATGAAATTTTGGAATATCGGCGGAGAAGGACAAATCATGATGGGAGCGTTCGGCGCTACCTTGGTTGCATTGCACTTACCAAATACGCTTCCAATGGCAATTATGCTCTTTTGCATGATGGTGGTCGCGATAATATTTGGAGGAATATGGGCATTTATTCCAGCCTACTTCAAAGCAAAATTCAATACGAATGAAACCATTTTCACCCTGATGATGAACTACATTGCAATTAAATGGGTAACTTACTTGCAGTTTGGGCCGTGGAAAGACCCTGCTTCTCAAGGTTTTCCAAGAATCGCAACCTTTTCAGACAATGCGGTTTTGCCAAAGTTGTTTGGTGTGCATATAGGATGGGTGATTGCACTGATTTTAGTTGCTGTGATTTACCTCTTTATCAATCATACAAAAAAAGGATATGAGATTACGGTTGTCGGGGAAAGCTTGGAAACCGCAAGGTACGCAGGGATGAATATAAAATCCATTATCATTATAGCGATGCTCGTATCCGGCGGCTTGTGCGGTCTGACCGGAATGATTCAAGCTTCCGCAATTGAAAAAACCCTGACTGCAAATATTTCTAATAATTATGGATTTACTGCAATTATTACGACGTGGCTTTCTCGTCTGTCCGCACCTGTCGTCTTGATTGTGTGTATTGTATTTGCAGGACTTCTGCAAGGTGGCGCTTATTTGCAGATTGCGATGCAAGTGCCGGCATCCGTTGCGGATATGATTCAAGGAATTATTTTATTTTTCGTCTTAGGAAGCGAATTTTTCCTGCAATATAAAGTTTCTCTTGCGAAGTCAGACAAAACAGCAATAAAGGAGGTGGCATAGATGACGCCATTTTTAATTGCTGCAGTAGGTGCGGCAATGCCGTTGCTTTATGCGACACTTGGGGAATTGATTACAGAAAAAGCCGGGAATTTGAATTTAGGTGTAGAGGGAATGATGCTGATCGGAGCAGTCATGGGGTTTTCAGCAGGACTGCATACGGGAAATCCATATATTGCTCTGCTCGCGAGCTTGATTGCTGGTGCGGCCGGTGCTGCAATTTATGCAATTTTAACCGTTTCACTCATGGCAAATCAGGTCGTCACAGGACTTACCCTTACGATTTTCGGAACCGGATTTTCAAGCTTCGTGGGTGAGAGCTTTATGGGAACGGCGGCACCTGCCGGAATCAAAGCATTGTCAGCAAAGATTGCAATTCCGGGACTTTCTCAAATTCCGATCTTAGGACCGATTTTATTCCGTCAGGATATTTTGGTTTATGTGGGATATCTTTTGGTGGTTGCAGTAGCTGTTTACTTAAACTATACAAAAATGGGTCTAAATTTGCGTGCTGTCGGCGAGAATGCCGGCGCTGCAGATGCTTCTGGGATTAACGTTTCTTTTTACAAGTATGCACACATCATCGCAGGAGGTGCTATGTGCGGCCTGGGCGGCGCCTATATGTCTCTTGTGACCGTCCCTGTGTGGCAGGAAAACGTGGTGGCCGGGAGAGGCTGGATTGCGGTTGCTTTGGTTATTTTTGCATCATGGAAGCCGTGGAAGGCACTTGTTGGAGCGCTTGTATTCGGGGGCTTGAATATTTTAGGCCTGCGTCTGCAAAGCATGGGGATTCATATTTCACAGTATTTGGTAGACATGCTCCCTTATGCAGCGACTATTTTAATTGTAATCATAAGCACCAGAAAAAATAGAAAAGAAGATATGAACCCTGCGGATTTGGGTGTTTCTTATTTTAGAGAGGAACGCTGAAATAAACGAAGTGTCTTTCAATCGGATTTGCGGAGGTATTTTGCTTTTCTCGTGAATGTTTTTATAAGTCAAAGCAATCGCCTGATAGGGCTTACAAGTTTTTAATAAATGTCGTAAAAAATATAAATATTTTGCAAATTTTGCTTGATTAATTTGAGAGGCTGTATTACAATTAAATAATTAGATAGAAAGTTATTGATTATGGATTATTAATCTGTGATACACTTCTTTGATTTATTTAGAGAGATGTTTCTGATTTTGAAATCCCAACGAGACCAAAGGAGATAATGGTATGGCAGATAAGACAATTGCATGTAAAGATTGCGGAAGCGATTTCGTATTTACTGAAAATGAGCAGGCATTTTATAAGGAAAAAGGATTTGAGAATGAACCTCAGAGATGCCCTTCTTGCAGAAAACAAAGAAAACAGCAAAAAAATAGAAGACCGAGCGGAAATAGATATTAATAGAATTGTTATTTTACAATAAAAGTGGATTCAATAATCCACTTTTATTTATATGAGAAAAGTTTAAGAGAGCGTCATGTATGAAGGTACGGCAATCTATGTCTGCTTATTCAGATTTATGGCTGTCATAACTTTTCTAAGTTATTTTTGAGTGATTGAGATAAGCGGTCAAACCGTTTATAAAAAGTAGTGGAGGTGTTTGCTATTAACCATAAAAAGAATGAATTATTGATTAATGAGGAAATAAAGGACAAAGAAATCAGGCTGATTGACGCAGACGGAGCTATGCTGGGAATTGTGGAGCTTTCAAAGGGCTTGGAACTGGCGGATGAAAAAGAATTGGATTTAATACAAATTTCAGGGAATGTGGTCCCGCCGATTTGTAAAATAGCTGATTATAATAAAATGATTTATGAACAGGAAAAGAAAAAGAAAGAAGCAAAGAAAAATCAGAAGATTGTAGCTTTGAAAGAAGTGAGGCTGTCCGTTAAAATAGAGGAGCATGATTTGCAGCTTAAGGGTAGAAATGCATATAAGTTTTTATCTGATGGAAATAAGGTAAAAGCAAGCATTCGATTTAAAGGCCGGCAGCAAAAATATAAGGAAGACGGCATCGCAGTGCTTGAAGGCTTTGCAGAAATGATAAAAGAGGTGGGTGAGATTGAAAAGGCACCTACACTTGACGGAAGAAGTATGATTATGATTATAGCACCTAAAAAGGGTGAAAAAATATAAAATGAAGATGAATTGCGCTTCTTAAAATCTGAATTGCGGAGGAATGAAGATGAGTGTTTATGTACATTTGGCAGAAGGATTTGAAGAAATTGAAGCATTGAGTGTGATAGATGTACTGAGAAGAGCCACCATTAACGTTCAGCTGATATCTGTTACAAAGAATAAAATAGTGACTGGAGCACACAAAATCTCTGTAGAGGCAGACCTTCTGTTTGAGGAAGCGGATTACACTGCTTGCAAAATGATTGTATTGCCAGGAGGAATGCCGGGGACCTTAAACTTGAAAGCACACACGGGTTTAATACAGATGCTTTCGGAGTTTCATAACGCAGAAAAGTGGATTGCGGCAATTTGTGCGGCACCGATGATTTTAGGGGAATTGGGGATGCTGGAACAAAAAGAAGCGACGATTTATCCTGGGATGGAAGCCCATCTGCGGGGGGCAAAGCCAGTTTCAAAGCGTGTCGTGTGTGACGGAAAGCTTATTACAGCGAAAGGTCCGGCAGCAGCAATAGAATTTGCACTGCAGATTGTGGAAAAATTAACAGACCAGGAGACTAGGAATCGTTTGGAAAAGGATATGACCATAAAATAAAAGAGTGAAAATAAGAGGCGGTTAAGAAAATGACCTCTTATTTTTTTAGAAAGTTTTCATTAAAAGATTGTTCTTGTACTACAGTGAAAATTTTTGTATAATAATAAAACTATACCATTGAAGCTGAAGGAGAAACAAATGGAGAATATTACAGACCTATATAAAGAAAATTTTTCGATCAGCTTTGAGTCATACAAGGTTTTTTATCATGTAGCTTCGCTCTCCAGTACAACGCAGGCCGCAGAGGTTTTATTTTTGACGCAGCCGGCAGTCAGCAAATCCATTCACAATTTAGAAGTAGAATTGGGCTGCAGTCTTTTTAACCGGACGCAAAAAGGGATGGCCTTGACGGAAGAGGGGAAAATCTTATACAAGTATGTTGCAAGTGCCTATAGCAGTATTATGATGGGTCAAAAGAAGCTATGGCAGATGATTAATATGGAGAACGGAATTATCCGGATTGGAACGGATGAAATGACCGTTTATTTTGATTTACTTCCAAAGCTGGAAGCGTTTAACAATAAGCATCCCAAAATTAAAATGGAAGTGATGAGCTATAAAAGACCGGGCTTGGTTAAGGGAATTAAAGAGGGCGAAATTGATTTCGGTGTTGTTATGCTGCAGGATGAACGGTTTGAAAACCTTGAAATCCATGAACTGAATACCGTTCAGTATAGCTTTATCGTAGGACCGAAGTACAGGGATATGGTAGAAAAGAACTGGAACCTGAAAGAAATTATGCAATATCCGATTATTTCTTTAGAGAGAGACATGAGTGCAAGAAAGCATATCAATGACTATTTTCTTTCAAACGGCCTTTTGTTCCGCCCTGATATTGAATTAACAGCGACCTCCTTGATTGTGCCTTTTACAGAAAGAAATTTAGGGATTGGTATTGCGGCCCGTCATTTTGCGGAGGATTCTCTTCGTCAGGAGCGTTGTTACGAAATCAAAGTGACTCCTGCCATTCCAGATCGTAGGGCGTGTGTTTTGACTGGGAGAAAACAGTCGATTTCTTTGGTTGCAAGGCAGTTCTTGTCGGAGATCAATTTGGACTGATTTCGATTAGAGGGATGAAAAAAAGTTATAATTGGAATAAGTATTATTTATTTTACAAAGAACCGTATATCCACTATCATTGTTCTAGTGTCGAACAATGCCGGGATAGAATGCAAAAAAGCATGGAATCATAGAGGTAACGTAAACGCGGAGCCTTTATTTTTTTTGAGCACTTGCAAAGACATAATAAATAGGAAAGGAGTCGATAAGCTTTGGATACACTATCAGAGGAATTAATACAGAAACTAAATACGGAAATTTGCTTTGAAATTCCTGTTTTCGGCGGCATACCGATTTATCAGAGTGTCGTTGCTACATGGGGCATTATGATTTTTTTAGTACTGAGTTCTATTTTATTAGTCCGTAATTTAAAGGTAATTCCAGGAAAACGACAGCTTGCACTTGAAATTGTAGTCGGTGGCTTTCTGAATATGTTTCGAGGCATTTTGGGTGAATCCGGTAAGCAATATGCTCCCTATCTGACGACGGTATTACTTTACTTAGGGATTGCAAACCTCACGGGAGTAATTAGAGTTGCTCCGCCAACGAAGGATCTGAATATAACTGCGGCTTTGGCTCTGATTAGCATTGTTTTGGTGGAGTATGCAGGAATTCGAGCCAGAGGGATGAAGGGCTGGCTGAAAAGCTTTGCAGAACCGATGCCGATTATTGCGCCCATTAAGGTAATGGAAGTATTCATGAGACCGATTTCGCTGTGCATGCGTATGTTTGGAAATATTTTCGGTGGATTTGTCGTTATGGAATTGATTACGATCGTTGCACCGGTCCTTGTTCCAATCCCGTTCAGTTTTTACTTTGATTTTTTTGACGGACTTGTGCAGGCGTATGTCTTCGTATTTTTAACTTCTTTATTCATAAGAGAAGCGATTGAGTTAGAAGAATAGCAAAAAAAAATAAGAGAAAAATAAAAAGGCAGAAAATGCCATATAAGAAGGAGAGTACATTATTATGACAGCATTAATAGCAATTGGAGCCGGTATCGCGGTAGTAGCAGGTTTAGGGGCAGGACTGGGAATTGGTATTGCTACCTCAAGAGCAGTAGATGCGATTGCAAGACAGCCGGAAGCAGAAAGCAAAATCAGAAATACTTTAATCTTAGGCTGTGCCCTTGCAGAAGCAACCGCAATCTATGGCTTTGTTATAGCGATTTTAATACTGATCTTTTTAAGATAGACGCTGGAGGCGATAGACAATGACTGGATTAAATTGGAGCTTTGTCTTTACCATTATTAATTTGATTGTCCTTTATGCTCTTATGAAACGATTTTTATACAAACCGATTTTAAATATCATGGAGCAACGGGAAAAATTGATTAAAGAGCAGTTAGATGCGGCAAAGAATACAGAGGATGAAGCACTCGCATTAAAAGAGAAGTATGAAAAATCTATGGAAAATGCGAAAAAAGAGGCAGATGGTATCATGGATCGCTCTAGACGCCTTGCACAGGAAGAATATGACTTGATTTTGCAGGATGCAAATACAGAGGCAAAGAGAGTCATGAAGGAAACCGGAAAAGCAATTGAAATCGAGAGAGAAAAAACGATGCAGGGCTTATCCGATGAAATTGCAGCTTTGGCTGTTTCTGCAGCAGGAAGAGCCATTGGTGATTCGGGAAATGGTACATTTGACAAGCAAATGATGAAAGCATTCTTAAAAAAAGAGGGTGCTTATAGTGAATAAAAAAATTGGAGAATATGCGAAAGTGCTGTTTGCGCTTGGAATAGAGAAGGGTGTAGTCGAAAGAACCAGAGACGTCTATGAAAAATGCCCTGAATTAAAAGAGGCTTTAAGCAATCCGGCTGTTACAAAAGGTGAAAAATACAGAGTGATTGCGCAGCTTTTTCCGGCAGAGATTCACAATTTCTTAAAGGTACTCTGCGATAACGGAAGCGGCGGATTGTTTGAAGAAATCTGCACCTTCTATGAAAAGATTTGCCTAGAGGAACAAAATATTTTAGAGGCAGAGCTAACGTATGCAGCAGAGCCGTCTGAAGAACAAATGGAAGTAATAAAAGAAAAATTAATAGCAATTTACAATACAAATGGAGTAAAGATTGCGATGAAGCAAGAAGCTTCTTTAGTCGGAGGATTTCTTCTGAGAGTCGGTGATCAGGAATATGATTACAGCATACGAGGCCGACTTGCAAAACTTTACAGTAAACTTGCATGGAGGTGAAGGGATTGAGCAATCTTTGTGCGGAAGAAATTCTTTCGGTATTAAAAAATGAAATTGAAAATTATGATGATAAATCACAGATGCAGGAGGTTGGCACAGTAGTTCGTGCGGGAGATGGTATTGCCACTATTTATGGCCTTTCTCGCGCGATGTACGGAGAACTGATTGTTTTTGAGACCGGTGTAGAGGGTATCGTGCAGAGCTTGGAAGAAAAAACGGTAGGTGTCGTTCTTTTAGGCTCAGATTATGGGATTACAGAAGGATCAAAAGCAACGCGTACCGGCGAGCGAGCATCGGTTGGAGTTGGAGAGGAACTGGTCGGCCGTGTGGTCGATGCACTCGGAAATCCCATTGATGGAAAAGGGAAAATAAAAACGACAGAAAAGCGCCCGATTGAAAACCCAGCGCCGGGTGTTGTAGAACGAAAATCTGTTTCCGTTCCGATGGCAACTGGTATTTTGGCAATTGACTCCATGTTTCCAATTGGAAGAGGGCAGCGTGAGCTGATTATTGGAGATCGTCAAACCGGGAAAACATCGATTGCAGTAGATACGATTTTGAATCAAAAAGGAAAGGATGTTATCTGCATTTACGTTGCAATCGGACAGAAATCATCTACGGTTGCACAGATTGTAAATACCCTTTCCAAGCATGAAGCAATGGAATATTCCATTGTGGTATCTGCGTCAGCGAGTGAGCTTGCGCCACTGCAGTACATTGCACCTTATTCGGGAACCGCAATGGCAGAATATTTCATGCACAAAGGGAAAGACGTATTGATTATTTATGACGACTTATCAAAGCATGCAGTTGCGTATCGTGCGATGTCTTTGCTGTTGAAGCGTCCGCCCGGCAGAGAAGCTTATCCAGGGGATGTATTTTATTTACATTCCAGATTGCTGGAACGTTCAAGCAGGTTGGATGAAGCACATGGCGGAGGTTCCATTACGGCATTGCCGATCATTGAAACGTTAGCAGGAGATGTTTCTGCATATATTCCTACGAATGTAATTTCCATTACGGACGGTCAAATTTTTCTAGAGAGTGAATTGTTTTTCTCTGGTGTGCGCCCTGCCGTAAATGTAGGCTTGTCCGTCTCTCGTGTAGGCGGTGCGGCACAAACCAAGGCAATGAAGAAGGCTTCCGGCAATTTACGGATTGACTTAGCACAATACCGTGAAATGGAAGTGTTTACCCAGTTTAGTTCAGATTTGGACGCATCGACAAAAGAGCTTTTGGATCACGGAAGCCGCCTCATTGAGATGCTGAAGCAGCCGCTGAACCGTCCGATGAGTCTGCATGCAATGGTTTTCAGCCTTTGTGCGGCAAATAATAAGCTGATGCTGGATGTTCCTCTGAAAGAAATTAAAAAGTTTCAGAGCGGAATGCTTACCTATATGGAGCAGGAACATGCTGCATTGACAGAGAAAATAGAGCAGGAAAAGGTTCTGACTGACGATATGATTGCAGAAATTGTAGCTGCCGTTCAGGAATTTAAGAGCAGGTGATTTCATGGCAAATATGAGAGAAATTCGGATTCGGATGAAGAGCATACAAGATACGATGAAAATTACAAATGCAATGTATCTGATTTCTTCCTCCAAATTGAAAAAAGCGCGAAAGGTTTTAGATGACACAATGCCTTACTTTATCACGCTTCAAAAAACGATTCACGATATTCTCCTTCATTCCCCGGATCTTTCTCACGCTTACTTTGATAAACGAGAGGCGAAGGCAAAGGGTAGTAAAAAGAAGGCGTATATTGTGATTACAGCGGATAAAGGGCTTGCCGGCGGTTACAATCACAATATTATAAAATTAGCCGAGCAGGAGCTGCGAAAAGACAAAAATAGTATCTTGTATACGGTTGGCCAAGTCGGAAGGCAATATTTTCAGAGAAAAAATGAGCCCATGGCAGAGGAGTTTTTCTTTACGAACTATAATCCGACAAGATACCGTGCAAGATCCATCGCGGAGACGATTTTGGAGGAGTTTAATAAAGGCGAAATTGACGAGGTGTACATGGTATATACAAGAATGGCGACGCCGATGAAAGCAGAGCCAAAGCTTGTGCAGCTTTTACCTCTTTCTCAAGGTGAATTTGTTTCAATGGAAAAAGAAGAGTATAAGCATGTTGCTGAATATTCTCCTTCTCCGCAAGAAGTTATGAACCACTTGGTTCCGAACTATATCAAAGGATTTATGTATGGAGCTATGGTAGAAGCATTCTCGGCAGAGCAGCATGCGCGTATGACGGCAATGCAGTCTGCAACCGACAGTGCCAGAGATATGATTCGGCAATTGTCTTTATTATACAACCGTGCACGACAGGCTGCGATTACGCAGGAGATTACTGAGGTCGTCAGTGGTGCCGGATCGGAGGATAGATAAGTATGAAACAAGGAAAAATTGTTCAGGTTTTAGGACCTGTAGTTGATGTGGAGTTTGACACGGAAACGCTCCCTTTCATAAAAGATGCGCTTTGCATTACTGTGGATGGAGAAGAAAAAGTGATGGAAGCGGCACAGTATATGGGAAACCATGTGGTGCGCTGCATCATGCTTTCCGCAAGTGAAGGGCTTGCAAAAGGAATGCCTGTAACGGCAATGGATACTTGCATTCAAGTGCCGGTCGGAAAACAGGTTTTGGGAAGAATGTTCAATGTTTTGGGAAAAGCAATCGATGGTGGGGAGAACGTCGAGACAGAAGAGAAGTGGCCAATACACAGAGAGCCACCTGCGTTTGCGGAGCAAAGTCCGGTCGTAGAGATTTTGGAAACCGGAATCAAAGTAATTGATTTGCTTGCCCCTTATGCAAAAGGCGGAAAGATTGGGTTGTTCGGCGGTGCAGGAGTTGGAAAAACGGTATTGATTCAGGAGCTGATTCATAACATTGCGACCGAGCATGGCGGATATTCAATCTTTACGGGCGTTGGAGAGCGTTCAAGAGAGGGAAACGACCTTTGGACAGAAATGAAAGAGTCTGGCGTTATCAATAAGACAGCGCTGGTATTCGGACAGATGAATGAACCGCCGGGTTCTCGTATGCGTGTCGCGCAGACCGGATTAACGATGGCGGAATATTTCAGAGATGAAGAACATCAAAATGTACTTCTGTTCATTGATAATATTTTCCGTTATGTGCAGGCTGGCTCGGAGGTTTCGGCGCTTCTCGGACGTATGCCTTCTGCGGTAGGCTACCAGCCGACCCTCGCAAATGAAGTCGGAGAGCTGCAAGAAAGAATCACTTCCACGAAGAATGGATCGATTACATCGGTACAGGCCGTTTATGTTCCGGCAGACGATTTGACAGACCCGGCTCCGGCAACGACCTTTGCCCATCTGGATGCCACCACTGTACTGTCCAGAAAAATTGTGGAGCAGGGGATTTATCCTGCGGTGGATCCGCTGGAGTCCACTTCTCGTATCTTGGAGCCGGATGTCGTAGGTGAAGAGCATTATCAGGTAGCAAGACAGACACAAGAGCTTCTTCAAAGGTATAAAGAATTACAGGATATCATTGCGATTCTGGGTATGGAAGAGCTGGCAGAAGAAGATAAATTATCTGTATATCGTGCGAGAAAGATTCAAAAATATTTGTCGCAGCCATTCTCGGTTGCAGAAAACTTTACCGGGCTGAGCGGGAAATATGTACCGCTGAAAGAAACGATTCGCGGATTTAAGGCGATTATTAACGGCGAAATGGATGCCTATCCGGAAAGTGCATTTCTCATGACCGGAAGTATTGAAGAGGTTGTTGAAAAAGCAAAGGCGATGGGCTTTGAGAAGCCTGCGGAGGCCGAAAGTGAGGCATAACGCATGGGGAAAACGTTTGATTTAAAGATTGTGTCTAGTGACAGAGATTTTTTCGAAGGTAAGGCAGAAATGATTATTCTTCCGGCAATTGACGGGAGTCACGGTGTTATGGCAGACCATGAATCTATGGTGACCGCGATTCGGGCCGGAGAGGTACGCTTTCAATCCGGCGGAGAATGGAAAACTGCGGCTCTGGGGGATGGGTTTGCAGAGATTATGCCGGACTATGTAGTTGTGGTTGTGGATACCGCGGAGTGGCCGGAAGAAATTAACGTGCGCCGTGCAGAAGAAGCAAGGGAGCGCGCAGAGGAAAGATTGCGAACGAAGCAGGCTTTACTGGAGTATTACCACACGAAAGCGGCTTTAACCAGAGCAATGGCTCGTTTGAAAGTAACAAAAAAAGTGCGTTAAGTTGAAAGGAAAAGGCGGTCTTGCATATGCGGACCGCCTTTCTTATTGAGTGAGATTCTTTCATTTTTAAAGGAGGAGAAAACGCAGCGTAAAAGAAATAAAATCAGGTATGGACATACTGTGTACACTGATAGATCTTTACTGCAATGGAAAGCTGCTCCGCCTGTGCGTTTTGCTTCCAGTTTAAGTTGGTAAGCGCAGTAATTTTATCGAGGCGGTAGCGAATGGTATTCTCATGCTGGTTTAGTTGCACAGCCGTTTTTGAGATGTTTTGCTCTTGGTTCATGAAATTTTCTAAAGTAGCCAGCAGCTTTGTGTTATTTTCCATATCATATTCTAAAACGTTTTTTAAAATATCTTTGCAGAAGCTTTGCATGGATGACGTTTTAAAATGCGGAAGAATTAGCTTAAAGAGGCCAAGCTGTTCAAAATAGAAAGTTGTTTTATTTTCTTTTAGAATATTTAGAGAAGCGTACATGCTTTCCGTTAAACTGTCAGCATACTCATCAAGCTTATAGTGACAGGAGCTGACCCCTATGACGAAGTCTATAGAAGCAGAGATGACGTGTTCTATCATTTGTTCAATAAATCCTTTGTTGTAAAGCTCCGCAATGGAATCACAGGAATAAGTGAGCAGCATGCCGTGCTTATAATAGCAAAGGCTTGTTCCTAACGTGTTGAATACGCTTTTTTGAAATCCGGTATAATAATCTTTAAACTGTGTTTCCGTGAAGAGTTCGTTTGCACGAAAATGAATTGTAAAAAACTGAGTTTCATAAGACGGGTTGAGCATTTTTACATGCATAATCCGCTCATTTTCCGGAAGCGGACGGGTTAAAAGTAAATCGATTTCTTTTTGCAGGAAATCTACGGAGGCCATAAGCGCGCTATGGCTGTCTATTTCGTATATTACTTTTTCAAAATATATTTTATCAGATTCGATGAAGAAAATCGGGAAATTCATAGAATCGGCATAGCGAATGATGTAATCACTGACGGGAAGCTTAAATACATTTTTAATCGCAAGGCCGCTTGCACCTTTTGCAACGAGGTGCTTTACAGCATCGCTAATGAGATAATGATTTTCCTTTGCATAGAGAAATGTAGTCAAAGCAAATTGCCCTTCATGGAAATTAATATGAAAATATTTGTTTTTCAATGAAGGGTCCAATTCGTAATCAAGTATGCCGGCATCCTTGATGACTCTCGAAAGTCCTCCTTGACCGGCAATGAGCTTTACTCCTGTGGAAAATGTGTCGTAAAAATCGGATACCGTATAATTCATTATTATCTCCCTTCTTTAATTCTGAGCCGAAACTATCATTAACATAGAAAAATAAAAAACTAAAAATTTAAGATGCTGAATCAGTATCAATGGGGAAACGCATCTTAGGCAGTCTTCCTGTAATGTTATCCTTCTATAAACATATATAAAAGGAAAGAGATAAATTTATAAATAAGAACAATGATACTTTTATCATATTGATATCATTTCAGATTGTCAACAAAATTATGGGATGCTTGCTCTGATTGTATTGTAATTTAGTACAAAGAAACAGAATTGATTACAGCGGCCTTCTTAGATAGGATTGACTTATACTTAATGGGAAATTCGAAAGAAAGCAGGTGTGGACGATGATTAAGGAGTTTAAAGTAGAAACGTGGCTGAATCCAAGAGATGCAAAGTGCAAGTATAATCTAGGGGCTAGCTGTGTGAAAGCAATGTCTTTGGAGGAGCTTGCAGAAATCAGCGGAGAAAACAAGGAAGCGCTGATAGAATACTTCATGAAGACGCATCTTCATTACGGTGAATTTGCAGGATCGGAACGTTTACGAAAGGCAGTGGCAGGGATCTATACTGAAAAAATTACGCCGGATATGGTTTTGACGTTACACGGCGGAACGGGTGCCAATTCAACGGTGATTACCGGGCTTTTAGAAAAGGGCGAAAATGTTGTAGCCGTTCTTCCAAACTATCAGCAGCATTATTCCATTCCTGAGGCGTTAGGAAATGAGGTGCGCTTGCTTCGTCTGGAAAAAGAAGAGGACTATAAAATTAACCCTGAAAAGTTAGAAAAATTGGTAGACCATAATACGAAATTGATTACATTTACAAACCCCAATAATCCTACGGGTGCGTATATGAACGAGAAAGAGCTGCGCCCAATCATAGAAATTGCAAGAAAGCACGGGACCTTCATTCTAAGTGATGAAATCTACAGGGGATTGGGTGATGAGGAAATGCCTTCGATTGTGGACCTTTATGAGAAGGGAATCGCGACGAGCAGTATGTCTAAGGTCTATTCTATGGCAGGAACGAGAGTCGGATGGGCTGTGGTACCGGATAAAAAGGCCTATGAGATATTGTTTAACAGGCGTTCTTATGACACCATTTGCAATGGGGTATTTGATGAATTGATTGCGGCGATTTGTCTGGAACATAATGAAAAAATACTGCAGAGGGCAAAAGAAATTGTAGGCGAGAATAAGAAGATTGTAGATGACTGGCTGGAAAAACAACCGCATTTGAAAGTATATGGGCAGTCCCGTACTTCGACGGTGCTGGTCCACTATGATTATGAGATAGAGGTCGTGGCGCTGTGCAATGATATTTATGAGAAAACCGGTGTTTTACTTTGTCATGGGGATTGTTTTGAAGAGAAGAAGTGCTTCCGGCTTGGATTTGGTTTTGGAGATCAATCACTTTTAAGGGACGGATTAAATGTATTGGGAGCATACTTAGAGGAACTGGGGAAATAGGAGGTTGCGATGGAAGTTATAGTACTTGGGCGCAAAGAAATAGAAAAGGTCCTTGAAATGTCCGTGGTGATAAAGGGCGTAGAGGAAGTGTATCGTCGAAAGGCAGAGGGGAAAACTGTTGTATGGCCGCTGGTCTCTTATGATTTTGAAGAGAAAAATGCGGTAATGGACATTCGTTCCGGCTGTATCTTCGGGGAAAACCTTCACGGCCTAAAAATGCTGAATAATTTTCCGCTAAACACAGAAAAGGGATTGCCTCCCTTTAATGGAATGCTGATGATTTTTGATTCTGAAACAGGCATTCCTCTGGGGGTGATGGATGCCTCTTACATCACTTGTATGCGGACAGGAGCAGCAGGTGCGATCGGGGCCAAAACACTTGCGCGCGAAAATTCGGAAACACTTTTTATTTTAGGCGCAGGAAAACAGGCGGCTTATCAAATTGAGGCAACGTTGCTGTTGATGCCTCAAATCAAGAAGGTATGGATTGCAGATGTGCTTCGTCCGGAAAACGCAGTCCATTTGGCAAAGGAATGTGAAAAGAATCCAAAGTTTGAAACTTGCAGTTTTGCAGGTACTTCTGATTTAGAGCAGTCGGTGAAAGAAAGTGATATTATTATTACGGTAACTCCTGCAAGAAGTCCCGTAATAAAAAAAGAATGGGTACAGCCGGGGACACATTTCAGCTGCATCGGCGCGGATATGGAAGGCAAAGAAGAAATTGACCCACGCTTGTTTGCAGGTGCGAGGATTTATGCAGACGACAAAGCGCAATGCATGAAGGTTGGAGAGATGGAGATTCCGCTGAAAGAAGGCTATATTTCTCCGCAGGATATTTGCGGAGAAATTGGGCAGGTGCTGTCCGGTCAAATTAAGGGCAGGGCAACACAAGAGGAAATTACGATCTTTGATGCAACCGGTTTGGCACTTTTAGACCTCATGACAGGCAAAGGTGCAATCGAGCGGGCAAAAGAGAAAGGGCTTGGTATAAGGGCGGATATATAAGGAAAGAAGGGCTTCTGCAATTTTCAAAAAGGCGGAGGCCTTTCTTTTTTTCATATATTATGGAGCGGAAAGCGTTACGCTTTCTGTGCATGGTGGCATGCTTTCCATGCATGGGAACTGTTATAAAAGGTCGTATTTTTTTAGCTTATTATAGAGCGTCTGGCGTGAGATACAAAGCTCTCTCGCTGTTTTTGTAATGCTAAAACGATTTTTTTCAAAGGTGCTTTTAATGACGGCTTCCTCTAACCTTTCAAGTTGAGCTGCGAGGGAAGAGCCTTCGGTCAGATAGGCGGAATAGTCTGTATCCGATGCAGAGGGTACGTTTAAAGGAGGGATGCTTTTAAGGGGATTTTTTATGAGAAGGTAATCAGGGAGGTCAGATAATGCAATCATGCCAGAAGGCTTGATTGTGCAGGCGTACTCTATAACATTTTTTAATTCTCTTACGTTTCCTTCCCAAGGATAAACCGTAAACAGCTCTTGAACCTCCTTATTGATCCCCTTTGTCTGATGGTTGAGCCTTGCATTGTAATAGCTGATATAGGTGTCGCAAAGCAGGGGGATATCATCAAGACGCTCTCGAAGCGGAGGGATGGAAAAGCTGACGACGTTTAAGCGGAAAAAAAGGTCTTTTCTGAACTGTCCGCGCTGGACCATTTTATCAAGCGGTTCATTTGTGGAAGCAACGATTCTTACATCTGTTTCCCGTTCATAGGATTCTCCGACGCGGCGAATGGACTTTGTTTCTATGGAACGCAGAAGTTTACTTTGCAGTTCTAATGACATGGAGTTAATTTCATCTAAAAAAAGGGTTCCTCCTTTTGCCACTTCAAATAGCCCGGCTTTATCCATCGCACCTGTAAAGCTGCCTTTCGTAGAGCCGAACAGGATGCTTTCCATGAGATTGCTTGGAATTGCCGCACAGTTTTGTATAATGAACGGTTTTTCTTTTCTTTTGCTGTTCGCATGAATTGTGTGCGCAATCAATTCTTTTCCTGTACCGGTTTCGCCGTAAATCAAGATGTTTGAGTCGCCGGTTGCAAGCATTTTCAATTTCTCAAAGCTCGCCTTGAAGGCTTTATTTTGAGTGATGATATCATCGAAATTATACTTTGATGAAAAAGGGATTCTTTTTTTGCGTCCGGAGGTGCTGTTCAGCTCTACAGACATGACGATACCGCCGATAACGCCGGTTTCATTAATGAGCGGATAAGCCGAGTTAAGCGCTTTTTTTGCAATTCCATTGACTTCAAATTGTTGTAATTCATTTACAATAACACTTTTTGTGTCCATCGCTCGAAATAATGTAAAATCTTCTCTTTTGAAAAAAGGGTAAAGCTCAAAAACGGAACGGCCAATGGCATTTTCATACCGTACCATATTGATTTCATCGTTGTAATCTTCATAATACAGAACCTTTCCATTGACGTCGCTAATGAGAATGGAATCACTATGGCCAAACAATTCTTTAAATACTTTATCCGTCTCCATTTAAAAGCCCTCCTTCTTTTGCTACAAAGTGTAAAATGATAATACATATTGTCTCGTTATTTTACACTTTGTAATTTGAATAGTCAATCAATTTTAAAAATTGAGATAATGAATGTAAAAAAAGAAAGCTGAAAAGAAAATCAAAATAAGCAAAAGCAATTGATTTAGTACAGTTTGAGCTCCTACGGAAATATTTTGGCATCATTGTTGCTTTAATATTGGTAATCAAAGATGCATCTGAGAAATTTAGAATAGTTTATGATAGCTGTGAGGAGGATTTTAAGAGAATGGAGAAATTAAAATTTGGAATTTTAGGTTTAAATTATGATACAGAGGCAGGGAGAGGATGGCCGGGAGCGAGATATGCACCTGACAGTATTCGTAAGGCTCTGTCAGGCATTATGAACCGTATGGAAGAAGGGCATTTGTTTGATGTCTGCAATAATTATCTGGTTGACTTCAACAAAATAGAGCTGAAGGATTTTGGAAATGTTGATAATATTGTAAGATATGAGCACGAGAGATCCATAAAAGAAATGGCAGAAGAAATCGGGAAGCTTATGACAGATGGCTATACACCAATACTGCTTGGAGGAGACCATTCTGTTACGAATGCAGGATTTAAAGCAATCCATGAAAAAAAGCCGGGGAAAATAGGCATTATAGATTTAGACGCACATCTTGACTTAAAATTTGATTCCGTCACGCAAGGGCGATTTTCAGGAAGCAGTGAGATTAGAAGAGCAATTGAAATGGATCGGATCGATGCAAAAAATGTAGTAGAAATTGGACCGAGAGGCTTCAACTATCCGGAGCATTACCACTATATCAAGGAAAGTGGCATGACAATTTTTACACCGAGAGAAGTGTTTGAGCAGGGAGCAAAAGAAATTGCGGAAAGAGCACTTGAAATTGCCTGCGATGGCACAGACTATGTGTATCTGACAGTGGATATTGATGCGCTTGACATGGCATATGCACTTGGTTCCGGCGGACAGGAGCCGGCAGGGCTGAATCATTTTCAGATGTCGGATTTGATTCGGGCATTTGCGCCCCACGTCGATGTAATCGATTTTGTAGAGGTGAATCCGATGACCGACCATCGTGAATTGACAAGCCACGTTGCAGCCAATCTTATATTAGATTACATCTCAAGCGTGTATTATGCAAAATTTGAGGAAGAAAAGCAATGAAATATTTATTAAGGTTAAACAAAATAATTGTAAGAAGTGAACAGATTGTACTGGGAGGCAGCATTATTGCAATGGCGATGATTCTGGTACTGAATGTTCTCGGAAGATTTTTTCTGGGAACCGGCATCAATGCGGCAGAAGAGCTTGGTCAAACACTATTGGTGTTTGTCACCTTTATTGGGTTAAGCTATTGTGCAACAACTGGAAAGCATATTAATATGCTGGCGATTTTCGATATTATGCCAAGTAGGATGAAAAAATGCACTGCACTGGCTATTTCGGGAATCACTTCGGCGACAATGCTCACCCTCGCTGTGATCTCCTTTCAGTATGCATATTTGATGAAAACAATCGGAAAAGTAACGGTTTCTTTGCAAATCCCGGTTTATTTTATCATTTTGGTAGTCTCCTTTGGATTTTTATTCGCAGGACTTCAATACTTGTTTGTCTTTGTACAAAATCTTTTAAAAAAGGAAATTTATATTGGGCTGGAAGGATGCTATATTTCAGAAGGAAGGGAGGAGAGGTAAGATGCTTTGGGCTTTGACAATTATTTTAATCTGCTGTCTGCTGTTCGGTTTTCCTATGTACATGGCAATGGTGCTGGGGTCTCTCGTTTCTGTTATCGTGTTTTTACCCTCCTTGCCATTAAGTACCATAATACAACAGCTCATGGCTGGAGTACAGACATTTGCACTGCTGGCGATACCGCTGTTTATTTTTGCGGCAGATATTATGAGCTCTGGCCATACCGCTACGAGGCTGGTCGATTTGATGAAAGCATTTATCGGTCACATTTACGGTGGCTTGGGAGCTACAATGGTAGGGACCTGTACTCTTTTCGGAGCCATATCGGGTTCGACACAGGCAACTGTAGTTGCAATTGGAAAAACAATGCGCGGAAATATGCTGAAAGCTGGCTATCGCGATGAAGATATCAATGGACTTATCGTGAGCTCTGCGAATATAGCGATGTTCATTCCGCCAAGTGTTTCTATGATTATGTATTGTGTTGTGACAGGCACTTCGGTTGGAGAGATGTTCATCGCGGGCATCGCGCCCGGAATTTTACTGGCAATTCTTTTTTCTATCTATATTTATTTTCATTCTAAAAAGCTCGATTTACCGCGGACCCCAAAGATGAGCTGGGGGCAGAAAGGGCGTGCATTGCAAAAAGCAATCCTTCCTTTAGGGTTTCCGATCGTTGTGGTGGGAAGTATTTATTCTGGAATTTGCAGTCCGACGGAAGCGGCGGCAATTTCGGTATTGTATGCATTTATATTAGAGGTTGTAATTTATAGAACGATTAAGTTAAGAGACATCGGAAAGATCGCCTTATCGACAGGTGCGGTGACGGCAACCTTGTTTATCCTGCTTTCGAGCGGACAGATTTTTTCACTGGTTCTGACTTATGCAAATGTGCCTCAAATGCTGACTTCCGGGCTTCTTGGAGATAACCCTTCTTCTATTTTAGTCCTTGCATGTGTAACGCTATTTTTCTTTATTGCTTGTATGTTTGTGGACCCTCTTGTCGCAATTGTCGTGCTGACACCAATGTTTTACGGACCGGCAATGGCTGCAGGAATCGATCCAATCTGGCTGGGGATTATTATTACGCTGCAAAACACAGTGGGGGCTGTTTCTCCGCCGTTTGGATGCAATATATTTACGGCGTGTGCAGCTTTTGATGTACCGTATATGCGAGTTGTAAAAGGGCTTCCGCCTTACTTGATTATATTAGTTATTTTATCAGTTATATTAATATTCTTCCCTCAGGTAATTACTTTTTACAGAGTATTTATATAAGGATATTTAAAGGAGGTTACAAAATGAAAAAGCGGATTTTTACTGTGTTTGTCTGTATGCTCGTAGCAGGCATGTCCCTGGGATTGTCAGCGTGTAAGGGTGCGGAACAAGGCGGCGATGGGGAAAAAGAAGTGTGGAAGCTGGCACATACGGAGTCGACCGACACGATGTACGACATGTGGGCAAATAAGTTTGCTGAATTGGTAAAGGAAAAATCTGGTGAGCGCATTAGCGTGGAAGTTTATCCGGTAGGGCAGCTTGGAGATTCGGAGGCACAGCTGGAAATGATTCAGACAGGTGGGCTTGACATTGGAATTTTTGCGGCTGGGGATGTCGGAAGTACGTTCCCGGCGGCACAGGCGATGGCACTTAATTTTCTTTTTAGTGAGGATGATAAGGTAAATGAGGCGGTACTCACAAAGGGAGAGGCAACCAAGAAGCTGAACGAGATGTTTGACAGCAAGGGAATCCATGTCTACGATTGGCTGAGTCTTGGAAATATGCAGTGGACAAGCAATAAGCCATTACATTCATTATCAGATTTCAAAGGCTTTAAAATGAGAATTATGAATACGCCGCTGATTAGTGAAAACTATAAGGCGCTAGGCGCAAACCCGACTCCTATGGCATTTATGGAGACGTACAGCGGGCTTCAATTGAAAACCGTGCAGGGGACGGAGCAGCCGATTAATGCGATTGAAGAGATGAAATTTTACGAAGTACAGGATTACATCACTTTTTCAAATCACGCACAGATGGCAAGCTTTATTGCATTTAACGGAGCGTTTTACGATGGATTAAGTGAGGAAGACAAGGCCTTGATTGACAGTATAAAACCAGAGATGGAAAGCTATGCGTCGGAATGCTTAGAGAAGGTGCAGAAAGAAAAGTTTGAGCTGATTAAAGAGAAAAAGCCGGAAATTAAAATTGAATCTTTGACAAAAGAAGAGCGGGCAGAGTTTGAGAAAGCCAGCATGAAAGTAAGAGATAAGATTGAAGAACTTGCCGGTGCAGAGGGAAAAGAAGTTATGGAGCTTGTAATTTCCGATGTTGAAAAATTTAAAAAAGAATCAGGAAATTAGTGAGATATTATGAGATGAGATAAAAAAAGAAAGCTCTCCGGTTTTGCAAGCCGGGGAGCTTTCGATTGGATGAAATTTCCTTTGTCATTGAAATGAAAATGTATTTGTGATTTAATGAAAGCAGAATCTCTTTGCATGAGAAAAAACCTGATTCAGCGAAGAAAGGGATCTAGAGCAGGAAAAGGGGGCAGCGTTATGATCGACTTGCATTTGCATACTTATTATTCAGATGGGACTTTATCTCCCTTCGAATTAGTCAAGATGGCGAAAGAACGGGGGGCATCTGTCATTGCCGTCACGGATCATGATGGAATCGACGGAGTTGAGGAGGCGGTACAAGCCGGAGCAGAATTCGGAATCAAGGTAATTCCGGGAATTGAATTTTCCGCACAGCTTTCTGATTTTTTGGATGATTCACCTTGTTTTATGCACTTGCTGGGTTACGGTTTTGATATAAAAAACAGAGCCTTACAGCAAGCAGTGAAAGAAATTTTGGAAAAACGAAAGGAAAGAAATGAAAAATTGCTTTCTGCGCTGCGCGCGCGCGGCTATTCGTTAGAGCGGGAAGATTTTCAAGTGTATCCACAGCAGTCCTATATCGGAAAGCCAAATTTTGCGAGAGGTTTGTTGAAGAGAGGCTATATCAGCGAATTGAGAGAAGCGTTTCAACCGGGAGAGTTTTTGGAAGCACCGGAAATCAAAGCAGTTCATCGTGTGAAAATAGATGTGGAAAAGGCTGTTTCCTTGATTCAGGAAGCGGGTGGAATCGCTATTCTTGCGCATCCGATGAAAATTTCGTATAAAGGAAAGGCAGAAGCGGGGCAGGATGAATTTTTTAGAGCATTGGAAAATTTGCTTCTCTGCTTGAAAAGAACCGGGCTGCAGGGGATGGAATGCTATTACAGCCGGCATATGCCTCATCAGACTGCACATTTGCTTTCCCTCGCGGATAAGCATGGCTTTTTAGTAAGCGCCGGATCAGATTTTCATGGACCGGAATTTGATAAAACTTTAAAAATAGGTTCATTTACACCGGAACCGGAAAAATCACGCCTTGAATGGGTTTATTGGTATTGAGGAAAGTGGTCAGGGTAGGATTAAAGTTAAAATGCAGTTAGCCGATAATAAAAAATAAGCAGAACTATTGTTTCCTATAAAAAAAGCAAAAGCATACCGCTGTATAAAGGGTATGCTTTTGCTTTTATAAAGAAGACTATACAATTTTTGTAGTCCAGGTTTCTACGTTCCAAATGTCTGTAATCCAGCTTTCATAGAATTCCGGTTCGTGGCAGACAAGGAGGACGGTGCCCTTGAAATTGGCAATGGCACGCTTAAGCTCTTCTTTCGCATCGACATCTAAATGATTGGTAGGTTCGTCGAGAACAAGCCAGTTCGTTTCTTTTTGCATGAGTTTGCACAGACGAACCTTCGCGTTCTCGCCGCCGCTTAAAACCTTCATCTGGCTTGTAATATGTTCGGCTGTCAAGCCGCATTTTGCGAGTGCAGAACGTACTTCGCCATTGGTGTAAGAAGGGTACTGCTCCCAGACGCTTTCTAAAGCGGTCTGGGAGTTGTCACGCTCAGCCTCCTGTTCAAAATAAGCAGGTACAAGAAAATCACCAAGCTCTGCACTGCCGGAAATCGGTTTTATCTTTCCGAGAATCGTTTTTAAAAGGGTTGATTTGCCAAGTCCGTTTGTTCCGACAATCGCGACTTTTTGGCCGCGCTCTAAGGCGAAGGAAACTGGTTTTGTAAGCGGTTCATTGTATCCTAATATCAAATCCTTTGCTTCTACGATGAAACGTCCGGGAGTGCGGGATTCTTGAAAGGAAAAAGAAGGCTTTGGTTTTTCTCTTGGTTTTTCTAGTACCTCCATTTTATCAAGCATTTTCTGGCGGCTGTTTGCCATGCCGCGGGTTGCAACACGCGCCTTATTGCGTGCGATGAAGTCTTCCATACGTTCGCGTTCCGCCTGCTGCTTTTCATAAGCCTTTTCTTCTTGAAGCTTTTTTACCTCGTACATCTGCATAAATTTTTCATAGTTTCCGGTATAACGAGTTAGAACACTATCGTTGACATGATAGATCACATTGACCACTTCATTTAAAAAAGTCATATCGTGAGAAACGAGTATGAATGCATTTTCGTATTGCTGTAAGTAGCGTTTTAGCCACTCAATATGCTCATAATCTAAATAGTTGGTAGGCTCATCTAAAATTAAAATAGTAGGGTCCTGAAGAAGAAGCTTTGTTAAAAGAACCTTTGTACGCTGTCCGCCGGACAGGTCACTCACGTCTTTGTCAAGTCCGATGCTGCCAAGTCCGAGTCCATTCGCAACCTCTTCTATTTTTGCATCGAGGCTGTAAAAGCCACTGTGTTCTAAAATCTGTTGGATTTCTCCGGCATCCTCCATCATGGCTTCGATGTCTCCACCTTCGGCATCACCCATCTTTTCGTAAAGAGAGAGCATTTCTGCCTCCAAATCAAAAGAATTTTGGAATGCTTCTCTTAAGATATCTCGTATTGTCATTCCCTTTTTCAAGTTGGAATGTTGGTCTAAATAGCCGACGGTAACGCGTTTTGACCACTCTATTTTCCCTTCATCGGGAGCAAGCTGACCGGTAATAATGTTTAAAAAGGTTGATTTCCCTTCTCCATTGGCACCGATTAATCCGACATGCTCTCCTTTCAATAAGCGAAAGGAAGCATCTTCTAAGATTTGCCTTCCTCCAAATCCATGGGTGACATTTTCTACAATTAGTACGCTCATGTTTTATCCTCTTCTTTTATTTTTATAATTCAGCTGCGATAATACCTGCTACAAGTAAAATCAGCCTGATATTTCATATTTTGTGCCTATTATGCTTAACTTTCATATGCCGTATTTATTCTATCATCCGCGTAAATTGCTGTGCCTATTTGCTACATACCGCTACAATAAATACATACAGAGCAAAACTTTTTTTGCTTTCACATGATGTATTTATTCTATCATAAGTGCAAATCGCTGCTCCGATTTGTTACACACCGATACAATAAATACATATAGAGCAAAATCTTTTCTTTTGCTTTCACATGATGTATTTATTCTATCATAAGTGCAAATCGCTGCTCCGATTTGTTACACACCGATACAATAAATACATATAGAGCAAAATCTTTTCTTTTGCTTTCATATGCTGTATTTATTATAGCATAAAGTCTAAGAAAAAGACAAAAATCAATTTTGATTTACCTTGGTAATAAAAATAAAAGAAAATAATATGTAAAATTATGTAAATATAGATTGACAAAAAATGTAAGTGTACTATAATTATGGTAAAATATTACAAATGAAAGGAAATCGTTATGAGTACAAAAGAGAAAGATCGTGAAGTAACATTTGAAATTTGTGAGCACTTTGGGGTAATTTCTACTTCTGCAAATGGATGGCAGCGGGAGTTGAATATCGTTTCCTGGAATGGGGGGAGTCAAAAATACGACCTTAGAGATTGGGATAAAAGTCATAAATCGATGAGCCGTGGGATTACAATGACAAAAGAAGAGCTGAAATCGCTCAAGGAATTAATTTCAAAGCTCAGTTTATAAGACTGAGCAAGAAACGTTTTTCAATGAAAGAGGGGGTTCAAAGATAGGGGAAAAGGAGTTTTATGGGGGTAAGGGGTTATTATAACTCGCCAAATAAAAAACACGCATCAGAAGAAGTGATGTGATGGGGTACATATTTTCGTCTGATGCGTGAAACGGATTAGAGGTTACTCAAGTCCGGCTTCTTTCAGCGCGGCTTCCGCACGCTCGTTATCCACAACTTTAAGGATAAGAGGGGCTTTTGAGTTGCTGGAGTACCCGTACATATAAGAAACGTTCAGGTCAACGGATCGAAGTGCTTTTAAAACACGGTTCAATGAGCCGGGAACATCAGGCATCTCGATACAAAGAACATCAGTTACTTTTAAGGAATAGCTCAAATCTTTTAAAACACTGACCGCCTTGTCGACGTCGTCCACAATCATACGGAGTACACCGTATTCAGCAGTTTCTGCAATGTTAAGTGCAGAAATGTTTATATTTGCTTGATGCAGTGTTTCGGTGACCTCCATGAGCCTTCCTGTTTCGTTTTGGATAAAAACAGATAGTTGTTTAATAATCATCATATCCACCTTCCTTTTTAAGTTTTATATGTGCCGTCTGTCAATGACCCGTTTCGCTTTGCCTTCGCTGCGTTGGATCGTCTTATGTTCTACTAGTTTTACTATAACACTAATACGCAGTACACTGTCAATTTTTTGTTTGATTTTTTTTCGGATTTTTTCCAATTCGGCAATTTCATCTGTAAAATATTTATCGTCAATTTCTACCTGTAATTCAATCGTATCCATTGTACCTTGGCGGTCCACAACAATCAGATAGTGTGGTTTGGCTTCTGCCACTTCAAGAAGAACGCTTTCGATTTGGGATGGAAATACGTTAACACCTCGAATGATGAGCATATCATCCGAGCGGCCGCAAACTCTGGACATTCTTACAGTCGTCCTGCCGCATTCACATGGTGTATGGCTGAGGCTGCTTAAATCTCTTGTGCGATATCTTAAAAGGGGCATCGCTTCTTTCGTAAGGTGTGTGAATACAAGTTCACCTGTCGTACCATCTTTAACCGGTTCCAGTGTATCTGGGTTCAAAATTTCCGGATAGAAATGATCTTCTGCGACATGGAGTCCATTTTGTTTTTCACAGCTGATCGATACGCCAGGGCCCATGATTTCAGAAAGTCCATAAATGTCATAAGCCGTGAGGTTTAAGCCTTCTTCAATTTTTTCACGCATTTCCTTGCTCCACGGTTCTGCACCAAAAATGCCGATACGAAGGGAGAGTGATTTCGGATCAATACCGGCCTCGCTGAGTGCTTCTCCAAGAAAGAGGGCGTAAGATGGTGTACAGGCAAGAATGGTAGTTTCAAAATCCTGCATCAACGTAAGTTGATTTCTCGTATTACCACCGGAAATCGGAACGACCGCAGCTCCGAGCCGAGTTGCACCGTCATGTAGTCCCAGCCCGCCGGTAAAGAGCCCATAGCCATAAGCGACCTGAACGACATCTTCGCGCGTTCCTCCTGTACAGCAGATGGCTCTTGCCACACATTCAGCGAACGTGTCGAGATCCTTTCTTGTGTGAGGAACAGAGGTTGGTTTTCCTGTGGTACCGGAGGAAGCGTGAATACGGACAAACTCACTTTTGGGAACGGCACAGAGCTCAAAAGGGTAGTTGTCGCGTAAATCTTTTTTTGTAGTAAAGGGAAGCTTTACGATGTCATCAATGCTTTTAATATCTCCCGGTTCAATTCCCAGTTCCTGCATCTTTTTCCTGTAAAATGCTACATGCTGGTATACACGAGAGACGGTATCTTTCAATCTTTCGCTTTGAAGGGTGTGCATATGATCTCTGCTCATAGTTTCAATTGGTTCGTTCCAATACATAATTTTATCTCCTTTACTGACGCAATTTTTGTGTCACAAAATCCAATATGCATTCATATTCTATACCATAAACTTTAAGGAGGTATTATTTCATGAGATGTTACAATGAATGCGGTTCAGGAATTGACGATAGTCTTCTGTTCTTTTTTCTGTTGTTACTTGTAATAATTTGTATGCCGGGCATGTGCGGTGGCAGTAACATGAATAATGATGATAATTGCTGTTGCTGATTTTACATTAACTAAACAAAAAGGGCTTCTCGTCTCCTAAGAGACGGGAAGCCCGTGGTACCACTCTTCTTGCTGGGCTTAAAATAAGGATAAGCCTTCAGCCACTCAGGACATTTCATCCGTATCCCTGTAACGGGGGAAACCGTGTACACCTACTATTGCAAAATGCAGCGTTCAATGTACCAGCTCAAGGGGGAACTTGGGTGAACACATGTATCCGGTTCTCATCATTTCCGGATTCTCTGTATACATTGGTGAATCACTTACTTTACCCTGTCATCGCTTTTTATATATTGAACATATGATACAACCGTAAAATGGATTTGTCAACTTTTTTTTATAATTAGAACATATTGTCGAATTTTGTTTTAATTGACCTTCAAAGCGATAAGTGCTATGATAAATTGTTGGTTAGCATAAGCTAACGCCATGACAATATTTAATAGTATAATATACATCATAGATGCAACATAGAAGGGGGAAATTGCATTGTCTAGAAAGAAAAAAGTTGATTCCTTATTGCTGTACCATGATCTTATTTTTGGGATTGTAACTGCATTGGAAGCAAGGGATGAATATACAGCCAGTCATTCAGTACGAGTTAGTGATATGACAGAACAGATATGTTGTCTTTTAAATCTCACTGAGGAGGAAATGGAAACCATTCATATTGCAGCACATCTTCATGATATAGGAAAAATTGGGATTGAGGATCACATTTTAAGAAAATGTGGTCCATTGAATAAGGGAGAATGGTTGTTAATGAAGCAGCATCCTATGATAGGTTATGAAATACTAAAAAAAGTGGATAGATTTGAGCAAATTGCTGTCATTGTACGACATCATCATGAGCGATGGGATGGAATGGGATATCCGGATGGTATTAAGGGAGAATTAATCCCACTTGGTTCGAGAATTATTGCAATCACAGATTCGATTGATGCGATGTTGAATGATCGACAATATCGAAAGAAAATGTCTACGGAAGAATGCAGAACTGAAATTGAACAAAACATTGGAATTATGTATGATCCTAATATTGCAGAAGTGGTACTGAATAATTGGGAAAAAATTATTAAAAATGAAAATGAAAAAGATTTAATATTGGATTATTCCATTTAAAAAATATTGAATTGACAAATAAAATAAAAATGGATAATATAAAAACGCAAAGATAAAAACACAGCTCCGGTTGGTAGTCCGGACGCAGGGAAATTAGTCCTGTCAGTAACCTGCCCTCCCATGGGTTGTCCATTCTCTGCGTTTAATTTTTTTTTATGGGAGGAAGACAATATGGCATTAATATCAGCAAAGCTTACGGTGTTTTTTGAAGAACCATTTTGGATCGGCGTATACGAACGAATAGAGAATCAAAAATTGGAAGTATGTAAAATCTTGTTTGGTGCAGAACCAAAGGATTATGAGGTTTATGATTATCTTCTAAAAAACTTTTCAAAGCTTAAGTTCAGTCCGCCGATTCGGGCTAAGAAAAAAGCTCAAAAGTCTACCAATCCAAAACGATTGCAGAGAGAAATCAGCAAACAGTTACATGAAACCGGACTAGGAACAAAGGCACAGCAAGCATTAAAGCTTCAACAGCAAGAGTTAAAATCAGAACGTAAAATGAATCGTAAAAAAAAGACCGAGGAGGAAAAGCAGCGTCAATTTGATTTAAAGCAAAAAAAGAAAAAACAAAAGCATAAAGGAAGATAAATTCAAGTTATTTCCAGTTCATTTCTAAATATTCTGTCAATAATGCAAATACATTTGTGTTATAATAAATACGAATTTATGTAGCAAAATCAAAGGATTTTGTCGTAAAATGTATTTATTGCATCGGTGTGAAGCAAACCGGAACAACGGCTTGCGCGTATGATGTAATATAAGAACAGAGAGGAGTGATAAAAATGAAGAATTTGTTTTCCTATGGAGATGATTTCATTAAGCAGTCTGATTGGAAAGATATCTCCCTGCTCAAGCTTTGCCTTTTTTCACTTGGGCTTCTGTTTGGTATAAAGTTGCCTTATAAGGCACGAAAACCAGCAGCTGCAGCAGCTACAACGATTTTTGTTGCCACTTATATTCCATTAATGTTCAAGCTGTTTAGAGTTTTTACAAAAACAAAAGTTCATGAATAAAATTTTATTTTTATTTAAAACAGTGCAAGTCTGTCAAAAGATTTGTACTGTTTTTTCAATTGTATAACTTTATTATTTTATAATTGCAAAACATACGGACAGATCAATTGTACGATATTTCTTAGAAAAAATTTAGATGGAAATGATAAAATATGTATGATAATGTATTTTTAATAGAAAATTAGGAGAAAAATGTATGAAGAAGAAAATGATATCATCTGTAAAATCACCACATGTCTTTGTATTATTATTTACACTTGTTTTTCTGGCAAGTATATTGACTTACATAGTACCGGCGGGTGAGTTTATACGAGTAGAGGATACAGTGACCGGGCAGAACGTGGTTGTACCGGGAAGTTACCATTTGACGGAAGCTTCTTCCGTTGCGCCTTGGTTCATTCCGATTAAATTTTTCGAAACGCTCACAAATTATAAGATAGCAAAACTGATTTTTTTTATTTTTCTCATCGGCGGTGCCTTTGAAGTAATTATGCAAAGTGGATGCATTGCATCCATTTGTCAAAGAATGATTGTAATTTTTAACAATAAAGGAATTTTAATTGTTCCTGTTTTTATTTTTTTCTTTTCTATTTTTGGCTTTAGCATGGGGTTAAGCACGGCTTCTATTGTATTTGTTCCGATAGGAATTGCACTTGCTCGAGCATTGCGATTTGATGAGCTAACAGGCGCGGCAATGGTTATGCTTGGAACAAACGCCGGATTTGCAGCAGGAATTTATAATCCATTTAGCGTTGGTATTGCACAGAGCTTGGCAGAAGTGCCGATGTTTTCCGGTGCGTGGATTCGTTGGCTTCTGCTTGTTGCTTTGCTCATTGTTACCAGCCTCTATATTATACGGCATGCGAGGAATTCCATAAGAAAAGATATAAGCGGAATGGAAAATCAAACGCTGTGGGAAACAGCACAGGGTTTTGCGGATTCCGATTTGAGTTCAGAAAAACAAGCACTTATTTTAGGTGTATTTGCAATTACCCTTTCTGTAATTACCTTTGGAGTTTCTAATTTAGATTGGCAGATAGAACAGATTGCAGTTTCCTTTTTTATTCTTGGAATTACAGCGGGATTGTTATCTGGTTTTGGTGCAAGCAAAACCTGTGATATTTATCTTTCTGGATGCAAAAAAATGATGAAAGGGGCTTTCATCATTGGGATTGCGGCTACTATGCGTACGATTTTATTTGAAGGCGGTATTTTGGATACCGTTGCCTATCATTTAATGGATATTGTCAATGAGCTTCCTTCCTGGGCACAGCTTTTGGGTATGTTCTATGCAAATGCGGCCATCGATCCGATCATCACATCCGGTTCTGCGCATGCAGCTGTAGTAATGCCTATTATGGTACCTATGGCAGACGCTATGCAGCTTAGCCGACAGTCTGCTGTTTTTGCATTTCAATTAGGGGATGGATTGGTAAACTTAATTTCCCCCATTTCTACTACCTTGACAAGCTGTCTTGCAGTATCCGGCATTTCCTATGGAAAATGGCTTCAATTTTTTCTGCCGCTGGTTGGTATCTACATGATAGTAGGGACCGGTTTTATCGTTCTTGCCAGTTTAACCGCCTATTAATTTTGCTATGATTTAGCTATAAATTGGTTCATTAAAGAACATTTTGTTTTTCCTGCGGTGCTTTCACGTATTATTAATTCTGTTTGCGTTATTATCTTATGAGGTTGCTTATCAGCAGCTTCATCCATGATAGAGAGAGCAAGGTCAATGGCTTTTTTTCCGATTTCCTCTTTTGGAAGTGTCAATGTTGTAAGGGAAATAAAGGACATTCTCCCCAAAAACAAATCATCGTGACCCATAACTGCCACATCTTCCGGCACCTTAATTTTATGGCATTTCAAAGAATCTAAAACGCCCATGGCCATTAAATCGCTTGCGCACCAAATGGCGGTGGGCAGTTTTTTTTGTGCAATGAGACGATCGGTTAAGGCTTTTCCCGCAGTAAAGGTATCCGCATGATTTCCTTCAATGTACATCTGTGGAGTAAGCCCTAAAGATTTCATAGCTTCTTCATAGCCGGAAATTTTTTGTAAAATGGTACGGCTTTTAGGATAATAAGCGAACAATGCGATATCTTTGTGCCCAAGAGCAGCTAAATGTTCAACAGCAAGAACTCCGCTGTGTCGATAATCAGCTGCAATGCAGTTTTCTTCTTCCGTTCCGGTTTTCCCTCCAATAAAAATAATTGGAACAATTCCATTACAAATTTCTTTAATGTGAGATACATCACTGCTTACCGAAGCAATAAGTAAAGCACCGACTCGATTCTCACACATAATATGGCAAAATGATTTTTCTAATTCAATATTGCGGCTGCAGCTTCCTAGCAGTACCGATAATCCATGCTTGGCACTTTCGGCACTGACGGTATTGAAAACTTCATTGTATATGGTATCTGCACCCATTGCAGGAACAATCATTCCGATGTTGTTTGATCTTTTAGAGGACAAGCTCCGTGCAAAGGCATTTGGTGTGTATCCGATTTCTTGAGCGATGGAACGAATTTTTTCTGTAGTTGCAGCTGAGATATCCGTACATCCACGTAGTGCTCTCGACACAGTTACATGTGAGACTCCGGCTATTTTTGCTATCGTTTTAATGGTAGGTTTTTTATCCATAAATTTCTCCATGAAAGGTGATGGTTTTACATATTAATTATAAGCTTATTTTAACATATGCTTAAATATTAAACAATGTTGAGGAAATCAGCTAAAACTTTTTTAATCTTATGTTTGGTTAAGATTGACAACAAAATGACTTTTTGTTATTCTTACTTTAACGTTTGTGTACACGTTAAAGTAATAACACAATATTTTTTAAAAGTCAATTGCTGTTTTATAAATGGAGGTGAAAAAATAAAACAGTTTTAAAACACCAAAAGAAAGGAAAGAAGTTATATGAAAAGGAAGCTACATAAAAAAACGGCATTTATAATTGCTTTATGCATGCTGATTACTTTATTCCCGTCAACTGCACTGGCGGGTACTTTACCACAGCCGACAGGCCTTAAGCTGGGTATTGGGAAACTTGGTTATACGAGTTATTCAAGTTGTGCAACGACGCTAGGCATTCATTTTGATGACGTATCGGATGAGTATTATAACTACCACGTGGTTGCCAATGGAACTTATCAGGGTCACTCTTGGGAGGATGAGGGCAAAGGCAGCATTGCTTTTCCGTTTTTGCCTCTGTTTGATTGGATGATCTGTGACGGACAAAGTATGAAGGAACGTCACTTTGACTCGGTTACGATAGCTTTTACAGATAGAGATCATGAGAGTGAAGGTCCTTCGGCTACGCTTAATACGGATATTACCGTTACCCAGGTAGAAAGCAGCGAAAAATATACAGCTTACTATGTGGGCACAAAAAATCCATATCCACCTGATGATCCATATTATAATCCAGATGATAAAGATGCTACTTTCAAGATAAATGGATTACCACCCGAACATTCATATGATTTTGTTGCGGGGCATACGAGCATTGGTTCACAATCAAGTTCAAATGGCACGGCCGTAATTAATGATTCTTATTATAATGGACGATGGGATTTAGGACTGGGAGGTATGGAAGTAGGAGCCAATGATGCTTATTATATGGATATCTTTGAAACCTCGGTGACAAACGATACTACGGCTGCTTTAACCATAACTCGCCATCCGGTGGAGATTGTTTTTAGTGGATTTAATGTTACTGTAGAAGATACATTGATGTACACAGGAGCGCAGCTTACTCCGTCTATTTCTGTGACGACGATAGAAGATACACCGGTAACGTTAACAGAGAACTCGGATTATACGGTATCTTTTGAAAAAAATGGAGCTAGTATTTCAGCAACTGAAGTAAAAAATGCGGGAGACTATACGGTGGTTATTAAGGGAAAAGAAGGAACCGCCTATGAGGGGAAGATGGCAACAAAGACTTTTACTGTTGCAAAGGCAACTCCAATTTCTCCAAGTGCTCCGACAGGACTTACAGCAGTATATGGGCAGACGCTTGCGGATATCGCCTTACCTTCTGGATTTTCTTGGCAGGATTCGGATACGACGCCAGTAGGAAATGTGGGAACGAATACGTTTCAAGCACAGTATAATTTGGATGCGGAAAACTATCATTCAGTTACAGGAATTAATCTGTCAATAGAGGTGTCGAAAGCCGATCAAAGAAGACCTGAATTGACGCTATCTTCCAGCACAGGCATTTTAGGATTGACTCCTCCGGAATTCACATTGTTGGCAGATGAAGGTACGGGGGCACTGCATTATGTAAGCAGTAATCCGGCTGTTGCTACAGTGGAAGAAAGTACTGGTGCCATTACAATAATAACTCCGGGGACGACCACCTTTACGGTAAAAAAGGATGGCGATTCGAATTATAAGGATTCGGACGAAAGTGCTGGCGTTACACTGATTGTAAATAATAAGGTTGAGCTTACAGCTAGAGATACTGTTGCAACGGGACCAGCGCTTGTTGCACATTTGAAAAATCAGGGAAAAATTAACGTAGGGGAATCAATTAGAACCGGATTAACAAATGAATTTACTGTTGCAGTAAAAGGAAAGTCCACCTTAACAACTTATGCCAGCAGTGATGCGGCTCAGGGAGAAGCAAAATGGATTGGATTGCTTATTGGAAATTTAAAAGTCAATGACGGCACGGAATATCCGATGACAGATCTTTATTATAAAACCACAGAATCAGCAATTTATTTAAGATTAACAGACACGGATAAAAGTGAAGCTTTGCAGGTGGGAGGAACGGATAAGGAACTCGTTTTATGGATGAAATCCGATGTGGATACAACAAAAAATATATGGCTTGCAACTTCTGTAGATGGTGCGAATGAAACAAAACTAACCATTCACTTTACGCCTTATTCGAATTCTTCTAGTGGAGGTGGACATGGCGGAAGTGGCGGTGGAGGAACACCGGCAATTCCACAACTGAAACCGGATCAGACGAAAACAGAAGGAACGACTACAAAAGCGACAACAGAAGTAAAAGCAACTGTCACTGGAGAAAAAGCAAATGCTTCTATTTCAGAAAAAGTGATTGCGGATACGTTAAAAGCAGCAGAAGAAGCAGCAAAAAAGGCAGGAACGACTCCTTTGGTGGAAATCAAAGTAGATGCTCCGAAAAATATGCAGAAGGTTAGTACGACTATACCTGTTTCTGCGTTAAATGATTTATCAAAAAGCAAGGTAGACAGCTTGCTTATTAATACACCAATTGGTGATTTGAATTTAAGTGAGGAATCCATGCTATCCATTGTAAAACAAGCAGGTGATGGCAATATTACAATTAATGCGGGTAAGGTGGATTCATCGAAGGAACTTAATGAAAAGCAGAAGCAAGCAATTGGGGATGCACCTGTTTATGACTTTTCTATTATGAGCGGAACAAAGGCAATTACAAAATTTGATGGTCCGATTACCATTTCTTTGCCTTATGAATTGAAAAAGGGTGAAAATCCAGATGGTGTAACGGTATGGTATGTGGACAGCAATGGTAATATAGAGCCGATGAAGTGCGTGTATGATACAAAAACAAAGACAGTGAGCTTCAAGACAACACATTTTTCCTTGTATGCCATTGGTTATGAAAAGATTTGGGAAAATCCTTTCCAAGATGTAAAAGCAAATGCTTGGTTTTTCAAGTCAGTGCAATTTGTATATGAAAAGGGCCTGTTTGCAGGTACTTCTGATACTACATTTGCACCAAATGAAACGGTATCCCGTGCAATGCTTGTTACAGCACTTCACCGTTTGGCAGGAAAACCACAAGCAGGAGCGAACCAATTCAAGGACGTTACAAATGGTATGTGGTATGTAGATGCGGTTAATTGGGCATCTGAAAAGCAGATTGTGAATGGATATGGGGATGGTGTATTTGGACCGAATGATAATGTTACAAGGGAACAAATGGCGGTAATCCTTTATCATTATGCCAAAGGCAAAGGATATGACATTTCTGCATCGGGATCCTTATCTACCTTTACAGATTCCAACCAAATTTCAAGTTGGGCAGAAGAACCTATGAAGTGGGCAATCGGAAAAGGCTTGCTATCAGGAAAAGGTGCGAATGTTCTTGATCCTTCAAGTACAGCAACCAGAGCAGAAGTCGCAACAATTCTTAAGCTTTTTATTGAAGTAAAATAAAATATAAAATACATACACATAACAAAAAAGAACGAAGAAGAAGCGGGAGCAATTTATACGTTGCTTCCGTTTTTTATAAACACTCTGATACAGAAATAAAAGCAATAACAGAACATAAAATGAATAGGTTACAATAAACTAGACAGATTTTTAAAGGGCATGTATTATTGAAATAATCAATGAAAAGGAATTTAAAAATTATGTCTAATGAAAAGCAAACTCCTCAAAAACGAACCTTTACATCTGAATTCAAAGGCCAAATTGTACAACTTTACCACAATGGTAAAAGAAAATGTGATATTCAGAGAGAATATGAAATTGCTCCATCCTTACTTGATAAATGGATTAAGCAATCTGAAACCTCAGGTTCTTTCAAAGAGAAGGACAATCGCACTCCAGAGCAGAAAGAACTTATTGAGCTTCGCAAGCGGAACAAGCAGCTTGAGATGGAGAACGACATTTTAAAACAAGCAGCGCTGATCTTAGGACGAAAGTAAATGTGATTCGCAGCAATGCACACAAATACTCTGTATCAGCAATGTGTAGAGTCCTACAAATTTCAAGAAGTACGTATTACTATGAAAGCATTGCTAAGCCTGATGAATCAGAGCTTACAGCTAAAATAGTTGATATATTTAAATCTAGCCGTAATAACTACGGGACTAGAAAAATTAAAGTGGAACTAAAAAAGAAAGGTATTCAAATCTCACGTCGTCGTATTGGTAGAATCATGAAACAAGAAGGCTTGGTTTCCAATTATACTGTAGCCCAATTTAAGCCGCATGTAGACAAATGTAATGAGTCGGAAGTGGCTAATTTAGTAAACCGTAAATTTGATGAACAGCCAATTTTAAATGTTGTCGTAAGTGATTTGACATACGTCAGGGTAGGCCTAAGTTGGAATTACATATGCGTTCTGATTGACCTTCATAACCGTGAAATCATTGGATATAGCGCAGGTAAAAACAAAGATGCCATCCTAGTATCAAAAGCATTTGCAACGGTAAAAACAAACTTAAACAAAATACAGATTTTTCATACTGACCGAGGTAACGAATTCAAAAATCGGATTATTGATGAAACTTTGGAAACCTTTAAAATTGCACGCTCCTTAAGTATGAAGGGATGCCCATATGACAATGCCGTGGCTGAGGCAACTTATAAAATCATAAAAACAGAATTTGTAAAGGGTCAGATATTTGAGAATTTGGAGGATTTAAAATGCCAGCTTGCAGATTACGTCAACTGGTTTAACAATCATCGCATTCATTCATCACTAGACTATCTGACACCGCATGAGTACAAGCAAAATACCCTTAAAAAAGTTGTCTAGTTTAATGTTGACAATCCAAAATAAGCAATGTCATGACAGAGGTTGCGTTATGATGAAGATATAATTAGAATGAGGTGTTTCTAATTTTTTATAGAGTACCTTCTTAAGAATAATGTATTGAATTTGAAGGGAGTTTATTTTATGTTAAAAAAATTATTTATTTGTTTTTTTATCATTGCATTATTATTTGCAATGCTTACGGGGTGTAAGAAAAATAATGAGGATGCAGGGGCGTTAATCAATGGAGATAGTGTTGATGAAAGCAGTACAGCGGAATTGGAAGATGCTTTTAATGCAACGGTGCCAACCGGACTTCCGGATGGCTTTCCAAAAGAAGTCCCTTTTTATAAGAATGCAGAAATTTTAGAGGCAGATACCTATGGTACAGATGGGTATACTGTGGTATATATGGTCGATGATACTTATAAAAATGTGGTGGAATTCTACATGGAAAAACTTGATGCATTAAATCAATCCGATGTGGGTGAAGATGAAGCATATTTTGAGGGCATTGATATCGGAGAGGTTCATATCAACGGTCTCACAATTACGGATGCGGATGGTGTAACACAAGTATTTATTACGTTAAGAGATTATGGAATAGAGTCAAATGATGCGGAAGAAGATGATAATTTTGGTGATGATACAGAATCATCAGAGGTTATAAAATATGAAGATGCAGAAGAGGTATCATTGTCAAAGGGTTATCCCAGTGATATCGTTCCAATATATTCAAAAGCAAAGGTTATCAGTTCCTCTTCGCCATCAAGCGGAGACTTGTTTGTCGTTGATTTAATCTTGCCAAGCAAATCTTATAAGGAAGTGGTTGCCTATTACAAGGATGCCTTAAATATGGAACCTGATAATTATAAATCACAGGTCATGGAAACAGCAACTTTTACAGGTGAAAAAGATGGTTGGAAATTTGACGTTACTGTAGGAAGCAATCCTTCTATAGATTTCAATTCCGTTTCAATCACTCTTCAAAAATAATGAAATAATTAATACTTGACCTCTTCATAAAATCGGGTTACTGTCATATTATTAAACAAAAAATAATGGTAAAAAACGATAGAGGAGGTTTTGATGAAGAAACCAATTATCCATAAACAACCACTACCTGATTTTATTAAAAAGGATGAGTTTTTTTTGACATATCCAAGTAATAAAATGACTCTTTTTCAGACGATAAAACCGATTTATGTATTAAAAGGGGAATATGCTCATAGCAATTATGAGTTTATCCTAACACAAACATCAGTAATGAATTTTGTATTGGGCGGAAAGATAATGGATGTACCGCCGAATAGGATCTTTGCAATAAATTCCGATCAAATGCACGGAACGCACTTTTTATTAGCAGATGTTTCTTTTCTAAGCATTCAGTTTGAAAAGGAATTTATACAGGAATTGGCGTATAACATTTATGGGATAAGAGAAATAAGCTTTTTAAATCATCCAATCCCTTGTAATCGTGAACTTAAAGATTTAATTGATGTTTACATAAATGAACATAAACAAAAACAAAAGGGATATTCCTTCTTGCTGGATAGTTTAAGCATTCAAATTGCAATTTTTTTGTTACGAACCATTGGATTTGAAAATTCATTGGCTGAACAGAAAGAGGAAAGTATAAATGTGAATCAAATTATTGAATTCTTTCAGGCGAATTGTGAGGAAACTTTTTCACTTGAAAAGATTTCAGATATGTCAAATATGAGTAAATTTAATTTTATTCGTAAATTTAAGGAAAGTACGGGGATGACACCGTATCATTATTTTATGAACATTCGAATCATGAAAGCACTTGAATGTTTAAATCGACCGGAGATTAAAATTATTGATGTAGCTGTTATGTGTGGTTTTCGAAATCACAGCCATTTTTCTCGTGTATTTAAAATGAGAACAGGATTAAGTCCGAGTGAGTACAGGGAAAAGGTTCTTAACCTTTAATGACAATTATCTTTGTAAACAAGTGTTTAGACAGTTATATTGATAAATAATATAAAAGATTAAGTGATATTAAAAAGCGCAAAAGGGAATGAATGATAGATTTCCATTTGCGCTTTTTAGCAATAAAAGAACAATAAAAAAGCAATAAGATATAAGCAATAAAGTACATCTTTTGGTATAATTTCAGTACTTTAAGGAGGGCTTGATATGATGAATAAACGAAGGTGCATGAAAAGGACGATTTCTTTGTTTCTTGTAGGAATAATGTGTTTTGGTACATTTTTTCTATCTATTTCATTTAGTTATGCAGACGAGACTGGAGGGACTGTTTTAGAGCTTGCAGTCTCTTGTGAACCCCAGGGGGCAGGGATTATTACGGCAGATCGATGGCATACTCCCGACACCAGTACAACGATATCTGTAGTAGTAAATGAAGGGTATCAGTTTATTGGCTGGAGGGATTCACAAAATAATATTGTAAGTACTTCCGAATCGTATACATTTAAAATTGTAAAAGACACTTCTTTTACAGCTGTGTTTGAAATGAAAGAAAATCCTGAATTTGCAGGAGGAAACGGAACGGTAAATAATCCTTATCGAATTGAGAGCGCAGAACAGCTGTTTCGAATCAATCAGTATTTAGATAAGCATTTTAAACAAGTTTCGTCCATCAATTTAAGGGACTATGAAGAGGATATGATGATTGGAAACGGAGCACATCCATTTACAGGAAGCTTCGACGGAAACGGAAAGACAATCAGTTATTTAACGATTCACCGGCCGGATACATTTAACAGTACATTACCGGAGAGTTATCATGTTGGTTTGTTTTATGTTGGAGAAGAAGGAGTTCTTGAAGATATCACAATAAAGGATGCAAGTATAAAAGCAACAGGAACAGCAGGTATTCTTGCCGGTGTCAATTGTGGGGAAATTCGTAATTGTCATGTAGAGGGTAATGTAAGTGTTACACACAATCAACAGGGGGCAGGGGGGCTTGTAGGAGAAAATAGCAATCTTATATCTCATTGCTCGGCAAAAGGCTATGTGAACGGTAAAACTGAAATCGGTGGACTGGTTGGCAAAAATACGGTGAAAGAGACGATTGGAAGAATCAATCATTGCTTTGCTGAGGTTGAGGTACAGGCAACAAATTGCGGTGGTGGACTGGTAGGCTTTAATGAAAGCGGCTTCTATAACTCTTCAGAGGAAAAAAAAGCCATGATTGAACAAAGCTATACGAAAGGAACCGTGAACGGGGAGTGGAGTTTAGGAGGATTGGTAGGCAATAACAATGGTACAATTGATAATTGTTATTCAACCGTTACTGTAAACGGAATCGATGCTGGGGATATTTATGGTGGATTTGTAGGAAATAATGGGGGTACTATTACGAATTCTTATTCGATTGGCAGCGTAGCCGATTCAACAGAGGCAGGTGGATTTTGCGGAAGTAACACTATAAGTAATGGGATACAAAATTGTTTTTATGATAAAAACCTAGCTGGGAAATCGGATGAAGGGAAAGGTATTCCCAAAACAACCGCAGAGCTAATGCAGCAAGGCATTTACATTGGATGGGATTTTGATACGGTTTGGACAAAACAAAGTACAACTTATCCATATTTTTCATGGCAGTCTTCGAATTACCCAATTGCAGATGATGTGATAGCGACACCGACATTAACGGTACAAAGTACCGCAAGCAACAGTGTTGGTTTGACTTGGAATGTGATAGCTGATGCAACAGAATATAAAGTATATAAGGGTAATTCTTCTGGTAATTATGAATTGGTTGGTAGCACGGAAAATACTTCTTATACCGTCAATGAACTACAGGAAAATACAATGTATTATTTTGCTGTGATTGCAAGTAATGGGATAAAGGAAAGTGTGTATTCGAATGAAGTAACAGCACTGCCTAAAGAAGTATTAATTTATGACTTAAATGTAGTTGTAAAGGATGTAGAGAATACGCCGATTGTAGGAGTAAAGATTATAATTAATAGCCAAGAAAAAATAACTGATGAAGAGGGCTGCGCTATTTTTTCTCTTGCAAATGGCAGTTATACATACAGTACTACAAAAAATGGTTATGCAAATGCACTATAGTCAAGTAAGTGGACACGATTATTAGAAAAAACTTTCCGGAACCAGTTACTAAGCTTGATTCCAGAAGAGTTCTTCTTTTTCATTAGGGGTTAGCATTCCAAGAGAACCATGCGGTCTTCTGGAGTTGTAGAAACCTTCAATGTACTCAAATAGGGATAGCTGTAGCTCTTGTAAAGAGTGATAGGTTTTACGGTTGGTCTCTTCCTTTTTCAAATATTTGAAGAAACATTCACAGCAGGCATTGTCGAAGGGATAACCTTTCTTGGAGAATGATTGCACTACATTAAGAGAATCCAATAACTGTCTGAAGGCAAATGCAGTATATTGAGATCCCCGATCAGAATGGAACATGAGTCCTGTAGGGCATTTTCTTTTATCATAAGCTTTTATGAATGCAGTCATTACCAGATTGACATCAGGTCTTGCCGAAATATTCCAGGAAATGACTTTTCGAGAAAATAGATCCATTACAATACAAAGATAATACCATTTCCCAGAGACTTTGATGTAAGTGAAATCGCTTGCCCAGACAATGTCAGGGGATTTCTGGTTGAACTCTTGATGGAGATGATTGGTGCAATCACCATTATCTTTATGTCGATAGCTACGACATGGCTTCTCTGTGGACATTCGTGGTAATTGAAGTGTTTTCATCAGTCGGTACACTCTTCCGACACTAATGTGAATGCCATAATCACGCCGGAGGACATATGTAATCTTATATGCACCTAGACGCTTGTTATAATCAGCGTAGATTCGGAGAATTTGTTTGGCTATCTCCTGGTTTTCTTTGGTGCGGTCAGCAGGTACAGAGTGGAAATGCTTATAATATGTACTTCTGTTGACACCTAATACATTGCAAAGAATCTTTAAGTTATGCTGAAAACGAAGCTTATGAACAGCCTCTAATCGTTGCTGGAGTGTGGCGTGAAGATGGCAATCGCTTTTTTTAGTATGAGGAGTTCCTCCTCGAGCTGAGCATTGCGTTTTTGGAGTTCTTTGACTTGCTTAGCAGTAAGAACTTCACCATCATCTGTTTTGACAGTCGAGTATTGTTTGATCCAACGGGTAAGAGCGGTTAGGGATACACCGTATTCTTTACAGAGAGCAGCCTGCGTTTTACCGCCAGATTGATAAAGGTTAACGAGAGTACGTTTGAAGTCCTCGTCATACCGTGTTCCAGTTTTACTTGTGGACATGAGTAGATACCTCCTTTTTGTGTCTACTTAATTGTAATATATGGTTACTTATCGTGTCCACTTTTATAATATAGATCCAATTCCGGGAGGCAAGATTGAACCGGGTGAGACGGCAAAGGCAGCACTTTGTCGTGAGCTGCGGGAAGAAATTGATTTAGCAGTGCGCGAAGAAGAGCTTCGCTTTTACTGTCGTGCAGAGCACAATTACCCAGATTTTGAAGTTACAATGGAATTTTTTCTTTGTCCGATTGAAAAGGAGGAAGTTCAATTAAGAGTGCATAAAAGTGCAGTATGGGTAGAGCGGCATGAATTGAGTCAGTTGGATTGGGTAGAAGCTGATTTCCCTGTCATTTCCCAATTAATGGATGATGCTTTTATTTTTCAATCCCGTTAAGTTTCTACGCAAAAACAGCGTCTATGAATTTGATTTTTTAAAGAGTCCGGATAAATGGAGCGAGAATGTAATATAGCCCCTAAACTCAGTTTAAGGGCTATATTTTGTTATTCTATCATCTTATGATATTTTCTCGAAGCTTGTTGGTGTTAAGCAAGCTGGACTATTTCGGTCGCTATTTTTTCACAAAAGGCGATATCATGCTCAACAAAAATCAAAGTGGGGCAATATTGTATCAGCAATGCTTCAATTTGCAGGCGTGACAGGACATCAACATAATTGAGGGGTTCGTCCCAGATATATAAATGTGCTTTTTCACTTAGACTTTTCGCGATCAAAACCTTTTTTTTCTGACCTGCACTGAACTGGGAAATGTCTTTTTCATACTGAATACGTTGAAAATCTAACTTATGGAGGATCGTCTTAAATAAGCTTTCGTCAAGCTGATGCTTTTTTGAAAAATCGGATAAGCTGCCTTTTAAGTGAGATGTATCCTGCGGAACATAAGAAATTTTCAGGTTGGAAGCTTTCAGCAACGTGCCGTTATATTCTATCTGCTCTCCCAAAATAAGTTTTATTAGGCTGGATTTTCCTGACCCATTGTTTCCGCGCAGACAGATTCGATCTCCTTGACAAATAGAAACGTTTAAATTGCTGCAAATTTCTTTTTCATCGTAAAAAATGCAGATTTTTTCTAAATGAATTAAGCGTTGAGAATGGTGAGAGAGGAAAGACAGCTTTAGTTCATCTGCACGTTCAATATTTTTCAACAATCTTGATTTTTCCAAGATGGTCGATTTCTGTCGCTCTTCCATCGTTTTTGAGCGTTTCATCATTTTAGCAGACTGTCGACCGATATGTCCTTTATCCGGTTTGATTCCAGACACCTTCGTCCCGTTTTTTGTTTTTTCGATTGTATGTGACCACTCGGAGGCCTGTTTTGCAGCTTTGGACAGTCGGTTGATTTCACCTCGCAGCTTTTCATTTTGAGCTAGTTCTAAATGATCCTGCGCTTGTTTATTTTCATACCAAGATGAAAAATTCCCACGCTGTATATCAATGGTTGATTTATTAATAGAAATAACGTGGTCGATGCAATCATCAAGGAATGCTCTGTCATGTGAAATCAATAGAAAGCCGCGCTTGTTTTTCAGATAGGATGCGACCAGCTGCCTTCCTGGTAGATCAAGATGGTTGGTTGGCTCATCAATCAACAGGAAGCTGTTTTCTTTTAAGAAAAGGGCCGCAAGCAGCACTTTTGTCTGTTCCCCATTGCTGAGTGTTTGAAAAGAGCGATGTAGCACATCTTCTTTTACTTGAAGCAGATTTAGTTCGCGACAAAGCTGCCAGCCTTCAAAATCAGGATATATTTTTTTTATGACAGCAGAAGTGAGCAGCGTTGTATCCTCAACCGGATAGGGAAAATATTCAAAACTGACACTGGATGAAATCGTTCCCGTATATTCGTATTTTCCCATAAGCAGATTTAAAAATGTTGTTTTGCCGCGTCCGTTTCGCCCGATAAAGCCTAGTTTCCAATTGGTGTCTATTTGCAAAGACACTTGATCAAAAATGGTATCGTAACTGCCGTCGTAGGCAAACGTAAGATTTGAAATATTAATTAATGACATGGTATATACCTCCCTTGTAAACAAATAAAACTGCAAGAAAGTAAATTCTTACAGCTCATGAAAACAAGGCGCAGCATAGCCAAAGGAGCAACTGCGTGTTCAGAGAGAAAAATGATGTAACTTTCTTGCATTGCATAACAAAAAGACGGTAAACCCGTTTTTCTTTTTTATTACGCTTTTGATTTTAGCAAGAAAAATTACGCATCTTCACAACTCCTATCTATTATTTATTTAGTATTTCTTATAGTATATAGATATTTCTATATAGAATCAAGGCAAATATGACTAAGGTGGACAGACGAAATACCTTTTTAAATTTTAAAGCAAAGATTTCTTTAGAAAGGCGCTTCTTCCGATAGAAGGGTAGATAAGAAGGATTCACACCCTTCATAAATATCGTCATAGGTAATATCAAAGTTACCGGTATACCATGGGTCTGCGATGTCTCTTGGAGTTTCAGAGAAATCAAGGAGTCGATGTACTTTATTTTTGTGGTAGATTCCTGCAATGCGATTCATATTGCAGATATTCTGTGCATCCATTCCAAGAAGATAATCGTATTCTTCAAAATCTTTTCTAGTAAGTTGGACGGCTTTCTTTCCCTTTACAGAAATACCAAATTCATTCAACTTAGCTTTTGTACCGTGGTGGACTGTGTTTCCGATTTCTTCTGTGCTAGTTGCAGAGGATGTAATAAAAAAATGCTCGGACAATCCTTTTTTTGCAATCATATCTTTAAAAATAAATTCTGCCATTGGACTGCGGCATATATTGCCGTGACAAACAAACATAATTTTTACCATTTTAACACTCCTATTAGCTGATTATTTAGCAGTATCATCAATTCTAGATGAATATCTTTTAAGTAACTTGAAGTGATTATAGCAGGCACTTAAAAATTTTTCAATAAATAATAGTAAGCATTTTGTAGGGTGCTCCTGCACTTCATTTGAAGAATAAGAGTTTTTTACTTGCACGAGAAAGGGAACTATGATAGGTATTGGATAATAAAAGGATTATCGCTTTTGAGACGGCGGCAGATCCTAAATGGAATAAGCCACATTTTTTGGGTGGATTTCGTTATTGTTTACTGTATAAACACAGAGAAATGACTGCTATGATGAACAATCCAAATTGAAATAATTCAGAATATGTAATCATAGGGTATCATATCCCTTCTGGGAAAGTAATCCGCCACCAAACGGGAATTCTTATCAATCAGTATGGCAGAAAAGAATGAAAATACATAATTAAATATCACGAAGCAGTGTATCGATACTGTTTATCTTTGCCTTATTTTTCATAGGGCTTTTTTATTGGCCGGATTTTACTTGCGCAGCTACAAAAACGGAAATGGAGGCAAAAACAGAAACGATTCAAGACTTAGACTATTACAATATATGGAAGAGTGAAGACGTGCTCGGCAGAAAAGGAAAATGAAAAATCAGGGGTTACGAAAATTTTCGCATATTGGCGGATGTCGTTCCAAAAGAGGGGCAGGATGTATGGGATGGAGCTAATTGAAGCACTAAAAATGCAATTAGAAGAAAAATAATTGGGAAAATAAATAAAATATATTTACAATAATTACAAATAATGTAAAATATAAATAGGGACCTTGAAAACTAAAGAGAGAAAAGGGCAAAATCTAAATTGCATTTAAAATTTAAAAAAATTTAAAATAAAATGTAAGTAAATACAAAGGATAAATATGGTATACTAAAATTAATGAAAACATTTATTATTCTTAGCGAGTTTTTTATGTAGTAATTCAGGAACAGCAGAATAATAAATATTTTGACAAGAACGGAAAGCTTACTAAAATGGGGAAAAGGGAGGATTTCAAATGAAAAAAACAGTTGCTATCACGCTGGCAGCGTCGCTACTCTTTGCGTCTGCTGCGGTGTATGCGTCCGACCAGCAAACTTATAACGATTTAAAAACAACAAATTGGGCGTATGAATCCGTCAAAGCGATGTCAGATAAGGATATTATCAAAGGCTACCCGGATGGCAGCTTCAAGCCGCAAAACACCGTGACCTACGGCGAATTTATAAAGATGATGGTAATTGCAGCAACTGGTGAAGAACTGACTGTTGCAGAAAAGCCGCACCACTGGGCATATAACTATTATCAGAAAGCCTTAGAGCTGAACTTGTTTGCCGAAGCAGAGATTGATACCACAATGCTGAATAACGCCATTCCAAGAAGCGATATGGCCCTGATTATCAGCAATGGCTTGGGAAAGACTGATGTAGAAAACTATTCGGAGATTGAGAAAATAGTTAAAGACGTAGACAGCACGACAAAGTACGATTACCATATCATAAAATCCTATGCGACAGGAATTCTTTCCGGCTATACCGACCATACCTTTAAACCGGAAGGAACACTCAACCGTGCAGAATCTGCACTCGTCATTTACCGCTTTACCGATGAAAACAAGAGAACGCCGGTAACGGCTGAGTCGCTCGAAAAGACAAAGCAAGACATAGAGAAGGAAAAGACGAAAAAGGTAGATTTGAAAATAGGAAGTAGAACCTCTACACGCACCTTGAAGGAGGTACAGCTTGGATATAACGGCATCAAGAAGATTGAAGTTAATTCGTATGGCCTTATCATGATATATTCTACTGTCTGCTATGATGCAATCAGCGTTTATATAGACAATGTTCAAGTTTCGACAATCGGCTTCACAACTGGTTTTAGATATTACACCGAAAATGGTTACTATATTTATGGAGCGGAACCTACTAGAGACAAAATCAATCCCAAAGGGAAAACACCATCCTTTACTTTTTCGGGAGATAAGGAATATGTATACCGTTATACAGATATAACGCTGTAAAGAAAGAATTAGACTTGCATAAGCAGGGGAAGTATGGTATATATTAGATAAGAAAAGGATTACCGCTTTTTGCAGGGCGGCAGATCCGAAATTGGTTTAAGCCACCTTATCTAGGTGGCTTTTGTTATTTCTTACTGCGCAAACACAGAGAAATGACAGCTACGATCAACAATCCAAATTGAAATAATTCAGAATATGTAATCATTGCATCACCTCCCTTCAGGGAAAGTGATCCGCCACCAAACGGTAATCCTTACCATAAGTATAGCAGAAAGGAAGCACAATGCACAATCAAATAGTACGGAGCAGTGTATCGGTACTGCTTATTTTTGCCCTGTTTGTTACAGGGCTTTTTTATTGGCCGGATTTCACTTATGCGGCGACAAAAACGGAAACTGTAACCAAAACAGAAATCATTCACGACTTAGCTTATTACGATATCTGGAAGCACGCAGACGGCACCTGGCAGAAAGGAAAAAAACAAAAATCAGAAGTGACCGCTACTTTCACTATACCGGCCGATGTCATTCCAAAGGGGGGCGTCTTTGTAAGCTGCTCCGGCCAGTTCAACAGTAAATATGTTGATGATGATTTTGACCAATTTGCCGTACCCAGTGGTAATTTGATTGGCGCGCCTTCTTACAGTGCTGCAAACAAATCCGTTACCTACACCGTTAAAACCGTACTAGAAACAGAGGACAGTGATAATGGATATTCTATTAAAGATTCTAGCCAGTTAGGTGCCGTTGAAGGCTACCGCTACTATATCCCTGTCATTATAAATATTACCTATAAGATAGAAACCACAGTAAATATTCCCGATCCGGACCCCGAACCAATTCCTTTAGAAGTCGATGCGACATTAGGACTTCCAAGTCAAGCAGCTGCCGGAGAAAGCTACGATGCAGAAGATGAAACCATTCTGCCGGAGGGCGGTAAGTTCAAAAGCAGCACCTTAGAGCGAAATGACGGCAGCAGCTGGGCGTTTGTATCCGGCTGGAATGGAACGAAATTAGGCACTGTTTTATCTGAAACCGCAGAAGAAGAAGGAACGGTTACCTACCGACTGACCGTCACCTTACAAAGCGGCGAATCAGATACCGACATGAAGACCATTAATATCATAGACGGCACCGTCGTCGATGCCGAAGCAATACTCTCTCTTCCCTCAGAGACTTATGAAAGCCATCCAGTCACCGCAACGGACAACTCGACCTATACCGTAGACGGAGAGAGCTATTCTGCACTTCGGGCCTATGAGGAAGGAAAAGCAACTAACAAATTCAGCATTGTCGAAAGCGGAGCCGGAAGCATTCGAAAGGATAAGGTAACCCCAGTCTATGCAACCGCTACCTTTCCAAACAAAGGATTTTACAACGTGCAGCTAAAAATCAGCCCGAAAAATGGCGGCAGCCTGTACGATACCAAAATGATTGAAGTCTTAAAAACTCCGACCATAAAAATAAACGACAGAAATAAATAAAACATATTTACATTTATTACATATAATGTAAAATATAAACAAGTACCTTGAAAACTGAAGAAGAAAGCAGGGCAAAAGAAAAAGAGGGTAGAAACGTTGGAAAATAGTAATTTTTAATTTGTTTTCTCTTGAAATACTTTTATTTGTCGATTTTTGTATAATAAATCAGATTGATATATTGTACAAAATGTAGTACAATATAATTAATCTATAAAAATTGAAAGGGGATATATCATGTTAGCAATAAATTATTCAAATGCTAGGCAAAATTTTAAATCACTATGTGATGCAGCTGTACAGGATTGTGAAACCATTTTTATTACAAGAAAACAAGGTGAGAATGTAGTTCTCATGTCAGAGGCAGAATATAATAATATTTTGGAAAACCTCTTCATTCGATCTGACGAGCTTTATTATAAAAAAATCAAGGAATCTATGAATCAGCTGAGAAACAATATGGTCAAATCTGTAGATTTTGAAACCTTAAGAGGTATGGAATAATGGAAATTGTTTTTACTGACATCGGGTGGAATGATTATTTAAGATGGCAGGCGATGGATAAAAGGATGATAAAAAAAATCAATGATTTATTACAGGATATAAGCCGGAATGGAAATAAAGGTTTAGGAAAGCCGGAGGCTTTGGCGCACGATTTATCAGGATTGTGGAGTCGTAGAATTAATTTAGAGCATCGGTTGGTTTATTGCATTGATGCTGACAAAATAAAGGTCATATCTTGCTATGGGCATTACGAAAAGTAGAATAACACATTGATATTAGAAAAGAAATCGCTTATAAAAAATAGGAAGGAAAATGAAATGAAAAAAACAATCGCAATCACACTGGCCGGAGTTATGATTTTCGCATCTGCTGCGGTCTATGCGGCCGATCAGCAGCAGTATAAAGACCTAAAAACCACAAATTGGGCGTATGAATCCGTCAAAGCCATGTCAGACAAGGACATCATCAAAGGCTATCCGGATGGCAGCTTCAAGCCACAAAGCACCGTAACCTACGGTGAATTCATCAAGATGATGGTGATTGCAGCAACCGGCGAAGAGCTGACTGTTGCGGAAAAGCCGCACCACTGGGCATATAACTATTACCAGAAAGCCCTAGAGCTGAACTTATTTGCCGAAGCAGAGATTGATACCACAATGCTGAATCATGCCATTCCAAGAAGCGATATGGCCCTCATTATCAGCAACGGATTGGGAAAGACCGAAGTGGAAAACTATTCAGAGATTGAAAAAATCGTCAAGGACGTAGACAGCAGCACAAAGTACGATTACCATATCATAAAATCCTATGCGACAGGAATTCTGTCCGGCTATACTGATCATACCTTCAAACCGCAAGGGACACTCAACCGTGCAGAATCCGCACTCGTCATTTACCGCTTTACCGATGAAAGCAAGAGAACGCCGGTAACAGCCGAGTCGCTCGAAAAGACAAAGCAAGACATAGAGAAAGAAAAGACAAAAAAGGTAGATTTGAAAATAGGAAGTAGAACCTCCACACGCACCTTAAAGGACGTGCAGCTAGGATATAACGGCATCAAGAAGATTGAGGTGAATTCAATCGGTAGCATTGTTATTTATTCTACCGTTCGCTATGATGCGATCAGCGTCTATATAGACAATGTACAAGTGCCTGCTATTGGTTTTACAACGGGTTTTAGATACTACGTTAAAGATGGTTATTATGTTTATGCGGCCGAACCATCAGGCGGAATCAATCCGAAAGGGAAGACACCTACATTGGATTTTACAGGAAAAGGTGATGTATACCGTTATATGGATGTAACGCTGTAAAAAAGAATTAGACTTGCATTTTCTATGAAAATGTGGCTATAATATAGAAAAGAGCCGCAGTGATGGCTGGCTCAACTAATAAAATTTAACGTAATGCTAAACCACTCTTAGGTTGCCAGACTCACGGAGTGGTTTTTGCGTTATCTCAGGCTTACAATTGCAAGCACCAACATAGCGAAGCTTATCATCAGCATCAAAGCTTGATAAACACTCATGGCTTTTCTCCTTTGTGATTTGGATATATGCATCCATATATTCATCACCTCCGCAGGATACCGAGCCAGCCACCCACTCTTACGACTCTTTCATGGAAAATTATAGCAGAGAATCAAACAAAATTCAATGAGATAAAGGAGGAAGTCTGTTACATGAAAAATAACTTGATACTACGAAAAGGAATCTCGTTCCTTCTTATTTTTGCCCTGTTTGTTACAGGGCTTTTTTATTGGCCGGATTTCACTTATGCGGCAACGAAAACGGAAATCGTAACCAAAACAGAAGCCATTCACGACTTAGCTTATTACGATATCTGGAAGCACGCAGACGGTACCTGGCAGAAAAAGAAAATGAAGAATCAGAGGTTATGAAAATTTTCGCATATTGGCGAGTGTCGTTCCAAAAGAGGGGAAGGATGTACGGGATGGAGCTAATTGAAGCACTAAAAATGCAGTTAGAAGAAAAATAATTGGGAAAATAAATAAAATATATTTACAATAATTACAAATAATGTAAAATATAAATAGGGACCTTGAAAACTAAAGAGAGAAAAGGGCAAAATCTAAATTGCATTTAAAATTTAAAAAAATTTAAAATAAAATGTAAGTAAATACAAAGGATAAATATGGTATACTAAAATTAATGAAAACATTTATTATTCTTAGCGAGTTTTTTATGTAGTAATTCAGGAACAGCAGAATAATAAATATTTTGACAAGAACGGAAAGCTTACTAAAATGGGGAAAAGGGAGGAATCCAAATGAAAAAAACAATCGCAATCACACTGGCCGGAGTTATGATTTTTGCATCTGCTGCGGTGTACGCGGCCGATCAGCAAACGTATAATGATTTAAAGACAACCAACTGGGCGTATGAATCCGTCAAAGCGATGTCAGATAAAGACATTATCAAAGGCTACCCGGATGGGAGCTTCAAGCCGCAAAGTACCGTAACCTACGGTGAATTTATCAAGATGATGGTGATTGCAGCAACTGGTGAAGAGCTGACTGTTGCAGAAAAGCCGCACCACTGGGCATATAACTATTACCAGAAAGCCTTAGAGCTGAACCTGTTTGCCGAAGCAGAGATTGATACCACAATGCTGAATAACGCCATTCCAAGAAGCGATATGGCCCTGATTATCAGCAATGGCTTGGGAAAGACTGATGTAGAAAACTATTCGGAGATTGAGAAAATAGTTAAAGACGTAGACAGCACGACAAAGTACGATTACCATATCATAAAATCCTATGCGACAGGCATTTTATCCGGCTATACCGACCATACCTTTAAACCAGAGGGAACACTCAACCGCGCAGAATCTGCACTCGTCATTTATCGCTTTACCGATGAAAGCAAGAGAACGCCGGTAACCGCCGAGTCGTTCGAAAAGACAAAGCAAGACATTGAAAAGGAAGCCAATGCAAAAAAGACTGTGACTATTAAATTTAAAGGCTGGGATAAAACCTTTCAGAAAAATTTAGTCGAGACGACATTAGGAAACTACGGCATTGAAAAGTTTGAGATTACCTCCTATGGCTATATCGCGATTTATTCTAAAGTAAAATACGAGATAATACAATTAGTTATTGATGACGTGGTGGTAAATGGTTTTGTAAATCCAAACGGCACAAGTTACTGGGAAAAGGATAGCTACTATGTGTACTATGCAGAACCGGCAAAGGACGGAGTTAATGTCAAGGGGAAGGTTCCATCTGTGATGATGGGTGATACAGTTTATAAAATCAAAGATATTACTTTATAAGATTGATGAAAGCGGCGAAGCCACTCTTAGGTTGCCAGACTCACGGAGTGGTTTTTGCGTTATTTCAGGCTTACAATGGTAAGTGACATAGATAAAAAGGAGGCATTTGGCTGAATGAAACATAACTTCATACTACGAAAAGGAATTTCGTTTCTTTTGATGGTTACCCTGCTTTGTTCAGGGTTTTTTATTGCTCCGGCTTCCGCGGAAACGGTAAAAAAGACAAAAATGGGGAAAGCGGAAATCTACGATTTAGCGTACTTCGATATCTGGAAGCATGAGAATAACGTTTGGCAGCGAAACATCAAGCCGGGTTCTCCCGCATCCCAGGAGTACACGATATCGGAAAATGCAGTGCCTGAAGGCGCGGTGATTAAAAAAATTACGGGAAAGTTTAATGATGGGTACGGCGGAGATTATATCAACTTTGCAGTGAAGGGGGAACATACCTCTGTTCATGGAATCAGTTATGAATATCAGGTTGGCGAACAGAAAAGCACAAAGGCAGCAGAGCTTACGTATACGGTAAATACAAAGTTAATCACTCAATTAGAAGAAAAAGGGAAAAACATTAAAGAGCCGTGGCAGGCTCCGAATGTCGAAGGCTACCGCTATTATATCCCTGTATATTTTCAGATTGATTATGAGATTACAACCTATGAAGAGATTCCAGACCCTGACCCTGATCCGGTGGAGGATTTGACCGCGGACTTAGATACGCCGAGTACGGTGAAGACAGAAGAACACTTTACCGTATCCGATGCGACAAAGGTTGGTGCAGATACGATCTTAGAATCTGCTACCCTGTGGCGCAGGATAGACGGCGGCGCATGGGAAGCACTGGTGACGTGGAAAGGAAAGGGGAAGAAAGGACAAAATACAGGCGGAAGCTTAGAACAGAGCTTCGATACTCCCTTAACTGCGGAATATAAGATTGTGAGCGTGACCGAGGGCGGCACGCAGGATGAACGAATGCGAAGTACCACCGTAGAGGATGGTACTGTGATGGATGTAGAAGCGATTCTTTCCGGACCGGATACCGCCTATGAAGGCGTTCCGTTTGAAGTGAATGACAGCTCCGTTGTGACGATTGACGGGGAGAGCTATTCCGCACTGCGAGCCTATGAGGAAGGAAAAGCAACTAACAAATTCAGCATTGTCGAAAGCGGAGCCGGAAGCATTCGAAAGGATAAGGTAACCCCAGTCTATGCAACTGCTACCTTTCCAAACAAAGGCTATTACAACGTGCAGCTAAAAATCAGCCCGAAAAATGGCAGCAGCCTGTACGACACCAAACCCATTGAAGTCTTAAAAACTCCAACCGTAAAAATAAATGACAAAAATAAATAAAACATATTTACATTAATTACAAATAATGTAAAATATAGATAAGCACCTTGAAAACTAAAGAAAAAAGCAGGGCAAAAGAATAAGCGGATAGAAACGTTGAAAAATAGCAAAATTTAATTCGTTTTCTCTTGAAATTCCAACACATTCAAGGGAAAACATGGTATAATATATATATAAAGAGATAGTATAAAAAGGAATCGTCTATGAACAAACGAATCACTAAGAAAAAAAGAATGCAGGAATTGAACCGCCATTTTCAAATAACTCGAAAAGAAATTTACCATATAAACGAGATTATAAGAGAAGGAAATTTCCTGATAATCAAAGCATACAAGGAGGAATCCAAATGAAAAAAACAATCGCAATCACATTAACAGCAACGCTGCTCTTTGCATCCGCAGCCGTCTATGCAGCCGATCAGCAGCAGTATAAAGACCTAAAAACCACAAATTGGGCATATGAATCCGTCAAAGCGATGTCAGATAAAGATATTATCAAAGGCTACCCGGATGGTAGCTTCAAGCCGCAAAGTACCGTAACCTACGGTGAATTTATCAAGATGATGGTCGTAGCCGTGACAGGTGAAGAACTGACTGTAGCGGAGAAGCCGCACCACTGGGCATATAACTATTACCAGAAAGCCCTAGAGCTGAACTTATTTGCCGAAGCAGAGATTGATACCACAATGCTGAATCATGCCATTCCAAGAAGCGATATGGCCCTCATTATCAGCAACGGATTGGGAAAGACCGAAGTGGAAAACTATTCAGAGATTGAAAAAATCGTCAAGGACGTAGACAGCACGACAAAGTACGATTACCATATCATAAAATCCTATGCGACAGGCATTTTATCCGGCTACAGTGACGGCAGCTTTAAGCCGAAGGGAACGCTGACCCGTGCAGAATCCGCACTTGTTATTTACCGCTTTACCGATGAAAGCAAAAGAACGCCGGTAACAGCTGAAAATCCTCAAAATACCGTACAAATTATAGAAGGCTCCGTTGCAAATCGCGGCACAGATCCGATTGCAATGATGGACCTTTCCCCTTCCACAAAGCCAGTGGAACAGGCAGTAAAAAACATTAGAGGAAACTCCGTATTTGATGAAGTCAAATATTATGAAGTCATTTCGGATTATCCGGAAAAAATGTCCATCATTTTAGGAAGAGATAAAAAAAGAGAATTTATTAAAATGGATTGGGATGGTTCGAGAGGAATGATGCTGATTAAAGATAATAAGATATTGGACTATTATGAGGGGTATCCGGTATCTCTTACCGATTATGGAGACGGTGAAACGAGCTGCTATGCATGGAATCGAGATGCATTAGGATATAAGCTGCCGGACTTCGACTATTTCGGTATTTATAGTGCGTCAGATACCATGCTGCTGGTTGCAAATCCGTTCAAGAATGGATACCAAATCTCGGAAGTGATTCCTCCGTTTGAGTGAGTGCATTCTGCTTGCATAAGCAAGGAATCTGTGATATATATTAGATAAGAAAAGGATTACCGCTTTTGAGACGGCGGCTAGTCCGAAATGTCAGAGTAGACCGCTTAAATTCTCATGTTTAAGCGGTCACTGCTATTTTTTGAAGTGTATCATCATACAAATGGTGATAACTCCTATAATCACACCTGAATAGGCAAACAAGCCTTCATATGTAACCATAGCACCACCCCCTTTCAGAGGTGGACTGAACCGCCAAACGGTAATCCTTACCATAAGTATAACAGAAAGGAATGAAAATGCACAATCAAATATGTCGAAGTAGTGTATCTGCACTTCTTATTTTTGCCCTGTTTTTCACAGGGCTTTTTTATTGGCCGGATTTCACCTACGCTGCAACGAAAGAAGTAGAGGTAACGCACTATCGCCTAGATACCGGCTCCATTTTTATCTGGTGTAATTCTTCCGGTGCCTGGCAAAGCGGAAAACAGCCAAATGGACCGTATACTTACCAGGCTTCCATCAATATCGGAAAAGGAAAGAAAGAACCGAAGATTACTGCCTACAATAAAAAGAACTTCGATTTTGAAGACAGCAAATATTATACCTGGTACAGCACAAAAAAGGCAGATGATAAGATCGCGTATGACTTTAATTACTGGAATGACGGTGCAAAAATAAACAGCGCATCCGTTACCGGCTACGATAAAAATACCGGAATCTTATCCTTTACGGTCAATACTACGTTAACGGCAAACGATAAAATACCCTATGATGTGGTAGAAACGTTAAGCGGTATAAATGGAAAGCAGGAAATTTTAGACTTGCTTGGCGGTTCTGCAAATAAAGAATTAGAAGGTTTTATGAACGATTCTAATTTTGGAGGAAAAGTAGAGGGGCAGCTGTATTTTGTACCAACCGTCATCAGCTGGAAGGAAACGGAGATTCAGGAAGTAGAAGATACCCCGATTCCCTTAGAACTCGATGCGACATTAGGACTTCCAAGTCAAGCAGCTGCTGGAGAGAATTATGATGCAGAAGATGAAACCATTCTGCCGGAGGGCGGCAAATTCAAAAGCAGCACCTTAGAGCGAAATGACGGCAGCGGCTGGGCATTTGTATCTGGCTGGAACGGAACGAAATTAGGCTCTGTTTTATCTGAAACCGCAGCAGAAGAAGGAACGGTTACCTACCGACTGACCGTGACCTTACAAAGCGGGGAATCAGATATCGACACCAAGACTATTAACATCGTAGACGGCACCGTCGTCGATGCCGAAGCGATACTCTCTCTTCCCTCAGAGACTTATGAAAGCCATCCAGTCACTGCAACAGACAACTCTACCTATACCGTAGACGGAGAGAGCTATTCTGCACTTCGGGCCTATGAGGAAGGAAAAGCAACTAACAAATTCAGCATTGTCGAAAGCGGAGCCGGAAGCATTCGAAAGGATAAGGTAACCCCAGTCTATGCAACCGCTACCTTTCCAAACAAAGGCTATTACAACGTGCAGTTAAAAATAAGTCCGAAAAACGGCGGCAGCCTGTACGACACCAAACCCATTGAAGTCTTAAAAACTCCAACCGTGCTTGCAAACTTAGGTGGAACGCAAAAGCAGAACCGAAAGCAGGTATTGACCATCCAAGTTGCAACAAATGCAGACAATCCCTTAAAGCAGATTTGGGCAGAAATTACCAACTTAGAGACTGGAGAGAAGGTACATCTGACACAAAACTTTGACGGAAAAGAAAACACTTTGGACAATACCGCTGGAATCAAGACACGTCCCATTGAGAAATTGGAGTCCGATGAATACTGGACCAACTGCCAGCTGCTCTTTTTAACCAAGAATACAAAGGAAACCCGATATAAGTACAAAGTCTATGCGAAAGACAGCCGCGGCCTTTGGGATGAAGTCGAAAAGGAATTCACCGTACAGCCCGACCTACCACCCGAAGCAGAGATTTCCGTGCAGGATGCCTTTTTCCGAGAAAAGGGAAGCAATATTGCAACCATTGAAATGGAAGATGTCAGCACCACAGACGGCGATCAGCTCGAACGAAGCTGGTACATCACAGAAGACAGCAACCTCGATGAAAGTTTTGAGGGAGAAACGGAAGGGAAAGCAGAAAACAAAACAGGCTTTACCGACAGCTCCTTTGGAACAAAGAAGATCATATCCGTGAAGAAAACCGGAGTTGGAAAAGTAAAGCTGCGCCTTCATGTGAAAGACGTGTGGACCGAAGAAACGTTAGAAGAATACATCACCGATGCAGATTACCTCACCGCAGAGACAGCCGCAACCACAAAGGTAGATAACATCGCACCCGTTGTCAGCTTAAAGCCAATTCCCGCAAGGACAGCAGATATTTTACTTTTGGCTGGAACCACCGAAGAATATTACAAGCTGAAAAACGGCATCAACACCATGCAGAGCTACTTTCTTGGAAATGCGATTGATGCAGAAATCACCGTCAAACGCATCGGGCAGGCAAGTGCAGAAGAGAACTTAAATCCGTTAGTGAACTCCGAAGCACTGCACGCCGCCTTTTTTGTAGATTCGGATAACCTGTATGTGGTCGATGGTGCCTCTGTAACCGAAAAATATGGCGACTATAACTTTTACCCGCCATTTACCTTGAAAGCCCTCCGTCCTCAAAATGGAAACGTCTTGTGGTCCTATACGTTTGGAGAAAATGCGTTCCCAACCAATTTTGCGGGCAAAGTATTCTTTGATGAAAACGAGCAATACGTTTACGTTGTAGGGGAGAAAAAGACCTATCTTCTTGAAAAAGAAAACGGTGCCTATCTAACCACATTGGAATTTGAAATGGGAGAAAAGAACTTTGTAGAAGGAGACTTTATCTATACCTTCAAAACGGACGGCATCTATCAGGTGAACCGAAAGACCGGAAGCATAAAAAAACAGATTCAAACAAGCGGCACCGGCGGTGCCGTAAAAAAGATACAAAAGGAACTACATTTTCTTACCGTGCAAAACAATATCTTAAAAAGAGGAATCTTCAACCCTAAAACCGAAGCGGTAAGATATGAAGCAATTGAGAGGGTAAAAGACAGCAGCATTTTATATTCCCAATATGAAGGCATCTGCATCGACAGCGAGGGAAACCTTCTCGTGCGTCTGTATTACCAGGATACGCAAAGAAAAGATCGTGTGAATGCTGCTGTTTTTACAAGCGAGAATCAATTCCTAAGAGAAATCAATATGAGTATGGACAAAAATGCAGAGATCCTGCCAATTTTGGATACAGAAGGCAGGCTGCGTTACATCAGCTATGCAAGCAGTTCACATAACAAAAAATACCGTGTGAGCGTTTATTGTCATCAAATTACAGATGGAACAACGCTTTCCTATACCTATGAGAGCAGAAGCGGCTATGATACCGAGGATCTTCCGCTTTATGGGGAGATACAAGGAGATACCGTTTTCATTTTAACACCGCAGACACCGTACTCTGTCGGCGCAGTCGGAGGGTACTACGAGGTAACGGAAGTAACGGCTTTTGATTTTCAAAGAAGTACCACAGAAGAAGCTTCTATTTCTGCACTGGGACTTACAAGCGGTGTACAGTTTTTCAAGCAGTCCTCCCGTTATGCGGTAGCCGTACAAAAGAACAAAACCTATTTCTACCAAAAGCCTGTTTCATTAAATCAGCTTCTTTTAGAACCACTGCAAAAAGAGCTTGCAGGAAAGGCAGACCTTCGTCTTGCTGCGCTGTTTGATGAAACAAACCAAGCAAACGGAGATTCCTTTCAAAGTACCATAAAAGCCCTTTCCGACTTTGGCTACCAGTTTATACAAATTACCGAGAAAGCCGCCTCTTATGGCGATACTATCCGCAGTGCTTTAGACGGAATTAGGATGAAAAGTGCAGAATTTCTTACCAGTATGCCGAAGCGTTTGACGGATAGAACAGAAAAGGGAAGCAAAACCAAGATTGTAGCCAGTCAAACCGAAGGAAGAATGGAAAAGACCCTCCTTTTAGAAAAAAACAAGAAATATTACTACGAATATGAGCTAAAAAAAGAAGGAGATGCAAAGGAACAGGCTGATGTGTTAAAGCAAGCACCAATCTTAACAAAGAAAGTTCCTGAATCCCTGCTTTCAAGCTCTGTATATACCGTATCCAAATCCTTTACTGAGGATTTCAACGATACCAATTACAACTCATATTTCACGCTTGACGAAAAAAGAGAATTTACCGCAGATTATAACTTTAATTCAAAGGAAAATCGATATACATCCGGAAGAGAAACCGGACGAGGTAACTACGGAGCCTATCAATATCTCTATGAGACAAGGAGCGCAAGCCTAAGAAGGACTTCTGCGTCCGTTCAGTTTACCATCGCTGCCGGAGAAAAAGGTGTACTTTCTTTTGATTACAGCAGGGGATTTGAGGCAGAGTTTTCCAAAGAATCCGAAATACTGATTGACGGTCGGCCTGCATACATTCAACTAATCCGCGGTAATGGAAGCTACACCCATCCGGTGATACTTCCTTCCGGCACCCACGAAATCACCTTAACCAGCGGCACCTACGGGCGGTCAGGTATCCTTTGTTATGCGATGATAGATAACCTCAGAGTGGACTATCTGGGGGCTTACAGTGCAGCGCAAACGAGTGAAGGTGTGAAGACTGGCGGCTATACAAAAATAAGCGGAAGCTTTAACGCATCGCCTGAAATTACCGAATATCAAGCTGTGAAAAATGGAAGTGCCGTTGCAGACTTGGCACCACAGGATAAGAGAGTGTATACTACGCCAGGCGGACAGCGCATGGATCGATTCATGGTGGATGCTACAATGAATCCGCCGTACCGGGAGAACTATTCTGTCGAAATTGCCTATGACGGAAAAATTCCGAGAACGGATGGGATGAGCTACCAGGCAAGATGGTCGATAAAAGAGAACGATTTACCTTACTTTAACGGCAGCTATATCTTCACTGCTCAAAAAGGGAGAAGCTCTTACACACTTACCGCTACTGAAGGCGTCAATCTCCATCGTGTCTTTTATTACCTCTTTCCAACCAATTATCCAAACACAAGCAGCTACTTTGAAGCCGGAGACATCCTTTACGATGCGGTGCAACAATACAACGATAAAACCACCGTAAGCCTGGTTTTCCCCAAAGGAACCTATTACCTACAGAATTTCAAAGTCTACACCTTTGATGATGCAGGAAATAAGATGTATGTTGACAATGCCGAGTTCAAATCACAAGCAGACCTCAATTCTTGGAAAAAGACGAACCTGACTGCTTCCGTCATCGCAGACAACGACGAAAAAGAAGAACCAAGCCTCGTCTATAAAAAAGGAGAATTAGTCAGCTACGGCATCAGCTATTACGACTACGAAAGCGACCCGTCCAAGAAACAATACTGGCGGTATACCCATACCCCATTCAACGACGGTGCCCATCCCGATGCAGCCACTGTATTAAACGAAGAAGGAAACGTAACCTCGCAGAACCCAAATAAAGTATTGAACCAGCCGATTCAACGATTCTATATCGACGGCAAATACACGGTAGAGCATTGGCAGGAAGACAATACCTCAAGAGGGAGAAAGGCCGGAGGAAACCCGCTCTATGACAAAATCTCCAACGTCGAAAGCCTCACCTTCTATATTGAAGGCGGCGGCTCCGCTCCGTGGATTACCTCCATTAAGACCGTACCAACAAAAGTGAAAGAAGGCGACGCGTTCCAGATACAAGTCGGAGTTGACGATGCCGAAAAAGACGAGCTGCGTCTGGGCACCGAAGTATATAAAGACAAGAAGCTGCTCTATACCCACCGAAAAACCGGATTGAATGCAGCAAACGGAAGCTACCCACTTACCACAACCGGCACCGTACCACAGAAAGCACAGATCGGAACGTATGAAGTCGTGTGCACCGTAAGAGACCAGACCGGAGCCGGAATCGGGACCTACCGCTTTACCGTACTGTCCGAGGGCAAGATTACAGGCATGGTGTACCATACCGAAAATTGGGAAGAGAACCGAAAGACATATAACTTGAAACGCTTTAAGGACGAATGCAATAAAGAAACCCCCTATGCAGACTACTTGAAGCAGAAAGCACCGAGAAAACGAGGAACGAACGTCTTTTGGAGCGGAGAAAAATTCCTGCTGCAAGCAGAAGTCGCAGGAAGCCCGACCAAAGTAACCTGCAAGATCGAAGGGTACCCTGCCTACAGCACAACCATGAAGAGCACCGGAAAGAAAAACGCGGCAAATGAGACGATTTACAGCGGAAGCCTGTGGGATTCCAGCATGCTGAATAAGTGGGGGAGAAAGGCACCAAAGGAACTGACCTTTACTTTCACAGCAACCTATAGCGCAGGTACAACAAAGACCTACACAGCGAAAATTATAGTGGACAGTAAGGAAGAATACTGGCAGTTGCACCGGGCGTTTTAATACGGATTAATGAAAACAGAGATTTAAAAATATCTATTTGAATTGATATAGAGCTGCCGCCTAAACTGCCCTCTAAAAGCAATTTATCTTATGCTTTTCTTCTGTTTTTCAACGCAAGGACTGAAAGGAAGGAACACTTGTTATTCTCATTTTTATCCTTTATGATGAAAGAAATAAAATCTAAAATGTATAGAAAATTTATTTTAATGGAGGTAGAGAGTATGAAAGTTGTCGCATTTAACGGAAGTCCTAAAAAAGAAGGGAATACATACCATGCGTTGAAATTGGTAGCAGAGGAGCTTGAAAAAGCAGGGATTGGGGTTGAAATTATCCAGGTTGGCAATAAGACGTTAAAGGGATGTATGGGCTGTAATGCCTGTGCGAAGAGCCGAAATGACCGATGTATCATAGAAGACGATGATGTAAATGAATGGATACAAAAGATGAAAGAAGCAGATGGGATCCTCTTGGGCTCTCCCGTTTATTTTTCAGCGATTAGCGGAACGATGAAGACATTTTTAGACAGAGCCTTTTATGTTACAAGCATCAATAGTATTTTAAGACATAAAGTAGGTGCTTCGGTTACTGCAGTGCGGCGTTCCGGAGGTGTTCCTGCATTTAATCAGTTGAATAATTATATCAACTACGCGGAGATGCTCATGCCAAGCTCCAACTATTGGAATGTTATTTATGGAAGAGCTCCCGGTGAAGTTCTAAAGGATGAAGAGGGAAAGCAGATTATGAGTGTGTTGGGTGAAAATATGGCATGGCTGATGAATCTGGTGCAAAATGGAAAAGGAAAGGTGGAAGAGCCGGAAAAAGCGAGAAAGGCCTTCACAAATTTCATTCGTTAAGAAAGAGAAAAAGGGAAACGAGCTAAACTTTAAAATTACCAGTTAAAACCTATTTAGAATTTCATCTAAATAGTGCTTGACTGGTTTTTTTGTTTGTGATACTATCTATTTAGAAAATATTCGAAATAGACAAAGGAGGAGGAAATGGGATTTCCAGAAACTTTTAAAGCCTTGTCCGATCCGGTTCGCAGAGAAATTTTAGAAATACTGAAAGACAAAAGATTGTCCGCAGGCGAGATTTCAGAAAAATTTGAGATGACATCAGCGACCATTTCTTATCACTTATCACAATTAAAAAGAGCGGGGCTTATTTTTGAGACAAAATATAAAAATTATATTTATTATGAAATACAAGTGTCGGTTTTTGAAGAACTTATGCTTTGGGCTTCGCAGTTTGGAGGGAAAATAAATGAAAAAGAACCCGAATAATTTAATATGGATTACGACAGCAGTTTGCCTACTTCCGATTTTGCTTTCAATTGCCGTGTATGAGCAATTGCCAGAAGAGATTGCAATTCACTTTGACAGTGCAGGAAATCCGAATGGATATGCGCCGCGTTTTATTGGAGCATTTGGAATACCACTCCTCATGGCAGGGATTAATTTCCTTGTAAACTTCATGCTGAGTCATACCCCGGAAAACGGGAATATCCCTGTTGCTGTAAAAAGAATTACAGAGTGGCTGATTCCGGCACTTACGATATTTCTGGTTCCGATTACCTTGTTTATGGCGATGGGAATGAAAATCCCCATGCAAGTTTTGATTCCGGGGTTAATGGGGGTGATTTTTATTGCCTGTGGAAATTATCTGCCAAAGAGCAGACAAAATAATCTATTCGGAATCAAGCTGCCGTGGACACTGAAAAGCGAGGAAAATTGGAAAAGAACGCACCGGATGACCGGATATCTGTGGGTTGCAGGAGGCATCTTTTTAATTTTGGAGAGTTTCTTTAAGCAATACCCTGCCTTGACATTTTTTATCTTATTGCCCCTTTTAGTACTCGTTCCCCTTCTGTATTCTTATTTTCTATACAAAAAAGGAGTCTAGGAAGCTGCTGAGAAAGTATTCTTTTAAAAGAACAGGAGAGGTTATGAAAATTACTCGCTTATTTGAAATAGTATATCTGTTACTAGACAAAAAAAGTGTGACAGCAGAGGAACTCGCAAGACATTTCGAAGTTTCTTCCCGTACAATTTATAGAGACATTGATACGCTTTCTGAGGCGGGAATTCCGATTTATACGACGAAAGGTATTGGCGGCGGGATTCACTTGACCGACCGATTTGTCTTGAATAAATCAGTATTGACCGATGAGGAAAAAAAGAATATTTTATCTGCGCTGCAAGGTATGGATGCATTGAAAATAAATGGAATGAAGCCGGCGCTAGACAAACTTTCCGCTTTATTTGGCGGCGAACATGAGGAATGGATTTCTATTGATTTTTCTCTTTGGAATCCGGAGAACCTGATTGGGGAAACTTTTTATTTATTAAAAGAGGCTATCCTTCTGAATAATACGTTGACCTTTTGTTACAGCGGAGCAAAAGGTTCAGCTGAGATGCGTACGGCTGAGCCGATGAAGTTAATGTTTAAAGGGCATGACTGGTATTTGCTGGCATGGTGCAGATTGAGAAACGCATTTCGTTTTTTTAAACTTTCACGTATGAAAAATTTGAAAATAAATGAAGAACAGTTTGTACGCCGTAGCTTGCCGGAAACGCTTTTTTCTAAAGACAAAATTTCTTTTCGTAGGGTGACCGTCAAAGCAGAAATTACTTCCAAAATGGAATATCGTGTGAGGGATGATTTCTCTGAATCGCAGTATCATCAGAAAGAAGATGGAAGCTTTCTCGTTAGTTTTGAGATGCCGCAGAATGAATGGCTGTACGAATATCTCTTAGCATATGGTCCGGATATAAAAGTGCTTGAACCGATTGAGATAAAGGAGGAATTGTGCTCGCGTTTAAAAATGGCATACCGTCAATATGAAATATGACATACTGCTGTCTATTTTTCTCCATTATAGTGAAAGAAAAGAATAAAAAAGGAGAAACAGAGATGGAATATGAAATCATTACTTTAGAAGAAAAACGGATTGCTGGTTTAAATGCACAGACCGGAAATAATGATCCAAGAATGGGAGAGACTATCGGGGGACTGTGGAAAAAACTATTTGAAGAGAATATTTTTTTTGATATGAAGGATAAGGTGAATGAAAATACCATTGGATTATACACCGATTATGGATCAGAGAAAATGGAAAACTATGAGGTGACTGTCGGTTGCGAGGTGAGCACTTTTCATGAAATTATACCGGGATTGGTGAAAAAGCAAATTCCCGCAGGCCGTTATGCAAAATTTACGGTGTTTGGAGATCCGGTAGAGGCAGTAAAAGAAGCCTGGCCGGCAATCTGGGCAGCACCATTAGAGCGGAGCTTTCAGGCAGATTTTGAAGAGTATATGGGCATATCAGAGAATGGTGAATGCCAAATTAATATTTATATAGGAATTCTATGAGATTGATACCTTATGTTGACATTTTTTTCGAATCCGATTAAGCTTAAAAGTGAAATGTTTTTTGATGCAATCGCGGAGGAAGGAACGGGAAAAATGCTAAAAGGTAACGATTTATTAAACCAGCTGTTAGCTGTAGGATCGTATTTCAAAAATATTTTCGGAAAGGATCTGGTAGTTTGGATTTCGGATACAAAAAATATACTGGGATATTTTCCGGGGGATCACTTTGATGTGGGTTCTGACGGCGTTTTGACAGAGGATGATCCGATGTATCTCGCAATGAAAAATAGGAGAGTTACACAAACCTACATGCCTGCAGGAATCGCAGGAATTCCGTTTAAAGAAATTGATAATCCGGTTTTTGACGATAAAAACAACGTCATTGGATGCATTACCATTGGGGTCAGCCTGGATCAAGAAACGAAAGTCGCCGATGTCGCACAGCGTGTGAATGAAGCAGTGGGCGGAATCGAAATATCCATGCAGGGAGTGGCTTCCTCTTCAGAAGATATCCGAAATAAAGAACGAGAGCTCAGAGACAATATTACCACTGTTAATGCCCTTACAAGAGAAATCAGTAAAGTCTTGACGTTTACAAAAAAGATTGCAGATCAGACAAACCTGCTTGGATTAAACGCTGCGATTGAAGCAGCCAGAGCCGGAGCGCACGGTGTCGGGTTCAGTGTTGTAGCCGGAGAAATCAGGAAAATGTCTGCAGATTCACTGGAAACGGCAAAAAATATAGAAGCTTTGATTAAACAGATTAATGATGCAAATAAAATTACTCTTGAAAGCTCACAGGCGGCTTACGCAGTAACCGAAGCGCAGGTGAAAGAAACAGAAAAGGCTGAAATACAGATGAAAGATTTAAAACGAATCTCAGAAGAGTTGAAAATGCTTTCAAAAGAGCTATAAAAGAGCCTAAGGTGTATGAACAGAGGGATTTTCTTTCTTTTAATAGATTTTTTTCGTTTGCTTTCCATTGACAGTGTGCAATTGACGTGCTACACTAATTTGTAAAATTTAATTAATTCACTGACTGTTTTTTTGCCGCCGGGTAAAGACATTATGCGTCAGACTTCATATCATTAGGCCAAAGAAGATATGAAGTCCTGACGTTTTTTTATGTAAGAATACTCAAAAGTTACATTCTTACAGGAGGGTTTATGAAAAATACAATTTATTTCAGAGAATTTGCAAAGTATGCATTTTTTAATGTCCTCGGTATGCTGGGACTATCTTTGTATATTTTGGCGGACACCTACTTTATTTCGAAGAGCCTCGGCACCGGAGGGCTTGCAGCATTAAATCTTGCAATTCCGGTATATAGTCTGATTCATGGATTAGGATTAATGCTTGGTATGGGCGGAGCGACAAAATATTCGATTGAAAGAAGCCAAAATAAAGAGGACGCTGCAAACCAGATTTTTACAAATTGCATTTTATTGGCTTTGGGTTTTGGGATATTCTTTGTTCTACTGGGCAGCTTTTTTTCAGGGACGATGATACGCCTGCTGGGTGCGGATCAAGCTGTTTTTTCAATGGCAAGAACTTATTTACAGGTAATTTTATTATTTTCTCCGGCATTTCTATTAAACAACGTACTGCTATGCTTTGTAAGAAATGACGGTGCACCTCAGCTTTCTATGCTTGCAATGCTGGTAGGAAGCTTTTCCAATATCCTACTAGACTATCTTTTTATGTTTCCGCTGGGTATGGGGATTTTCGGAGCCGTGCTTGCTACCGGTATCGCACCAATCATCAGCATTGGAATTCTTTATTCCTTCTTAATCAGAAAGAAGAACCAGTTTCATTTTGTTCGGGGCGGATTTTTTGTAGAGCACAGTAGTGCGGTCTTCTCAAGCGGGCTGCCTTCTCTCGTTACAGAGCTGTCCTCCGGCATTGTTATCCTCGTTTTTAATATGATTTTATTAAGATTACAAGGGAACGTCGGAATTGCCGCCTATGGAATTATTGCGAATCTTTCCTTAGTTGTACTTTCCATTTATACGGGCATTGCACAGGGGATTCAACCATTAATCAGCAAAGCACATGGATTGGGTAAGCGTGAGCAGACGCAGCTTCTTTTAAGATTTGCACTATTTTCTGTAGGAATCCTTTCAGTGATTCTTTATTTCAGTATTTTTTTTGGAGCCTCGCAGATTACCGGTATTTTTAACAGCGAAGAGAACTTGCTTTTACAAAATACAGCGATTTTAGGATTGAAAATCTATTTTACAGGCTGTATTTTTGCCGGTTTTAATATTATTCTTTCCGTTTATTTCACCTCTACAGAATGTGTACGTCCGGCACATCTGATTTCACTGCTTCGCGGCTTTTTCGTTATAATTCCCATGGCATTTTTGCTATCTTTTCTTGGTGGTGTGGCTGGCATCTGGTGTGCATTTCCGTTTACAGAGCTAATCGTGGCAGGCGTTGGCGTTTTGTTCTACATTTATTCCCACACCTGGTTCCACACTCGGTAAGCACATTTAGGCACATTTAAGCACTATAAAATCAAAGTAAGGGAAAAATATAAAAAAATAAAACCGCCTATCACATTGAATTTTCAATGGTTAGACGGTTCTTTTTTTGGTACGCCCGGCAGGAGTCGAACCTGTGGCCTTCAGAGTCGGAGTCTGACGCTCTATCCAGCTGAGCTACGGGCGCATATCCATAACACATATCATAACAGAATTTTTTAATGCCGTCAAATTTCATTTTTACAGAAATAGAAATTTTGTCCATCCTGTATTTTATCGTCAAAAAGCGAGTGTTGGAGAGAAATGCGTAGTATAATAAAACGGTAAGCAATCGTTTCTACAAGACTTGGAAATGACAGATTTTTCAGCATATTTGGAAAGCAGATATCTTTATAATATGAATTTCTATCCTCTTTTTCTTTTCCTTATTTCGTGCTATGATAATAAGATAACCATCTATTTACTTTATAAAAAATTTGATAAAAATACAAAAATAGATCGGATTTTCACAGAACAGAAAAGAGGAAAAAAGAGCATGGATTCACGAAAAGCAGAAAAACTCAACCAGCTTTATGAAAGCCTGGCAGATCTCATTTCAGAAGGAGAAGTAGAAGGCTTGCAAGGGAGAGGGTATGCAGCAGGCTCGCTATACGAGGAAAATGAAAAAAAACTTATGATTGTAGGGAAGACTTTTGCCTTTGAAGATACTGAATTTTGGGGCCCGATTCAACATATTGCGGAACATTTTTTAGGAAAGCATTGTGGCGAGTGGACAGAGTATCTCGCATGGAGCAGTTTGTATAAGTTGACGCCGAAATCTGGCGAACCATTATCTCGGGAGCTCATGGAAAAACAAAAAGATTTGTGCAAAGAGATTATTTTGGCAGAACTTGATTTGCTAGAGCCAACACATGTATTGTTTCTAACTGGATGGTCTGGAATATGGGATTTTGATTTGCCGATTTCATCGCTTCTTAAAGGGGAGACGCTTGAAGGCATAGGGACAACGGAATCAGGAGCATTGCTTATGGTAACGCGTTCGAATGTACGTCAGCTCGAGGGAAAGTTTGTGCATGATGTGATGGATTGCATTGAAAACGATAAGGCTTAAAAAAGAAATACGAGAAGGGATTGTGATTGCATTGGAACGGTTATTTCATCCGTGGGAACCAGTATATGATGAACATTCCAGAATATTAATCTTAGGGAGCTTTCCATCTCCGAAATCTAGAGAAAACCATTTTTATTACGGACATCCACAGAATATTTTTTGGAAAACGGTGGCGGAAGTATTGCAGAAGAACGAGCCATCCTCAGAGCCGGAAGCACGAAAAAAGTTTTTGCTGGATTATCGGATTGCGGTATGGGATGTGCTGGAGAGCTGTGAAATCATAGGGGCTAGGGATGACAGCATTCAGAATCCGGTTGCCAATGATTTTACCGAAATATTTGAACACGCCAAAATACGGAAAGTATTCACGACAGGAAAAAAGGGGAGCCTGCTTTATGAAAAATTATGCTATCCCATCAATGGAGTTAAAGCAGAGTACCTGCCTTCAACCAGCCCTGCAAACCGTGCATTGCAATCAAAACCGGAATTTTGGGAGAAGTGGAGACAAATCGGACAATATCTGGACGGAGATGAAAAATAAAGCAGGATTGCTGAAAAGCATAAGCTAAAGGGAATATTGAAAGGGTCAGAGGATAAGGGAAAACAAAGGATATGAGAAATCAAGTTATTTTAGTCGATAAAAACGATAAAGCAATCGGGACTGCTTCCAAAGAGGCGGCACACAGAGAACCGCTTTTACACAGGGCGTTTTCCGTATTTTTATATAGTAAGACGGCAATGCTCCTCCAGCGCAGAGCACTTGATAAATATCACTCCGGAGGATTATGGGCAAATACGTGCTGCTCGCATCCGCGTGAAGGCGAATCCGTTTTGGAAGCCGCAGAAAGCCGTTTGCAGGAGGAAGTAGGTATTTCATGCAACTTATCGCCTCTCTTTGAATTCAGGTATATGCATCAATTTGAAGAGGATTTATATGAGCATGAATATGACCATGTTTTTATTGGAGAGTACGATGGAGAATATCGTCCAAATCCCGAGGAAATCGCTGAAATGAGATGGGTCACTTTCCAAGAATTACTTGAGGAGATAAAGAAGTACCCTCAAAGATTTGCACCGTGGTTCTTATTGGCAGCACCGAAAGTAATCGAAGAAATACAAGGGAGATTAAATTAAAATGAAATGTGGGCAATTTTTTTATAGGAAACTTCTATGCCTCTTTTCATTTGTTTTTATAATGAACGGAATGGCAGTACCGGAGAGCTATGCAGCAGGCGCTGCTTTACCGCAGCAAACCATAAAATATGAAAGAGTCATTGCACATGCCGGGGGATCTGTACGGGGTTATACAACTACAAATTCGATGGAGGCAGTGGAGACGGCTGTAGAACATGGATTTCGACTGATAGAGCTGGATATGGGGATTACAAAGGACCAGGAAATCGTTATGCTTCATGACTGGGATTATACGAGCAAAGACATGCTGGGACTTTCTTCTAACAGTAAATTAACCCTAGAGCAATTCGAGCAGGCGAAAATTTTTGAAAAGTTTGAGCCAATGACATTTGAAAAGCTGACTTCTGTTTTAAAAGAACACCCTGATGTGCGTATTATTACAGATACAAAAGAAGATAATATAAAATTGCTCACACTTGTTGCAAAGAAATATCCGCAGTATAAGTCGCAGATTATCGCACAAATTTACAGCTTTGATGAGCTGAAAGCAGTAAAAGCTTTAGGGTATGAACAGATTATTCTCACGCTCTACAAGATGCAGAGCTTAAATGCGGATCGGATTATTCGCTTTGTAAAGGATAATGGAATCTATGCCGTTACAATGAGTGAGGAACTTCGAAACCAAGGGATTGCAAAAAAATTGCAGAGCTACGGAATCGTGGTATACATGCATACCGTCAATGACGTGGAGCAAATGCAGGATGTAAAAAATAAAGGTGCTTTCGGGGTATATACTGATGATTTGATTCCTTCAGATTGGGAAAGCATGATGACCGGCGGCTACTATTTTGTAAAAACGAGTAAGGCGAATGCTGGAAAGCGCTTAGATTATGAGTTTTTTGAAAATGAGATTTCATTGAAGGTGCAGGGAACGAATCCGCATAAGGGAGATACGGTTAAATTTAGCAGCGGGGAGATTTCTTTAGGGGAAGCAGCGGTTGGTACCGCATTTCGGTTGGATAAGGAGCTGCTGCCACCGGGAAAGCATGAACTGACAGCAGTCGTGGAAGACTCGCTTTCAAGAAAAATAGCGAAGCTTACTGCTTACATATGGGCGGATCAGGGCCCTTGTCAAATTACAAATGCAGTCAATGAATACCTTTTAGAGGATTGGACGCTTCTTCCGGATTTTGAAGCAACGATAGAAAAGGAAAATACAGATATACAGAAAATAATTAAAAATTCAATTCTATCCGAGGCGGGAAGTAGCTTGTATTTTATAAATGGAAAGCCTCAATTTTACAATAATGGGAAGCAATTGCAGGCACCTTATTTGGATGATTACGGAAATACAGTCGTGCATCTAGCCACGACAGGAAGTCAGCTTGGTGCATCTTCAATTTATATGGATAGCACAAAGACGATGCGTATTACAGTTGGCGGCGCCTTATATCTAAATAAGGTTGGGAGCAATTCTTTGATTTTCGGTAATTCTAATAGGATATTGAATCAGAAGACCATTTTGATTCAAGGAAGAGTTTATGCTGGGGGAGAATGGTATCAAGAAATCTTTCACCGTAATTTTCTAGATGAAGATGGCATTCTGATTATCTTACCGCCCAATACAGAACTGAAAAAAGAAGAGCAGAAAATGCTGCTTGATGCAGCGAAAAAACTATTAAATCAGGAGTAGTAAAATGAAGTATTCTTATAAGACCAGCGGAACCTGTTCTAAGTTTATAGAATTTGCGCTGGAAGATGGAGTTGTTAAAAACGTAAAGTTTACAGGTGGCTGCGATGGCAATTTGCAGGCAATTGGCAGATTGGTGGAAGGAATGAAGGCAGAGGAGGTCATTCAGCGGTGTAAGGGTATCTCCTGCGGAGGGAAGGCTACGTCGTGTGGAGATCAGCTTGCAAGTGCATTAAGTCAGATTTTAGAAGAAGAAACGAAAGCGTAAAAATGGACAAAAACATTGGAATACATGGGTTGAAAAATAGGAAGAATGAATTTTATTTGACAAAATGCTCGTTGCTTTTTCACATAAAAGAGGTATAATGAATCGCTGTTGAAAAAAGTAATAGGAGGTTATTTTGTGAAGAATGGGAAAGAACGTGATTTTCTGTTTGATAATATAAAAGGAGTGCTGATATTCTGTGTTGTTTATGCCCATTTTCTGCGGGCGACAACATTTGAGCTTGGGAGCTGGGGAAGTGCGATTTATGCCACCTTTTTCTGCTTTATCATGCAGGCATTTTTATTTGTGTCAGGATATTTCTCTAAAAAGACAGAGAAATGCAAAGCAGGTGCCATTGAGAACTTCTTGTTTCCTTATTTGATTCTGACTGTTTTAATGTACCTCATGAGAGTCTTGTTTTTTGGATGGGATGATTCCGCATTGCACTTTATAGAGCCGTCTATGGCGTTGTGGTACCTCTTGGTTCTATTTTTCTATCGCTACTTCTTAAAGGATGTTACAAGATTTTCTCATCTGTTTCCGATGAGTATTGCTTTGTCACTTTTCTCTGGATTTGTTCCATTTTTAAATGAAAGCTTAAGCTTAGGGAGAGTATTTGGATTTTTACCCTTTTTTATAGGTGGATATCTCTGCACGCCCTCGCATATTGAAAAGCTGCGCAGGATTTCCAAATGGGTACTGCTGCCGCTTCTTCTAATCTTGCCGGCATTTGGAGGAATCATTGCCTATACCGGACTTGGATGGAGTTCCATCCTGTTTAAAAGACCTTATGCTGATGAAGGGCTGACGGCGCTGCAAGGTCTTTTGGAGCGCAGTAGCTTGATGGCCATTGCATTTGCATGGATTATTATTTTTCTGGCATTGATGCCACGGACCAAAACGATTTTGAGCACGGTGGGACAAGGAACGATGACGGTTTTCGTTTTGCACATTATTGTTCGGTATGGGATTAAGGCAACGCAGATTTTCGGGCAGCAAAATAGCTATTCCTATTTTTGCCTGCTGCTTTCTGCCGCTTGCGTTACCTGGTTATTTTCAAGACCAGTGGTTGTCAGGGCATACGGGTACACTCTCTACTTATCCTATCATGGAATATTGCGTTTTTACAGCAGGGCCGCCGGTTTTTTAAGAAGGTGCACCTTACCTAGAAGTTTCAACCATTAATAGGAGAATGAATATGACCATATCTTTAAGCGAATTTTTGCAGCAGCTTTTTCATAATCCAGTGCTTTTCATTACAGTACTTTTAACCTCAGGAGTCATGCTGCTGAATGGGTGGACAGATGCCCCGAATGCGATTGCGACATGTATTTCAACACACTCAATGAAACCACGAACTGCCATTGCAATGGCAGCGGTTTTCAATTTTCTAGGGGTACTCTTTATGACGATGGTCAATGCCACCGTTGCGGAAACAATTTATAACATGGTTGATTTCGGAGGGGACACGGTCGATGCGACAGTGGCTTTATGTGCAGCATTGTTTGCCATTATCGTATGGGCTCTTGCTGCTTGGTTCTTTGGCATTCCGACAAGCGAAAGTCACGCATTGATTGCGGGGATTTCCGGTGCGGCGATTGCATTGCAGGGCGGCATGAATGGCATCCATCTTTCGGAATGGATGAAAGTTATTTATGGGTTAATCCTTTCTACGATTTTGGGCTTTGGACTAGGGTGGGTTATAGTAAAGCTAGTGGAGTTTTTGTTTCATCGTATGGACCGGCGAAAAGCTTTTTCTTTTTTTAAAAAAGCACAAATCGTGGGAGGTGCCGGAATGGCATTTATGCACGGCGCACAAGATGGACAGAAATTCATGGGCGTATTCATGTTGGGCATCTTTTTGTCGCAGGGGGTTGGAACTGCAGAAAAATTTGTAATACCGGTCTGGCTGATGGTTTTATGTTCTCTTACAATGGCGTTTGGGACTTCAATCGGCGGCTACCGAATTATTAAATCGGTCGGAATGGATATGGTGCGTCTGGATAAGCATCAGGGCTTTTCCGCAGATTTTGCAGCTGTAATTTGTTTGCTGCTTTCTTCTCTTACGGGGGTACCGGTCAGCACGACACATACGAAGACGACCGCGATTATGGGTGTGGGAGCTGCAAAGAGATTAACGAGTGTAAATTGGAAATTAGTGCAGGAGATGGTAGTCACTTGGATACTGACGTTTCCATGCTGCGGTTTGATTGGATATTTGATGGCTTACTTATTTATGCAGGTGTTTTGATATGTGAGGAGGAGGAAAGATTATGGCACGAAAACGAGATGAGGATTACTTTGAACGCTTTGTCAGTTTAGTAAAATATTCTTGTGAAGCAGCAGATTTGCTGAGGGAAATTCTAGAACGCTACCAACCGGAAGAATTGTCAGTTAAGATGAAGGATATGCACATAATTGAGCATCAGGCGGATATTGAGAAACATTTAATGATGCAAAAGCTGGCAAAAGAATTTATTACCCCGATTGAAAGAGAAGATATCATGGAAATGGCTCATCAAATTGACAATGTAACAGACGCCATTGAAGATGTTGTAATGCGTGTTTATATGTTTGACATCAAAGTCGTAAGGCCGGAAGCACTACAGCTTTGCAAGGTCATTTGCAAGCTGTGTGAAGTTTTAAAAACGGCATTGAGCGAATTTGCTAATTTTCGTAAATCGAAAACGTTACACTCATTAATTATTGAAATCAATCGTTTGGAGGAAGATGGCGACCGGATTTATATGGAAGCAATGCGGAATCTTTACGTTTCATCGGATGATGCAGTGGAAATTATCCGTTGGACAAAGACGTTTGATTGCCTCGAGAAATGTTGTGACGTTTGTGAAAATGTTGCAGATGTAATTGAAAGCGTAATTATGAAAAATTCTTAGGATAGAAAGGCGTATTATAGATGCAAGAATTGAGAGAAAACGGGCGTGAAACAAACGAATTGCGGCCTGTAAAAATACATAACAACTACCTGATGCACCCCGCTGGATCTGTATTGATTGAAATGGGAAATACAAAGGTGATCTGTACGGCAATCGTAGAGGAAAAAACAGCAAAGCATCTAAAAGGAACCGGACAGGGCTGGATTAGTGCGGAATACAGCATGCTCCCAGGTTCCACGAAAACTCGCAAACAGAGAGATTCCTCAAGAGGGCGCATTGATGGAAGAAGTCAAGAAATTCAACGTTTGATCGGGCGCTCCCTTCGTTCTGTAACCGATTTGCAGAGATTGGGCGAGCGAACCATTTGGCTGGATTGTGATGTGATTCAGGCGGATGGAGGAACGAGAACCGCAGCAATTACAGGCGCATTCGTTGCGATGCTTGAGGCAATGAATCATCTAAAGGAACAAGGACTTTTAGAAGAAATTCCAGTTAAGACCTTGGTATCCGCAGTCAGTGTGGGTGTGATTGGCGGTGAGATGATGCTGGATCTTTGTTATAAAGAGGATGCAAACGCCCAGGTTGATATGAATGTGGTTATGACGGGAAATGGTGAATTTATTGAAGTACAGGGTACCGGAGAAGAATCGCCGTTTACAAAAGAACAGCTTCAAGCCTTGATTGCGCTCGCGGAAAAAGGATGCGCTGATTTGCATAGAATACAGCAAACGGTTTTGGAGAGTATCGCGTTAGGGCGTGAGGAGAAAAATGAATGAGGATTGTGGCAGCAACACAAAATAAACATAAGATTGAAGAAATGAGTGCGATTACAGCTGCATTTGGGATGCAGATGGTTTCCAGGAAGGAAGCAGGTGTACCTGATTTCGAAATTGAAGAAGATGGCGAAACCTTTGAGGAAAACTCTGAAAAAAAAGCATTTGAGATTATGATGGCCTGCAAGGAAATTTCAATTGCAGATGATTCCGGATTGATGGTGGATGCTCTGGATGGAGCTCCTGGTGTGTATTCCGCCCGTTTTGCAGGCGAAGAATGTGATGATGAAAAAAATAATCAGAAGCTTTTGTTATTAATGAAGGATGTACCAAAGGAAAAAAGGACCGCAAAATTTGTTTCGGTCATTACAATGGTATATCCAGACGGTGAAAAAATAGTTGCAAGAGGAGAATGCAGAGGGCATATCTTATATGAAGAAAGAGGAAAGAATGGCTTTGGATACGATCCTCTCTTTATGCCAGAGGGGTTTCAGCAGAGCTTTGCCGAAATTTCAGCAGAAGAAAAAAATAAAATCAGCCATCGTGCAATTGCACTTCAAAAGCTGAGGGAGAGATTAAATGAAAAAATAGTATGAAGGGGATGCTATGACAAAAAAGAGATTGCTGGATATGATCTTGCGTATTATAAAAAGGATGAATGATCCATATTATCAGGGACTATCTGCCGAGCTTGCATTTTATTTTATTATGTCCATTGTTCCGATTGCTATTTTACTAGGGGAGCTTTTAAATGTTTTCTCCTTATCGTTAGGAGTAATCAGGGAACTGGTCACGGAGTATGTCAATGTGGAAATGGCAGGGGAATTGCTGAAATATCTCAATCAAACGACACCGGGCAGCTTTAGCATCATCTTTGTAGTTTTTGCACTTTGGGCAGCCTCGAAGGCACAATTTTCCATGGTTTTGATTTCAAACTATGCGTACACTGGAAGAACCTTACAGTATGGCTATGTAAAAGAGCGCCTGCGTGCAATTAAAAATATCATTTTGACGATGTTTATGTTGGTATTCAGCTTGGTAATTTTAGTATATGGTGAAGGAATTTTAAAAATTGTCGGTCTGTATGTAGAGAAAATTTTACATTTTCCTTTTAATATCAGCAATGTCTGGTACGTTCTGAGATGGATTCTTGCAATTGCAATCTATTTTTTGACAGTGAGCTATAATTACTATTCGTTGCCGGCAGAACGGATGCCATATCGTCGTTTTTTGCCGGGAAGTATTGTAGCCTCGTTCGGGATGTTGATTGCCACATATATCTATTCGTATTATACAAGGGTCTTTGCAAATTTTGACTTACTTTATGGCAGTTTGGCATCCATTGTTGCATTACTTTTTTGGTTTTATATTTTAGGGAGTATATTAGTTATTGGTATATTAGTGAATGTTGTATGGGATGAAACTTCATAAAAAATGAGAGAAGAATAAGTATTTTATGAAGCGTGGCTACATGACAGAGAAGAACGAAAATTGGGGAGTAGAAGATGAAAAAAAACAAGAAAATTTTTGCCGGTATTTTGGCATTTTGCTTGATGATGGGGATGTTTTTTATGCCGAATTATGTGTCGGTAAGTAATGCACAGACTTATTCTGAATCGTTCCGCGGCATTTGGGTCGCAAGTGTTTTTAGTTTGCATTATCCGTCGAAGGCGACAACTGATGAGGCTTCATTGAAGGCGGATGCAATTTCAATTTTAGATAATGCGAAGGAAATGGGCTTTAATGCAGTCGTATTACAGGTTAGACCGAGCAATGATGCGTTATATTCGTCGAAGCTATATCCATGGTCAAAATACCTGACCGGAAAAGAAGGCGTTGCGCCTGCAAATGGCTTTGATCCGCTTACATTTTTCGTCGAAGAAGCACATAAGAGGGGGTTGCAGCTTCATGCGTGGATCAATCCGTATCGAATCACTGCAAAAGCGGAAGACAATGCAAGCTTGACTTCGCAGAATCCTGCGGTGAAGCATCCTGAATGGACGGTAACACATACGGATGGGAAGATGTACTGGAATCCGGGAGAACCGGGCGTCAGAGATTACATACTTGAAGGTGTTGAAGAGATTTTAGACAATTATGATGTGGATGGCATTCAAATTGATGACTATTTTTATCCGGGAAGTGCTTTTGCTGATAGTGAAACCTTTAAGCAATACGGCAGTGGATTTTCTTCGATTCAAGATTGGAGAAGAGATAATATAGATCAATTGGTTAAAGGCATTTACGACACCGTACATAAAAAACGTTCCGATGCAGTTTTCGGAGTAAGCCCTATGGGAATCTGGGCAAATAAAGGAACCGATTCCAAAGGAAGTGATACAAACGGCTCAGAATCATACAGTAAAAATTATGCGGATTCAAGAGGCTGGGTAAAAAAGGGGTATATCGATTATATTATCCCACAGATTTATTGGAATATCGGATTTAATATCGCCGATTATGAGAAGCTATTGAACTGGTGGTGCGATGTTGTAGACGGAACCGGAGTGGATCTTTATATTGGACAAGCCGCTTACCGAACCGGCAACAGCGATGCAAGCAGTCCGTGGTATGGAGTAAGTGAAATTCAGCGACAAGTGAATCTTAACCGCACAAAAAGCCAGGTAAAAGGATATTGCATGTACGCATATTCCAGCTTCAAAACAAACACAGCTTTGTCAGACCTAATGAAAAAATTAAATACAGTACCGGTTTCCGGAGAGAATACCGCGGAAAACCCACAGACTGGAGAAAACATACAAACCCCTGTAGACTCAGGCGGCAGTGCATCTCCTTTTGTTGATTTAGAAGGGCATTGGGCAAAAGCATCAATGGAATTGATGGCGGAGAAGGGAATTATTAAAGGAGACCTGTATAAGAGAGCGATGCCGGATGCACAGATCAAGCGAGCAGATTTTGTGCTGATGCTGCTTCGTATGCTGGAGATTGAGACGATAGAAGGTGCACAAGGATTTGCAGATGTTTCGTCAGATGCATATTACGCAAAACCACTAGCTACAGCAAAGCAAATCGGATTGGTGAACGGGATTGGAGAAGATCAATTTGCACCGGAGAATTTAATCAGCAGACAGGATATGTTTGCAATGGCATACCGCGCGTTGGAGCACCAGAATCGAATTGATGGGGAGACTGGAGTTTCTGAATTGGAGTCTTTCTCAGATTCTAATTTAGTGCAGCCGTATGCAACTAAGGCAATGAGCTACTTTATTTCAAAAAAAGCAGTGAATGGTATGGATGGGAAATTAGTACCGACAGAGACGGCAAGCAGAGCGCAGGCCGCAGTTTTCCTTTCGAACCTCTTACAATAACACCAATAAAAAATGGAAGCATGCTTCTTTTATTTAGGAGAAACTGAATTTACAAAAAACAAACCGGCGGAGGATGCACTCAGGAATGCAACCTCCGCCGATTTTATTTAAAAGCGTAATTTAAAAGACTCATATTTCTTTTGACCTAACGCTTAAGAAAAAATTACTTTCCAGAAATGACCCGAACTGAGATAATTCCATCCACGGAAAGTGCTTTTTTCAATTCTGTCTCATTCACCTCAGAATCTACATCAATGAGCGTGCAAGCATAATCGCCCTTGCTCCGATTGATAAGATCACTGATATTAATGTTGCTGTCTGCCAAAATTCCGGTAATTTTACCAAGCATTGCAGGAATATTTTGATTTAAAACGACGATGCGCGCCCTGGATTCGCAGCTTCCCAGGCTGCATGCCGGATAATTTACAGAATTTGTAATGTTCCCGTTTTCTAAATAATCCATCATCTGATCCACTGCCATTTGTGCGCAATTTTCTTCTGCCTCCTGCGTGGAAGCACCGAGGTGAGGCAGGCAAATAACACCGCTCCGGTAAAGGACCTTTTCGTTCGGAAAATCTGTGATATACTTTTTTACTTTTCCGCCTTCAATTGCAGCCAGTAGGTCATCTTCATTTACTAAGGTGTTTCTGGCGAAGTTCAAGAAACAAACTCCGTTCTTCATTTGTTTGAAGCGTGCTTCATCAATCATTCCCTTTGTTCCGTCCATTGCAGGTACATGAATGGTAAGGTAATCACACTTTGGAAGCAAGGCATCCATACTGGAAACGACAGGAATAGTATTGGAAAGCGCATGTGCAGAATGCAAAGAGATATAAGGGTCGTATCCGATGACCTTCATCCCCAGCATTTCACAGGCATTTGCGACCATAACGCCGATTGCACCAAGACCGATAACACCTAGGGTCTTTCCTTGAATTTCCCGACCGGCAAACTGTGATTTGTTTTTTTCGACTGTTTTACCGATATCGCCGCTCAAGGTTTTTGTCCATGCAACTGCATCTGCGATGTTTCTGGCGGAAAGGAGGAGGCCGGTGAGTACTAGCTCTTTCACGGCATTTGCATTCGCTCCCGGTGTATTGAAAACGACGATTCCCTTCTGAGAACAACGATCAATTGGAATGTTGTTTACCCCTGCGCCTGCCCGTGCAATCGCTAAAAGGTTTGAAGAAAATTCCATGGAATGCATATCCTGACTGCGAACCAAGATACCATGAGCACTTTCTGTCGCATCTGTAATCGTGTATTGATCTGTAAAATGTGAGGTTCCTTTTCTGGAAATTTTATTTAACGTAGTGATTTGAAACATATCAAGACTCTCCTTTTATAGGTTTGCTTTTTCAAAATCCTTCATAAAAGCAATTAATTTTTCAACACCTTCGCGAGGCATTGCATTGTAAATACTGGCACGCATACCACCGATGCTTCTGTGACCGCCAAGGTTAACAAGTCCTTGTGCTTTTGCTTCGGCAACAAATTTTTTGTCAAGATCAGCATTTCCAGTAATAAAGACGACATTCATAAGCGAGCGGTCTTCTTTTGCAACTGGAGCGGTATATAGCTTACTGCTGTCAATATAATCGTAAAGAAGAGACGCTTTTTCTACATTCCGCTGCTCCATTTCCTTTACGCCGCCCTGTGCCTTAATCCATTGAAAGGTAAGACCGGCAACGTAAATGCCGTAGGTAGGAGGTGTATTGTACATAGAATCGTTGTCTGCCGCTACTTTATAATCCAGCATTGTAGGTATCTTCTTCTCGGCATATCCTAAAAGATCTTCTCGGATAATGACGATGACGACACCGGCAGGACCAATATTCTTTTGTGCACCTGCCCAGATGATTCCAAATTTAGAGACATCAATTTCCTGTGATAATATATTAGAAGAAAAATCACCGACGAGAGGGATGTCTCCGGTATCCGGATATTCTACATAACGGCTGCCGTAAATGGTATTGTTCCCTGTCAGGTAGATGTAGTCCGCATCTTCACGGAAGTCTGCCTTCGACAGCTTCGGGATGTAAGTGAAGGTCTTTTCTTCGGAAGATGCTGCGATGCGGATATCACCGAACTTTTCAGCTTCCTTAGCAGCTTTCTTTGCCCAGGAACCTGTTACGATGTAATCTGCTTTTTTAGAGTTACGCAGAAGGTTCAGCGGAACCATAGAAAATTGAAGACTGCCGCCTCCCTGTAAAAAGAGAACCTTATAATTGTCAGGAATGTTCATAATATCCCTTAAATCCTGTTCTGCGGTATTAATGATTTTTTTAAAATCTGCGGAACGGTGACTCATTTCCATAACGGACATGCCGCACCCTTCATAATTTAACATTTCTTTTGCGGCACGCTCCATTACCTCTACAGGTAGCATGGAGGGACCGGCGGAAAAATTAAAAACTCTTGTTGTATTATTCATATACCTTTGCCTCCTAGCCCAAAAATTTATATCCCCAATTGTAGCACTTTATGATACAATAGTAAAGTAGATGTATGTATAAAAATGAAAAAAACATGCAAAAAAACATGAAAAACGCAGAAAAAACCTTTCAAAAATCAGGAAAAAATCGATTTTTTCTTTCAAAATCGAACAAAAAGTTCATGAAAAATAAGAAAAAAGCAGTTTTCGAGAAGCAAAATTTCTGATAAATTTATAAAAAAATCGGTTTTTAATCAGAAAAAAATCACGAATTTCTGTAAAAAAACTGATTTTTAAACAAGAAAATTAACAAAAAACAATTACTTTTCTATAAAATTTTATTAAAAAAATAGACTTAATATGATGATTTTCTAATAAAAAAATGAAAAATAAATGGTGTTTAAGAAATTTGATTCTTGAGTAAATGTTTGAAAATTAAACGATTTAGTGAAAATGAGAAGATGAAAAAGGAGTAAAAAAATGAAGTATTTGATTTTAGTGGCAGATGGTGCCGGCGATGAATCCATTGCAGAATTGGGAGGGAAGACTCCTCTTGAAGCAGCCGAGATTAAGAACATAGATGCACTTGCAAAAAAGGGTAGCGTGGGAGTCGTTAGTACGGTGCCTGAAGGAATCGCTCCCGGAAGCGATGCTGCAAATTTGTCTGTCATGGGATATGATCCAAGAGTATATCTTACCGGTCGTTCTCCGCTGGAAGCAGCAAGCATAGGTATTGAAATGTCGGATACGGATGTCGCGTTTCGCTGTAACCTAGTAACTTTACAGGGTGAGGGCAATTATGAAGACTTGACCGTACTTGATCATAGCTCCGGCGATATTACGACCGAAGAGGCAAATGAACTGATTCAGGCGGTTCATGAAAAATTTGGAAACGAAAAGATTCAATTCTATACAGGAGTGAGCTATCGCCACTGTATGATTGTGAAAAATGGCGGGACTGATTATGTGTTGACTCCGCCTCACGATATTTTGACGAGAAAAGTTGCTGCTTATATGCCAAAAGGTGAAGGTGTAGAATTCATATCCGATATGATGAAGGAAAGCTATGAATTACTTTCTAAGCATCCAATCAATGTAAAACGTGTGGAAAAGGGCTTAAACCCTGCGAACTCCATTTGGATTTGGGGACAGGGGAAGAAACCAATGCTCTCTTCTTTTTATGATAAGTACCAGATTAAAGGGGCTACGATTTCGGCAGTGGATTTGATAAAAGGAATTGGCATTTGCGCAGGATTAAAATCTGTGGATGTAGAAGGAGCGACCGGAACCATTCATACGAACTTTGAAGGAAAAGCGGAGGCTGCCATTCAACAATTCAAGGAAGGGATGGATTTTATCTATCTTCACGTGGAAGCACCGGACGAGTGCTCTCATCAAGGTGATCTTGCAGGAAAAATAAAGTCAATGGAGCTGATTGACGAAAAAATTGTAGCACCGGTGATTGCGTATCTGAAAAGCACAGGAGAACCTTTCCGATTTTTAGTATTGCCGGATCATCAGACCCCGATTTCCATTCGGACGCATGCGGGAAGGCCGGTTCCTTTTGTCTTCTACGACAGTAGCAAAGAAACCGAAGAAGAGGAAAGCCGTGGCTTTAATGAAACAGCAGCCGCTGCCTCTGATTTGTTCTTTGGCAATGGGTATGAGTTGACAGATTATTTTTTTGCACGCTGAGTCGCAGGAAAGAGAACTATAAAGGGAGGCAATGATGAATAAATTTTTTGCTGCATTACTTGCGGTGATTTTTATGTGCGGTGTCCCGAATCTTTCCTATGCAGTGACCGCGCAGCCGGAAATAGGGGGCAGCAGCGGCATTTTAATGGATGCGGCAACAGGGGAGATTCTATATCAAAAGGATGCGGACGTGCCTAGGTATCCTGCAAGCACAACAAAAATTATGACTGCACTTTTGGCGTTAGAAAAATTAGATTTAAATAAGGTTGTTACTGTCGATGCACAAACTCCTTTTACAGAAGGGAGCCGGATGTATCTTGTAGAAGGGGAGCAGCTGACCGTCGAGCAGATTTTGTATGGGATGATGACAGAGTCGGCAAATGATGCGGCAGTCGCTTTAGCAAAAGAGATCTCCGGAAATGAAGAGGAATTTGCAAAGCTCATGAATCAGCGTGCAAAGGAGCTTGGAGCGAAGAATACAAACTTTGTGACACCAAATGGACTCCACGATGACGCGCATGTAACGACTGCTTACGATTTGGCGATGATTGCAAAGTATGCGATGACAAATGAAAAATTCAGAGATCTGGTAACAACCTATCGTTTTATATTGCCGCAGACGAACAAACAGGAGATTCGGTATATGTACAATACGAATCGCCTGCTGTACGATGAAAAGACAAAAGTTGTTGTAAACGGCGTAACGCGCGGATGTAAATATGAAGGAATCACTGGAATTAAGACCGGATATACAAGTCATGCCGGAGGCTGTTTGGTGGCAAGTGCGAAAAGAGGAGATACGGAGCTGATTGCAGTTACGCTTGGCTCAACGGATAAAGGTAGGTTCGCAGACTGTATTACACTTTTAGATTACGGCTTTGCAAATTATAAAACCGTCTATTCCATGCAGGCGGGTACAGAGCTGGGTGAAATCAAGGTGTCGCGAGGCAGCGTAAATAGGGTAAAGGTAGCTTTATCAAAAGATGCAGCCGCTACTTTACCGGTAGAAGCTTCCGATACCCTTTTATCGACAAAGCTTGTCTTAGATAAATCGTTAAAGGCTCCGGTGGAAAAAGGTGCAAAGGCAGGAGTCCTGCAAATTTATGAGGGCGATACACTTTTACGGGAATACGATGCAGTAGCAGTAAGCGGCGTGAAGCAAGGTGGATTATTATCTGCTTTTGGAGTCAATGATAAGACGGCCAAAGTAATTGGAATAGCGGGGCTTATAGTAGGTGGCTTCTTACTCGTTTTGCTCTGTGCTTATATCGCCTTGAAGAAACGGCAGCAGCGGATCCGAAAGCAGCGAAGGCTGGAACGACAGAAAAGAATCCAAGAAGAAGAACAAGAACGTAGAAGCGCATGGGAAAAAAGCTATAATAGCCGACGCCGGCATCGCGGATAAAAAAACATTGCATGCGGTAGCAAATCTTTGCCACAAGCAGTGCTCTGTAAATCGGTTCATGTATATATAAAAACCCATCAATGCATTGCAGAAACGAGTTGCATCGATGGGTTTTTTATTTTAAGAACAAAATCAGATAAATAATTGTTGGCTATTCGCTGAAGCTGCTGTTTCACTGGCAAAATGAAGAATTGATTCTAAGTCTATCGCGCTTAGCTGCTTGATTGGTACCGCGAGCTTCGCATAGTGAGAAAGTGCCGCGCCAATAAAAACAGCAGAGTGGACATAGGTGGCTGTTTTCTCCGTCTGGGCTTTTCCCTGAACGTAGCCTTCCCCGTCGCGTCCGACATAGCGGCAGCCATTCTTTCCCATATTGATAAAAATAAAATGAGAGCTGTATTGATGCAGTAAATCCATAGGAGAAACGCCTAAAAAATTCAAATCTTTCTCTGCAATGGTTACCACGTCTGCGTCCTTGATTCCTTGCAAAATGTGCTTTTTCGCTTCCGATTCCTGTAAGATTCCTTTGCAATAGCTTGCTTCAAAGCTGATGACAGCTCCTGCTTGTCTAGCGATGTGTACCGCTTCAAATGCGGCTTCTCTAGAAAGGGGATACATGAGGGGAAAGCTGCTAAAATGAAAAATTTTAGTGTTCTTCAAGATTGAAACGGGAAGCTCTGCTTTTTTATATTGTGTATCAAAGTCTGAATTTCTGAAACGTTCGTATTGCACCGGATGGCCTTCTTTTTCGGTTGTGAATGCCAAGGTGGTAAATCCATTCGGATCTGTTTGTACAAAACGAGTATCAACGGAAGCTTGCTGTAAAATTTGGAGTGCTTTTTTCCCAAAACGGTCCATTCCAATTTTGCTGATGAATGCTGACTGTAATCCGCACTTTGCAGGAATATATATTAAATTTGCAGGAGAACCACCGAGACTGGGAACGAAAGAGCCGTTCTCCTGTTGGTGGAAATCGATGAACAATTCACCGAATGCAATGATGTCATATGTTTTCAAGTTTCAGTCCTCCTCTTTTGTAATGCTACACTATTTTAACACTTCTTTTTGTAAAGCAAAAGTGTTAAAATATAAAAGTAAAATTTTGTTAGAGAGTGGCGTAAAATAAAATTTAAAAATCAATTTATAGGTAAAAATAAGGAAATGAAAAGGAGGGATACGGGTGTTTGATATTCGAGAAAATTTAAAAAAATTACCAGATAAACCAGGAGTTTATCTGCACAAGGATAAAACCGGCAAGGTAATTTACGTAGGCAAAGCTGTTTCTTTGAAAAATCGTGTCCGCCAATATTTCCAGAGCTCGAAGCGGCAGGATGCAAAAGTGCGTGCGATGGTATCGCATATTGAAGAATTCGAGTATATTACGACAGATACCGAAATGGAAGCACTGATTCTGGAGAATAATCTTATAAAAAAATATATGCCGCAGTATAACGTACTTCTGCGTGATGATAAAACGTACCCGTATATTAAGGTGACAACAGGTGAAGACTATCCCCGCATCCTAAAAACGAGGAGAGTGGTTGCCGACGGTGCAAAATATTTTGGGCCTTATACGGATGTAGGGGCAGTCAATCAAATGATTGATTTGCTAAATGACGTTTTTACATTAAAACGGTGCTCTGCACAGAGCTTTTCAGAAGGCTTTCAACCGTGCTTAAATTATCACATCCATCGATGCAGAGGGATTTGCACGGGGAGCGTCAGTGTGAAGGAATACGGCTTAGCAATACAAAAAGCGATGGATTATCTAAACGGAAAAAACAAAGGGCTTTTGGATGAGCTGGAGCGATGTATGGAAGAAGCTGCGGAAAACCTCCAATTTGAGCAGGCAGCAATGTATCGAGATCAAATCGCGGCAGTAAAAGCGGTTTCTGAAAAACAAAAGGTAGTCTTAAGTGCTGCCGGTGATTTGGACGTAGTTTTACTTTCCAGAGGCCAAACCGCAGTACATGTAATCGTTTTTTTTGTGAGACAAGGCAAACACAGCGGGCGGGAAACTTACCATCTGCAAGCAATGCCGGAGGAAAGCAACGGTGAACTTTTGTCGGCTTTTTTAAAGCAATATTATTCACCGAGCGTAATGGTTCCAAAGGAAATTTTACTGGAAGAGGACCTTCCCGAATCAGCCTTGCTGGAGGAATGGCTATCTGACCTGAGAGGAAGTAATGTCAAGCTGATTATACCGCAGAAAGGGGAAAAGAAGGCCTTTTTAGATCTTGCAAAGCGTGATGTAGTCGAGCTTTCTAAGGTCTTGGACGACCGGGCAAAAAATCAACAGGAAAAAGCATCTGCAATTTCTGAAGCATTATCCTCTTTCTTTGGATTTCAAACAGGGGGAAGATGGCGCATTGAGGCATATGATATCTCCAATACAAATGGCCTAGACTCTGTCGGTGCGATGGTGGTGTTTGAGAATGGAAAGCCTGTGCGTAAGGATTACCGCCGTTTTAAAATTCGGACGGTGGAGGGACCGAATGATTATGGAAGCTTGCAGGAAGTCCTGTATCGAAGACTAAAAAGAGGCTTAAATGGCGACCCTTCTTTTTCAAATATGCCGGACCTTTTGCTGATGGATGGAGGAAAAAATCAGGTGTCGGTTGTAGAGCAGGTGCTCTCGGCGCTGAACGTAGCTATACCGGTAGCTGGTATGGTGAAAGACGACCATCATCGGACAAGAGGCTTAGTTTACCAGCAGTCAGAGCTGGATTTGAAGCGCAATCCTGTTTTGTTTAAATACATTGCATCCATACAGGAGGAGGTTCACCGCTTTGCAATTGATTATCATCGAGGCTTACGAAGCAAAAAATTACAGAAATCCATTCTGGATGAAATCGAAGGTGTCGGAGAAAAAAGAAAGATGGCCTTGTTGTCTGCTTTTGGGAGTATCGATGCAATCCGACAAGCGTCGATTGAGGAATTAGGCAAAATCTCCGGAATGAATCGAAGCGTAGCGGAAAAGATTCATCAGCATTTGAATAATTCAATTGTGAAATAAGCATTATAGTGTTATAGTGATAGTATACCCAAAATGAAAAAAGTGGGAAATCAAGTAGGAGGATAAACAGATGAGTGAGAAAGAAAAATGCGCCCATGGTGGCTGCGGTGATGAGTGTAGCTGCGGCGGCGATCACGATGCAGATTTCATCACGTTAGAATTTGATGACGGAGTTGAAGTAGAATGCGAGATTATGGGACTTTTCGACTATAACGGAAAAGAATACATTGCATTGATTCCGGATGATGGCAGTGATGACGTTTATATCTATGGATATAAAGAAACCGGAGACGATGAGTTTGAATTAGTCGATATTGAAGACGATGCAGAATTTGAAAAAGTTGTTGCTGAGTTTGATAAATTGACTGCAGAAGAAGCTTAAAAAACGGATAAAAACCTGTAAGAAGATACTACTTTCTTGCAGGTTTTTTTTATTGCGTGAAAAAGTGCGTTGTTTTCAAATATAAACGCATTAATCGTTTCGATGACGGAAAAACATGATGGCAAAACCCAAGAACATCAATGCAGCGATAAAAGTTCCTCGCTGAATTTGGGAAAAACCATTGCGAAGACTGATTGCCATGCAAGAAATAGCCGCCAGCAGCATAAAGATAGCAACGTAAAGATTTTTTTTATTCATAATCTAAGCTCCTTATTAAGATGATATAGATTGCATAAGTATTATAACATAAATCAATTTGCTGAGAAGATTTTAATTTTGAAATATTCTTTATAATCAAAATAAGCTTAATTCTTATCATATGTGGCTTTGGTTAGGTTTCGCGTAAGAAAGGTGGGACATAATGGAGGAGTTGGCTCAGACCGTTCACGCATTTTCGTTGTGGATGAACCGCTGCCTGTGGGGAGTTCCTATGTTGGTTTTGTTGTTTGGAACACATATTTATATGACATTTCGCACCGGCATTATTCAGCAGAAAATGTTTTACAGCATCCGTTTATCCGTTCAAAGAGATGATTTCGCAAAAGGAGATGTCAGTCAATTTGGAGCGCTGACAACCGCGTTGGCATCTACAATCGGTACGGGAAATATTGTAGGGGTTGGGACTGCAATTGCACTTGGCGGTCCTGGCGCTGTTTTTTGGACTTGGCTTACGGGTTGCTTTGGAATTGCAACGAAGTATAGTGAAGCATTTATTGCGATTAAATATCGAGTCAGAACGAAAGATGGATCTATGCTAGGCGGAGCGATGTATGCTCTTGAACGAGGCCTTAAAATGAAATGGCTGGCTGTCTTGTTTGCGCTTTTTACGGCACTTGCCGGATTTGGAATTGGCTCTGGGGTTCAGGCAAATGCAGTCTCTGTTGTGATGAAGCAAAACTTTAATATTTCTGAGAAGGTAACCGGGATATTGTTGGTTGTTTTAGTATCCATTGTTATTCTTGGCGGCGTAAAGTCGATTACGAAGGTTTGTGAGAAGCTGGTCCCGTTTATGGCACTTTTTTATGCGGCAGGCTGTATCCTTATTTTAGTAATCAATAGAAGCTATTTAGGAGATGCGCTTGAAACGATTTTAACAGCTGCCTTTTCAAAACGTGCGGCAGGGGGAGGCTTTGTGGGGTCAACAATACTGACTGCTTGCCGTTACGGTGTGGCGAGGGGCTTGTTTTCCAACGAGTCAGGCATGGGCTCTGCACCGATTGTGGCAGCTGCGGCGCAAACGAGAAATCCGGCAAGGCAGGCAATGATTTCGGCAACTGCAACTTTTTGGGATACAGGAATTATTTGCGGAATGACAGGCTTGGTTTTGGTCAGTACGATTTTAGCGAATCCGCAGATTGACGCTCTGAGTGGAGACGGAGGAAAGCTTACCTCATTGGCATTCGAGCAGATTCCTTACATAGGTCCTCTCGTTTTGACCTTCGGAATGCTTGCATTTGCATTTTCTACGATTTTGGGATGGTCCTATTATGGAGAAAAAGCAGCACAGTATTTACTGGGAGAAAAGGTGATTTTCCCTTATCGCCTTATGTGGATTGCCATGGTTTTTGTCGGTGCAGTGGCAAATTTGGAGCTGATATGGAGCCTTTCTGATATGTTGAATGCATTGATGGCCATTCCGAATCTAATAGCAGTTTTACTTTTAAGCGGCGTGATTGCGAAAGAAACAAGGTATTACGTTTATGAGGGCCATTTGGATGAGGAAGATAAAACACCGATTCCACTTGTCAGGCGATGACTCTTTTTATCATCTATTCTGCTTTTTTAGAGAAGATTATTTGAAGAAGTCGGTTTATGGTGCTTCTTTCGGGGTAAAATATATCAATGATTCTTTGTGAAAAACTATACGGAAAAAAGAATTCATGGTATACTAAACTGTTAGTAATCCATGTAAAGATGTGGAATAATAAGCGAGAGGTTCCCGGTAACGGTGAATCTTTTATGACGATTTAAAATGGAAAAGTAACGGAGGAATGTGATGAAAGTATATGACGTTGTTATCATTGGCGGCGGCCCCGCAGGACTCTCTGCCGCACTTTATGCAGGAAGAGCAACGCTTTCTACCCTGCTGATTGAGAAGGAACAAGTCGGCGGACAGATTATGATGACATCGGAGATTGAAAATTATCCGGGGTGTGTTGAGGAGGAATCCGGTGCAACCTTGATTGAACGTATGAAAAAGCAAGCTGCAAATTTTGGAGTGGAGACGATTTCAGATGAAATTACGGAAGTTAATTTCTCGGGGGATGTAAAAACGGTAAAGGGAGAGAAGGAAATTTACCGCGCAAAGTCAGTGATTATTGCCTCGGGAGCTGCTTCTAGGCGTCTTGGCTGCGAAGGTGAAGCTGAGTTTACAGGGCGAGGTGTATCTTACTGTGCTACCTGTGATGCTTCTTTTTTCAGAGGACTTGAGGTTTTTGTCGTTGGGGGCGGAGATACCGCAGTAGAGGAGGCTCTCTTTCTTACGAAATTCGCAAGAAAAGTGACAATTATTCATCGCAGAGATCAGCTTCGTGCAGCGAAATCCATCCAGGAAAGAGCGAAGAAAAATCCGAAAATTTCTTTCATGTGGGACTCCGCGATAGAATCACTTTCTGGAGATGGAATTTTAGAGAAAATGGTGATTCGCAATCTAAAAACAGGTGAGAAGACACAATATATTGCAAGTCCGGAGGATATGACGTTCGGTGTATTTGTTTTCGTAGGCTATAAGCCGAATACTGCTTTATTTGCGAATGCGCTGGATTTGGAGAGTGGATACATCAAAACCGACGAATTGATGAAAACTGCAATTGACGGGGTGTATGCAGCGGGTGATGTAAGAGTGAAGAGCTTAAGGCAGGTCGTAACGGCAGTTTCTGACGGAGCGGTCAGTGCGGTACAGGCAGAAAAATATATAGATTCTTTGGAATAAAGAATACGGAGGAAACTATGAAAAAATACGATGTAATTATTGTCGGAGCAGGCGCCAGCGGCGTATTTATGTCTTATGAATTGACAAAGCGTGACAACAAAGCAAAGGTTCTAATGATCGATAAAGGAGCTGGACTTGAAAAGCGGGTCTGTCCGATTAAATTGGGAAAGGTGAGCAATTGCATTAAATGCAGCCCTTGCCATATTATGAACGGTTACGGCGGAGCTGGTACCCTTTCAGACGGAAAGTACAATATAACCAACCAGTTTGGAGGAGATTTACATCGCTATGTAGGTGCAGATGAAGCTTTAGAGCTGATGGAATACGTTGATGAAGTTTTATGCAGTATGGGCGGAGCGGATGCGAAGCTTTACTCCACAGGAAGTACAGATTTAAAGACAACAGCGCTTCGGAGTAACTTGCATTTGCTGGATGCTAAGGTAAGGCATTTAGGTACAGACCGAAATGTGCGCATTTTAGGAAAAATCTTTGACTATACAAAAGAGCGTATTGACACAATGTTTTATACAACCATTTTTAAAGTAGAAAAGCTTGCAGACGGATTTTCTATAATGACAGATAAGGGCGAAGAATTTCAATGCAATGAGCTGGTTCTTGCGACGGGACGTTCCGGCTCTCGCTGGATTTCCGATGTGTGCAATCAAATGGATATTGAGCTAGAATCCAATCGAGTGGATATCGGAGTGCGTGTAGAGCTTCCTGCAGAGGTGTTTAAGCACATTACTGATGAAGTATATGAGAGCAAGATTGTTTATAAGACAGACAAATATAACGATATGGTTCGTACTTTTTGTATGAACCCATACGGTGAAGTCGTTTCTGAAAATACAAACGGAATTGTCACTGTAAACGGGCACAGCTATTCAGATCCTGCTTTGCGGACGGAAAATACCAACTTTGCACTGTTGGTTTCGAATAAGTTTACAGAACCGTTTAAAAACAGCAATGAATACGGTGAATCCATTGCAAGGCTTTCTAACATGCTGGGCGGCGGGGTTTTATTACAGCGCTTCGGCGATTTGGTCAAAGGAAGAAGAAGTAGTGCGCGCCGAATGGAGAAATGCTTTACGAATCCGACATTAAAAGCGACACCGGGGGATTTGAGTCTTGTTATTCCGAAAAGACAGCTTGATGCTATCATTGAAATGATATATGCATTGGATAAAATTGCACCGGGTACAGCGAATGAAGACACGTTACTTTATGGTGTAGAGGTTAAATTCTACAACTCTAAGGTTCAAGTAGATGGAAACTTAGAAACAAAAGTAAAAGGCCTTTATGCATTGGGCGATGGCTCAGGTGTAACGCATTCCTTGTCTCAGGCATCCGCAAGCGGTGTTTGGGTGGCTCGCAAGCTGATTGAAAGATATCAATAAGAAATGAATAGACAGCCGCTGCGTTTGCAGCGGCTGTTGTTACTAGAAAGACTTTAGATTACATAATACTTTTTACAGTTATTGCTTTGGATTCCTGTTTTTTATTGTTTTTATGTTGATTTTTAAATTATTTACTTGATTTTCCCGTGTTTTCATGCTAATATAATTTTCGTAGCCTATGCAGGCATGGCGGAATTGGCAGACGCGCACGGTTCAGGTCCGTGTGAGGGTTTCTTCATGGAGGTTCGAGTCCTCTTGCCTGCACCAAATCATGATAATCCGAACCTTGTCCTCATTGGGGATGGGTTCGGATTATTGTTTTATCTATAAATTCGGATTAACATATTGTAATTTTACAATATACTTTTAAGAGTTATATGCTATAATAAATTTAAATGTTTTAAAGTAAACGGTTACCATTATAAGAGGTGAAGTTATGAGTTTTGATATTGTGAGAGGCGTTGTATCAAATCCCGGGCAAACAGAGTCGCTTATACAAGAGATTCGGAAATATATGAGTTCAGAATTGGATAACGGAACGCTTTATTTGGGATATCCGTTAACGGCTAGTGCTGATAATAAAATCACGATTGATGCGCTTCTATTAACTGAAAAATGTGGAATGGTTGCATTTATTTATGAGAATACAGCTTTAGATATCCAAGCCTTAAAAGATGAGCAAGATGCTTTATATTACCATCTTGATTTCTATCTGAAAAAGTATGGCTCATTAAGAACGGGAAGAAATTTGGCTTTTAGTCCAATAATTATCACTGTGTTATCCAAAGAAAACATAAATCTCAAAGAGGAAAGCACTGACTATTATTTTGCCACAATAGACAACTTGGTTGAAACTATTAATAAACTTCCTCAATTCGATTTGGCATTTTATCGTAACTTATGTGAAGCGTTGCAGAAGGTCACAAATATTCGTCCTCAAAAAAAGCGCGTCAATGCAACTCATTCTGGCTCTCGTGGATTTATCATTAAAGAGATTGAGAAAGAAATAGCAAATTTGGATGAATGGCAGAAAAAGGCAGCATTTGAGTTGCCTAATGGACCGCAAAGAATTAGGGGTCTAGCTGGAACTGGAAAAACTATAGTTTTAGCATTAAAGGCAGCGTATTTGCATGCCCATCACCCAGATTGGAAAATATTAATAACGTATTACACACGTTCTTTGAAACAGCAGTATTATGATTTAATCACTAAATTTGTAAATGATTTTTCTGGGGAAAACCCAGATTGGAATACTCTGAAAATACATCATGCATGGGGAAGCCGCTCAGAAGAAGGCGTTTATTATAATTTAGCACAAAAAGTAAATGCTCCTGTTCATACCCTCTCCTCTGCAATTTCAAAGTTTGGTAGGAACAATCCATTTAAAGGTATGTGTGAAGAATTATTGACATTTGCACAACAAAATGAATTTGGCAACACTTATGACGCAATTCTGATTGATGAAGCGCAGGATCTTCCAAGTGCTTTCTTTAGACTCATTTATCAAGATATTAAAACTCCCAAGCGTATTATTTGGGCATACGATGAATTGCAAAATTTATCTGATATGGAAATGCCTTCACTACAAGAAATGTTTGGCGTTGATGAAAATGGCGACGTTCTCATCAATATCGAAAATGTTGATAATGAGCCTCAACGTGATATCATCTTGCCAATTTGCTATCGTAACCCACCATGGACACTTACTGTAGCCCATGCATTGGGCTTTGGAATTTATAATAAACGAAATAATGGTTTGCCAATACAAACCTTTGATAACCCAAAACTTTGGAGAGAGATTGGTTATTCGGTAGTAGATGGCCGTTTAGATAACGGACGTAAAGTGACTATTGAAAGAAAGAACGCTTCTACTCCTAAATACTTTGAATCCTTACTTGATGTAAATGATAGCATCCTTTTTAAGAATTTTGAATCTAAAATGTCGCAATATACATGGGTAGCACAAGAAATCAATAAGAACATTTCTGTTGACCAATTAGATCCAGATGATATCCTTGTAATTTTTCCTGAAGCATACACATCCAAAAGCGAATATACTATTTTTCAAAAATATTTGCAAAAGTTTGGACTTAATTCTATACTGGCGGGAGTTAATAGCGAACAAGATGTTTTTAGGATTATAGATAGTATCACTTGTTCAGGCATCTTTCGTGCTAAGGGAAATGAATCACCTATGGTTTATATACTGAATAGTGAATATTGTTCCGAAGGTACCGAGTTAGTTAAACTCCGTAATATTCTATTTACTGCCATTACTAGATCAAGAGCATGGGTTCGTATCTGTGTTGTTGGGGAAAACAATACTCTTGAGAATGAGTTTGATCAATGTAAAAAATCTGAATTTCGCCTATCTTTCAAAAACCCGACAAAAGCAGAGATGGAAAAAATTAGAAAGTTAAACAGAGAGCGCACCGATGAGGATAGAGAAAAGGAAGGAAAGGCTCGTTCATACGCAGAGGAACTTATTGCGATGTTGGAAAAAGGGGAAGTTGATCAAGATATTCTACCGGAGTTAGATGTTCTTATGAATGTCCTTAAAAAGAAAAAATAAATGATTATGAGAAAAAGGATTATTAATCAGTTTGCCCAAGAAACTGTCGAACAAGTTAATAGCACTTTAGAGATGTTGCAAGGACAGCATCTCTCGATAGGTTGCAACTTCATGACAATACCAGATTACACATCCCCTGACTGCCAGATTACATGGAAAAATCATGTGTCTGACAGGAATAATGCTGGAGAGTCGTTTACTAAACTTGATCAATATCTTCATATCTTACGAAATAACAGTTATCATAGTTTGCTATTTGATGGATCTTTATTACGTGCAAATTTTATTTTTCAAAACAATATATTGCTAACCCAGAATCTACTATGGTGGCCTGCTCCTTACAATTATGGAGATTTACTTTTGGACGGGTATTCGCCTGTACAGATTATGGATGACTTTTTTAGTGATCCTAAGTGGTTTGATGCAATAAAAATGCGTAGTCCTATTCGTATAGATTTCGACTCCAGCATGAATACTCTTGATCACCCTTCAAGTCATATGCATACACAACACGAGGACTGTAGGATGGTTATACAACAGCCCATATGCTTTAATCGTTTTGTGAATTTTATTTTTAATAATTATTATCCCAATTTATCAATACAGTTTTCTGAGTTTGATTACATTAAATATAAGATTCCAGATAGGGACGAATTGGAATACATAACTTCCATAATTATTCTTTAAATTAATATGAATAAAGCAAATTGGTATCCAATCATGATGATCCGAACCTTGTCTCCATTGGAGATAGGTTCGGATCATTGCTTTATTTTAGCAACTTGTAATATAAAAGTGACCATTGATATGCACCGTCCTATTAAGGCGCATTTATAGCAACGCCAAGGCGCAGTGGGAGTTGTCTAGTAAATGAGAGATACCGCCAAAGTTTCTTGTGGTTTAGTACTAGAACAAAAACACGTAAAGATGCAGCATGTGACGCATTGTATGTTGACTTATTGTATTCAATTCTAGTAAAATGAATTACAAGGTGGTGAGTGCTTATGGAAATTCTTAAAGTGTTTGCTTCTAATATGAAAAAATACAGAATGTTGAATGGATTATCGCAAGAAGTATTTGCGGAAAAAGCGGGATTGCACCGAACATATATTAGTGCTGTGGAGAGAGAAAAAAGAAGCATTTCGTTAGATAATGTACAAAAGATTGCTGATGCACTTGAAGTGGAGACGTATTTACTATTCTTAGATGACACAAATTCCAAATAAATTTTGAAAGGAGGGAGACAATTGCATAAGATGAAGGATATGGATATCCGAAAGCCTTTGATGGAAAAAATAGTTTGCCTTAATAAAGGCCATGATTATAGAATTATACCTGAAATGGTGGTTTGTGATGGATTATCAAGAGTAGATATTGCTGTCGCCAACGGAAATCTTTATGGTTATGAAATAAAGAGTGATGCAGATACATTAGACCGTCTCCCCCTACAGCAGGAGTTCTACAACAAAACTTTTGACAAAGTATTTATCGTTGTTGGGGAAAAGTACCAGTCTGTTATTGAAGAGTTTGTTCCTGATTGGTGGGGTGTATATGTAGCTTATTATGATAAAAATCAAAATGTAGTATTTAAACAGAAAAAAAGAGGTCGAAGAAATACTGCTGTTTGCGCAGAATCACTACTAGAATTACTTTGGCGCGATGAAATAGAATTATTACTAAAAGGACATGGATTTAAAGGACTATCTGGAAAGAACAGACGAATTCTACGGCAAATGGCGATAGAACGTCTACCTTTACAAGTAATTAAAGACTACACTAGAGAGACACTTAAAAAACGAACGGACTGGCGATAGAAAAATTCTCTAACGCCAGTCCGTTGTTATATCTGCCGAGTAATAAATGTAATGTGATGATTCATTGAGTAGCTAACCCATGTTGTTAAATTTCCCGAACTAGCGGAAGAACCGAGTGCAATATCAAATATATTTTTATCTCCCCAAGAATAGTCCTCCCCAGAGAAATCACTACACTCGACTAATATTTTTGCTAATTCTCGGACATTTCCTAGATCTAGTCCTCCTCTTTTTACCGGAATCCCTTTTATATATAGATAGTCATCAAACGCTGTATATTTAATTTTAAAATTCGGAGACATGCCAACAACAAAGACATTTTCTTCAATATCAGAGGGGCCATAATCTGAATAAACATAGTTAAAATTAAAACGTTCAGATAGTTTCAATGCCATTGCAAATATTTCTGTCTCAACTCGCTTAAAACGATAGATCTTCTTGCTTTCCATTGAAGGGAGCTGTTTAGGAAAAGATACGCTAGAAATGACTATTGAACGAAATTCACTTGCTTTATCTAAATCGGAGAAAGCAGCCTTAAGCACTGATACCTTAGAAAACAAGTCGTTTTCCCCGACATATTGCAAGTCAAATATCAGATGTATTTGGTTTCTTGTTAACTTTGTTTCATCAAACAACGGATTCAGTATCTCTTCTATATCTCCAAATTCATTGTTTCTTAAACGAATTGCAACCCCATTTTGCGAAATATCTGACCAATCCTTAACAAAATCCACAAGGCTTAAGTCTATTACCGGGATTGCGCAACTATCGCGGCAAAGAGGCTTGACTTTTTCTTCTATAAAGTCATTAAAATCATCTAAATCCGAATACCAATCTGGCATGAAGTAAAAAAAATAGTTCCTTTTGTCCCAGAAGGATGAAATTAATCCTTCAACAGTTGTCCCTTTCTTAGTCATAGCTTGAGAAAATAAGGGAATTTCAATAAGTGGAATAATATTATCTTTTACTTGATCATCTAAATTAAGCAAAGCCTTTTGCTCACCCATTTTACATTTTACGATTGGAACATACAGTCTATTCATATGCCAAACCCCCATTTCATTATCAAATTAATTACAATTGTTAAGATACTACTTAAAATCAGTGTAAGGATATTCCAAAATCTATCTGACCAAAGTTTCTTTTTTTGTCCTTTTTCTTGTTCGAGTAATTCTTGCTCATATGTACGCCCCGAATGGGTTACCTGTATCATTATTGCAGCTTCATCGTTATGTGTTTTTGCCTTTACTAAGGATTTGTTTTCTAAAAAAGAAAGGGTTCCCAGCGCTTCATCTAAATCCATTTTGTAGTGTTGATTAAATGCATCGGCTAATGTAGCGCTGGTAAGCTTGGTATTAGTATTAAGATACGCTAACATATCTCGTGACTTCTTGTCCATCTTTTGAATATCTATTGACACCATCCCCTTTCTTCCCAAATATATCCATTGCATTTATTATATCAAAATTTATTTTAAAGACAAGAAAAATTTGTTTTATATGCTATGTAGCTAAAACTGAATTCATGTTGTGAGCACACTTGCAACCCTTGTTAAAAGATATGATTGTACTATGGTAAAAAGCGGCGGTTCGTTTTGAACCGCCGCCCAGCTTATATATCATTTAGCTTCCTTTGTATCCTGTTGCGCCTGCCACTTTTTCCACTCAGCAAACTCCCGCTGTCCTTCTTCACTATCGAAAAACTCGCGGATTTTCGGCAGGAGCAACCTTGCAAGACTATCAATCTCCTGCTGGGGGATTTCCATCCCGATGTCGTCTTTTGCCATTTGCCCTCCTAGGTCTTAGGCAAATGCCACGGCATCCTGTGAAGCTGACTATTCAATTTTTATGGGCATTTTTACCCTTTAGTACAATTATTGTAGCGCTCACGAAATGGCTTGTCAAGCTGCAAAACTTAACTTTATCCAGTTTCCCCGATTACTCCAAAACAGTTGGTTGAGGCAGGACCAGAGTTGTAAAATAACTCATGTCTATCGCCTTTAGGCAAAGCCTAAAGCGTTGTTAAATCTTTCTGTATTTTCTTAAAAACGCATAGAACCTCAGAAAGAGTTTGGGGAAGTAACGATTAATGACAATACTGGAACCCCTATATCTGAAAATAATCGCTATGGAACCCTAAATGGGTGACATTAAAAATAATGTCCAAACCCTTTCTGAATGTCGTTGCCGCCCTTGGCGGCAAGCGGTCTGGAGGGAGTTTCGGAACTCCCCTATTCCTGCCTTAACTTCGTTAAGTTCTCCTTGCTGCCTTCGGCGCAAGGGAAGAGCGAAGGGCTGTTGCATCTACTCAGCACCGTTCCCATGTTCACCACGTACAATTTCTCCAACAGTCGTACGACTAATGACAATTCCAAGTTCCTCAAAAATAGCTTTTGAAATTTTTTGCTGGGATAGACCTTCCTGTCGCAGCTCCAAAATTCGCAAAATGATTTGATTTGTTATCTTCTTCTTGCGTCCGGCACCACGCTCATTAGGTTTCTTTGATTGACCATTATTAATTTCCGCCAATTCCCGTGCGTGTTTCTCTTTGAGCAAAGCAATTGCCTTTTCATGCTCCTGTATGGTAATGCGCTCCTTTAACTGTTCTCTCATGAGGTCGATTTTCTTGTTGAGCTTCTCAGTATATTCTATTTCTCGGTCAAGCGCAGCTTGAAGTTGTTCTACTGTTTTCTTCATGGCAATCTCCCTATAATTGACGATATTTAATTATCGTCAATCTATAATAGATCAATTTCAAGGAATTGTCCAGTATCACAAAAAGTTTAAAAAGTTCTTGCAGTCAATTTTTAATGGCATTATGTTTTATTAAGGTTAGCCTTCATAAAGCAATTGACCGGAACGGAAGAAAATCACCATCATTTACAACCTCGTCGGGCAAGCCTATTAATCGTCAGATTTATGGAGAGATTGATTGGCAGGCGCTAGGGGCGTAGCAATACCCAACAGCTCTGCTTTTATAAAAAGTCGAAGCTGTTCGGTTAAAATTCGTATATCCTTACACTGAGCCAGATAGCCACATTGGAAACAATGCTGAAACCCATTTCGATGCTTTGCGCCTGCTTTCAAAGCCGACATATCCTTTATAGCCATAGAGATAATCTATCTTCCATTGGTTTGCCTCTATTTGTTTTTCCTGAAGAAGGTGTAACAACATTGCACTATCTTCACTTGCCGTTAACCGCCTTTTTCCGACAATATAAATTAAGTCTGTAAGTGAGAGTGCGTAACTTTGCGGAAACATGATATCTGTAATATGAGCGCTGATTGGCTTGCCGTCCGATAATTTCTGAAACATTTTATGGCGAAGCATATAGCCTGTCCCTTGTATCAAGAGCCTTTCCACGTTCTGGTTTTCATACTTTACGCACTCTGAATAGGTGGTGAGAGCACGGACGGTTTTGCCAATACCAATATAGCATGGCGTTTTTCCAAGGCAGCCACCATGTTTGCATACACCTTTATAAGGCCACGAAGTGGTTTGATTGCGCCCAAAAAGCTGATATTGCTCTATCCAACTTAAAGCTGCCTGTGCTTCTTTGCTGGTAGCAAGGCCAAGTCTGCAATAGGCTTCCAATAGCATTGCATTGTAGCAAGGGACAATTTCTTCAACTCCGCCTAAACATGAAAATCCATGTGCAGTCGCAATGTTCTGGTTAATATAAGCTATCATTTTCTGCGTGTAAGGCAGTCTTTCAATATGTGGGATTTCACTCAGACCCATAATCCGAAAGACAGCAAATAGAGGGTGATCCACAAAATCTGCCGTGAGCTTTTCCACTAATGCCGATTGACTCAGTAGACTGGCAATTTCGTTACTCGCAAAATGCTGGTTTTTCTCAGAAGCAATTCTTAATATTAATGCGGTATCCACGGTACACCCCCTTAGAATTTATTACTTATGGCCTCTACGCTGTATGGGAAATCCAAGTTTTTACAAGGGAAAGCATATCATATTTTTTAGAGACTTTCCACTACCTTTATGCAAGTATTGACTAGGAGATGGTGGGAATGCGATTTACGTCAATACGAAGAAAAAGTAGTGATTTCTATTGCTTCTTTTTTTCGTACCGGATGCTAAGGACAGAATAGAACTTATTAGAGAGAATATCGAACCCATATTTGAAGATTGAATGTAGCGAATTTGGTTTACTGCAATAATGCTGTTCAATTTTCCATAGGGAAAGCCGCCCTGCTGACCGTAAATCAGTAGGGCGGCTATCTTTTAGGCGTATATCAAATCGTGCAGTACACATTCGTCAGCAATATCTTGTGCCAGTGTAAATACCTGTATCCTTGCTAATGTATCCTCAAGAGCCGGGGGATTTTGCTCCAAATACTGCCCTCGAATCCGTTCTGCCATATCAAAAGCAGATTTCTCCATATCGGCACAGTGCCGAGCCAGCTCACCCGAAAACAGCAATTCCCGATACATTCCGGGCTTCTGTTCGTGCAGATATTTCAGCCGTAGATTGCCATATTTACCAAGATCGCTATAAAGTTCCTCATCGTCCAAGGCAATGTTGGGATACAGCAAACCGTCTATTTCTATGTAGTCCAACTCAATCATCTTTTCCCACCTCCAAAACCTCCAGCATTAATTGTGCACCCAACCTGAATCCATCTGAAAATGCCTGCTCCATATGATAAGCGGTAACGTCCGACTCTTTGGAAAGATACTCGTCCAGTTCCTCTTTCATAGATTGGCACAGCTTTTCTTCAAAGGCATCATAAGCCTGTACCGCCGCATTTTTGGCAGTATAAAATTCTGCGATGCATACCTTGGAACGCTCTGCCGGACACAATTCACCGCTATAAATCTGCTTTATCACTCTCTGCATTTCGCCACCTCCTGCTTACTATGGTAAACAATAAGGAAGTGCGCGTCCAGACGGAATTCCAGACAAAGTTTTAACGCTTTAAAGTGCGGCTTCCGGTAAAGGCCAACAAAAACAATTCGAATCATTATAAGAATCCATATCGAATCTAAATATGAGTTGATTTTAATGTGAATGTGGGTTAATATAGGTATAGAAGAAAGCGAGGGATGTACATGAAAGAGGTTGCAGAAAGAATCAAACTGCTGCGGGAGAGCGTGAATTTATCGCAGGCAAAGATTGCGACATTGGCCGGGGCTACCCAATCCAGTATCAATCGATATGAAAATGACCAGTCAGCTCCGCCCTTGCCGTTGCTCGTCTGGTATGCGGATTATTTTGACGTATCTTTGGATTATATTTTTGGCAGAACAGACAAACCGGAGGGTAAGCTATACGACTTCAATCCGAAGTTTTCGGAGGAAAATGAGCAGTTTCGGCAGTTTATTGAAATGTGTTTTGACCCCAAATCCCCCATGAATGATAAGCTAAAGCAGGCTTTATTGGAGATGGTATCGAAGGGCGGTGACAATACATGAACGGTGTAATTTATGCTCGCTATTCCTCAGATAATCAGCGGGAAGAAAGTATTGAAGGGCAGTTGCGGGAATGTATGGCGTTTGCTGAAAGTAAAGGTATCAACGTTTTAAGCAGCTATATCGACCGTGCGTTGTCTGCTAAAACGGATAATCGTCCGCAGTTTCAACAGATGATTAAAGACAGTGGCAAGGGCTTGTTTGAAACTATCATTGTCTGGAAGTTGGATCGGTTTGCCCGAAACCGTTACGATTCTGCTCACTACAAGGCTATGCTCCGCAAAAATGGTGTGACCGTTGTGTCCGCTACCGAAAATATCTCTCGTGGCTCCGAGGGTATCTTGTTGGAATCCATGCTGGAAGGAATGGCGGAATACTACTCCGCTGAGCTTTCGGAGAAGGTCATCAGAGGGCTGACAGACAATGCTCTCAAATGCCGTTACAACGGCGGTACGCTCCCGATTGGATATGTGGTGGACAAGGAACAGCAGTTTCAAATCTCCCCTGCTACCGCTCCCGTGGTGTTAGAAATATTTACAGCTTACAGCGAGGGAGCAACCATGCAGCAGCTTGTCAATATGCTTAACGAGCGTGGTATTCGTACAAGCAGAGGAACGAAAATCACACTGAATATTATGGCTCATATGCTAAAAAACCGCCGCTATATCGGAGAATACAGCTATCGTGATGTAGTTGTGCCGGATGGCATTCCTGCCATTATCCCGAATCAATTATTTGATAGGGTTCAGGAACGGATGAGCAAAAACAAGAAAGCCCCTGCTCGACATAAGGCAGGGGATGATTACATACTGACTACAAAGCTTCATTGTGGCAAATGCGGGCGTTACATGGTGGGTGAAAGCGGAACCAGCCATACAGGAAATGTCCACCGCTATTATCGCTGCCATAATACCAAGAAAAAGAAGCTGTGCGATAAAAAAGCGGTAAAGAAGGATTGGATTGAAAATTTGGTCATTCAACAGACCATGCGAGTGGTCATGGATGGTGGGGTTATCAATAAAATTTCCGATACTATATTTGCTTTGCAAGGTAAAGAAAGCGATGCTATCCCCATGCTGAAAAAACAGCTTGCCGAAACACAGAAAGGCATCGAAAATATGCTCAATGCGATACAGGCAGGTATCTTTAATGAGTCCACCAAAAAGAGGCTGGATGAATTGGAGGAACGCAAAAACCAGTTGGAAGTCAGTATTCTACAAGAAGAATTACAGCATCCAGTTCTCACAAAAGAGCAGATATTATTCTGGCTGCACAAATTTCGCACCACCGATATTTCGGATAAAGCGGAGCGCCAACGGCTGATAGACAGCTTTGTGAATGCGATATATCTGTATGACGATAAAATCGTACTGGTTTGGAATTATAAGGATGGCACGAAAACAGTTACTCTCAGGGACATTGAGGGTTCGGATTTATCATTAAACACTGCACCAAAGAAAAAAAGACATCCTTTAGGGTGTCTTTTTTTATGAAAGAGCGGGCGAGAACCTCCGAGGTGAGAGTCAAATTGCCCATTTTACGCGACGATAGGAAGTGGAAAATGGGACAGCGAAAAGAGCGAAGCGAGTGGAGGAGCAGACTGCGTCTGCGCTACCTGCATCACAAATGAATCTGAATTAAGTTTGTTTTTAGATTCCTTGTCGTTCTCTCACAGCTTTACGATATTCTAAAGGTAATATGCCTTTGGAACTGCGGAATAGATCGGCGAAATGACCTGCGGCGGTATACCCCACAGCTTTTGCAACCTCTCCTACCGGTAAATCGGTATAGGCCAGCAAGTGTTCCGCCTGGTCAATACGCACCCGCTGGATGTAGTCGGCCACGGTACTGTTAAAGTATAGTTTGAAACAGCGTTTGAGCTTAGTTGTTCCCATGCAGGCAATCTTGGCCAGCATCTCGATAGAAAGAGAGTCGGCATAATGGTCTCCAATATAAGCGGAAAGGCTTTGAAGCATGGCTTGATCGGAGGCTGGAATGGGTGCCGTTTTTCGTTCATTTAGCTTTCGGTGCCATTCAAAGACCAGAGAGAGTGCCTCGGCCGCCTTGGCATCATAGTACAATGTGGCGGGAAGACCTTGCCCTTGGTAATGCCACAGCTGCCGCAGAAGCAAGGACATTTCAGGAAAATCTGCCGTTTCGTCTAAGCTTTGAAAGGCATCAGCAGGACTCCGGTAGAGGTCGCCGAACTGTTCTTTTAAATAGGCTTCGTAATAGTCCGGATGGTATTCAATACCGATAGAGCGAATCGGAATCCCGCGGTGGATGAGGGCGCGATAAGGTTGATACCCGCCGAGAAAACTTTTGACTACATTGCAGTTTAGCTTTCGATAAGGTTGAAGCTCTTCGCCGGAGATCGATTCATACCAAGTTATGCTCAGGCACTCCGGGATCGCCATATTTAACACCGTATCCTCCCGAAACCAAAAGTCATGGATTTTAATGTTATAGCGGTTGCCCGCTTCATAAAACCAGTAATAGCCGCCACCGCCCTTACCTGTCATTTTCCAGCATTCGCCTTCCGGCGGAAAGCCTTTCGGCACAGGGCAGGGCGTAAAGTGCATTTCTTCAAACAAGCTTCGGTAATAACCGATTTCTTTTTTTTTCATAGACCCTCTCGTTCCAATCAGACGTTTCTTTATCACAAAAAGACCGATTCCTTTTAAAGATATTGTACTAGAAAACCAATCCATATACAATGCAGTCAGACCAAATGAAAGGAGGGATTTTCTATGAAATCTGATAAAAACGGTCTTGCACTGCTGTTGGAATGGGCAGGGAAGGACAGGTGGTACCTTTGTGCTTCCATCGTTCTGGCATTCTTATCCAGCCTTAGCACTATAGTTCCTTATTTTGCATTTTACAAAATCATTGATGCTGTGGTGCTCGAAACTTGCAATCTTGACTTCGCCTTAAAATGGGCGGCCATCGTACTTATTACCACGGCCGCAAGAGTATGCTGTAACTTGGCTGCAACTCTTGCCTCCCACCGGGGTGCCTACAATACCTTGTTCCGCGTGCGTTGTATAGTGACGGAACATATGGCGAAAATGCCGTTGGGTGCGCTGAATGAGCGTAGCACCGGTGAGATTAAATATGTGATGAATGAAAGCATTGAAAAGCTGGAGTTATTTTTGGCCCATAACCTGCCAGAGCTGGTGCTCTATCTATCAGGGCCTGTTGTAATGTTCCTCTATCTGCTTACGGTGAACGTGCCGCTGGCTCTGCTCAGTATTGTGCCGCTCTTTCTGGTAGCCGTAATAATGGCTCTCATGTTCCAGCGTTTTGGAAAGTTTATGCAGCAGGTCAATGAAAGCAGCGGAAATCTATCCGGAGCTATCCATGAGTATGTGAACGGCATGCGGCTGATTAAGGCATATCACATGGGCGCACAGTCCTTCAAAAAGTATTCCTCCGCCATAGAAGCACAATACAGGATATGGGGCAGCATTTCCAGAGCTACCGGACCGCTTTACGCTGCCTATGTGGTTCTGCTTGAGTGCGGCATTCTGTTTCTCGTTCCGTTGGGCGGGTATTTTTTCGTTCACGGATTCATCAGTGCCGGTGTGCTGCTGCTGTTCGCTTTCGTTGGGACGCAGTATCTCACCGATATCCGGCCGCTGCAGGAACTGGGATCCAGCCTTTCCTATGTGTTCAACGGCATCAATCAGGTGAAGGAAATACTGGAGGCCCCGGTGTTCGGCAGCGGCAAGTCCTTTCCGAAACAGCACGACATAAAAATACGAGATGTGTCCTTTTCGTACACGGATGGCGAACCGGTACTGGAGCACATCAATCTGCATATTGCCCACAGTGAACGGATTGCCTTTGTGGGAGAATCAGGTGCAGGCAAAAGTACGCTGGTACAGTTGATTTCCCGATTCTACGATGTAAAGGAAGGCAGCATCGACATCGGCGGCGTGGACGTCAAGGACATTAACTATGAGGAGCTTCTTAAAAATATTTCAGTGGTATTTCAGAACAGCTTTCTGACCCGGGGCAGCGTATTTGAGAACATTGCTATGGGCAATCAAGACGCCACGATTGAAAAAGTGCGTGCTGCGGCACAGGAGGCTCAAATCGATGATTTCATAATGTCGTTGCCGGATAGATATGAAACCAAAGTGGGCAGTTACGGAACCCGATTCTCCGGTGGGCAGAAGCAGCGCATCTGTATTGCTCGAGCCATTTTCAAAAATGCACCGATTCTCATTCTGGATGAGGCTACCAGTGCCGCCGACCCGGAAAACCAGGTGGAGATTGACCGAGCGATAGAAAGCCTTTGTCGGGGCAAAACCGTCATTATTGTGGCACACCGTCTGGGGATTGTGCAGGGATGCGACCGCATCGCTGTAGTGGAAAAACGTGGCGTCAGCCGGATCGGCAGCTTTGACGATATGCGGGAAAATAATCCTTATTTCGAGAGAGCTTGGCGTGACTATAACACCGCTCGGAGCATGAGTTACAGTTTGAAGGGGGCGAAAAAGCGTGAAGTATGATATTTTTAAAATGAGTGAGAAACTGAAAATCTCAATTATGGGCATTGTGATTGAGGGGCTGTTAGGCGGTTGTAATTTTCTGGTTCTGTTTCAGGTACTGCATCTGATTTTTGATCAGAGCATCGGTTTTGACGATATCTTGCAGGTCACCGGTATGCTGGTCCTGCTCTTTATTTTACGCCTTTTCCTCTATCTGAGCGCCTACACCAGCAGCCAGATTGGCGGTGCAGCTGTCAGCCGTAATATCCGTATTGCCATCGGAGATAAGCTGGGGCGCATCCCGCTAGGCTTGTTCACGAAAAACCGTACAGGCTTTTACATCAATGCTGCTACTAGTGAAGTCGGAGATTACGAGCAGATTTTGACGCACAAGACGGCGGATATTATAAAATACGGCATCCTGCTCATTATGGTGGGGCTTTATGCCTGCACATTGTATTTGCCAATTGGGATTGTTATTTTGGCATCAACCCTGCTTCTCATGCCGGCTATGGCACTGTCAATTCGGCAGGTTAATATCTACGGTATTCGAAAAAATCAGGCGCGGGAAGAGAATGTCAGTGCCATCACCGAGTATCTCACAGGTAGTCAGACCTTGCGCTCTTATGCGCTGGCCGGAGCAAAAAATGAGTCGGTGACTGAAGCGATGCGGGAATATTCCAATGTTAGCTATGAATATGAAAAGGCGGTTTTGCCAATCGGGTTTGGCTTCGTCTTTTGCAGCTATGTGGCATTAGCGGCAGCTATTCTATTGTCGGTGCAAGCTTGGCTTTCTGGCGCACTGGATTCGGCTGCGGTAATATTACTAATTATGCTGCCTATCTTTGTAGCCAAACTGAATCTGACATTGTTTATTGATTTGACGGCTTACCGTAATCTACTGATCTCTAAAAAGAAAATTGCTGGAATCTTTACGGAAGAGGAAGAACAGGCCGAGGATAATTCCTTCTCACCCGAGAGTGGCGAGATTCAATTCAAAGATGTAGACTTTTCCTATGTTGAGGGGGAGCCTGTACTGCTGCGTGCGAGTTTTACCATTTCCAGTCACAGCCTTACTGCCATTGTGGGGGATTCTGGGACCGGAAAATCTACGATACTTAATCTGATTTCCAAGTATTACGCGCCACAGCACGGGAGCATTACTATCGGTGGCTGCGATATTGAAAATGCTCCATCTGAACAGGTACTGTCGTATATTAGCCTCGTGGATCAGGATGTATTTCTCTTCAATGACACCGTTCGAAATAATATTCGATACGCCCGGCCGCAGGCTACCGATGCGGAAATTGAAAATGCTTGCCGTCTTGCTAACTGTGATGGATTTATCCGTGCTATGGAGAAGGGATACGATACTGAAATTGGAGAAAATGGAAACAGGCTTTCCGGCGGTGAGCGCCAGCGGTTGAGCGTGGCGCGGGCCATTCTAAAGGATAGCCCTATTATTTTACTGGATGAAGCCACCGCTTCTTTGGACATTGAGAACGAGCTTCTTGTGAAGCAGGCAGTAACAAGCCTTTTGCATGCAGATAAGACTGTGGTGATGATTGCTCACACCCTGCCTATTGTAAAGCACGCAGACAGGATTTTGGTATTGGATGGCGGCCGCATGGCGGAGAGTGGAACCCATGATAAACTGGTCACTGCCGGCGGGAAGTATGCGCACATGTGGGCCGCATCCCAGATCTTGAGATAGAGGGAAGATAAGCGTATGTATTTTAAAGAGCTTTTTTGAAAGATGGATAGAAAGCTCAAATAAGTAATCAAGAACAACTTGTATACCCTCAATCGCTTCCAAGCTAGAGTGATGAGACTATATTCTGAAAAGCCGATAAACATATCGGTTTTTCTTACTTCAAATTTCAGGGTGGTATCCTGCAACGTGGAGGCAGCCAAATTGTTATGAGGAGCTTACAATTGACAAAAGCAGGAAGCAGTGATACGATAAATATGCTATATGACTGACGGAAGTGGAATGAACCACAGGGAGTATAGCATCTTCAAAAGCCGACCGTCTGGGCAGTATGCTTGGTATTGGTGGCTATTTTTTTGTTTTCCGAAGGGAAGTTACTCCATTCGGAAAAGAGTTAGATCATGAGCAGAGTAGGATTTTGTGCGTAAATCAAATGATTACAGTGCCTTCTGAACGGGGAGTTGTCAGAGGGACGAAAAGCCTTTAGGGCTTACGGTACAAGGTTCGCATCCCGCTGCTACATAAGGAGAATCGGTAGCAATTCCATGCCTCTTGTTATGTAGCTGACTGCATAACAGGAGGTGTTTTTATGTTTATAACGTAATGGGCTTATTTAACAGATAACTTTCAGCAATCGTTTATTAGGAAGGGAGAAGTTAAATTGAGGCAGTCATCTTTATATGTGCGCCGCATCACAGTTTCTGCGGTATTTCTTACCATTTCACTTGTTTTGAAAACAACATTTTCTTTTTACATACCGATGTTTGGGCAGAATGGTATGAGCATTGGAATTTCCGGTGTCTTTTCCATTATGCCATCTATCTTGTTCGGCCCGGTGTATGGAGCCCTTGTATCTGGGCTTTCTGATTTTTTAGGCTATTTATTGAAGCCTGTGGGAACCTACATCCCCCTGATGACGCTGGCGGTAAGTGCCGGCGGATTTATTCGGGGCGCGTTATGGTCTGCTTTATCGAATAAAGACAGCAGAAAAATGAGAATCTTAATTATAGGTTTCTCTGTTTTACTGTTGCTGGCGGGCATTTGCAATATTGCTTTTTTAGCGTCTGATGGAATAGACAGTGGATTCTACAATTCGGCAGACAGAGAGAACATCAATACCGATTACATGCACCAGATCAGTAAATTGCTCATCGCAAGAACAATCGATGCCAAGGATCCTTCGGGAAGCTTGGAGACCTATCTCTCTTTCGTGACAGCAGGGTTGGTTGGCACCGCAGCGCTGGGACTTCTTTTGCTGGTTGCAGATTTTATCCTGACAAAAAAATTTCTTTACGATACGAGCAGGGGACAAATTCCACAGCTTCTGATTGCGATGATCCTTTCTGGACTCATTGTAACCACACTAAATACAATCATATTGCGTGAAACGATTTTCACGGCATGGAAGGTCCTCCCATTTGCTGTTGTTTGGATTCCTCGTGTGATTGAGGAGGTCTTAGGTAATACCGTGAAAGCCTATTTCGTTGCGATGCTGCTCGGCGTATACAGAAAGCAGTGTGGAGGAATAGAATAAAGAACGTCGGACTATTCTATCGATAAGGTCATTTATTCCATAAAATAATGAAATTTCAGGGGAATGTGGAAGCAATCAGCGGTTTTGAAACAAATTCAAAACCGCTTTTTGGTTGATTTAAATTGCTTTAAATGGTAAAGAGTGGATGTGAGATCGCGTGGATTGCATAGAAAGGCTTTTTTGAAACAGGATTTACTCTAAAATGTAAAAAACTATTGACATTATGAAAGTAAGCCGTTATTCTAATAATGTAAAATACTTTTGACATTAAGGAGAGGTTATTATGAGAAAAATGGATGAGATGGAACAAAAGATAAACCAGAAAGGGATAAAATGGAGCTGGGCATTTCTGTTAATTTCCCTTATTATATGGGGTGGATTTAACTACGCGAGAAGTCAGGAAACATCGCTGCCTTTTATTCTTTTGATTCTGCAGTTTTTAGTTTATTTTTTTGTAACGAGCATGGAAAAGACAAAGCTTGACGATCGCAGTGGTAAAAAACAAATATTAATGTTTGTGGGATGTCTTGTATTACTGGTTGTTTTTGGAATTGTTTTATATCTCAGCATGGGGCGTTGAAGCGTATGAAAAACAGGATACGAGAATTGCGTAAGGAAAGAAACTACAGGCAGGAGGATTTGGCGACAGAGCTGGGGGTTACACGCCAGACGATCAATGCAATTGAAAATGATAAATATGACCCTACTCTGTTGTTGGCCTTTAAGCTGGCAAACCTATTAGAAACAACCGTCGATGAGCTCTTTGAACCAAATGGAGTGAAGTAAAATGAACAGTGTAAAAGAAGTTTACTATCATATTTTAGACAGTCTGCAAAATTCCTTTGAGAAGGATGGGTTTCGAAAGAAAAAATTAAATCAATGGATCAGAAAATCCGGAGACTGTGATCAATACATTACCATTTTATTTACGAAAATAAGAGGGTGCGAGCAAGCGAATTTGCAGTATAGTATCCAATATTCTTTTGAGAAAGCGAATCGGATAATCGCTTATTTGAAAGGAGAGCAATACGAGAAGAAATGGGTAACAGGAGCGGTAAATTTATCCTCTCTCATAAAAGACAATAAAGTATTCTCTCATTCCATTGATAGAGGTACAAAAGCAGAGCTTGTAGCAGATGAAGTTTATACGATGACACAAAAGTACGGGTATGCATTTTGGGAGAATTATAATACGATTGAAAAATTTAGCAATGGGTTAAAAGAAGGAAAGAATATCATATCTTTGAGCACCGCAGGAGTCAATAAACGAGAATGGAATCAAATCGCCTGTTATCTGATTTTAAATGAAAAGGAAAAGGCAGAGCAGGTGATACAAACTTGGAGTAATCATAGGCCAGATACTCAGGTTCTGGAAGCTTGCTTGAAAAAAATAGAAGGCTTTGACTTGTCTCTATTTTAGGATAGAAAGTTTATTGACAGTATCAACGGATTTGGACGATATAAGTAGAAGAGAGAATGATACTTAAAATCACAAAGGGCTTAGAAATTCAAAGTTGATGGAATCTGTAGATGGAAAATAGAGAATGATAGTTAATCTAATATAGTAACGAGAGTCTATAAATTATGAGAGGGAAATTGAGAAACGAAAGGGCGTTGTATGGAAGCATATTATAGGGATGGAAGAGGAAGATACGGTACCGGAGAAAGTTATGATTGGTTTTATAAATACGAAGATATGGAGGTTACAATCTCAACCAGTGCGGATGGTCTATGGACCTATACGGGGGCAGAAGATGGGATTGAGCTGTTGCGTTACAACGGATGTTCTGTTGATATTATCGTTCCTAAGAGCATAGATGGAAAGAAAGTAATTGACCTTGACAGTACCTTTGACGGATTTCATGAACTGAAAAGCGTGGTTGTTCCAGACGGAGTCAAGTCGATTACAGGTGCTTTTTTTGGATGTGAAGGACTTGAAAAGGTCATTCTCCCAAGAACTCTTGTTGATATGACTTATGCCTTGAACTGCTGTTATTCTCTCAGTGCCATCGACATTCCTTTGAATGTGAAGAACTTTTCATGGGCGTTTGAAGGGACTCGGCTTGAGGCTATTATTTTTCCGTCAGAAGCGGAGACGATCGCACATGCATTTTCTGGGTCAGACTCTTTAAAAAAAGCTTTCATTCCTAAAATGGTATCAAACACAACGGAGGCCTTTTATGATTGCAGCGCACTTGCAGAGGTTGTAATTGAAGAAGGCGTAAAACGGATTGATAAATGGACTTTTTACCATTGCCCGTCTCTTACAGAACTTACGATTCCGAAAAGTGTAGAGGAAATTGAAGAGAAGGCGGTAGGATTTATGGAAATAAGAGAATATACAAATGCAGATAAGAGTGCGTACCAAATCAAGGGAGAAAAAATTGTTCCAGGCTTTCAGATAAAAGGAGAAAAAGGTTCCTTTGCAGAACAGTATGCACAGGAAAACGGAATTTGCTTTGCAGCAGGGGAACTCTAAAGACGGATAGTATTAAAAACATAAATCACAAAAGCTTAGGTGTGCGCAATTGCTATTGTAGTCCGTAGACTTTTTGAGTAGAAATTGGTATAATCAGTATAACATAATAGGTCAGATATCCTGGGAGGAACGATATATGAAAAGCATGCCGATGCTATTTGTGGGCCATGGCTCACCGATGAATGCAATTGAAGAAAATCAATTTTCTGAACAATGGAAACAACTTGGAAAGCAGATCGCAAGGCCGAAGGCGATTCTTTCCATATCAGCACATTGGTACACACAAGGAAGTAGAGTGACGGATGCACCCGAACCTAAAATGGTTTATGATATGTATGGCTTTCCGGATGAGCTGTATCGAGTCCTTTACAATCCGCCGGGCTCGCCTCATTTTGCGACAGTGACAAAGGAACTTCTGAGTGGACTTGCTGAAGTAGATAACTCATGGGGCTTGGATCATGGTTCTTGGGCTGTCCTAAATCGAATTTTCCCAGATGCAGAAATCCCGGTGTTTCAGCTTAGCGTGGATCGTAAGGCGAGTGCTGAGGATTGCTTTGCAATAGGACGTAAGCTGCGCGCATTGCGGGAGCAAGGCGTTCTGATTTTCGGAAGCGGCAACGTAGTTCATAATCTTCGGAAGGTTGACTGGCAGCTTGACGGCGGATATCCTTGGGCGGAGAAATTTGACAATTATATCAAAGAGAATATCCTGAAACGAAATTTTGAAAATGTAGTTCACTTTGAAAAAGCAGGAGAGTCCGCAGCCTTATCGGTCCCTATGATGGATCATTTTGCACCGTTACTTTATGTTTTGGGAGCGGCAAACGATACAGATCAAATTACTGTTTTTAACGACGCCTGCGTGTTGGGCGGCCTTTCAATGACCGGATATTTATTGGAATAAGCGATTGAAATATAAACACATAGTATACCGCTGTGTTTCACAGTGACTCTATTCCTATTAAGTAAAATGATTAAAGTGTGAAGATAAAAGTAGATGTGTGCATATTGCTCCAATAAAGCAATGTGCACGCATTCAAATATGAAGAAGAAAATACACCTTAAATAGCAGATGGCATTTGAACGAAATTCAGCAATAGCCATTGCATCGTACGTTGAATCATGCAATAAATATGCAATGCATCGAAACATTTTTGTAGGGAGGTATACCGTATGCTGGCATTAAGCAGGCACTTTTATATTTTTATTTATATCTTAGCGTCATTCCAAGGTCTTGCCTTATTGATTGCCAACCAGATGTATTTAATGAAAACTTCAGATCCTGCCTATAAAAAACTTCAGTATTTTAACTGTGCATTCTTTATTAAAATTAATTTTATCTATTTTTACAAAGATTACCTCTCTTTATCACTGGAAGTGAAGCAAATGGTCTTATCCAGCATTACTATCATCTTTGTGATACTGATCTATTATTCTTATCAAATTTTATATTCTTTCAGCGGTTTAGCGCCATCGTTGAACCGAAAGATTTTTTTTCTTGCAAGTACGTTATATCTTGCCGTTTTTATTTTGACCTGTGATGCTTCTTTTGCGATGAAAGAGCAGAGAGAAATCCCTTTTTCTTCCGCAATGTTAATTGGGTCAAGCCTTTTCTTTTTTTGTGTGGCAGCATTCTACTATATTCGATTTTTCCGCAGTTGGGGAAAATGTGAGACGATGGATAAGCCTAAGGAATTATTTTTATTGTTTGTCTGCGGAATTTTAGGTGCAGTTTTCATTAATACATACGGAGATATCTACTACTGTTTCTTTAGCGAGAATAATAGTATTGTATCAATGAATATTTACAATTTAATGCTTTTACTTTATATTTTTGTGAACTGCGTTTCTTTCTGCTTGTTCTATGATAGAAAAATCTTCATAGATCGTATTGTGAATCATTACGATACGATGCAGATTGCGCCTTTAGGCGAGGCGGTGTTGTCGTTATCCGATAAGCGCAGCATATTGAATGAAATGGCAGAAAAATATCGCCTGACTGAAAGAGAAAAGGAAGTTTTGGAATTACTTTATTCAGGAAAAAGCAATTTGGAAATTTCTCAAACTTTATTTATTTCTATTCATACAGTAAAGCACCATGCAAATAGCATTTATAAAAAAATGGAGATAAAAGGAAGGGTTGAGCTGTTGGCCCAAATAAATCATGCTTACTTTTAAAATAAAATCGCCTATCTCTTTAAAAAAGGAATGATCGGGGATGAAAAAGAAATTTTTTACGAAATACCGGATTTTATCCGGTATTTTTGTTGAGAAAATACAAAATGACTCTTAAGAGCTATATCTTTTTTGGGGAGTTTTTCTTAAAATGCAAGGTGAATAAAGGAAAAGAAAGGAGGGGAAATAGACATCAAAAGCGGAAGGTGAGACGAGATTTCTTAAGAAATACATTTTAAAAGGGAAAACTATACCGTATGAAATGCAAAAAAAAGAAAATTCAGTTTTTGATTAAGAAAGGCAGGTAAATTTATGAATCTAAGAAGAACACATTATCACGCCAAATTCGTAATTTTTATGTTAGTCATATCGCTTTTTCTTCCGTTTTCTACGTCACCCACCTTTGCTTCTGTGGGTACGGAAAACAACATTACCGTAAGCGACAATCGAATTTCTATGACGGAGAAGAAGGAAATTGAGGTTTGCATCAATGCGGAAGCATTAGGCTATTCGTTACAGGAGCAAAATGCTGATTTATCAAAGCTTGTCTGGGAATATGGAGATAAAAACTTACTAAGCTGGAAACGCGTAGACGTGCGAGATATGTTTTCAGGAGAGATGACGGAATATGGCGAAGAACCTTTCTTTTCTTTCTCACAGGAGCCGTATTTTCAGGATGGACAGATAAAGGCAACCATAAAAAATGAATATCTGTTTGACGGAAATGATGCGGCGTATTGGAGACCATGGTATGAATATAGAGGGATCTACGATTTAACAGTTACCAATGCTGAAAATGAGAAATCGGTATCCACGCCGCTTCGGCTTGATGTCTATGATTCGTTTCATGCGTATGATGAGCTGGAGGCAACCATCCAGGAAATCATAAAAAATAAAAGAGATGGCCTATATGTTTCTTATGAGCCAATTGGAGTATCTGAAGAGGGGCGGCCTGTTCCATTTTTAATCATCGCAAAGAATAAAGAAGTGGTGGATAATTATCTGGAGCTGAAAGAGCGTGCGGAAAAGGAGCCGGAAGTTGTAAAAGCAGAAATTGAAAGCGGAAAATTGAGTGATTATCAAGTTCCGGTCTATATCAACAACATCCACGCAAACGAAAGTCCCGGTGTCGATTCTATTATAGAATTTACAAAAGAGATTACAAGCGGAGCAGCAATTTCTTTTGTGGATGGCATGGGTGACGAGCAGTTATACAATGTCGACGATGTATTGGATGAGATTTTTTTCTTGGTTTGCCCGGCACAAAACCCCGATGCATATGTTAGCTACGCAAGAGGAAATAGCTTTGGATTTGATTTGAATCGCGACAATACTTATCAAACTCAGCTTGAATCCAGAATTTCAACGGAGAATATTGCAAAATGGAATCCTCTCACATTGATGGAGCTTCATGGATTTCTGTATTACTCAAGATCGAAGATTATGATTGAGCCATGCACTCCGCCTCATGAGCCTAATTTGGAATATGACCTGTACATGAAGCATGCTTTAGCAGGAGCAGAGGCCTTTGGAGAAGCTGCGGTGGCAAACAGTGTCTATAAAGGAACACCGGAATGGCCTGCTGGTTATGAGATTCCACTTAGAGATTACTTCAATGATGGAAAATGGGAAACTTCGGATGACATGTCCTCAAACTATACACCAACTTATGGACTTTTTCACGGCACGGTTGGATATACCGTAGAATGCGGAGAACTCAATGACGATTCTGTAGTTATGGGGAAATATGGACTGATTGGGCACACTGCATACGTTGCAGAAAATAAAGAGGCTTTATTTTTAACGCAGCTGGATTTTTTTGAAAGAGCAAATAAGAACGAAGAATCAACAGAAACGGAAAGCTATTTTGTAGATGTACAAAACAATCCGGCAGCAGATTTTCGCCCTAAAAATATAAATGGAAAATTTTATCCGGAATATTACGTCATTCCTCTTGAACAGAGCGCACAGAGAAATCCTGCGGCAGCGTATGAAATGGGAGAATATTTACTTCGCAATGATGTTCAGATGGAACGCCTCACTGAGGATGTAACCGTAGATAATGTTCTGTATAAATCCGGAAGTTATGTAGTCAGCCTGCATCAGGCAAAAAGAAGCATGGCGAATGTTGTCTTATATTCTGGAATTAAGGTTTCCGGATGGGATAGCCTTTACTCAGAGACACTGACCAATTTCCCGGATCTGCGAGGTTTTGATTGTGATGAAATACTTAAGGAAGGTGTATTTGAGGGAAAGACGGAAAAAGTAACAAAGGTTGAAAAGGCAGGAACGCTTATAAACAAAAAAGGCAGCATTGCCGTAATCATTGAAAATAACGGATTAGACGCAATCCGTGCGGTAAATGACCTTTTGGCAGACGACATTAAGGTTGGCTTTGTCACAAAAGGGGGCGAATTATACAATGCAGGTGACTTTGTGATAGAGTATAAAGACATGGAGCGTATCGGTAAGGAATACTGCTTAGCATTAACCTCTACAGATTCTGTGCCGGCAGCAAAAGTCATAAAGAAACCAGCACTCTTTGTTGACGGAAACCAATTTGATGAGTTTGCAATGAAGGAACAGATGAATTTTCAAACAGCAGCACAACTTGCGGATGCAAATGTTATTTTTGGAAGCAGCAGTCCGGCTGCCGAAACGATGAAAAAAATTAAGGGCGGAAAGCCTTACATTGGTGCAGGATACGATGTGTTGGATTCTGTAAAGGAGCTCTTTCCGGATAAATTGAACTTTGTAAAATATGAGGATTATGAGGCATTGTTTAAGGTTGATTATACGGATCATTTAATTACTGCAAGCTATAAGAGTGACGGAGATTATTTAGCTTACACAAAAGGCATAGCTTACTTCACAGAACTTCCGGAGAGTGCAACCGTATTGATGCGTGCGGAAAATGCAGATGACTTTTACATTTCGGGTTATTTGAACGGAAAAGAGGGAGAGTTGCAAGGAAAAGAAATTGCTTTTGCATACGATGCGGATGGGTTAAATTTAACAATCTTTGCAAACAGTATAACGAATAAAGCACACCAAGAAGACGATTATAGATATGCGGCAAATGCGATTTATAGTGAGCTGCTTGGGGATACCTTTACCGTTGACAGGAAGTCGTCAGGGGGCGGAAGCAAGGGTGGTTCTTCAAGCGATTCAAAAACACCGGCTGCTCCTGTTAAAGTGGAAAATGAAAAGATAACAAATACATCTGGTGGATCTGAATTTAAAGATATGGATAACCATTGGGCGAAGAACAGCGTTTCACTTCTCGTTTCAAAAGGTATCATAAAAGGGCGCTCTGCTTCTACCTTTGCTCCAGATGCTTCTATTACGAGAGCAGAGTTTTTACAGCTCTTGTTTGCAATGGCAGGAGCAGAAAATAAAGCAGGCAACGGTATGGAGTTTATAGATGTAGCGGAATCTGCATGGTATGCAAAATCCGTAGAATGGGGAGTTACAAACGGAATTGCAACTGGTGTCGGAGGAAATCAATTTGCGCCGAATGCACAGATTACACGTCAGGACATGGCTTGTATGCTGGAACGTTATATGGTTACTGTTTTAAAGAAAGAGCTTGGAACTGTAAATGGAGCCAGTGGATTCAGTGACTCCAAAGAAATTTCAGAGTATGCAAAAAATGCAGTTGAAAAGATGCAGCAGGCAGGAATCATTAAAGGAATGGGCGAGAATGAATTTGCACCGAAGAAAAATGCGACTAGAGCCGAAGCCTCGGTTATGCTTGTGAATGTCATGGAGAGAAACTAAGCTTCTTTATTTTAGGATTCAAAGCAAAGAGACAGGCACTATAGAGAGCTAAGTAAGCATTTCACACTCATTGGAATTGATTTGTGTTTGCAAAGAATTTTGGCTATGATATACTATAAGTTAGCATAAGCTAACTTATAGTATATTCGCCTGTGCAAACAGGAATGTAAGGAAGGAGTCGTGAAACGTATGAAGCCACTGGACATCAAACTATATAAAATCAGTATTATAAAAGGGAAAGAAGAGATTGCAGAAGAATGGATGCAATTTTTAAAAGAAAATACGCAGGAGGGAATCAAAACCCTCAAAAATGAGAAGGTGTATTTAGAATCCTATTTTAAAGCAATGGAAAACGATACAATGTATCTCTATTTGTTTTTAGCGGCGGAGAATATTGAACGAGCAAATGCAATTGCAGGAGAAAGTGAAAACGAGCTGGACAAGAAGCATTTTGAATATATGAAAGCCTGCGTAGAACTCACTTCCAGCACTGTGCTTGACGCTGTATGCTACATGAATAATTTAGAGGATTATAGGAAATAACTCGAATGTGTTATAGTACGTTGAAATTTTATACAGAGGAAGAAATGCTGGACTTTGAGCAGCCCGAAGAAAATTTAACGAGACGATATAAAAGAAAGGAAACCTTAAAGCGAATTATGATGATTAAAGAGATGAAAGCAGAAGGTTTTTCAATTCCGAAGATAAAAGAAAAACTCAAAGAAATGTCCGTATAGATGCTTTGAGCTAGATGCGAAAAATTTAAAGTAAAAAAAGATTTACAATCCCAATCTATCATGATATCCTAAGCGCAATTAGTGAGTAGGAGAGCAGTGCAAATGAAGCAATATTACTATGTAGGGGAATTAGCTGAATTTTTCGGTGTAAGCAAGGATACTCTGCGTCTTTATGATAAGCTTGGAATTTTATCTCCGAAAAAGGATCAGAGCAATCATTACCGCGTGTATGATAGGGCCGATTTTATATGCCTTGATTATGTAATCCGTTTAAAGAAGATGAAATTTTCCCTGGAGGAAATCAATACTTTAATCAATGACAGTACCATTCAGCGGGCAGAAGCAATGCTCCAAATTAGAGAGAGGGCCTTACAAGAAGAAATTATTCAGCTTCAAAAAACACTCTCTATTGTAGATGATTATAAAAAGATGATGAGAAGCTGCATCAATACGATGGATGAAATTTTTATAATGCAGTCGCCAAGAATGCTTTGCAAAATTGCTGAGGATTCTATGATTGATGTATTGAATGAATTTAATAAACTGACAGACCGGCATGTTCCCAGGTTTACTCTATTTACCGACAGAAATGAGTTCATGTCAGACAATCTGAAAAAACAAGTAACTGACCCTGCATACAGGCAGCGTATATCAACAAATGCAATCACTCTGATTGATGATGAGAATCATTCCGAATGCGAGGAATTTTTAAAAACGGATTTTTTAGTGATTGAGCCTAGAAAATGTGTGTACACGACGGGAAAATGCTATACGCATGTCGATTATGAATTGTATATCCGCGTGCATGATTATCTTAAAGAGAAGCATTTAAAATTAACAGACGATATTTTGTTTCGAATTATTTCTACACGCAACAATAAAGAAAAAAGTGTGGATTATTACGAAGCTTGGGCACCTATCGAATAAGGAGGAGCTATGCTGGAACAATTAATTGAAGCACTTTCTCAATTTGGAAAAGAAGCGACCGGCGGAGTCACCCGCCTGCCTTTCAGTGAGGCCTCTTATGCTGCGCAGCAATACCTGGTAGAGTATATGAAGCAGTTGGGGTTAAACGGGTGTGTGGATGGTTACGGAACCGTATGGGGGCATTTGGAGGGGAAGAAAAAAGAGAGCATTCTCTTTGCATCACATTATGACACGGTGCCCAATGGCGGAAAATATGATGGCGTTGTGGGTATTATTGCCGGGCTTGAAACCGCACGCTATTATGTAGAGCGAAAGGAAAGACCGTACTACTCAATTGATATCCTTGCCTTAAATGACGAAGAAGGAAACCGCTTTTCACGCGGATTTTTATCGACCAATGCAGTGTGTGGTATTTGGAATGAAGCACTGCTTGAGGAAACCTATGATGTAAATACGAAAGAGAGCCTGCTGGCAATTCTGAGAAAGGGGCCTCATGCCCAAAAAGAGGTGATTTCGAAAGAAAAACAATTGATGAATGCAAGGCGTACTATTGAAGTACATGTGGAGCAGGGGAAGGTTCTCGAAAATTCGGAGTGCAGCATAGGGTTAGTACACTCTATTGTAGGGCTTCGGCATTACTTCGTTACGATGAAAGGTGAAGCAAATCACGCGGGAGGCACGCCGATGGAAGAACGAAAGGATGCTTTGGTGGCAGCTTGTAAGGTTATTTCTCAAATTCCGCTGCTTGCAGGAAAGTATCCGGGAGCAGTTGCCACGGTAGGAAAGCTAGATGTTTTACCGAATGCGATGAATGTAATACCGGGTGAGGCCTCTTTTACAGTAGACCTCAGAACCTGTAAGGACGAGGCGCTTGCTGCGCTAGGAGAAGAAATTGAATCCTTGGTGAAAGCAGTTGCAGAAGAATCGGAAGGAATCAGCGTTGAAATGCGATGCGGCACAAACGATTGGCCTGCCCATATGGACCGAAAGATTTTGAAGGACTTGGAACGTATTCTTTCAGAAAAAGGGCTAAAATATACTTGTCTTGATAGCAAAGCAGGGCATGATTCACAGATTCTTTCAAAGTATTTTCGATCGGCGATGTTGTTTGTTCCAAGCAAAGACGGCGTCAGCCACAGTCCCTTGGAATACACAGAAACAGAGTATATTAAAAATGCGGTGGACGTCCTTGTGCATTATGTGAATACACCCGAGTGAAGAAGGGCTAAAACACAGCTTGCTTAAAGCAGATACAGGGCGAATCAGTGGCCGAAGAACAAAAGCAATTTAGAAAAAAAGATTGACTTTTTTCTTTGGGAATAATAGAATTACAATTGGTTTAACATAATTTACCTGAAAAACCTTGATTTTATGCAAGTTGGAAATGTTGATGAATTCCTTATATGTGGGCACCTGAGGGATTTTGAATGAGTGGTGCAACCGACCAACAATTGAGTTATTTAATTGTTGGTTTTTTTGTGTAAAAAACGAGTGTTTTAAAAATTGGGTGCTTTAAAAAAGAAGCCGGGAGAGATTGTGTTGAAATTTTCGAAGAATGGCAGGGTAAATGCAAAGAAACTGAAAGCGTTGAAGTTGGAATCGAACTTTTCGTTTTATAAAAGGCTTGCGGATGAATCGTGTGACGGGATTATATGCATAGATAGGTTGGGGAACTATATTTATGCCAATGCTGCTTATGCGAATTTGCTGGAGGTAAAAAGGGAAGAGCTAATTGGCAAAGGCGTCTTTCAGTTTTATGAGAGTGAAGAAGCAGAGAAACGTCTGAGGCTGATTGAAGAAGCTTGTGAAAATGGGGAACGCTTAAATACAGAGCTGAAATACCAGACAAAACAAGGCGTTTTTTTCTTTATCGCATCCCTAAAGACAATGGAAAATACTGCACAAGGCAGAGAAATTGTAGCATGCACCTACAAGGACATCAGTGAGCTGAAACGTGTAGAGGAGGAAGCCAGAGAGCGGGAATCACTTCTTCACAGGGCGCAGATTGTTGCTCGAATGGGAAGCTATACAGTGGATTTGGAGAAGGATATCCATAGGTGTACCAGAGAGTTGGATGCAATCTTAGGAATTGATGAAGCATATCCTCATACGACAAAAGGATGGATTGATTTAGTTCATCCGGAATGGCGTGCGGAGCTGACGGCATATAAGGCTGCAGCCGAAGTAAGTCATAGCACCTTTGATCTTGAATATAAAATCATTCGTCCAAATGATAAAGAAGAGCGATGGGTGCACGGACTTGGGGAATTCAGGTACGATGAAAGCGGACGTGCAGTGCAGCTAATCGGAACGCTGCAAGATATCACTGGCCGAAAAAAGGCAGAGGAAGAAATTCTATATTTAAGCTATCACGATAAGCTGACCGGTGTTTATAACAGAAGATTTTATGAGGAAATGATTTCAAAGCTTGACATCGAAAGAAATCTTCCCCTAACGGTAATTATGGGAGACGTAAATGGTCTAAAATTGATAAACGATGCGTTCGGGCATATCAAGGGAGACGAGCTTTTGGAAAAAGCGGTTTCTGTCATGAAGCGTGCGTCTCGAAAAGAAGATATTGTCATTCGATGGGGTGGAGATGAGTTTATCATTCTTTTAAAAAAAGAAAAGAAAGGTACAGCGAAAAGAATCGTTGAAAAAATAAATCATTTATGCGAGAATGAATTTATCAATGGAATTGCACTCAGTATCTCTTTCGGATATGCAACGAAAACACAGATTGAAGAAGATATTGTGAAAATCTTCAAGAATGCAGAAGATCGTATGTACAACGCTAAGATTGTTGAAAAACAAGTTCTGCGCGGAAAAGTAATCTATAGTATGATTACTAGACTGCATAAAGAAAATGGGAGAGAGCAGAAACATTCAGAGCAGGTTTGTGAGCTGAGCAGAAACTTAGGCATCGAAATCGGCTTGTCTGAAGGGGAGTTAAATAAGCTTGAATTAGCTGCGTATCTTCACGATATCGGGAAAATCGCAATCCATGAGGACTTGATTAATAAGAGAAACAAGCTGAATAATCAGGAAGAAATCGAACTAAAAAGACATTCTGATATCGGATATCGAATTTTAAGCTCCTCCTATAACATGCTGGAGCTGGCCGACTATATTTATACACACCATGAACGATGGGATGGGAATGGGTATCCGAAAAAGCTGGAGGGCGAGGAAATTCCCGTTATTTCACGCATCATTGCAATTGCCGAAGCGTACGATACATTAATTAGCGAACAGCCGTATAGGCAGGCACGAAGCAAAGAAGAGGCGCTTTTGGAACTAAAAAAAAATGCAGGGACACAGTTTGATCCTGAAATGATTCAAAAGTTTGAGCAGAGCTTAATGAAAAAGCCATGCGAGTGATTGGTTAGATGTCTCGCTGATTTTGTGAAATATGGCAGAATATTTTGCGTAAAAATCTTGACAAAACGAAGGAAATATTATATGCTCAGATAGTAAGTTAGTTAAAGCTAACTTTTCTATCTGAGCATTTTCAGCACATGGAATTGAGTGATTGCTCGCTACAAAAAACAGCGTTGTAAAAAGGTTTAAAATAGTCCCTGAATGGGATCTGGGCTGTGGATTGTAAATGAGCGAATTGGAAAGGATTTCAAAATCTATGACTCATGTTGGAATTGCCTTTATACTGACAGCGATTGCAGGACTGTCTACAGGAATTGGGAGTGGAATCGCTTTTTTTGCGAAGAAAACAAATACAAAATTTCTCTCTATTTCTCTTGGATTTTCTGCCGGTGTTATGATTTATGTTTCTATGCTTGAGTTACTGACTGGAGCGATGAAAACACTTTCGGTTCCGTTTGGTGAGAAAACAGGAACTCTGCTTGCTATTGTATCTTTTTTTAGCGGTATGGCAGTGATTGCGGTGATTGACAAATTAATACCGGAAGGTGAAAATCCTCACTCTGTTGTTTCGCCGGATAAGGTAGAGTCGGCAGAGAATCACGATCATAAACTGATGCGGACCGGTGTTCTTACGGCTTTGGCAATTGGAATACACAATTTTCCGGAAGGCCTGGCGACCTTTATATCCGCATTACAAGAGCCTAGTATTGCAATTCCGATTGTGGTTGCAATTTCTATACACAACATACCGGAAGGAATTGCGGTATCGATGCCGATTTATTATGCATCGGGGGATAAAAAGAAAGCTTTTTGGTATTCGTTTGCATCGGGCTTGTCCGAACCGCTTGGAGCGTTGATTGGCTATTTGCTGTTAATGCCGATTATGAGTGACACTGTAAACGGGGTGCTCTTTGCTGCAGTTGCCGGCATCATGGTTTTTATATCATTTGACGAGCTGCTTCCTGCTGCGAGAGAATATGGAGAACATCATCTATCGATTTACGGACTCATTGGAGGAATGGCTGTTATGGCAGTCAGCCTGTGGCTGTTTATGTAAAAAAGGTAAGTTTATAAAAGCGCCGGATTCGGCGCTAAAAAAAGAACCTTAGGTTAGCAATTGCTAACTATAAAGAGCGTTAGAAAGCTGTTTTTCTGTAAAGGACAGCAGGAATTTAGCTGAAAGACAGATTCGTTAAAACAAGAAAACAGTATTAAGCGGCTTGAATTAAGCTGTCTAATATATATTATTTTTTTAGAAAGGAACTAAAAATTATGAGTAAAGTAGCGGTAGTTTATTGGAGTGGTACAGGAAATACAGAAGCAATGGCGAACTTCGTTGCAGAGGGAGCAAAATCAGTAGGAGCAGAGGTTGATTTGTTTAAGGCTGGTGCTTTTTCAGCAGATAAGATGGACGAATATGATGCAGTTGCATTTGGCTGTCCGTCAATGGGAGCAGAGCAATTGGAAGAAGATGAATTTGAACCAATGTTTTCCGCAGTCAAGGAAAAACTAAAGGGGAAAAAAATCGGACTATTCGGTTCTTATGGCTGGGGAGACGGTGAATGGATGAGACTTTGGGAAGCTGACTGTAAAGAAGATGGAGCAAACTTAGTTTCTGAGTGTGTCATCTGCAATGAAACACCAGATGACGATGCACAGACGGATTGCAAAGATCTTGGAGAGTCCCTGGGTAGATAATAACATAGAAAAAAAGCTGTCTTGAAGTGATGTGAGTCACGGAAATGGACAGCTTTATTTTTATGGAAAAGAAAGAATCTTAAATCGGAAAATCAAGAAATGCAGTCGGGGCAGTCTGTCTGTCGTAAAAGTGCCACCATTCATGTTGATATCCTTCAAATCCGACACGCTCCATAACCGTTTTCATATACAGTGCATTTTTTCTGCCTGTGGCAGAGGTGGTTTCGCAGGAGAGACTTGCTCTTTCTGTAAAATCATCGAATTCGGATGGCATTTCAATTTCTTTTCCCGTGTGGTCCACTAAAGTCAAATCCACACAAAGTCCGTTTAAATGTGTGGCACGGAAGGTTTTCAACGTGCTCATATCCGGAGGCGGGGCAACAAAATTTGAATCTGGTAATATCTCATAAAACCGTTTTTGTGCACGGAGCGGCCGATAAGCATCCAAAATCTTAACTCGAAAGCCGTCAGACTGAAAAATATTTTTAGCCTGAATAAGAAGCTTTGCTGTATTTTTATTGATGTAACATTCATTTGAAGAATAGATTGTCTGGCCGGTAAAATTGTCCGGCGTTGCGTATTTTAATTCGATTATGAAATCAGGGTCTAAATCAAGCAATCGAATCAAGTCTCCCTTTTCCTTCATATCATTACCTCTTGTGCCTTTCTTCTATTACTTTTATTACTCAGGGGACTTTCAGATACTCAGTCAGAATAGTATGGAAAGCCTTTTCTTATTATATAACTTACACAACAAGCGTGCCAATAGATAAGCGAATCTTTTTTATCAAAAGTAAGAATGGATGAGCAATGAATAACGCCACAACTATTCCGAAGAAAGGAATCCTTTTAAAAAGCAAACAAATTTAGAAGAACTTTATTTCTCAAGATTCTTATCTACTTAAAGTTTGAGGGAAGATGTACTTTTTTGTTACGGAGCTTGAGTAAGTAGAGTGAATCATTGCGCAGTAACAGGCTTCAAAGGTTACAATGTCACCTAATTTCAGCGTGGATTTGCAATCGGTAATGTCAAGAATCAAATGGTCGCTGCTGCCGCCTTCAACCGTGGCACCTGAAATGCAAGGGCACACACTGAAAATATCTCCAATATCTCGTTTTCCCAAGGCAATGAGGGCTCTTTTTCGAATGCCGCGGTCAATGTAGGTTTGTTTCTGACCAAATGCGTCAACAAAAATTTCACCGATCGGATAAGTTGGCTTTTCTTTTATTTCAATAATCTGTGCTTTTATTACATAGTTATCTCTTCGAAACATCGGAAGAGAAATTCCCCATATATCTTGGAGATCTCTGGCATTTACAATGCCTTCTCCAACGCGAAGATGATTGATTCCTTCCGGGATTGTTTCATCCATTATCATAGGTAAAGTCGAGGTCCCTCCGCCAGACACGATATCAAGTGTTCGTCCGATTTCCTGTTCAATCGCTTTAGCGATTGCAACCAAGCGATTCAGATTGATCGTATCCGGTTTGATGGAACCGTAGCAGCCTAGGTTTGTTCCAATCCCGTAAAGCGTGATATTTTTTAGTTCCTTTTCGATATAAAGTGCAGTTTTTATGAGCTCTTTGTCATCAATGTATCCTTCTCTTAAATCCCCTAAATCCATCATCAGGATGACTTTGTGATTTTTATTCTGCTGTCTGGATAGCGTGTCCAGTTGCTTAATTGTTTCCAATTCGGAATTTAAGCTCGCATCCGCAAATTCAACAACTGCCTCCAGTTCGCTAGGCATAGGAATACGAATTAGCAGAACAGGGCCATCAAACCCTTGCTCACGCATGCGTTTAATGGTGTTGATACGAGAATCACCAATCATGCTGCAGCCAGCCTGCATCATTTGGCCGGCAATCTCTAAATAGGAATTTTCATAGGAATCGGTTCCCTTTACTACGCCGGTCACCTTAATTCCTTTTGCCTTGCACAGATTCACCACCGTTTTTGCGTTGTGGTAAATACCTTCTAAATTAATTTCTAATACAGGGTAATTCGAAGACATGGTATCCCTCCTTTTTTATTTTATTATAAGCGATTTTACGTGAGAGAGCGCTTGTTTTTTAAAACAAATTTTTTTTTAAGATAAATATAGAGCAAATATAAGGAATAAAAATAAGACAGGTTTTTTCCTGTCTTACTTTTATTTTTTAAACTGTCTCCAGAAGGTGTGAAACCGCAGCTTCAAATAGGTGAGATGGATATAAATCTTGTGGTAAAATGTAAAACGATCTTTAAGTCGTATTACAACGATAAATCCATCAATTACAAAGGAGTTGGGATCCTTGGAAAGATATTTATACATAATGAAATTAATATGATTAATCATATCAACATCCGGTGCAGAGGTAAACGTAAAAAGATAATATCGGTGGTACTTCGCTGGATGCTTCAATTCAATTTCTAATAGGGACTCCGGCACCTTTTTTCGAATCACAGATACAATCGTGTCAAAATACTGGTCTGCATAGCGTAAAAAAATTTCTTTTTTTAAGATATTCAACTCATATAGGAGCAGAAGATAGAAGGACAGACCCATAAAAGCTGAAATCAGTAAAGCATATAGAAAACGGTTATAGCAGAGAAGGAAATTTACAAAACCAATCAATACAAACAGATAGGTGTAAGGCTGCAATTTCCGAATGAGTTGAAGCCGTTTTTTTTCATATTGAGTTAAATATATAGTAATCTCCCCCTTGCAGACAACAAATAATATAATTCTATTGTACCATAGTAAGAAGGAGAAGTCTAAAATGTGAAAGAATGCAGAAATTATTTTTGTTTGATTTGGAGAAAGAACCTAAAAAAATAATCATGCATATATATACTTAATAGAAAATATTGTGAGAAACTGAATGAAATGGAGTAAGATATGGCAATTAAAATCTTTATTGACCAAGGACATAATCCGGTAAATCCCAACGCCGGAGCAGAAGCAAACGGATTGAGAGAGCAAGACATTAATTTTGAAGTAGGAGTGAGACTTGCGGCACTGTTAAATGCAAATCCTAATTTTGAAGCAAGGCTGTCACGGAATTCTCCGACAGAGCAGCTTGGCACCAGTACGGCGACAAGTCTTCAAGCAAGAGTTTCCATGGCAAACAACTGGGGCGCAAATTTTTTTATAAGTTTGCATTGCAATGCAAGTGAAATGGTAAGCGCAAGCGGCAGTGAAGCGTATGTATTTTACCAAAACAGCCCGGCGTATTACATGGCAGAGCGTATTCTCGAGGGGCTGAATTATATGACCGGCCTGGCAAACAGAGGTGTATTCCTCCGGCCTTCCCTTTTTGTGCTTAGAGCCACAGCGATGCCATCGGTATTGGTGGAGATGGGATATCTTACGAATCCTAATGATGCATACTTACTTTCCACGAATCCGCAACTCTTTGCACAAGGAATTTATAATGGTATTTTGGCGTATTATGGACTTCTATAGAAGTAATTCACCGGCGACATTCTGTTTTCACGGATGTCGTTTCTGAATTTTAGGACAAGCCTTTCTTAAATACTACTTTCACGTTCTGCAAGATATTTCTTATATTTTTCCAATATTTCAGGACAGCCTTTGAGAAAATCATTAAAAATGATGATCTTCTTTAACGTATCAGGGCTGATGTCATGCTCTATAATTTCAGTGTCTTTCAGCAGGGTATCACTGACACCCAGCTTCCTTAGAAAATCTTCAACAATGCTATGGCGTTGAAAGAGAAAATTACCAATTTCCTTCCCTTTTTCCGTGAGCCGGATAATACCGTACTTCTGGTAATGGACAATTCCCAGCATGTTTAACTTCTGAATAATTTTTGTTACCGAAGAGGGGCGGACATTCAGTTCTTTTGCAATTTGATTTACGCGAATATATTCTTCTGACAAGCCCATTCGATACATCATCTCAACATAATCCTCCATGCTGGAAGTCAGTATTTTTTTTCCTTCATTCATACGCTGGTAGCCGCGGACTGTGTAAAACTCATTCTGTTTTTCCAAAAAATTCATCCCCTTTTCCAATTTAGTAACAAAAACAGGAGTCATTTCATATTTTAAAGTTAGCTGCGGGAAATAAAATTTCCTATGACATAGTATGTCGTCAATATAAAAAATATTAAGGAGTTTTTTTATGAGTAATGAATGGGTGAGTCTTGACCAGCTTCCAACTGGCAGTTTTGGTGAAGTAATAAATATTACAGCAGAAGGGCAATCAAGAAGACGGCTTTTGGATTTAGGTTTAATTCATGGAACGAAAGTAGAATCTCTTCGAAAAAGCCCGGCAGGAGATCCGACTGCATATGAGATTCGCGGCGCTGTGATTGCGCTAAGGGCAGACGAAGCGTCAAAGGTGTTTGTAAAGAAAATATAGGGAGGGAAAAACAACAATGGGTCTTACAAAGCAAGCTACGGGAGTGGGTGCATTAAAAGAGAGTATGGGAGTCGAAGCAGAAACAGATGATTATGCGGTCGTGGCATTAGCCGGTAATCCGAATACAGGGAAAAGCACTGTTTTTAACCGGCTTACAGGATTAAATCAGCATACAGGAAACTGGCCTGGAAAAACAGTAGTAAATGCGCAGGGGCGATATCTACATAAGGATAAAAAATATGTCCTGATGGATTTGCCGGGAACCTATTCTTTATTAGCAAATTCTGTGGAAGAGCAAGTGGCACGAGATTTTATTTGTTTTGGAAAACCGAGTGTGACCGTAGTGGTGACCGATGCAACGAGTCTGGAACGGAACTTAAATCTAGTTTTACAGATTATGGAAATCAGTGATAAAGTTATTCTTTGCGTGAATTTAATGGATGAAGCAAAGCGAAAAAAGATAGAGCTTGATTTAGAAAAGCTGTCAGCGCATTTAGGGATACCCGTAATCGGAACTTCTGCAAGAGATGGGAGCGGGCTAATCGAGTTAAAAGATAAAATAGAAGCAGTCGCATCGGGGAAAGAGCTTCCCTCGCCGGTCCGCGTCCGGTATGATGAGAAAATTGAGAAAGCCGTAAGTGAAATAGAAAGCAAATTGGAACCTTATTTTGAAAATAAATGGGCCTGCAGATGGGCAGCGCTGCGTTTTATCGAAGGAAATGAAGCGCTTGTAGAATCCTTAAAGGAAAACTTGAAGCTAGAAAATACACAAGAGTTTTCACAATTAAAGGAAAAGATAGATGAAATCTCTAAGGATTTAGAAAAGGACGGGATCGCACCGGAAGTTTTGCGTGATGCCATTGCATCGGGACTTGTAAAAACGGCGGAACAGATTGGCGGGAGCGTCACCATAAGCGTGAGTGAGGCGCAGGATGTGCGTGACCGGAAAATTGATGCTATCCTTACTTCAAGACTCTTTGGCCTGCCTATCATGGCCGCATTATTAGGGATTGTTTTTTGGATTACTATTGTAGGCTCAAATATCCCTTCTGGTATGCTTTCCGATGCTCTTTTTGCAATCGAAGGGAAACTAACTGTACTTTTTGCATGGGTGGGCGTTCCGAATTGGATTCACGATGTACTTATCCTGGGAGTATACCGCACGCTTGCATGGGTTGTATCCGTAATGCTTCCGCCGATGGCTATCTTTTTCCCGCTGTTTACCCTGTTGGAGGATCTGGGTTATCTGCCGCGAGTTGCATTTAACCTCGATCACTATTTTAAGAAAGCCTGTGCCCATGGAAAGCAGGCGTTAACAATGTGCATGGGGTTTGGGTGCAATGCCGCAGGCGTCATTGCCTGCCGGATTATTGATTCTCCGAGAGAACGCTTGATTGCAATTATTACGAATAACTTTGTCCCGTGCAACGGGAGATTTCCTACGTTGATTGCGCTTTCCGGAATTTTTATTGCACACGGCTTCGGCAAACTAAATTCACTGGTTGCTGCGCTGTCAATCTTGGCATCCATTCTTTTGGGAGTGATGATTACCCTTTTTGTCTCAAGGCTTTTATCAAAGACAATCTTGAAGGGCCTGCCGTCCTCCTTTACATTAGAGCTGCCGCCGTACCGAAGGCCGCAGATTGGGCAGGTCATTGTCCGCTCTATTTTTGACAGAACGCTGTTTGTGCTTGGAAGGGCTGTGACGGTTGCGGCACCTGCCGGTCTAGTCATATGGGCAATGGCAAATTTAATGGTATACGATGTAAGCCTGCTGGATCACTGTGCACAGTTTTTGCAGCCTTTTGCATCACTTTTAGGCATGGATGGATATATCTTGATGGCCTTTATTTTGGGAATGCCTGCAAATGAAATTGTAATACCGATTTTGATTATGAGCTATTTATCAAAGGGGAGCATGCTGGAGCTTGATAGCCTTTTAGAAATGCGCCAGCTGTTTCTTGACAACGGTTGGACCTGGCTGACTGCTGTTTGCACGATGCTGTTTTCTTTAAATCATTGGCCTTGTGCAACGACGCTTCTTACAATACGAAAAGAAACGCAGAGCTGGAAATGGACGGGAGTTTCTTTTCTTGTACCGACGGTCACAGGAATTGTTGTATGCTTTATTGTCGCCCAGTCTGCGAGGCTGTTCGGCTTGGTGTAGTAATCGAATTTATCCTTAAATTATGAAACGAAGCGTTCGGCCGGACGGGGAAATTTTCTCAGTCCGGCTTTTTCTGTTTGGAATTTTAATGGTATAATAAATAAAATCTACCTATCATAAAATTAAGGAAATTACCATTGGTCCGTTGAGGGCATCTGTGGGAAGCACGCAAAAGCAGTTTGCATTTATAATGAAATAAATATAAAAAGTAGACAGAGTAAAAGGAGTTTTACAGGACACAGTTCGCAAAGCAGATTTGGAATGTAATAATTTACGGTTTTTTGTTAATAATTTTACTGTACGACAAAAAACAGTCTGCTTAACAACCTAAAGCATTCGAAAGAAAAAACGGTTAAAGGAGACGGGCAATGAAGTTATTTGAAGAATGGAAGGACCTTTTTACAAATTCCCCATTATTTTATGGCATGAATCCGGATGAAATCAAGAAATGCCTGCAATGCAGTAAAGGCTACGCGAAAAGATATAAAAAAGAGGAAGTGTTGTTTCGTGAAGGAGATGTCCCTGAATATTTATTTTTATTGCTGAAGGGCGCGGTGACCGTTTACCGCCATTCTCCTTCTGGCAGACGTACTGTGATTACAACCTTTCATAAAAAAGGGGAGTTGTTTGGAGAGGTATATGTGTTTCTCAAGGAGGCAAATTATGAATCCTTTGGAGTCGCGGTTCAGGATTCTTATATTCTTCAAATCCCGAAGCGTTTTTTTTACTATTCTTGTGGCGAAGATTGCGGACACCATGAGAAGCTGATAAAAAATATGCTTGCCATTCTTGCAGGAAAAGCACGTTTTCTAAATAAAAGATTACAGATGATGGCGAGCGGCAGCCTTCGGCAAAAAATAATAAAGGTGCTGCTTGAAAATGTGCGAGAGGATAACCGGGGTGTGCTGAGAATGAGCAGAGAGGAGATGGCTGACTATTTAGGGACGGTAAGGCCGTCTGTTTCCAGAGAATTAATGAAAATGAAAGAAGACGGTTTGATTAGAATCACAGGCAAGCGTTTTCAGATTCTCGATCTTTCGAAACTGGAAGACTATTTATAAAAAGAGAACGCTTATTTTTGATTTTGTAACAAACGTTACAGATTCTTTTGGGACAGGCTGTTACTATGGTGTTAACAAGGAGGGGATAACAATGAAAAAGAATTTGAAAAATATTGATTTTGCAGCTGTTTTACCGTTTGCGGGTCAAACAGACTATTTGCCCGGCCAGGTGGTGAGCAAGACCCTTGCTCAAAATGAAGCAGTCAGTCTTACGTTGTTTGCTTTTGACAAGGGAGAGGAAATCAGCACACATTCTTCTGACGGAGATGCACTGGTATTGGTGCTGGACGGTACTGGAGAGGTAACCATAAATGATCAGACTTTTCAGTTGAAATCGGGAGATTCGATTGTTATGCCGGCAGACCAGCCTCATTCTGTATATGCACCGGAGCGTTTCAAGATGTTTCTAGTCGTAGTATTTCCAAGAAGAGAGGAGAACTGAAATGAAAGCAGAAATTAGAGAGGGCTGCATCGGATGCGGCCTATGTGAGAGCACCTGTCCGGAGGTATTTCGTATGGGTGATGAAGGAGTTGCAGAGGTCCATGGCCAGATTACAGCAAACCAAGAAGAGCTTGCTATGGAAGCAAAGGATGGATGTCCGGTTGACGTGATTGAAATCGAACAAGAAGTGTTTTAAAAATACAATCAGCCCTGCCTGCTTGACCGGTAGGGCTGATTTTTTTATGGGGATTTTTTTATTGAATGAAAAAGGGGTAAGGGGAGCTAAATTACACGGTATTCTTTCAATAGCTTTTCAATTTCTGTGTCTTTGATTTTCTTTAGAATTTCTTTTAATGCAATCTTTTCTTTGAAGCCGAGATGCATTTCCGTTATTTTTTTGCCATCCCTCAACTGTACGCTTGCATTGAGAAGCTCACGAAGATCATAAACGCTTCCCCAGACCTCAGGAACACCGCGATCAATATTAAGAAGTGTGTAGACTGCCTCCATGCCAGTACGGATAGAATATTCCGTCGTAAAAATTGTGTCACGCACGGTCTCTGCAAACTGGCCAAGGAAGGCGAAGTTGACTGCGTGTTGCGGAACGACAAGCGGGCGATCCCCTTTTGAACGAGGCATAAAGAAAGCGGTTACATAAGGCATCATGCATGGAATTGTATTTGCACTTTCTTCTGCAAGAGTTGGAATCTCAGAGACAGGAACACCCATATGATACAGCCATTCCATACAGATTTCCTTACCGGTACATTCGCGCATTGTTTTTTTAACGTAGTTTCCGGGTTTATTACTGAAAAGTCCGTAGACCCAACCCACAAGCTGCTCCTTTGGCTGTGTGCGGAATTGCGGCTGACGGTTAAATGTCCAACTCATAAGCCAGTTGGAATCCTTTGCGGTAACGATACCGCCGGTAACAACTTTACCCGAAAAAGGGTCGCGCTTGCAGATTTTTTGAACATAAGGTGGGATTTTGTCGTCAAGCGTTGTGACGGTGGCACTCATCCAGTTGGTTTGCTCCGGATCGTGGCAAAATTTATCAGGATTTCCAAAAGAAGCGTCTTGTGCAGCAATCTTACGCCACATATCCCATCCGCCGCCTTCTTTGATTTCCGTATGAAACGGTGCGGGCTGATTCTGGCTGCCGAGCGTTGAATTTTCTACACAGCCGCCGTTGGTAATAAAAAGGAGGTCATTTTCTGTAAGTGGAATTGTTTCTTCTTTGTCATCATGGTGGAGGATTACACTCTTTGCTCTTTTTTTCGTGCGTTGTATATCAAATTCGATATGCATCACTTTCGTATTGTAATGAAATTGAACGTTATGCGATTTTAAATACTCGATCATAGGAAGAATCATGGACTCATATTGATTGTACTTTGTAAAGCGCAGTGCAGTAAAATCAGGAAGTCCGCCAATATGGTGAATGAAGCGTCTGAGGTAAAGCTTCATTTCTAGAGCAGAATGCCAGTTTTCAAAGGCGAACATCGTGCGCCAATATAGCCAAAAGTTAGAATTTAAGACATCATCGCTGAAATACTCTTCGATACGCTTGTCGTAGAGTTCTTCGTCAGAAGTAAAAAACAAACGCATGATTTCAAGGGTGCCCTTATCGGAAAGCGCAAATTTTTTATCCGTGTGCGCATCTTCACCGCACTGAACCGTCGCACGCATGAGGGAGTAGTTCGGATCCTTTTTATTCAGCCAGTAATATTCATCTAAAACGCTGACTCCTTCTGTCTCAATGGACGGAATAGAGCGGAATAAGTCCCACATGCATTCAAAATGATTGTCCATTTCACGTCCGCCGCGCATCACATAGCCAAGATTCTCGTAAAGATACCCGTCGCAGGCACCTCCTGGAATTGGATCTTTCTCAAGAATATGCACACGTTCGCCTTTCATCTGACCGTCGCGGACAAGAAAACAGGCGGCTGCCAGTGCCGCAAGTCCTGAGCCTACAAGATAGGCTGACTTATTGTCCACACCTTCCGGCTTTTGAGGCCGTGCGAATGCCTCATAATTACCGCTCGAATAATACATAGTAAATTCACCTCCATTTTTGATAGCTCTTTTTTATTGACTTTATTTTAACAAAATTGGGAAGTGAATGAAATAAAGGATTTAAAGGAAGTTGCAGATATTTTAAAATCTTTTGATTTTAAAGGCAGGGTATTATAAAATAAGGGGAAATATTGGAATTATAAAGAAAACAGTGGGAAAGGGTGTAATAATGCAGTCAGTGTTGAGATATAGCATTTTTTTGGCAGCCTTAGGGTTAATTGGAATGGGTCTTCTTCGTGTCAAAGTATGTCTCCTTAAGGGAGTCGATTGGATTTCTTTTTTATTGGAAGCTGAGTTTACTTATGCTAACTGTTTTTTTGTCGATATTAATATATAGGCCTTTCTGTAAGTATTTCTGCCCATTGGGAGCCTTCTATGCTTTGCTCAACCGTATCAGCTTCTATCAGATGCATTTAGATACAAAGAAGTGCACTGGCTGCAGGGCTTGTGAAAAAGCTTGCAAAATGAACGTAGAGATCACAAAAAATATTAATTCGTTAGAATGCATTCGGTGTGGGGATTGTAAAGCGGCTTGTGAGGAAGGAGCAATTCAATCTGGCTTTGTAAATTTCTGAATTTGCGAATCCGTTGAGATAGTTTTAGTCAAAAAAAAGATTCTGAATAGACTGTATTAAAAACGTTGAAATTTAAAGGAAAAGAGCGAAAAATAATTACGGAATTGTCGGAATAAATTAAAAAATACAACAAAAAACATGGACTATTATGGTAATTGTGTTATAATAAATACACTTTTATGTAGCAAAATCAACAGGATTTTGCCCCTGATGTATTGATTGCATCGGAGTGAAGCAAACTGGAGCAACAGTTTGCACGTATGATAAAATAAATACACTTTTATGTAGCAAAATCAACAGGATTTTGCCCCTGATGTATTGATTGCATCGGAGTGAAGCAAACTGGAGCAACAGTTTGCACGTATGATAAAATAAATACACTTTTATGTAGCAAAATCAACAGGATTTTGCCCTTGATGTATTGATTGCATCGAAGTGAAGCAAATAAAATTTTTATCTGTAAGTTATGGGCGGTAGGGGGTTAGTTATTAATATGTTACCGTTTTCATTTCTTGTATAAATACAAACAATAAGGAGGAAAAAATGAGAATGAGGAAAGTAATTGCGTTATTTGTTACATTTGCGATGGTCTTCGGTTCCTTGTCCATGGCATTTGCAGCAACAGATGATGAAAGTGCAGTTGCAGAAACAACTTCTGTAAAAGCAACTTTTAGTGATGTGGCAGGACATTGGGGGGAAGGCTCCATCAATAAATGGTCAGGCTACGGAATCATCAGCGGGTATGAAGGAGCATTCCGTCCGGATGCACCGATTACACGTGCAGAAATGGCGGTTGTACTGGATAAAATGATGCATTATCAGACTGCTGCAAAGAACACATTTTCCGATGTGCCGCAGGATGCTTGGTTTGCAAATGCAATCTTAAAGGCAAATGCTGCAGGAATTTTAAACGGAGATGGTGCAGGACATGCAACACCAAATGCGAACATCACAAGAGAGCAGGCTGCTTCTATGCTTGCCAGAGCATTTGCTGTAGAATCCAACAATGGAGGACAGACAAGCTTTAAGGATGCTGCAAAGATTTCATCTTGGGCAAAAGAAACTGTCTATGGAATGGAAGCTGCAAAATACATAACAGGAGCAGACGGAAATTTCAATCCACAAAATCCAATTACAAGAGCAGAAGTTGTTACGATCATGAACAATGCCGTAAAAGCTTACTATAATGCGGCTGGTACTTACAGCGATACCGTGGATGGACTTGCAGTCGTTGCGGTTAAGGATGTTGTACTGAAAAATGCGGTGATTAATGGCAATTTAATCCTTGCAGAAGGAATTGCCAAGGATGACGTAACGTTAGAAGGAACCACTGTAAAAGGTGATGTTATCGTTCGTGGCGGCGGTACAAATTCCGTAAAAATCACAGGAAACAGCCAAATCAGTGGCACCGTAAAAGTACAGAAAATCGGTGATTCCGTACGTATCTTTACGGCTGACGGCACTGTTATTTCAAAACTCGAAGCAAGTGCTTCCGTTGTTTTGGAAGGTAGCTTTAAGAACGTTGAAGTTACAAGTGATGTAAAAGTAGAAGTAAAGGGAACCGTTGAAAGCTTGAAAGTTGAAAAATCAGCAGAAGGCGCAAGCGTAACCGTTGCTTCCGGCGCGAAAGTAACTACACTTCAAGTAGAAGCACCGAAGACATCCCTTGCTGTAAACGGAACAGTAAGCACTGTACAAGTAGCGAAAAGTGCAGACGGTACGAAGCTTGCAATCGATAAAAATGCAACGGTAGACAAGCTCGACAACAGTGCAAAGATTGAAACCTCCGGCGAAGGAAAAGCAAAGACAACAACAGGTGAAGGCACAGTTACTACACCGGGCACTACAACTCCATCTACTCCATCTAATGGTGGCGGTAGCGGCGGTGGTGGCGGTGGCGGAAGCAGCAGCCCTGCTGTACCGACATTGAAAAGCATTGTTGTAACCGCTGACGGAACTGAGCTTTCTGGAGACGGAAAAACCGAGGCTACAGCGTATGTTATCCCAGCTGGCGTGGAGCCTGAGAAAGCTGAAATCGTAATGACGCTTGGAAACATCGAAGATGGGAGAAACTACACGGCTTCCGTTGAAGTTAAAAACGAAGCAGATAGTGTAAGAGCGACTGCCAGTGCGACTACAAAAGGTGTATATATCAATGACCTCTTAAATGGCCGTAAATTACGCCTAAGCGATTTAGAGAAAGCACTGAAGCGTTTAAGTAATGAAAAAGACTATAAAGACTATACAGAAAATACCTTGGTAGACTATTTCGAGAAAATGGTGCCGGGAGTAATCTATGAAATGACAGTTACAATCACACCGGAAGGCTATGCAAATAAAGCAGTGCCAAAAACTATTTATCTGAAGCTTGCAAAGTAATGATTCATTCTTACAGGAGCGGATTCGTTCCGCTCCTGTATTATCAAAATGGGGAATTCACAATGAAGAATGGGGAAACACATGAAGGAAAAGCGGAAAAATAGAAAATGGAAGATTGCACTCGCCGTTCTTTTGGGATTGCTATTATGCATTGCGGCACTGGCAGCCGCTTGGTATTGGCACGGCGCCAATTCACAGGGGAAAAAAGAATATGAACAAAAAGTATCGAAAGAAACACAGGATTTGACCGACCAGCTCATAGAGCAGATTGAAAATATAGACACTGCGTCGATTTCCGAGAAGACAGCGGAAAGTGGAGACGAAGGAAAAGAGACACAAGCACAGGGGTTGCCGCAAGCGGAGCAGGAGGTCATTGACCGTCAGCTTGCAACGTTAAAGGATGAACGTAAAAAGGTGGTTTTACAAGGCTTGGCGGAAAATTACAGCAGCATTATGCACGAGCAGAAATCACGTGCGCTCTCTATGCTGGATGAATTGATTGCACAAGGTAAGACTGACTGGAACGAGTTAAAAGCAGAGGGAAAAAATACGGCAGCCGCGAAGAGCGCGCTTGCAAGTCAGTACCTATCCATGGTAGATGTCATGGAAAAAAATATGGACCAGAGCTTTGCGGAGGTTGTCGCAAAGATGGAGGAAAAATTGAATGCAGAGGGGTTCGAATCAGCCCCTATTATTGATAAATATAAGGAAGAGTACAAAAAGACAAAAGAAGAAAACAGAAGCATTATGATTGATAAAGCAATGAATGCGATTAAAGCACAGCAATAAAGACAGCAGAGACTGCAGGAGGAAAAGATGGCAGACAGACGTCCTTCAGAGGAACAGAAAGAGCCGGTTCAATCGATCAGGCCCTATTTTCATGAGGAAGAGGAAATTGAGATTTCTTTAAAAGAATTACTCGTTACCCTAATACGAGGCAAAAAAGTGATTGCGTGGTTTACCGCAGCTTCTATGGTTTTGTTTTTGTTTGCCGGTATTGTTGTTCCCCATATTCAAATAGGGACAAAAGGAACGGTACAGACTGCAGTAAAGCTTTATTTCAGCGGGATTGAATTGGGACAGACGCCAACAGGGTCTACCTATGATGTGAATGAAATAAAATCGGCGGAAATTCTGCAAGGTGCAATTGACAACATGGATCTTGGGAGCAAGACAATAAATCTCGAAGATTTAAAAGAAAACCTCTCTTTTCAAGCGGTGGTACCAGACAGCGTAGCGAAAACGATGGAGGATTTAAAAGAAATCAAAGATGATGAAGTGCGGATGGAGCAGCTGAAAAACTTAAAAGGTTCTTCGGATGTATACATCATCAAGCTGAACCTATCAAATGCACTTGGAATCAATGAAGAAGAAGGAAGAGCACTCTTAGATAATCTTATTTTAGTTTATAAACAACAATTAATTCAGAAATACGGTGAACAGGCCGCCCTTGCTAATGTTTTTAAAGAGGATTTTTCGCTTGAAAAGTACGATTACATACAGGCAGCTGACATCTTGAATGACCAGCTGGAGCGGATGGAGATTTTTGTACGTCTCTATATGCCGCAGACCAACACACAGTCTACTGTGACCGGAATGAATCCACAGGATATCGCCAGTGCACTGGCCTCGATTCGAAGTGTAGACATGGAACGTATTTATACCAACATTGCTGCGTTTTATTTAGCGCAGGATACGAATAAAGCCGTTGCGATTTATGAGCAGCTTGCACAGGATAAAGAAAAGGAAGCCGCGCAGTACGGAGAAGAAGCTGCTGCTATAAAAAAAGTTGTTGCAGAGTATAAAAAAGATGACCAGACGATTGTACTTGGAAATGCGGGAAGTGCACCAATTCAACTGACGACGGAGAATGAGCAGTATAACAAATTCGTGACACAGTACATAGAAGCAGGTACAAAAGCTGCGAATGCAGCGGAAGATGCGGCGTATTACCAAGCGGAAGCAGAACGCTTTAAAGCGGCACCGGCACAATCTGCTGCGGGCAGCGAAGCAGATAATACCGCAGAAAGTATCCTTTTACTGAAAGACAAGCTGGTTTATTGGACAGAGATGATGAATGAGACAGCGCAGGATTATTATAATCAAGTAACTTATCAGAGATATGCGGAGCAGTTGATGCCGGCGCGTGAGTATCGTGATTTGGGAGAGGATCCGAGCTTGATAAAACTTGCGGGGATTGGACTTGCAATGGGCTTTATAATTGGGACTTTGGTTGTTCTATTCCGTGCTTACTTGAAAGAAGAACTCCTGAAGAAAGAAGAAACGGAGGCTTCTGATGATGAATGAACATTTAAAATTTAATAAAGCATTTGTTTTCCTTTTGATTCTCGTTCTCCTTTTTACGTTTGTAATTCCATGGGCAATGACGGGGCAGGCGGGAGAAGCAAAAGTTACATTTTCCATTGCGTTTAAGGGTGCCGGAAATGGACTTGATCCGCAGGGAAACCGTTTCGATATCAACGAGTTGAAAAGCGAAAAGGTTCTTAAAGCGGCGATTATCGCTTCAAAGTTGGAAGAAAAAGTGACAACAGCAGAGTTGAGGAAAAAAATATATATTCTGCCGCAGGCACATCAAGATACGTTAAGAGAGCTTCTGACATTGACTACGATTGAAGGAAAGACACAGGACATAAAAGAAAGAATGGTTTATCCGACGACGTTTACGATTTCACTGAAAGACAATGGACTTCCTTCGTATTTTCAAGAGAAGAAATTGCTTAAGAATATACTGAAAGAATACCAAAAATATTTGGAATCAAGCTATTTGGCAGATGTGAATTCGGAACCTGCTTATTCAAAGGAAGAGATTCTCGCGATGGATTATCCAGAGATGATGGCGGTCTTGGAACAACAAGCTGACAGCACACTAAGATATATTGGGATATTTTCTAAGAATGAACCGCAATACATGTCAGAAAAAGAAGGAACTAGCTTCAACGACCTTTATGAAAGAGCTAATATATTAAAGAATACCAACATTTCCAACATGAAGAGCCTGGTCAATTACTACGGTTTGACACGGGAGGATTCTGCAAGCCGTATTCGCTATGAGGAAAGCCTTTTAAAAAGAGTTGGCGTAACGGCGAACAAGCAAAAAGGCGCGGAGCTTGCGGCCTCAAGTATCCTGCAAATCTATAAAAATGACAGCAACTACATCTTTATGTCTCAAGATGTAGATACGGCGAACCTAAAGCCGGCTGAAAATCAATACTACAGCAACTTGACGAAAAATCTAGTGGAAAGACAAGATGCGTATTTGGATACAAAGTATAAGCAGGAGGATGTTTTAAGAACGATTGAACGCCTGAAAATCAATGATGCGGCTTCGGCAGAGTATCAGAAAGCGGCAAAAGAAATTCAGACGGAAACAGAGGAGACCCTGTTAAAGCTGGACACACTGAAAGAGCAGGGGAAAAACTTAGGAAAAGAATTTTATGCGGAAAAGATTAAAAATAAGATTACTACTGGTAGAGTTACCTATGAAATAAATACCTTTGGAAATTTTATCGTAAATGTTTTGTTGACTTGCTTTTTGTTTCTACTCCTTAAAATCGCATACTTTAAGATAAAAACACGAAGCTATAGTGAATACTACGAAATTTTTGAACAATATTGGAAGGCTATCACAAAATTAAATTGAGTGTTAGAGAAAACAAACTACTCTGAAGAGAATTTGACAGGGAGGGATTGGAAGAATGAGTAAAAAAAGAGTCTTATTATTTTCAATTATCATTGTACTGATTACAGGATTTTCTTTTCATTTTAATGCGGATGCAAAAAGTAGACAAGCTGAGGGAAACGCAGGTGCATTAAAATATGAGGCGCCACAGGAGCGGGAAGAATTTACTTTAGCACAAGCAGAAACCGCCTTTTCGGATCATGGTGACTTTGTAGAAGCTTCTGAAATCCATACAGAGCGTGTAGTTGCGGCAATCTTTGTACTCGCCTCCGCCTTTTTCTTCTGTATTTTGCTTGCAAGAAAAAATGGGTTATTTTTTCTAAAGGAAAAAAAGGTCATCGAAAAAGCAGGTGAAGACCAAGAAATTGGGATGAAGGAGCTGGCAAGTGAATTATAGGAATCGAATGCCGGAGTGCTTGCATCTTCAACTGCTCGACAGCCTGAGTGTGATTGTATCTTTTTTCATCGCAATTTGGATTCGGTATGGAATCAGTTTCCATGGCGTTTACGGGATTATTTACGGAATTATTTTTATTTTATTACTGTTGAGCAACTTGTGTATTCTAAATCTATTCGATTCGTATAGAGGATTTTTTCGACGTGGTTTTTTTGAAGAGTTCATCAGCGTTGTACAGACAAATCTGCTGGTGATGTTGTTTCTTAGCGTTGTTTTGTTTTACTTTAAAATAGGCGCCTCCTATTCGAGAGTCTTTTTTATGAGTTTTTTCTTTTTTAATATTTTCATTGATTATCTGTTTCGGCAATATTTTAAAATACTGTTACTTGCTTATTATAAAAAAAGTGGAGCAAGCAACAAAGTATTGCTTTTGACGACTGCTGAACGAGCAGAAGCGATTATTCGAACCATCCGTAAAGAGCGAGAATGGGAATTTCAAATTACCGGCATTGCACTGCTTGACAGAAAGGTAGAGGGCATGCGGATTGCAGGCATCCCTATTATAGCCGGTCCGGATAATATTTTTGATGTTGTGACCAAAGCGGTGATTGACGAGGTATTTATCAATGTTCCATACGATACAGATTTGAATTTAAACGAATTGATACTTACCTTTGAGAATATGGGGATTACAGTCAACCTAAGCATAGAAAGCTTTAATCTAAATGTAAAAGAAAAAACAATCAAAAGCTTTGGAGGATATCCGGTACTTACTTTTTCTACAAGAGTTTTTGAGGCAACAGCACTGATTTTAAAGCGTGCAATGGATATTTTGGGAGCGATTGTCGGGCTTATTCTAACGGCTATTATCAGTATTTTTATCGTTCCGGCAATCTTGATTGACTCACCGGGACCTGTCCTATTCAGCCAGGTTCGAATTGGAAAAAACGGCAGACGTTTTAAGATCTATAAATTCCGTTCGATGTATCAGGATGCTGAAGCTCGTAAAAAAGAGCTGATGAAACAAAATGAAATGCAGGGCCTCATGTTTAAAATGAGCAATGACCCCCGCATTACGAAGATGGGCCGATTTATAAGAAAGACCAGCATTGACGAGCTGCCGCAGTTTTGGAACGTTCTAAAAGGCGATATGAGCTTGGTAGGGACTCGCCCTCCGACTGAGGATGAATTTTTGCAGTATGAGGGATACCATAAACGAAGACTGACCTTGCGGCCCGGCATCACCGGCTTATGGCAGGTCAGCGGAAGAAGCGGCATTGAAAACTTTGATGAAGTAGTCAAACTCGATTTGGAGTATATCGATGGCTGGTCATTGGTGCAGGATGTGCGCCTTTTGGTGAAGACCGTGTTTGTAGTGCTGTTTCGAGTCGGTGCGAAGTGATGGAGGGGAAAGTTTGGGAGAGTCTTTTTTTTAAGCGGGTACAAATCTTTTTGATTTAACCATTGAGCCTCTAATTTAAAATAATTATATTGAAAAATATCAGGATAAAAAGAATTAGATTTGACTGTGTTATTGGATGAAAAAAATGTAGACTAATCAAATATTGTTACTATTGATACGCTCATAAACTATGATTATTTTACACTGCATTTGGATACAATTATCGTTTAACATTTATAGTTTTTTTTAGGAAAGCAAGGCACTATATGAGAGTGGTATATTTGGAAAAAATTGAAGGAGTGAGAGTATGAAAGGAATTATTTTAGCTGGCGGAACTGGGACACGGTTGTATCCGCTAACAATGGTTACATCTAAACAGCTATTGGCAATCTATGATAAACCAATGATTTATTATCCGCTTTCAACGCTCATGTTAGCAGGAATTAGAGATATTCTGATTATTTCTACGCCTACGGATACTCCTAGGTTTGAAGCACTTTTGGGGTCCGGTGAACAGTATGGGATAAATCTTTATTATAATGTTCAGCTTTCACCGGATGGTTTAGCACAAGCATTTATTATTGGAGAATCATTTATCGGAGATGACAGTTGTGCGCTTATATTAGGGGATAATATATTTTACGGAAATGGTTTTTCGTACATTCTTAAAGAGGCGGTGGATAAAGCGCTGAATGGTAAGGCGACAATATTTGGATATTACGTAAATGATCCAGAGCGGTTTGGCGTTGTTGAATTTAATGCGAATGGTCAGATTATGTCTATTGAAGAGAAACCACAGCATCCAAAGAGTAATTACGCGATAACTGGTTTGTATTTTTATCCAGAAGGGGTAGCAGATAAAGCAAAAGGGCTTAAACCATCTGCTCGAGGAGAACTAGAGATTACATCTTTAAATGAAATGTATCTAAACGATGAGAGATTAGATGTAGAACTATTTGGTCGGGGTTTTGCGTGGCTAGATACGGGAACGATAGATTCTTTAATTGATGCTGCAGATTTTGTAAGAATGGTTGAGAAGCGGCAAGGAGTAAAAATTTCAGCACCGGAAGAAATTGCATTTAGATACGGTTGGATTACAAAAGAACAATTATTGGAATCTGCCAGTAAGTATGGAAAATCTCCGTATGGTAGCCATCTCGAAGCTGTAGCAGAAGGCAGGTTCATAAGTAGTATTTCAAATTTATATAAATAATGAAGAGGAGTAAATACGTGACAATTATCGTTACCGGTGGTGCGGGTTTTATAGGAAGTAATTTTGTGTTTCATATTTTTAAACAGCATCCAAACTATAGGGTTATTTGTTTGGATAAGTTGACCTATGCTGGAAATCTTTCTACATTGACTTCGGTGATAAATAAGCCAAATTTTCACTTTGTAAAGGAGGATATCTGTAATCGTGAAGCTATTTATCAGATTTTTGAAGAGGAACATCCCAATATTGTAGTGAATTTTGCGGCAGAGAGTCATGTAGACCGCAGCATTGTAGACCCATCTATATTTTTGCAGACAAATATAATTGGGACGGCAATATTGATGGACGCTTGTCGAAAGTACGGAATTGATCGCTATCATCAGGTGTCTACAGATGAGGTTTATGGTGATCTTCCACTAGATAGATCAGATTTGCTCTTTACAGAAGAAACCCCAATTCATACCAGTTCTCCCTACAGCAGTTCTAAAGCCGCGGCTGATTTGTTGGCACTTGCATATTACAGAACATATAGTTTGCCTGTGTCTATTTCTAGATGCAGTAACAACTATGGCCCATATCATTTTCCAGAGAAACTGATTCCTTTAATGATCATCAATTCTTTGAACGATAAGCAATTACCTATATATGGTGAAGGATTAAATGTTCGGGATTGGCTCTATGTAGAAGATCATTGCAAGGCTATTGACCTAATTATCCATAAGGGACGAGTTGGGGAGGTTTATAATGTAGGTGGTCATAATGAAATGAAAAATATTGATATTGTTAAATTAATCTGTAAAGAGCTTTGTAAGCCGGAAACACTAATCACTTATGTGGCAGATCGTAAGGGTCACGATATGCGCTATGCTATAGATCCAACAAAGATTCACCGTGAACTAGGATGGTCTCCGGAGACAATGTTTAAAGATGGAATTAAAAAGACCATCCAATGGTACGTGGATAATCATGAGTGGTGGGAGACTATCATCAATGGGAAATATCAAATCTACTATGAAAAAATGTATGGAAATAGATGAAAAAGAAAGGCAACAGCGAAGGAGAATAAAAATGATTCACTTTAATGTACCACCGTTTGTCGGAAATGAACTTGAATACATAAAACAGGCCATAGCAAATCATAAAATTTGTGGTGATGGTCCCTTCACTAAAAAATGCGATGAATGGCTAGAAAATCGCTTTAGTGCAAAGAAAGTATTACTTACAACAAGTGGTTCAACAGCACTTGACATGGCAGCACTATTATGTGATCTTAGAGCAGGAGATGAAGTGATTTTGCCGAGTTTCACATTTTCAAGTACTGCTAATTCATTTGTACTGGCAGGTGCCACTTTAGTTTTTGTAGATATACGCCCGGATACTATGAATATTGATGAAACTAAGATTGAAGCAGCGATTACGGATAAGACGAAAGTAATTTGCCCAGTTCATTATGCTGGTGTTGCATGTGAAATGGATACTATCATAGAGATTGCTAAGAATTATAAACTTTTAGTAGTTGAGGATGCTGCGCAAGGTGTGATGAGTACATATAAAGGTAAATCTCTCGGAACTATCGGTGATTTTGGATGTTTTTCTTTTCATGAAACAAAAAACTATTCTATGGGAGAGGGCGGCGCAATTGTTATTAATAATTCTGCTTATATCGAAAAGGCAGAAATTATTCGAGAAAAAGGTACAAATAGAGCTCAATTTTTTCGGGGAGAAGTTGCGAAATATAATTGGATTGATTTTGGTGACAGTTATCTTCAGAGTGATTTGAACGCAGCATATCTTTGGGCACAGTTGGAGAAAGCTGATATAATTAACAACAATCGACTTGTGACTTGGAATATGTATTATAAGGCGTTTAAGCCATTGGCTGAAAAAGGAATCATTACGTTGCCAACTATCTCTAGAGGATGTGTTCATAATGCTCATATGTTTTATATTAAATGTAGAGATATGGAAAACAGACAGGCATATATCAGCTTCATGAAAGAGAACGATATTCTTTGCACTTCTCATTATGTTCCACTTCACAGTGCGCCTGCGGGTTTGAAGTTTGGAAAATTTGATGGTGCCGATGAGTATACTACATTAGATAGTAGCCGTTTGGTTCGTTTACCCATGTACTACAATATTGCAGCACACGACTTAGCAAAGGTCATTGAGAAAACTATAGAGTTCTTTTCAAAATAAAAAAATATGTTTGTTAAGCGCTGAAAAATCATGAACCTTATTGTAGTTATAAATAATGAGTAGAGAGTATGAGGATTAAAATCATGTTTCGTGTAGCCGTGATTATGGGAAAAATGGATTCTGGTGGTAAGAAAAATTTAGTTATGGAATACTATCGCCATGTCGATAGAGAAAAAATTCAGTTTGATTTTATTTGCGATTTAGATTCACAGGCTATTCCTGAAGAGGAAGTTACTGCTCTCGGCGGAAGAGTATATTGTATTACACCATATCAGAATATCCTTGGGAATATGAAAGATATTTATAAATTGTGTAAGGAAAATAAATATCTGGTTATGCATGCTTATAACAACACAATGAACGTTTTTCCGATGTTTGTAGCATGGACTGCAGGTGTACCAGTTCGTATTTCTGAAAGCTTATCCATGGCACATGTTAGAGATAGAAAAACTATCTTGAAGAAAATTTTGAGACCATTTTCTAAGTGTTTCGCCAATTATTACATGGCTTGTGGTGAAGACTGTGGTAAATGGCAGTTTGGTAATAAGCTATTCGATTCAGGAAAAGTGGATGTTTTTAAGACTGTAATTAATACAGAGTTTAACGCCTATAATTCAGACATACGAGAAGAAATCAGAAAAAAATTTGGATGGGAAGATAAGATTGTAATTGGGCACATTGGTCGCTTTACTGCTCAGAAAAATTCAATTCATTTGATTAAAATATTTGGAGCAATCGCAAAAAAAAATTCCGAATCGGTTTTGTGCTTAATTGGTGATGGTGAATTGAAAGTTGATATAATGGAAAAAATCAAAGAATTGGGGATTGAAAGTCAGGTTGACTATCTTGGGCGTCGTGAAGATATTCAACAGTTCTATAATGCCATGGATGGGTTTTTACTTCCAAGCTTATATGAGGGATTGCCTGTAGTTGCTCTTGAGGCAGAGAGTTGTGGGCTACCGATATTCTTCTCAACAGAAGTTACTCCAGAGGCGAATGCCTGTGAGCTTGGATTCTTTATCAGTTTATCTGAATCAGTGGAAGTATGGGCAGATAAAATATTAAAAGTGATAAAAGATAATATGCCCATAAGGAGAAGCCATGCGAAAGAGATAGCTATAGCGGGCTTTGATTCTAAGTCTGAAGCTATAAGAATGCAAAATTTTTATTTTGATGCTTGCAAGAGAGAAATGGAAAAGAACGAGTGGAAAAAGATAAATAAATTTAGGGGATACTAGAATGTCTAGATTGGTAAGTGTTATAGTTCCAGTTTATAATGTAGAGAATTTTTTGGAACAATCGATAAGAAGCATATGTAATCAAACATATAAAAGTTTGGAAATCATACTCGTGGACGACGGATCTACAGATAGTAGTGGTGATATATGTGATAAATATGCTGCCTTGGATAATAGAATTATTGTGAGACATAAAGTGAACGGTGGGCAGGGCTCTGCTAGAAATTTAGGATTAGATATATGCAAGGGCGATTATATAACTTTTTTGGACTCTGATGACTATATGGAATCGTCGTGTATTGAGGTGCTAATAAGTTTATTGCAGAAGAAAAATTTGGACATTTCTGCATGTAATTATAATTTTGTAACGGAAGATGGGAAGGTAATTGATAAATTTACGAAGTCAATTGGATATCTTCAATTCTCAGGGTTTGATGCATTACAGTATATGTGGAATGATAAGATTATAAACATAGCGCCATGGGCAAAACTTTTCAAACGAGGATTGTGGGAGAGAGTTCGATTTAAAGAGTGTTATTGTGAAGATTCTGCAAGCATGTATTTGCTATATAAAGAAGAAATAAAAATAGGATTTACGGATACAGAACTTGTTAATTATGTTATGCGAGCGAATTCTGACGTAAGGTCATTTAGCCAGAAAAAGATTTGCATGCTTGATATCTACGAAGATGTGGTGAAATATGCAGAGGAGAATCTGCCGGATTTTCTTCAAAAAGCAAGTAAAAGCAAAGCTGTCGCGGTAAATTTTCATTTGCTGATGCAATTGCCTCTGGAGGGATATGAAAAAGAGAAACAAAGAATTTATAGAACGATAAAGAGGTTTAGAAAAATTGTCATTATTGACACAAATGCACGAAAGAAAACAAGAATAGCTTGTGCTTTATCAATAATAGGATTTGAGTTTACCTGTAAGGTGTTTGAATTTATGAAGAAGCGGAATCCTGCTTTTTAGGAGTTGTATTTACGATATGGATGAAAGAATTTTATTTGTCGCACCAAATTTAAGAGTAAGTAACGGGGTAACTACATTCCTGATGAATCATTATCCATATCTATTGAATGCTGGAAATGTAGTAGATTTTTTACTTTTGTATAAAGTGGAGTCTCCATATATTAAATATATTCAAGAGAATGGAGGCCAAATTTTTCAATACCCCAATAACAATAAGTATTCAATAGAAAATTATAGATATGTAAAGGAAGTAATAAATAAAAATAAGTATAGCATTATTCATATAAATACATCGGGTATGTTTGCTTATTGGGCGTTGATTGCGGCGGATAGATTGGGAGTGGAATTTAGAATATATCATAGTCATAATCCGAAAGAGAATACAAGTTTAAAAGGAATTGTGAGGGAATGTGTATTTGATTTTCTTTGTTTCCGGCGTACTACACATTTTGCGGCATGTACAGATTTTGCAGGTAGATCTGTATTTGGGAAAAGAAAATTCTTTACAATAAAAAATGGTATAGATTTTTCTAGATTTAAGTTCAATCAAGAAAGTCGTAATGATATACGCAAAAGGTTGGGAATTGAAGATAAGAAAGTTATTGGAACCGTATGTAGGCAAGCAGATCAGAAGAATCCACTGTTTATCGTAGATATAATTAATGAGCTTCAAAAAATTAATGAGAATTACGTTTTACTTTGGATTGGCAGTGGTTCAATGATTAATGAAACAAAAAATTATATTGAAAGTATGGGTATGAATGAAAATGTGCTCTTCCTTGGGGATAAAGAAGATGTTGATTGCTATTATTCTGCGATGGATACATTTTTGTTACCGTCCAAATATGAGGGGTTAGGGATTGTATATATGGAAGCTCAAGCAAGTGGATTATTGTGTTTTGCGTCGGATGTTGTGCCTAGAGATACTAATTTGACAGGAAGAATTATATATTATAGCTTACAGCTGGAGGCTAAACAGTGGGCCATTAATATGGATTCTAGAATTATGGAAGATGAAGATTTTGATAGATTGTCAGTAATAAAAAATATTAAATCATCGGAATTCAACCTCAACAGAACAAGTAAAGAGCTTATAGCTGCATATATAGATATCAATAGGAGATAGGAATATGGCAGTTTACATCATTACATTTATTTTAATAATGATTCTAGCTGGTTTGATACATCCAGAAAGAGGGGGTAGAAGAAGAAAGAGATTTATAATTTCGTCTTTTGGTATTTTGATTCTAATATCTTCTTTGAGAAAATACACAGTAGGAACTGATTTAAGATTATATTATTATAATAGTTTTAGACAGTTTTTAAATTGGGATTGGAAAGATTATAACGTAAATATATATGAAACAGGATACTATTTTTATAATATTCTGATAGGAAAATTAACTTCTGATCCACAAATTTTTATTGCTATTACCAGTATATTTACATTTTTGATTTTTGCTTGGTTTATTTACAAAAACTCTCAGGATATTTATATGTCTGTTTTTTTATTCATTGCGTTACATTTTTGGTTTATGTATATGAATATAATTAGACAAACAATAGCAGTATGTATTGTTTTAATAGCTTCGGAGATTTTAAAGAGTAAAAAGATTAGAAAAATGAAATATTTTATTTTTATTGTAATGATAATATTGGCATCGACATTTCATAATTCAGCACTTATTATGCTAGTATTATTCCCTTTATCATTTATTCAATTTGAAAGAAAAGAGATATTAACTTCAATATTTCTTGTGCTTATCGCAATATTTACATACAGCAAAATTTTTGTGCTTTTATCAGGATTTATAAACCATAGAAATTATGTTGATGTATATCTGGCACAAGGCGAAGCAGATATTAGTGTCATAGGCTATTTTTCTGCTCTAATGTATACTGCTATTTTCATTTTGGGTTCGATTAATCTGGTTATAAAGAGAAATAAAAAAATCGCTAGTAATAGATATATATTGATTGATAATGATAATGGCTATACTGATGATTACTTAATGTATATGCTTTTGATTATTATGATAACTCGTATTTTGAGCATAAAATTGACAATTATAGGACGGATTTCTTATTATTTTTATCCTTTTATTTGGATTGCATTACCTAGAATTATGTCTAGAATTTCCTCAATAAACTCTAGACAAATATTAAGATCATGTATATATTTTTGTGGTATATTGCTATTTTTAGTAATTGGTTATTTAAGGGGGGCTATGCTTTATGGAACAATTCCTTATGAATTCTTTTGGGATTAAGAGATAAAAAATATTAGGAAATGAATATCATATAGAGAATATTTAATGAGGAAAAATCAACTATGTTTATAGATAAGATAAAAAGGATGCTACCAACATGTTTAATTGGAGCTATACAGCAACAGCGATATTATGGCAATGTTGATTTCTATATTCCCCATAATAAAAAGAAACTAGAACGGATTGCGTTTATTGTCTCCTTTCCTGAAACTTGGAATTCATTTTTCTCAGTATATGAAGCGGCAAGAGAATATAAAATAGATGTAAAAATAATTGCTGTACCCCAAAAAGATAATAATGGCGATTTCAAAGATAATAATGAATCTGAGCTTTTTTTTAATAGCATAGGTTTAGAATGCGTAGCTGCATATAATAAGGTGAAAAATGCTTGGTTCGATATAAAAAATTGGAAACCAGATTATGTATTTTACACACGACCATATAATTCTGAATATCCATTAGAATATCAATCTTTTACTGTTTGCAAGTTTGCAACAATTTGTTATATTCCTTATGGATTTACTTTAAAGAATAAGTACATATTTGATTCCGTTTTCTCATGGTCTTTTTCGTTAGGGGCACAAATTACTTTCGTACAAAGTATTGAACAAAAAATTAATTGTGAAAAAAAATTTGCATGGCAAATATTTAAAAAATCTCATAAATTTGTAGCTTTAGGATATCCGAGATTTGATGTAATGTCTAAGAAAATTTCATATAAAAAGAATAAGTTTACTGTAATATGGATGCCTAGATGGGAATTTGAGAATAAAAGGGGCCATGATGGACAGTCGACTAGCCATTTCTTAGAATATATCAATAATTGGTTAGCATATGCATCTACACATGAGAAAATGAATTTTATTCTCAGACCACATCCTTTAATGTTTCAAACTATTTTAAAGGAAAAAATATTAACTAATGTGCAACTGAATGAATTATTAGAAAAAATAAATACAGCTTCAAATGTTATGATTGATAATAATAAAGACTATATACACTCAATCTTGCAAAGTGATGTTTTAATTGCGGACTTAACTTCATTAATAGTTGAATTTTTTATCACAGGAAAACCGATTATATATTGTGATTCAAATAAAGATTTTAATAAAGATGCCATTCTTATTGAAAAAGGATTGTATTATGCGGAGAACTGGATTGATGTGGAAAGTTGGTTAGAACAGATATCGACGGGTATAGATGAAAAAAAAGAAATACGTAATGAAATTATGAATAAATTAACTTGTAAAAATTGGGGAAGTATTGGAAAAAATATTATAGAATATTTAATAAAGGATTGTGAATGTGATGAACGAAAGTGAAGCTGAGATAATCAAGAATAAAACCTTTTCAAGCTTTGTTTGGAGACTTGCAGAACGATGTGCTGCACAAAGTGTTACATTTATTGTTTCAATTGTTCTAGCGAGGTTATTGAACCCTAGTGATTATGGTCTAGTTGCAATGATAATTATTTTTATTGCGATTAGTCAGGTGTTTGTAGATAGTGGATTAGGTAGTGCCCTTATTCAAAAAAAAAATGCAGATGATTTGGATTTTTCAACAGTTTTTTATTTTAATGTGTTTATATGCGTGATTATTTATTTAACTGTTTACTTTAGTGCACCTTATATTGCAAACTTTTATGATAATATGCAATTAGCGAGCATTTTAAGGGTCTTAGGGATAACTATTATTATCTCAGCATTAAAAAATGTGCAGCAAGCATATGTCTCAAGAAATTTGATTTTTAAACATTTTTTCTTTTCGACAATCGGTGGAACCATTATTGCGGCATTTGTTGGAATTACTCTTGCTTATTATGGATTTGGCGTTTGGGCTTTAGTGAATCAGCAAGTTGTTAATGTAATAATAGATACATTTATATTATGGTTTACAGTAAAATGGAGGCCTCAAAAAACATTTTCATTAGGTAGACTGAAAACGTTATTTTCCTATGGATGGAAATTACTGATTTCGTCATTGGTTGATACAATATATACTAATTTAAGACAGCTGATAATTGGGAAAATGTATTCACCTGCAGCTTTAGGATTCTATAATAGAGGATATCAATTTCCCAGTTTTATTGTTACCAATATTAACACCGCTATTGACAGCGTACTCTTGCCAGTTATGTCAAGGGAGCAAGAGAATAAAATTCGAGTCAAGATGATGACACGTAGAGCTATTAAGGTCAGTGGCTTTGTTATTTGGCCAATGATGATAGGGTTATTTGTGATAGCTAAACCCCTGATTATATTATTGCTTACAGATAAATGGATTGAATCAGTGCCGTATTTGAAAACTTTTTGTATTATCTTTGCATTAGAGCCTATTCAAACTGCAAATTTAAATGCGATAAAAGCTGTTGGAAGAAGTGATATATTTTTAAAATTAGAGGTGATTAAGAAATCAATTGGTTTTCTTATATTATTGATTTCAATGAATTATGGTGTGTTTTCAATAGCAATTGGTATGCTGTTATATGCATTTATAGCTAGTGTAATAAATTCATGGCCGAATAAAAAACTTTTAGATTATAGCTATATTGAACAAATATTAGATATTTTGCCATCAATTAGCCTAAGTATATTTATGGGGTTTATTATTTGTTTTTTTTCAAAAATTGATTTAAACAATTTTAAGATGGTTATGTGTCAAGTCATACTTGGTTGCATTGTTTATGTACTTGGTGCATTATTATTAAAATTTGATTCCTTTCAATATATTTTGGGAATAATTAAATATTACTTGCTTAAGGAGAAAAGAGAGTTATGAATTGTGAAGAATTAAGAAAAGCACAAATGATACAGCTAAATATATTGAAGGAATTTAGAAGAATTTGTAAAGAGAACAATTTAAACTATTGGTTGGATTCGGGAACGTTACTTGGAGCTGTTCGACATGGTGGGTTTATTCCTTGGGATGATGATTTGGATGTTGGTATGCTACGTAAAGATTATGAGAAATTTATAGAGCTAGCAAGGAGTGAATTATCTGAAGAATTTTTGTTGCAAGATTGGTATATAACTCCAAATTATTATTTTCCATTCGCAAAAATAAGAAGAGTGGGGACTCTTTGGAAAGAATTACAGACTTCTGATAAGGATGGAAATGGAATTTATATAGATATTTTTCCATATGACATATATCCAGATAAAAAAATTGATCAAATACAACAACATTATATTGTAGATATATTGAAAAGAGCCATTGCAGTTAAATTTGGAGACAGGCCTTGGAAGAGCTTGGGAGGGATTAATTGGGGAAGAATATTAAGGTATTTACCAGTTTTTGCTGTTTCGCTATTTGTTGGAAGTAAATCTAAGAATATTTTTGATAAGATTCAGAAACGGTATAATAGCAGTAAAAAATATTCGTGCTATTTTCCATCAGGAACCGCGCAATATGGAAAATATGTTATCCCAAGAGAATATCTTGATAATCTTGAATTGATACAGTTTGAGGACAGTTTTTTTACATCACCTCGTAATGCTAAAGAGTATCTGACCATTGTTTATGGGGATTATATGCGGTTACCACCTGAGAATGAACGAAACATAGGTCATTCGATCGTTGATTTTAATTTTGGAGATATTTTATGATAAAACATTGTAGTGGAAATACATGCATTTCTTTGATTAGAGATTATATCAATGAAGACTATATGTTGGCTCCATATTTATATAATAATTTAGAGATATATGGATTGAACAACAAAAATGTTGAAGTTTGGATAGATATTGAGGATTCAATATCTGCTATATATTTAAGATATTTTAATGCACTTCATATCTTTTCTCGAGAAAAGAATATTGCTTATAAAATTCAGATTTGCATGAATGGAAGGCTGGGTTTTATACCTTCTGTTATTATGGTAGGGGAGAATAATAAGAATAAAGAGGAGCTTTCTGAGTTTGATTCTAAAAAATATGAAAGTGATAAGGAGTGGATTTATGAAAAGGATACAAAATTTGAAATGTCTCCTTCGTACATCATATCTAATGTAACAAGAAAGGAATTGAAAGACGTTGCAAGATTGATGATGGAGGCTAAATTATATCAAGAAATTTATAATTCTCGTGTTGAATTAGAGGAACAGTTAATTGAACGATTTGATGCAGGTTATGGAAAGTGTTTTGCAATTAAAGATAAAGATATAATTGTTTCATCGTGTTCTATTAGTGCGAATAATTTGAAATTCGGAATAGTTGGAAATATTATGGTGAAAGAAGAATATAGGCGAAAAGGAATTGGGAATATTGTATGCAATGCTGCATGGAATAGCATATTAGATGAAAAAGGGAAAAGAGTTATTGATATGGTCGCTACATACAATAATGCGAGCATTCAATTTCATGAAGCTAATGGTTTTAAAAAAAATGGAGTGATTTATAAATATAGAATTAGAAAGGATAAGGAAAATGACTAATTTCACAGTAGGTCCAGTGCAGTCTAGTCCAAAAGTTTGCGCCATTGGAGCAGAGCAGGTTCCGTATTTTAGGACCGATGAATTCTCTGATATTATGCTTGAAAATGAGCGATTGATAAAGAAATTTGCTAAAGCGGATGAAGATGCAAGAGTTGTTTTTATCACTGCTTCTGGGACAGCATCTATGGAAGCGACTATAATGAACACCCTTACACCTAATGATAAAGCAATCATAATTAATGGGGGTAGCTTTGGAAACAGATTTGTACAATTGTGTGAACTTCATGATATTCCATTTTCAGAAATTACTCTTGGGATGGGTAAAGAACTAACTGCTGATATCCTTCAACAGTATGATAATAGAAACTACACAGCTTTTATTGTTAATGTACATGAAACCTCGACAGGTGTTTATTATAATATTGATATGATTAGTGAATTCTGTAAGAAGAACAATTTGTTTTTAATTGTAGATGCCATTAGTTCTTTTTTAGCTGACGATTTTAATATGAAGGAACTTTGCGCAGATGTCATGATTGCTAGCTCGCAGAAAGCATTAGCTTGCCCTCCAGGAATTTCCTTGGTAGTTCTATCCCCTAAAGCTATTCAGAAAGTGGAGAAGCAGAATCTTAAGTGTATGTATTTTAATTTAAAAGATGCACTCAAGAATGCTGAGAGGGGTCAGACTCCGTTCACACCAGCTATAAGTATATTGCTTCAGATTAATGCAAGATTGAATGAAATTGAAGCGGATGGTGGTCTGGAATCTGAAAAAGATAGAATTGCGGCACTTGCGAAAGATTTTAGAAGTAAGATTAAAGGACTTCCTTTTGAAATAATTTCCGAATCAATGTCAAATGCACTGACTCCACTGCATCCCACTACTGCATCGGCTAATCATATATTCCTTACACTTAAAGCTGAATATGGGATTTGGGTTTGCCCGAATGGTGGAGAGATGAAAGACAAGGTTTTTAGGGTAGGGCATATGGGGGCTCTTACTACTAAAGATAATGATATTTTGATTGCTGCATTTAAAGATATGAAAAAGCGTGGATTGATTTAATATAGAAAAGGATTTATAGAGATGATTAAAGTAATTACATATGGAACATATGATTTACTTCACTATGGACACCTCAAATTGTTAGAAAGAGCAAAAGCATTAGGAGATTATCTCATCGTTGGCGTTACTGCAGACGATTTTGATAAAGTCCGCGGTAAAATTAATGTGCAGCAGTCTCTTATGGAGAGAGTGGAAGCAGTACGTGCGGCTGGCATCGCTGATGAAATTATAATTGAGGAATATGAAGGTCAAAAAATTGATGATATTAAACGTTATGGTGTAGAAATCTTTACTGTTGGATCTGATTGGGTTGGGAAATTTGATTATTTAAAAGAATATTGTAAAGTAGTGTATCTTGAAAGAACGCTGGGAGTATCTAGTTCAGAAATTAGAAAAAATAAAAGGATGATTTCTCTAGGAATTATAGGAGATGTTCCTTATTTGTTAAAAGTAATTGATGAGATTAAATATGTAAATGGGATAGAATTATCAGGGATATGTACAGCAAATAAAGCTAGGTTTAACAAGGCATCATCTGTAATAATCACAGATGATTATGAAAAAATATTAGAATGTTCTGATGCTGTCTATATACACTCTTATCCTCAATTGCATTTTACACAGGCGAAAAAAGCCTTAGAGCAGGGGAAGCATGTATTATGTGAATCGCCACTAACATTGTCACTTTATGAATATACATTATTAAAGAAGCTTGCGAAAGAAAATCATTGTGTATTAATGGATGCAATCAGAACAGCATATTCCACTGCATTTTCAAGATTAGTCCTACTCGTAAAAGGTGGAAAAATTGGAGATGTTATATCAGTAGATGCCACATGTACAAGTTTGAATAGATTTGAGGAAAAGGATGAATTAAAATCAGTTTACTGGAATAGTATGTCAGCTTGGGGACCTACTGCGTTGTTACCTGTTTTTCAAACTTTGGGAGTGAATTATACAAATATTGAAATGGCTTCGTGTACCATTACGGATGACAAAAAGCATGATATTTTTTCTAGAATAACATTTACTTATCCCCATGCTGTTGCAAGTATAAAAGTGGGAACTGGTGTAAAATCAGAAGGAGAATTAGTAATTTCAGGAACTAAAGGTTATATTTATGTTCCAGCACCATGGTGGAAGACTGATTATTTTGAGATTAGATACGAAAATCCGGCAGATAATAAGAGATATTTTTATCAATTAGATGGAGAAGGAATACGTTATGAATTAGTATCTTTTGCAAAAGCAATAGAAAGTGGAGATTTGGATAAACACATACATATTGATGAGCTTGTTTCTCAAAGTTTATGTGAAGTTCTAGAGATATTTAATAAAGGGGAAAATGTTATATATTTATAGAAATATGTTTCGAAAAGAGTAGGGTAGTTATTTGTTATAGATATTACATCAGTATAAAAGAGGGTTTATTTCTAGCAAATACAACCTAGCCTCCCCCCCACACCAGATTGGAGCCACCCATGAACGTAAAACTCACAAAAGAAATGTATCCGAAGGAAGCCATCTTAAAAGCGGCATACTTTTTCACCGACAGATATTATATGTCACTGGATACCGATGAAAGGTATTACTACATAGAGATTTCAGAAAAAGAGGGAAATGCAGAGTCTGACATTGACAAGAAGTTTCGAAATGAAGTCATTACGCAGGCTGCAAGGTATCGTGTCATGCAGCAGACTAAGAACATTAGGGAATTAATACTGGGAAGGGCCTTGGCTTCTACCGTCGTTGACGATACGGACACCGGATTTACGGATGATGAGACAGTAAATGCAGAGGATATTTTATTTAATTGGTTTGATCGATATGATAAATAGCATGGTACTCAATGAAGCGTTTCTTATTACCTTATTAATCTATTCGTGTATTTATGTAACGGTAACAGACATTCGGCATGGGCTGATCCAAAATAAAGTGATTGCTGTGACGGGCCTATTAGGGCTTCTGGCAAATCTTATTTATTATACGGTATTTGCAGAAGTGTTTTTGGTCGCCTTTGTTCTAAATGTCGCGGTAATGGCAGCGATCTCCATTGCCTTTTATGCGCTGCATATTTGGGCGGCCGGAGATAGCAAGCTGTTGATGCTGGCGGTGTTTCTGATTCCTGCGCGAATTTATTATGAGGGAAATAACGTGACGGCAACCGTTATTATAATGATTTTGATATTTTCAATCGCCTATATCTATATCATTTTGGAATCCATCTATTTAGGGATAAAAGAAAAAAACTTCTTTCAATGGAGTGCGTTAAAGACGGATATTCGCCAGATGGTAAAGCAGTATATCAAGTGCACCTGTCTCGTTACTTTATTTGGGATGGCTCTCCGCTTTCTTGTGCCGGAATTTTATGATGCAAACTTAGAACTTGTGATGCTGCTTAACATGATTCTCATTTTATGGAGTTTTCATTTTAAGCTTTTTGACCGGAGTCTGCCGCTCTTTTTGTTGGTGCTTGCAACGGCTGCAAGTTATTTCTTTCTCCAAAGCATCACTGTTTCCATCAACCCTAAAATATATCTGGTGGTAATCATGGTGCTGCTGCTCCGGCTATTCGTAGAAAAATATAACTATAGGAAGATACCTACAAGTCAGGTGAAAAAAGGAATGGTGCTGGCTTATTCTACGGTTATTTCCTTTCTTCCTTCCACCGTAAAAGGACTGCCGCATTCTACGACAGAGGATATCAGGGCAAGGTTGTCTTTTACGGAAGCGGAGAGTATAAAAAGGTGGGAAAATTCTAAATACGGACAACCCACGATAGTAATCGTAAGAAAAATGCCGTTTGCCGTCTTTATTTCGATGGGAGCGGTACTCTATACCGTCATGAGGATTTTAATTCGATGAAAAGATACATTGAGGACTATCGGGATACATACTATGTGTTCCGGCTGGCTTATTGTCAAGAAGAACATACTGTGCTGATGCAAAATGGGTTAAATCACATTTATAAGGATGGAGAGGCTTATAAGCTTTATACCTACGATGGGTATATTATGCTTCACCAGGGCGCAGGTGAGTTGTTTGAGAATCACAGCTGTGAAGATGTTTTTTCGATAGACAGCAACGGCATTGTGTACGAGCAATACAATGCAAGCTCAGATGACAATGCACTGGTATTGACGCTGCAATGTAATTCAAACTGTGTCATGTGTCCCTGCAGTGAAAACTCAAGGCGATTCAGCCAACGCGCGCATTTGGATGAATTAAAGGAGCTTCTGCGTTATTTTCCGAAATCACCACGTTATTTAACCATCACAGGCGGAGAGCCGACTTTATTAAGAGATGATTTTTTTGGTCTGATGAAATGTTTACAGTATGACTACGATGAAACTTATTTTTTGCTTTTAACCAACGGCAGGGCGTTTGGTGATTACCGTTTTACAAATCGTTTTGTGGAAGTATTGCCGGATCAGATTCGTGTAGGCATTCCACTCTACGGGTATAGTGAAGAAACGCATGACGCAATCACACAGGCACCGGGCAGTTTTAAACAAACAGTGATTGGCATTCATAATCTCCTGCATTACAATATAGCCGTTGAAATACGGATTGTGCTAACCAAGCTCAATATGGAGTATATCGATCAGGTTGCAAGATACATCGCAAAGTATTTTCAAGGTGTCCATAGCGTGAATTTTATGGGGCTGGAACTGTTAGGCAATGCCGCAAAGAACCGGGAAACGGTCTGGCTGCCTTATGATGAAATGTTTCGAAAATCAGAAAAGGCAATTCGAATCTTAATTGCACATGGGATTGACGTTCAATTATTCAACCTGCCTCTTTGTGCCGTCAAAAAGGAGTATTGGAGCATTTGTGCCAAAAGTATTTCTGATTATAAGGTGAAGTACAGTGAAGAATGTCAGGACTGCGATGTAAAAGAAATTTGCGGTGGGGTATTTGATAGTACAAAACAGGTTACAAAGTTTAAAGGTACGCCGATAAAGAGGGAAGTCAATTGCTGAATTATTTTAATTTCAAAAAAATAGGAAGTCAGTATCTAATTACTAATGATACGGGAAAATACCAATTCTTAAGTGAAGAAGTGTTTGATGCGTTTCTTCAGGAAAAGAGCTTGCCGGAGAAAATCTATCACGAATTAAAGGATAATTTTTTTCTCTACGATGAGCATGAGCGTGTTTTCTCGGAAAAAATCAAGTACTATATAAGGGATAACAAGAATTATCTTTTCAGCGCCACTTCCTTACATATTTTTGTCTTAACGAATGTCTGCAATATGAGCTGTGTGTATTGTCAGGCAAAGGATGATACAAAGAGTGTTCCTCATAGAATGTCAAAAGAGGTTGCTGAAAAAAGTGTGGATATTGCGCTGTCTTCCCCTTCCCGTTATCTGGCTTTTGAATTTCAGGGCGGAGAACCGCTGACAAATTTTGAAGTACTGAAACACATCATAAACTATACAGAGGAACGGAAAAAAGGCAAAAATATCAGCTATAGTCTTGTCACGAATTTATCGTTGTTGACACAAGAGATCTTAGATTTTTTAATCGAGCATCGTGTCAATATTTCTACTTCGTTAGACGGAGCAAAGGCATTGCATAATAAAAACCGCTCCTTTCAAAATGGGGGCGACACGTTTGATATGGTAATCGAAAAAATCAAGCAGATCCAAGACGAAAATTACGAAGTAGGTGCAATTCAAACGACGACGCGTGCGAGCTTAGGCTGTGCAAAAGAAATTATAGATCTGTATGTGAGCTGCAAGCAAACCAATATCTTTATAAGGCCTTTGACTAGGCTGGGAACGGCAGATCGGGTTTGGGACAAGGTTGGTTATACGGCAGAAGAATTTTTAGCATTTTATGAAGAATGTTTAAGATATATAATCCAACTGAATCAAGAAGGAACGGACATTTGTGAACGGCACGCGGTGATCTTTCTTAAAAAAATTTTGGATGGGTTTTCTGAAAACTATATGGAGCTCCGCTCTCCTTGTGGGGCGGCAATCGGGCAGATGGCTTATTTTTATGATGGCAGTGTCTTTACCTGTGACGAGGGGAGAATGCTGTACGAAATGGGAAATCCCGCGTTTCAATTAGGCAGTGTGTTTGAACATACCTACGATGACTTAATACAATCCCCGACCTGCAAGACGGTATGTGTCGCCTCTCTTTTAGAGGGACAGTTAAATTGCTGTGATTGTGTATATCAGCCGTATTGCGGGACTTGTCCGGTGATCAATCTGGCACAGGAAAATGACTTGTTTTTCAAAAGTGCACAATCGTTTCGATGCAAGGTATACGGCGGCATGTTAGATTGCATCTTCTCGATCTTACAGGAAAACAAACCGGAAGAGCGGAAGGTCTTTTATAAGTGGTTAGGAGTTGAGTGGAATGAAGAGAACGAGTAAAGTGGTAAATGCTTTAAAAGTACTGGGCGCGGTATTTCTATTCGTCATTGTAGTTTCTTTGGTAAGTACGCTCAATACGCCGGCTTTAGAGCAGTTGAATGCGGAACTTGTATCTACGAGATATTTGGAACTGCCCTCGGGTACCTATGCAGGAGATACCGCACTGGGGACTTTAACCGGAAACGGCGCATTCTATTTCGATACCGGTGAGAGTTACCAAGGCGAGTGGAGCTTGAATGAACTGTCAGGTGATGGAAAATTTACGTATACGACCGGAACCTATGAGGGGAGTTTTGTGCAGTCCAAAAGAGAGGGGAAGGGAACCTTCACTTGGTCTGACGGAGCGGTATATGCGGGCGCTTGGAGCAGCGACAAGCTGTCTGGAGATGGGAAATTGACGTCTGGTGAAACCGTATATGAAGGAACGTTTGAAGAGAACAAATTTATCGAAGGCGATATTACGATTGCGAGTAAAACAGGTACCTATCAATTAACGGCTGAAAAAGGTGCTTTGACCGATACCATTTATATCGAATTTACTTCCGGGACAACGTATGCCGGTGAATATTCAGGCGCAGTATTATCTGGAAAAGGAACGATGACCTTTGACGGTGTGGGAAAATACACAGGGTCTTTCTCAAATGGGAAAAGAGAAGGGGAAGGGGTATTTACTTGGTCCGATGGTGCGGAGTACACCGGGGTATGGAGCGCGGATTCGATGAACGGAGAGGGAGTCTACCATTTTGACAGCGCAACTTATATCAAAGGCCAATTTGTAAACGGAACGTTAAACGGGACGTACACCTACCACAATTCAAAGGGAAATTATACGACGCAGTGGACGAATGGAAGATGTACAAAGATTGAAAAGGAGTAAGGAAAAGTGAGTGAAAAGCTGTTACCTGAGATCAAAAAATCAATTGAAGATTTCCTTTTCGAGGAAGAAGGAAATATTACAAGAAATAAGGTGCTTACGATTGGATCCATGGTTCTGATTATGGGTGTGATTCTGGGAACAGAGGCGTTTGCAGCACACAGTTCTCACAGGTCGCATAGCTCCCATAGCTCGCATCGTTCGCATAGCTCGGGATCGGGAGGGCATTCCTCTCATGTTTCGCACGTTTCCCACACCTCACACGTTTCAGGCTCAGGAGGCTCTCACAGCTCCCATAGCAGTGCGGCAACGTCACACTCTAATGTCGTACCGGTTGACCCGATGCCTTCTATGTCTGGTGTGGCACTGAAAACGCCGCCGGCAAGCGAAGCTTCAGCGATGGCAGATTCAATCGCAACAAGCTTTGTTTTACCGGATACCCCGAAGGTAAAATAAGGCCTAGAAGCAGATGAAGCGCAAAAATTGAAAGGGAGGAACGGAGCGTATTATGAAGACGGCAGTGAGCAGAGTATATACACTTTTTCATGCTTGTTTACCGGAGAACGAACAAGTTCAAAAAAGGCTGTATTTAAATGAGATTTTAGAATCGCAGGAATACATAAAATTAAAGGAATATGAACCGTTTTATCCGTATTTTGACACTTTCTTTTCAAAGGAAAAATTATTGGAGTATGGAGCTCCTCAATTAAGTGAGCAGAGGAAAACGATTCCGAACGTTATTCCTGCCATTGAAACGCTGTTTCGTGCAATTTGTTTTGGAAACGCGATGGAATTAACAGAAAAGGATATACCGGACTTTTCTTCGGCAGCATCGTTAAAGCGTTTCTCTGCGAAGCTGAGGATAGAGCAAGAGCATAAAAATATAACGAATATAACAAAGAATCACTTTATGGATCTCTTTTCAGAAAAGACGGTAACAAATCCGACAGAGGCCTTAAAAGCAATTACAGTAGAGGATATGAAAAATCTTGGCGAAGCAATGAAAAGAAATCTAGGGCAATGCACCTATTGTATCAAGGAAACAGATATCCTTGCCATCCAAAACGAATATGATGAAAAAATTTCTGCAATCAAGGAGAAGCTGGTAGGCATAAAGAGAACAAAAAGAGCGTTGCAATTGAAAAAGCTTGCAGCGGTTGGGCTGGTAATCCTTCTATTAACTCTTATAAATTCTTTCGAATTATTGAGCCCGGGAGCTGATACAGTGGCAACCTTGCTGTCTGCGGGATTAACAGTACTCTATTTTTTGATTGGGTAAGGGGGACAATATGGCGACAGGAAAAAGTCTTGAGGAATATATAAAAGAACAAGAGGACGATTTTCAAGAAAAAAACGCGAAGATGGAAAAAAGAAAGACAAGCTTTCAGAAGAAAAGCATTATTTTTGGAAGTGTTTTTTTGGCGTTGCTTCTTGTCCTATTTGTCATTGATTTTAATACCAGAGATCGTTCTTATGAGGCGTTGAAGAATACGAGGGTGACCGATTCGAACGGAATGGCTGAAATCGCGGCATCCTCAGAATTGCTGGGGCATACGGATTTATATGAAAAATATGAAGCTGCGTGCTTGGGGAATAAAGGCTCTCACGCAATGAATTATGGATTGTTGGCGGAGAACCAGTATGGCTATATATCGATGAGCGGGCAGAAGGAAACGATATTAAATGTAAAAGGGAAAGAAACGATTCTTTCGAAAAAGCCCATTTCACAAATAAACATTACAAGCGATAGCGTGATTTATCGGGGCGCTGATAAAAAGCTATATAAGAGCAGACATGACGGCTCGAAAAAAACGGTCATAGTAGAAGATAAAGTGGGGACTGTCCTTTCTGTGGGGCAGGATGTTTATTTTGTAAATTACACAGAGGAGAATAATCTATATAAATATAATTTAAAGGAGGAGAAGCTAGCTTGCGTGTTGAAAGAAGACATCAAGACTTTTACCGTTGCCGCGGATACCATATTGTATTTGGATTATGAGAATTGTCTTCATTCTGTTTCCTTGGATGGCGCGCCGCATTGGACCTTAGACCAGGTAGATAAATTCTATTTTAACGGTAGAATCTTTGTACAAAATAATGATAAAGTCATTTCCTTTAACTTGAATAAGCATGATCCCAAAGATGTGGTGTCCGGCGTTTCGGAGCTGCTGGGTGTCGATGCGGAGACTGTGTATTACTCAGTAAAAAACAAAGTCTATGCTTATAATATGAGTGAGGATAAGACAACAGAGCTTCCGTATTCCTTTGATTATTTTAAAGGTGTTTATAAAATAGATGGGAAGATCATAGTTCTGGGCGGAACGATCAGTGAAACTTAGTGGGGGTAAGGAGGAACCGGGCAATGGCTGAGAAAAAGGGGATTGATTGGATTGTCGGAAAAAGGAATGAGCTGGTTGAGAGACTGGATGATGAGTTCTCGCATCCCGTTGAAAAAAAAGAGAAAAAGAATCCTAAAGGATGGAAAGCATATACCTTCAACTACCATAAATATTATGGGCTTGACGAAATCAGCATGGCGTTTGCACTGGACTGGGGCAATGCGACAAAGCATTTATACCGTGGGCATGTTGAAAAAAATATCGCACAATATGGGGAGGAATACGTAGATAAAATAGCGGAGCTAAAGGAGATAGAAGACAAGGATGCTGCAGTATTTTTAATGATTTATGTATTGAACCCGAATGCGCCACTTTGTTTTAAGGGAACGCTGTATCCGGATTTAAAGGGCTTGGGGAACGCAATGCAAGCACAGATACCAAATCAAGATGCAGATATATACCATTTGCTTTCGAGCGGATGCTTGAAAAAATATGTAGACCAAATGGAGTATGATGAAACATTCAAAGAAGCGGTTTCTGCAATTACACAGAAAATAATGGAGAAGGAAGATGCGTTTTATTTTGCGCTTATGTACTTGCTTTGTCCGGAGCTTGGATTTGAGTATAAAGGAAAACAATATGCGAGCTTAGAATCCTTTGTTGCGGACTTGGAAAAAAATGAGGAAGAACCACTCGCTAAAGCATGCGGCGAATTGGTGTCCGATAAACTATTTCTCATGTGGATTTATTCACTGGGCTATAAAAAGCCCGTCATCGATTGGATGAATACCTACGAAAAAGCAGTGTGAAGCGGCCGGTGCGAATGCCAAGCTAACAGAAAATCCCGGGAGATTTGCACCAAGATTAAATGTATAAAAATACTTATCATTGAAAATAAGGTAAAAAATTACTGGGATATATATGCTAGAAGTAAATTAATTGTAATATGGAAGCACGATTTTGCCTTATTTTGCAGTCGCTCTCCGTGAGGAGAGCGTGGATTGAAATCTTTTCGGCATAAGTCTTTAAGTGCCATTCTTAGTCGCTCTCCGTGAGGAGAGCGTGGATTGAAATTAATACTAGAAACAAACAAGAATTAAACGCAAGTTTGTCGCTCTCCGTGAGGAGAGCGTGGATTGAAATCATTACTCTATCCTCCCTATAAGCTGCTCCATGACGTCGCTCTCCGTGAGGAGAGCGTGGATTGAAATCGGCATGAAGTAGAACATATCAAGCAAGGGCATTGTCGCTCTCCGTGAGGAGAGCGTGGATTGAAATTTCAATGCTTCAACTACCGTCTCATTGTAAGCGTCGTCGCTCTCCGTGAGGAGAGCGTGGATTGAAATATCATCTGAACCGAATATTTGTTGTTCCTTTCCGTTGTCGCTCTCCGTGAGGAGAGCGTGGATTGAAATCTTAAACAACACGTTTTATATCTACAAGACAGAGCGTCGCTCTCCGTATGGAGGGCGTGGATTGAAATCTTTCATCACCGTCAATAATGTATTTATCTTTTTGTCGCTCTCCGCAAGGAGGGCGTGGATTGAAATCTTTATATCATCGGGACTGAAACAGATAAAAAATGTCGCTCTCCGCAAGGAGGGCGTGGATTGAAATGTCAGCTCTTCGTCTGACAAGGCTGTTAGCGCTTTGTCGCTCTCCGCAGGGAGAGCGTGGATTGAAATTTGTGGCGCATTTATTTTTTTAGCTTGACTAAATAGTCGCTCTCCGCAGGGAGAGCGTGGATTGAAATACAACCAGCATCGATTAAGATGTAGTCCATTTTGCTGTCGCTCTCCGCAGGGAGATCGTGGATTGAAATGTTGCAACAGAACTCTCGTCCTGAATGATTGATAGTCCCTCGCCGTAAGGAGAGCGTGGATTGAAATGTCTCCCGACAGATGCACTACCGTGCTGTCATTTGCGTCGCTCTCCGCAAGGGGGGCGTGGATTGAAATTACTGAGATACTCTTCCGATCTATCGATTTATTAAGTCGCTCTCCGTGAGGAGAGCGTGGATTGAAATCTCGGCTCCATCCTTAACATCCAGGCCAAAGCTACGGTCGCTCTCCGCAGGGAGAGCGTGGATTGAAATTTTCATCACGATGATTCTTTCTCCCCAACCACCAGTGTCGCTCTCCGTGAGGAGGGCGTGGATTGAAATCATCTTCACTCTTTTCTTTTAATTTAGGGTAAGAGTCGCTCTCCGCAGGGAGGGCGTGGATTGAAATCGTCAAATACAACCTTTTTTGCGACTCTTTGGGTGTCGCTCTCCGTAAGGAGGGCGTGGATTGAAATTGCTCCATCTGGTACTAATTCGTAATAGCACTTTCGTCGCTCTCCGCAGGGAGAGCGTGGATTGAAATCAACGCTCTTATCGGCACTGCATCCGGCGAGGTAGTCGCTCTCCGCAAGGAGGGCGTGGATTGAAATTTTAGATATTCTTTCCCGTCCTTGCCGATTGCCGCGTCGCTCACTGAAGGGAGCGCGCGGGCTTATTCACTGTTATGGTCAGACTTTGAGGCCATCATTTATCGCTCTCCGTAAGGAGATCGTGGACTTATATAGAGGCTGATTGTTCGCAGTCTCTGATATAAGTCAAAGGAGGAATGCCGCATGATTTATAGAAAGCAATACATTGATAAAATTATTCCGTTTATTGACACCCCATTTGTTAAAATATTGACGGGTGTACGTCGGTGTGGAAAATCCACGATTTTATTGATGCTGCAGGAAGAGTTAAAAAAGAGAGGTGTCTTGCCGGAACAAGTTCTTTCCTATAAATTTGACAGCTTGCGTTATGAAGAAATAGATACTGCTTCTAAGTTGTACAAAGAAATAGAGAAGAAGATTATTTCGGAGGAGAGGACTTATTTATTTTTAGATGAGGTACAGGAAGTAAAGGATTGGGAGAAGGCGGTCAACTCATTTATGATAGATTTTAATGTAGACATCTTTGTCACTGGTTCAAATTCCAGAATGATGTCCTCGGAAATTTCCACTTATTTGACCGGGCGGTATGTATCTTTTCGGGTATATCCACTGTCTTTTTCTGAATATCTGGATTTTAGGAGAGAGTACACAGTACCGGATGATATTTATAAGGAATTTAAGCGATATTTGCGAATGGGTGGTTTTCCCGCATTGCAGCTTAAAGAATATACTTATGATGAGGCCTACACTGTGGTGAAGGATATCTATAATTCCACAATTTTCACAGATATTGTAAAGAGAAATCAAATAAATACGGTTGACCAATTGGAACGCGTAGTAAAATACATGTTTTCCAATATCGGGCAAACTTTTTCTGCAGTGACGCTATCGAAATGCTTGAAAAGCGAGAATCGGAGAATGGATTCGGAAACAGTCTATAGCTATCTAAGCAAGTTAGAAACCGCTTATCTTCTACACCGCTGTTTTCGATATGATGTAAAAGGGAAGGAAATCTTGAAGACACAAGAAAAATTTTACCTTTCAGATACTGCTTTACGGTTTAGTGTTTTGGGTTATGACGATAACGTCGTTTCTGGTATGCTTGAAAATATTGTATATATTGAATTACTGCGCCGTGGCTATGATGTTTTTGTTGGAAAGGCTGATAATACGGAGATTGATTTTGTAGCGGTCAGAAAAGAGGAGAAGCTCTATATTCAGATAGCGGAGAGAATTGAGCGAAAAGAAACGGAGCTTAGAGATTATGGGAACTTACTGTCAATAGCGGATAACTATCCTAAATATGTGCTTCGTACAGATGAATTTGCCGGAGGCAATTATGAAGGAATCAAAACGATGCATGTGGCAGATTTTCTCTTGAGTCAAGAATATTAAGATGTCGGTGAGAAACCAGCGACATCAATGATAGCAGATTATAAATACAAATTGGGTCGCAAAGTGCATCGTCTTGCCATTAATGTACTTGTTATCAATGTGACGCAAAGTGGAGCAGCAGTTTACACATATGATGAAGATCACAATAAAAAATGGAGACAAGCCAAACGATAACACATCCGTATAAAGCTGCAATCGAAAAGGTATAGATTACAAGAATATCGTCTAAAATATAATTTAGATAAAGAATAGCCGAAATTGACATTGATTGCTCGTGTTGTATCGGCTATAATATATTATGCAAATATTTTAGACGAAAGGGTGATTTTATGAATTATATACACAGAGCAATGGAGGATACCTTTCTCCGCCTTTCCAAAGAGTTCCCTGCTTTGTTACTGACTGGCCCGAGGCAAGTCGGCAAAACAACGATGTTGCAAAGACTAGCAGCAGAGGAGAACTTAGATCGGGAATATGTTACACTGGACGATTTGACTGAGCGCCAAATGGCGAAGAATGACCCAAAGATGTTTCTGGAGATTCATAAGACTCCTTTGTTTATCGACGAGGTACAATATGCACCGGAGCTATTCACCTATATTAAAATACATGTTGACCAGAATCACCACGCCGGTGATTTTTGGTTGACAGGCTCACAGGTATTTAAACTGATGGATGGAGTCCAGGAATCACTGGCCGGACGTGTCTGTTTACTGCATATGTCTCCGTTGTCACAGGCTGAGGCTTGCGGTGTTGTTTCAGTGCCCTTTGTGTTAGATTTGGAACATTTGTCACAGAGGATAAAGGAAAGGAATCCCGTTGATACCCCTGCACTTTATGAACGTATTTTTAAAGGGGGTATGCCTGCGCTCATCAGTGGGAAATACAGTGATTACCGAGCGCTTTATTCTAGTTATATCAGTACCTATATTGACCGTGATGTAAAAGAGATATCCGGTTCGATTGATTCTCTTAAATTTATGGATTTCATTACATCAGCTGCCGCTTTGTGTGGACAGATGGTGAATTATAAGACTATTGCTGATGCTTCTGGAATTGACCAGGTTACTGCGAAAAAATGGCTCGGAATTTTAGAACGGCTTGGAATTGTGTTTTATCTCCATCCGTATTCTAACAATATGCTTAAGCGGATGGTGACGAAACCAAAGCTGTATTTCTATGACTGTGGTCTGGTGGCATATTTGACCAAATGGAGCGACAGCGATACTCTAATGAATGGCGCTATGAGTGGTGCGATTCTTGAAAACTTTGTAGTGTCAGAGATTCTCAAGAGCTATCAGAACTGTGGACGAGAAGCCTTTATTTATTATTATCGGGATAAGGATACGAAAGAAATCGACATTCTACTGGAAGACAGCGGCAAGCTATACCCTATGGAAATTAAGAAGACAGCGACGCCACAGAGCCAGCTTACGCGTGTGTTTAGTGTAATTGATAAAGCTGCCTTAGGGCGAGGGATTGGGGCTGTACTTTGTACCACTGACCGACTTTCAGCATTTGATCGCCAAAATTTAATTGTTCCTATTTGGGGAATATAATAAGGTTGAAAGAAGTTCAACCTTACAGTCCATGCGCCGTTTTGCAGATGGAAGAAGTAAAAGCAAAATGCTGGTATGAGCATACGAATTGTTTTAGTCCTATTGTAAGGTAAATCGACTGCTATCTTCCGTGCTAAAAATATGGTGCGAATGTCAAGCTAACAGAAAATCCCGGGAGATTCGCACCAAGATTAAATGTAAGAAAATACTTATTATTAAAAACAAGGTAAAAAATTGCTGGGATATATATACTAAAGATAAAGTAATTGTAATATCAAAGCACGATTTTGCCTTATTTTGCAGTCGCTCTCCGCAAGGAGGGCGTGGATTGAAATTGTTAATTTGTCCCATGATTTGCCATACATTTCGTCGCTCTCCGCAAGGAGGGCGTGGATTGAAATATCCGTAACGGCAACAATCTAACACCAACGGACTTGTCGCTCTCCGCAAGGAGGGCGTGGATTGAAATTCGGCTTTCTGCCAATACCTCTTTTACGATCGCTTTGTCGCTCTCCGCAAGGAGGGCGTGGATTGAAATCCTCTGCAGCAACCCATAAGCCCAAAATAAACCGTGTCGCTCTCCGCAAGGAGGGCGTGGATTGAAATTGTTATTGGTTTTTGTTCTGTTGTATTAGTTTTTTGTCGCTCTCCGCAAGGAGGGCGTGGATTGAAATAGTTTTAGAATTTGATGATATTATTGATAAATAAGTCGCTCTCCGCAAGGAGGGCGTGGATTGAAATATCTACATATATAAAGGACAAAGCGCGTGAATCGGTGTCGCTCTCCGCAAGGAGGGCGTGGATTGAAATTATTTCGCAAACTTTGTCACACAAATAACAGTCAGTCGCTCTCCGCAAGGAGGGCGTGGATTGAAATCCATCCTTGTCTACTGCTACCGAATATGTTTTATAGTCGCTCTCCGCAAGGAGGGCGTGGATTGAAATTTATGAATATGGAATATCAGCATACAATAGTGTTGTCGCTCTCCGCAAGGAGGGCGTGGATTGAAATGAACAGCAGTTGACAGAAAAACAAACTGAGTTAGTCGCTCTCCGCAAGGAGGGCGTGGATTGAAATAATATATCGAAGACTTAGACAATAGTCTTAACGGTCGCTCTCCGCAAGGAGGGCGTGGATTGAAATCGATACCACTTCAATGTCATCAAACCTGTTAGCGTCGCTCTCCGCAAGGAGGGCGTGGATTGAAATATAAAATAAGTGTAATAAGATGCGGTTAAAAAAGTCGCTCTCCGCAAGGAGGGCGTGGATTGAAATATTAGAGGGGATTAATCGCTCTGAAATGATATTATTGTCGCTCTCCGCAAGGAGGGCGTGGATTGAAATTCTTTGCTACTAGTTATAAACTCTTGCCTAATAGTCGCTCTCCGCAAGGAGGGCGTGGATTGAAATACGCATTGGTGGTGAAGATGCCAAAACTATACAAGTCGCTCTCCGCAAGGAGGGCGTGGATTGAAATCTAGTAATATTGTTTTGAATATGATGGGATATGGTCGCTCTCCGCAAGGAGGGCGTGGATTGAAATCGTCTTATTTTCCAAAGCCCATCCGTTGCGTCTTTGTCGCTCTCCGCAAGGAGGGCGTGGATTGAAATAATCAAGCTGAGACGGATGGATATAAGGTTGGAGGGTCGCTCTCCGCAAGGAGGGCGTGGATTGAAATCGCTTTATTTAAGCTTGTTTGATATTTCGTGACTGTCGCTCTCCGTATGGAGAGCGTGGATTGAAATTGCGAAGCTTCCGTCGAAGCTCTTTTTTCCAGGTCGTCGCTCTCCGCAAGGAGAGCGTGGATTGAAATACGACAAAGCTAGGTGCCGCTGTATCTGTACCATAGTCGCTCTCCGCAAGGAGGGCGTGGATTGAAATAATCTGAACTTCAAAAGAATTGCACAGCCCTTGTGGTCGTTCTCCGCAGGGAGCGTGGATTAAAATTTGATAACCTCGCTCATAACGAGGCCGACTCTTTCTTGTCGCGCTTCACAAAGAAGCACTGAATTGAAATGGGCGAAAAATTATAAATTATAAGAAAGGAAAATTGTAATGTCTAAACGGGAAGAAGCGGAAGGCGCAATTCGTTCAAGTGCGGCTGAATATCTTACTTATATTGCTTCTGTTGGCGATGAGGAGAGCAATGTGGAAATGAGATATGAGGATGAGAATATATGGCTGACGCAGAAGATGATGGCAATACTTTATGATGTTGAAGTTCCTACGATCAATTATCATATTAAGAAAATTTTCAAGGATAGTGAATTACTAGAGGATTCAGTTATTAGAAAACTTCTAATAACTGCCGGTGACGGTAAAATATATAATACAAATCATTATTCTTTAGAGATGATAATTGCTGTTGGCTTTAAGGTAAATTCTGAAAAAGCAATTCAGTTTCGTAAATGGGTTAATCAAATTGCAAAAGAATATACGATTAAAGGATGGGTAATGGATGTAGAGCGTATTAAAAAAGGCACCTATCTTACAGAAAAATACTTTGAAGAACAACTTGAACGTATTCGTGAAATACGTTCGAGTGAAAGAAAATTTTATCAGAAAGTTACCGACCTTTATGCGACTGCGATTGATTATGATAAAACATCTGTCGCCACAATACGCTTTTATGCGATGGTACAAAACAAAATGCTATGCTATCCACGGGCACACTGCAGCTGAACTGATTATTGAAAGGGCCGATTATCATAAAGAGCATATGGGACTTGCTACTTGGGCGGATGCACCAAGTGGAAAAATTAAAAAAAGTGATGTGTCAGTTGCGAAAAATTATCTATCAGAAGATGAAATAAGTCAGCTTAACCGTATAGTATCGGCTTATTTGGATTTTGCAGAAAGTATGACATTGCGCTATATTCCGTTGACAATGAAGGATTGGGAAACAAGGCTAAACAAATTCATAGAGATGTTTGAATATGGAATACTTAACGATGCTGGAAAAGTATCGGCTGAAATAGCAAAGCTACACGCAGAAACGGAATTTGAAAAATATCGTGTTATTCAGGATAAGCTCTTTATGTCTGACTTTGATAGATATATGCTGGAACTTGAGGAACAAGTGAAAAATTTTGTATCAGATAAATAATTTGCAATAAACCTTACCAACAGCTAAATTAAAAAACTGCCGTTAAAGTCGAGAATACTGCACTTTTTAATTTATATAATATTTTTTTTGTTTGAATAATCTTCGATGAGCTTGATGTTTCTTAAGTCGATAAATTATTATTTGCCGCAAAATAGTGGTCGCTCTCCGCAAGGAGAGCGTGAATTGAAATGCGTATTGGATTTCGTGGGCCATGTTTGTACTATTGCTCTCCACACGGATATTTGTCGGAATTCGTCAAATACTTCTTCTTGCTTTCTATCAATTGCTGTGATAGCATCGTGTTATAAGTGATAGAAACTGTCAGAAGGAGCGGTAGTATGAAATTATATGAGAGCGAAACCGTTGAATTAAAAGAAAGTTACACCTCTGGTTTAAAGAAGGAAATTATCGCCTTTGCAAATACAAATGGTGGGGCAATTTATATAGGAGTAAGGGATAACGGAGAAATCATTGGTGTTGAAGATGCTGACTTTTTGATGCAGCAAATTTCCAATTCTCTACGAGATAGTATCAGGCCTGATGTTTCTATGTTTACTAATATTGAATTATTACAAGAAGATCAGAAGTTCTTTATTAAACTGACTGTGAATCAAGGAACAAAGAAGCCATATTATTTATCGGATAAGGGATTGAAACCAGCCGGTGTTTATGTTAGAAGTGGAACAACCTCTGCTCCAGCATCCGAAGATGCAATACGCATGATGATAAAAATGACAGATGGTGATTCTTTTGAGACAAATCGTTCTCTAATTCAAGAGCTGACTTTCAATAGACTAGAAGAAGAATTGAAAATGAGGGAATTGGAGTTTACAGATGTACAGATGAAAAATCTAGGAATTCTTTCTTCTGATGATATTTATACAAATATGGGTTTGCTTGTTTCAGACCAATGCAGGCACTCTATCAAATTTGCGATTTTCCAAGGCACAGATAAATTAGTGTTTCGAGATAGAAAAGAATTTACCGGTTCTCTATTTACACAGCTTGCAGATGCGTATAAAATCATTGATTTTTATAATAGCACAAAAGCGACCTTCCATGATTTATTCCGCGTGGATGAGCGAGATTATCCGGAAGATGCTGTCCGTGAAGCCTTGCTAAATGCAATCGTTCACAGAGAGTATTCCTTCAGTGGCAGTACCTTTATAAACCTTTATTCTGATCGTTTAGAGATTCTATCTTTAGGTGGATTAGTGCCCGGCCTATCGTTGGAAGCGGCTATGTTAGGTGCATCTCAGCCTAGAAATGAAAAACTCGCAGGTTTATTTTATAGGATGAAGCTTATTGAGGCGTATGGAACGGGTATTAGCAAAATTATTAGTTGCTACAAAGGATTAGTAGCACAACCCAAGTTTGAAACTGTAGACGGCGCATTTCAAGTGGTTCTTCCTAATATACATGCCCGAAAGCACAGTCTCGAAGATGGAAGGTACTTGCCAATACTCAAATTGTTTGAAGATAAAAAGGAGATTACTCGCACTGATGTTGAACAAGCTTTAGGTAGTGGCACCACACATGCCATTAACATGCTTAAAGAAATGCAGGAAAAAGAATTTATCACAAGAATCGGTAGTGGCAGGCTGACAAAGTATGTAGTAAAGTAATCGAATTATAAAGCTGCTTTGTCACATAATTGTCTATCATTTGTGCTATATAATTAAAATCTTCAGCTCAAGAGGGAAACATCATTTACTTGTAAAAAGTATGTCAACTTTCTTACAAGATTTATTTTATGGTATACTGTAACAGAAAATATTAAGGAATGCCAAGATATCTTGAGACGGGCAGTTTGATATTTTAAAATTATTATCAGAGGTTGTTTGACATACGAGTCATGCGGAAGATGCACTTATTCTCTAAAAATATGGTGCGAATGCCAAGCTAACAGAAAATCCCGGGAGATTCGCACCAAAATTAAATGTAAAAGAATACTTATTGTTAAAAATAAGGTAAAAAGTTACTGGAATATACAAGGTATATATGAAGTAATTGTAAAATATAAGTATAATTTCGCCTTATTTTGCAGTCGCTCTCCGCAAGGAGGGCGTGGATTGAAATATGCGCCACACCGCCGCCGTTATTGTCGACAGCGTCGCTCTCCGCAAGGAGGGCGTGGATTGAAATTCCGCCATTTAAAAACCATAGAGCCTTATCAATGGGTCGCTCTCCGCAAGGAGGGCGTGGATTGAAATCATTGTGTTAAATTGCTTGATATATGCAAGCTTGGTCGCTCTCCGCAAGGAGGGCGTGGATTGAAATTGGTTTAACTGTAACCCAAATAATCCGTATCATTGGTCGCTCTCCGCAAGGAGGGCGTGGATTGAAATTATATATATGTATATAGATAATATTGTATTTGAACGTCGCTCTCCGCAAGGAGGGCGTGGATTGAAATGGTAATACCACTCCATTTTCTTCTTCCGATAAAAGTCGCTCTCCGCAAGGAGGGCGTGGATTGAAATCGCCCAAATCAAGACCTCGACCAGAAACAGGAAAAAGTCGCTCTCCGCAAGGAGGGCGTGGATTGAAATGCATATGCAAGCTGAAGCACTGCATCTTTTTCACCGTCGCTCTCCGCAAGGAGGGCGTGGATTGAAATTTATTACAAGGTATAATTTGTATACCATATTCACGTCGCTCTCCGCAAGGAGGGCGTGGATTGAAATTTGACGGAGAAGTATTCATACGCACAACAACAGAGGTCGCTCTCCGCAAGGAGGGCGTGGATTGAAATCTGTTGTGCCGATATACGGTCCCTCGTCGTCTCCCAGTCGCTCTCCGCAAGGAGGGCGTGGATTGAAATTCAATATTTCCCTTAACTTCTACACATTGTATGGTCGCTCTCCGCAAGGAGGGCGTGGATTGAAATCATATACTCTAAAGAAATAATCATCTGTTTCTGCCGTCGCTCTCCGCAAGGAGGGCGTGGATTGAAATAAGGATGGAGATAAACGGTACGATATAAATCACGGTCGCTCTCCGCAAGGAGGGCGTGGATTGAAATCCATCGGAAGAACTGAGTAGCATCGGCAAAAATTTGTCGCTCTCCGTAAGGAGGGCGTGGATTGAAAAGGAAACCGCAGAACTACCGGTAACGATAAAATTTATAACATGAATCATTCTTCTTTAGAGGTGATAATTACTGCTAGCTTTAAGGTGAATTTTGAAAAGGCAACTCAGTCCCATAAATGGAGTATGGTATGTCTCGTTAGTCATTTTTCGGCTACCAGCTCTTTGCAGAGAGGATAGATGAGACTGCACAAGTGGATATTAAAAAATTGCCAGGCTTCAGAAAATCTCATAGCAGGATAAAGAGACAATTAAGCTTTCAAATCAACGACAAAGATTTATGGATAGATTATGCGTATTTCCGACATAAAAATGCCATCTGAGCGATTTATAATATTTTTTAATACGATTGCAAAATCAGTCAATCATTTGTAGGAAATGGGAATACTACAATTATGGAATAAGCAGTCATGCTATAGACTTATACAGGAAGCCTGCTGATGTAATAAATGAAAAAATTTAAGAGAAGTATATTAAGGGGGCGAAAATGCATATTCAAGATTTTATCGGGGAAGCAACTGAATACGATAAAAAGCAAATGCTTGAAGAAAAAAGACCAAAGAGCTGGTGTAAAAGTGTAAGTGCATTTGCAAATGGGGCAGGTGGAACCCTCTTCTTCGGAATCGCAGATGATGATAGGGTTGTTGGTTTGTCTGATTCGAAACACGATTCGGAGACTATCAGTGAACAAATAAAGACAAAACTGGACCCTATACCGAAATTTGATTTAAGCCTTCAAAGAATTAATGGTGATAAAGAATTAATTGTTCTAAAGATATTCTCTGGGAATGAAACGCCTTATTATTATGTTGGAGATGGGAATCGCATAGCATATCATCGTGTTGGAAATCAAAGTATTCCTGCTGACGCAAGGACATTAAAGGAATTGGTTTTACGTGGGAGTGATGCTACCTATGATAGCAATGTTTCAAAATATGATTTTGAGAAATTCTCCTTCACAAAGTTGAAGGCCGTTTATAACCAGCGAACTGGAAATGCATTTGAAGAAAGCGATTATGAATCTTTTGGAATTGTGAATGAGAAAGGTAAATTAACAAATGCAGGGGCGTTGTTGGCAGATGAATCACCAATAAGGCAGTCCAGATTGTTTTGCACTCGCTGGAATGGATTGGATAAAGCGTCTGGGGTTATGGATGCCTTAGACGACAAAGAGTTTTCAGGAAGCTTGGTATCTCTTTTACAAAACGGGGCAGAGTTTGTAAGAAATAATTCGAAAGTGAAATGGAAAAAAGCTGGTGATAGAAGAATTGATTTGCCAGATTATCCGGAACGCAGTGTTCTAGAGGGATTGGTAAATGCATTGATTCATCGTGAATATTTAGAATTAGGTAGTGAAGTCCATATCGACATGTTCGATGACAGATTGGAAATATATTCTCCAGGAGGTATGTATGATGGATCTTTCGTGCAGGAGCGTGATATCAATAAAATTCCATCAAAGCGGAGGAATCCAATTATTGCAGATATATTTAACCGATTGAAATATATGGAACGGCGAGGCAGCGGATTTAAGAAAATTAAGGATGATTATAGAGGGCAATATTTGTATACGAAATTAATGGAGCCAGAGTTTTATTCAGATAGAGACTCTTTTATTCTCACATTGATAAATCTTAATAATAAAAAAGGAGCCGAAAAAGGAGCCAAAAAAGGAGCCAAAAAAGGAGCCGAAACACATAAATCAAGGGAAGTAGAAAAACGTATTGAAAAAATATTTGAAGCGATAAAAGAGAATCCGAAGATAACGCAAGTAGAGATAATGGACAGAATGCAGGCATCAAGAAAACAAGTACAAAATGCTGTAAAAGTGTTGGCTGTGCGTGAAAGGATTCAACGTATTGGATCTAACAGAAGTGGATATTGGAAAGTGAACGAATAGGGAGATTTTTTGAGGGCTGAGAGAATGCATATATTATTCTAATATAATAAACAAAAAGAGTTACATTATAAAAAGATACTTTTCATGCATGAAGCAGGGAATGATTATATAAAGGTTTTAAAATAGAAACGATAGAAATGAAATTACTAGATGATAAAGATTAGAGTACAATAGTAATAAAGATGTTCCCATGCTAAAAATATGGTGCGAATGCCAAGCTAACAGAAAATCCCGGGAGATTCGCACCAAGATTAAATGTAAAAAAATACTTATTATAAAAAATAAGGTAAAAAATTACTGGAATATATATGATATAGGTGAATTAATTGTAATATCAAAGCATGATTTTGCCTTATTTTGCAGTCGCTCTCCGCAGGGAGAGCGTGGATTGAAATTACGCAATCCTCTAATTCTTCCCGATCCAGCGTAGTCGCTCTCCGCAGGGAGAGCGTGGATTGAAATCTGATTGCATAGGCAAATAAGGAACTGACAGCCTGGACTCTCTCCGAAGCGAGGGCGGGGATGGTAAGTAGCTCCCTCTTGTAGAAGTCGCA
>CAUQTI010000002.1:0-267198 GCA_963521065.1 uncultured Anaerovorax sp. | reverse complement strand
ATTACCCTTACAAAGAATCCTATGAAGATTTATTATATAAATCGGGTTAGGATGCATATATCTGGTGACAATAGCAAGGAGGTCACACCTGTTCCCATATCGAACACAGTAGTTAAGCTCCTTAGCGCTGATGGTACTTGGCGGGAAGCTGCCTGGGAGAGTAGGACGTTGCCAGTTCTATAAAAACACACTATTTTCTAGTGTGTTTTTTTTATGGATTTAAAATAGAACTGGACAGCAGGGAGCGGAGCGAGTCGGAGAGACGTGTGAAGCACGGAACGTTGCCAGTTTTACAAAGAAGAAGTTATCTTTTGATAGCTTCTTTTTTATATGTAAGAAAGTGTTATTTCCTAAAGGAAACAAAAGCGTCAAGTACCTCCCTTGTGTTATAGGGCGGGAAGGTGCCCATTTTACGCAGGCTTTCGCTGCAATGGAAAATGGGACAGCGAAAGGAGTAAAAAGAAAATATACAATTAAATAGTATGAAACAGTATATCGGCACTTCATTTTCTAGCCTAAATTCTGTTTATTTTTGCCCTGTTTTTTACGGGCTTTTTTATTGGTCGGATTTTGCTTATGTGGCAGCCCGAGCGATACGAAACTAATTGCAGTTTTGAAAGCCCCAAGCATATTAAAAAATAAATAATAGAAAAAAGTAAAAACTATTTACAATAATTACCATAATATGTAAAATATAAACAGGACCTTGAAAACTAAAAAAGAAAGTAGGGCAAAAGAAAAAGCGGTTTGAAGCGTTAGAAAATAGTGAATTTTAATACATTTCCTCTTGGGAGCTCAACACTTTTAAGGGAAAATGTGGTACAATATATATAAATAATAATAAAGGGTAATCTATGAACAAGCGAATCACCAAGAAAAAAAGAATGCACTGTCTGCTGCGTCCTTTTGAAAGAAGAAAAGAAAGTTACGATATAGATGCGATTACAAAAGAAGGAAATTTCTTGATTATCAAAGCATACAAGGAGGAATCCCAATGAAAAAAATATTTACCATCACACTGGCAGCGTCACTGCTCTTCACATCAGCTGCGGTCTATGGCGCTGATCAGCAGCAGTATAAAGACCTAAAAACCACCAACTGGGCGTATGAGTCCGTCAAAGCCATGTCAGATAAGGACATCATCAAAGGCTATCCGGACGGGAGCTTCAAGCCGCAGAGCACCGTAACCTACGGCGAATTTATCAAGATGATAGTCATCGCCGCAACCGGAGAAGAGCTGACCGTGGCAGAAAAGCCGCACCACTGGGCATATAACTATTATCAGAAAGCCTTAGAGCTTGACTTATTTGCCGAAGCAGAGATTGACACCACAATCTTGAACAACGCCATTCCAAGAAGCGATATGGCACTGATAATCAGCAACGGGCTGGGAAAGACGGAGGTAGAAAACTATTCAGAGATTGAAGCAATCGTCAAGGATGTAGACAGCACTACAAAGTACGATTACCATATCATAAAATCCTATGCGACAGGCATTCTGTCCGGCTATACCGACCATACCTTTCAAGCAGAGGGGACACTCAACCGTGCAGAATCTGCACTCGTCATTTACCGTTTCACCGATGAAAGCAAGAGAACACCGGTAACGGCCGAGTCACTCGAAAAGACGAAGGCAGACATCGAAAAGGAAAAGACGAAAAAGGTGGACTTGAAAGTGGGAAGCTCAACATTTACACGCACCTTAAAGGACGTGCAGCTTGGATATAACGGCATCAAGAAGATTGAAATCAATTCAATCGGTAGCGTTGTCATTTATTCTACCGTTCGCTATGATGCTATCAGCGTCTATATAGACAATGTACAAATGCGTGCTATCGGTTTTACAACGGGTTTCAGATACTACGTTAAAGATGGTTACTATATTTATGCGGCAGAGCCGGATGGAGGAATCAATCCGAAAGGGAAAACACCGTCCTTTACTTTTTCGGGAGATAAGGAATCTGTATACCGTTATACAGATGTGACGCTATAAAGAAAGAATTAGACTTGCATTTTCTATGAAAATGTGGCTATAATATAGAAAAAGGATTACCGCTTTTAGTCGGGCGGCAGATCCAAAATTGGAGTAAGCCACCTTTATTAGGTGGCTTTTGCTATTTCTTACTGTGCAAACACAGAGAAATGACAGCTACAATTAATAATCCAAATTGAAATAATTCAGAATATGTAATCATCGCATCACCTCCCTTCAAGGAAAGTGATCCGCCACCAAGCGGTAATCCTTACCATCGGTATAACAGAAAGGAAGAACAATGCACAATCAAATATTACGAAGCAGTGTATCGGTACTGCTTGTTTCTGCCCTGTTTTTCACAGGGCTTTTTTGTTGGCCAATCTCAGGATATGCGGCTACAAAAACAGAAATCGTGACCAAGACAGAACCCATTCACGACTTAGCCTATTACGATATCTGGAAGCACGCAGACGGTACCTGGCAGAAAGGGAAAAAACAAAAATCAGAGGTAACCGCCACCTTCACCATACCAGCTGACGTTATCCCAAAGGGTGGAATCTTTGTCAGCTGCTCTGGACAGTTTAATAATAATTATAACGATGATCCTGATTATAAAGCATTCGCTGTACCCAGCGGCAATCTGATTGGTACTCCTTCTTACAGCACCGCAAACAAATCCGTTACCTATACGGTCAAAACCATATTAGTAACAAAGGATAGTAATAATGGAGAGCCAAGAAAGACTTCAGACCAAATGGATGCGGTCGAAGGCTACCGTTACTATATCCCGGTGATCATCGACATTACTTATAAAATAGAAACCACAGTGATTCCTGATCCGGAGCCGGAACCCGACCCGGTGGAAGACCTAACCGCAGACCTAGACACGCCGGGCACGGTGAAGACCGAAGAACGCTTTACGGTATCGGATGCGACCAAAGTCGGCGCAGAGACCCTGCTGGAATCCGCAACTCTGTGGCGCAGGATAGACGGCGGTGCATGGGAAGCCTTGGTGACGTGGAAGGGAAACGGTAAAAAAGGACAAAACACCGGAAAAAGCATAGAGCAGAGCTTCGACACTCCGCTTGTCGCAGACTATAAAATTGTGAGCGTAACGGAGGGTGGTGCGCAGGATGAACGAATACGAAGCACAACGGTAGAAGACGGCACCGTTGTTGATGCCGAAGTGATCCTCTCTCTTCCCTCCAAGACCTATGAAAGTCACCCTGTGACCGCAACGGATGAATCCACCTACACCGTAGACGGAGAACGCTACTCTGCACTGCGCGCCTACGAAGAGAAAAAAGCGACCAACAAATTCAGCATTGTTGAAAGTGGAGCTGGAAGTATTCGAAAAGATAAAACGACACCCGTCTATGCAACCGCCACCTTTCCGAACAAAGGCTTTTACAATGTACAGCTGAAAATCAGTCCCAAGAACGGCGGCAGCCTGTACGACACCAAGCCGATTGAAGTGCTGAAAACCCCAACCGTGCTTGCAAATCTGGGCGGCACACAGAAACAAAATCGAAAGCAGGTATTGACCATCCAAGTGGCAACGAATGCAGATAACCCCTTAACCCAGCTTTGGGCCGAGGTGACCAACCTAGAGACCGGAGAGAAGGTGCACTTAGCACAAAATTTCAACGGTAAAGAAAATACCTTAGACAATAGTGCAGGAATTAAGACCCGTCCCCTTGAGAAGTTGGAATCGGATGAATACTGGACCAACTGCCAGCTGCTCTTTCTCACCAAAAACACCAAAGAAACGAGATACCAATACAAGGTGTATGCAAAAGACAGCCGTGGCCTTTGGGATGAAGTCGAAAAGGAATTTACCGTACAGCCCGACCTTCCGCCGGAGGCTAAGATTTCCGTGCCGGATTCCTTTTTCAGAGAAAAAGGAACGAATACCGCAACCATCGAAATGGAAGATGTCAGCACCACAGACGGCGATCAGCTTGCACGCAGCTGGTATATCACCGAAGATAGCAACCTCGATGAACGCTTTGAAGGAGAAACGGAGGGCAAGGCAGAAGAGAAAGCCGGCTTTAGCGACAGCTCCTTTGGGACGAAAAAAATCGTATCCGTGGAGAAAACCGGAGTCGGTAAAGTCAAGCTCCGGCTTCACGTCAAGGACGTCTGGACGGAGGAAACCTTAGAAGAATACATCACCGATGCAGATTACCTCACCGCAGAGACAACGGCAACCACAAAGGTAGATAACATTGCACCCATTGTCAGCTTAAAGCCAATCCCGTCAAGAACTGCGGATATTTTGCTCCTTGCCGGAACCACCGAAGAATACTACAAGCTGAAAAACGGCATCAATACGATGCAGAGCTACTTTCTTGGAAACGCCATTGATGCAGACATTACCGTCAAACGCATCGGGCCGGCAAGTGCAGGAGAGAACTTAAATCCCTTGGTAAATTCCGAAGCACTGCACGCCGCCTTTTTTGTAGACCAGGATAACCTGTATGTGGTCGATGGGGCTTCTGTCACCGAAAGATATGGCGACTATACCTTTTCTCCGCCGTTTACCTTAAAAGCCATCCAACCTCAAAAGGGAAATGCTTTGTGGTCTTATACGTTTGCACAAAGCGCTTTTTCGAGCAATTTTGCGGGCAAAGTATTCTTTGATGAAAACGGGCAATACGTTTACGTTGTGGGAGAGAAGAAAACCCACCTTCTCGAAAAAGAAAACGGAGCTTATCTAACCACATTGGAATTTGAAATGGGAGAAAAGAACTTTGTGGAAGGAGACTTTATCTATACCTTCAAAACGGACGGCATCTATCAGGTGAACCGAAAGACCGGAGCTATAAAACAACTGCTTCAAACAAGCGGTACGGGCGGCGCCGTAAAAAAGATACAAAAAGAACTGCATTTTCTGACGATACAAAACAATACCTTAAAAAGAGGAATCTTCAATCTTAAGACCCAAGCCGTAAGATACGAAGCGATTGAGAAGGTAAAAAACAGCGGCAACTTGTATTTCCAATCGGAAGGCATTTGTATCGACAGCGAGGGAAACCTTCTTGTGCGTTTGTATTACAAGAATAATCAAGAAAAAAATTATGTGAATGCCGCTGTCTTTACAAGAGAGAATCAATTCTCAAGAGAAATCCATGTGGGGATAGACGAGAACGCAGAGATCCTTCCGATTTTGGATGAAGAGGGCAGGCTGCGCTACGTCAGCTATGTGGGAAAGCAGAATGGCAGTAAATATAAGAGAATAATGGTGTATTGCCATCGAACTTCTGACGGAACAACACTTTCCTATACTTACGAGAACAGAAGCGGCTATGAGACGGAGGATCTTCCGCTTTACGGGAAAATACAAGGAGATACCGTTTTCATTCTCACACCGCAGACACCGTATGCTGTTGGTGCAGCCGGAGGGTACTACGAGGTAACAAAAGTAACCGCCTTCGATTTTCAAACGAGTGCCACGGAAGAAAGCTCTATCTCTGTAATGGGCCTGACAACCGGTGTACAGTTTTTCAAGCAGTCTTCCCACTATGCAGCCGCCGAACAAAATAACAAAATTAATTTATACCAAAAGCCTGCCAGCTTGAACCAGCTGATTTTGGAGCAGATGAAACGAGAGCTTGCCGGCAAAGCAGACCTTCGCCTTACTGCCCTTTTTGATGAAACAAACCAAGCAAACGGAGACACTTTTCAGAGTACCATAAAAGCCCTGTCCGACTTTGGCTACCAGTTTGTACAAATTACCGAAAAAGCCGCCTCCTACGGCGAAACGATTCGCAGTGCCTTAGACGGAATCAAGATGAAAAGTGCAGAATTCCTTACCGGTATGCCAAAGCTTCTGACAGAACGAACAGAACAGGGAAGCAAAACCAAGATTGTAGTCAGTCAAACCGAAGGGAAAATGGAGAAAACACTCCTTTTAGAGAAAAACAAAAAATATTACTACGAATATGAGCTGAAAAAAGAAGGAGATACAAAGGAACAAACGGATGTGCTGAAACAAACACCAATCCTAGCAAAGACCATCCCGGAAGCTCTGCTTTCTAGCTCTGTGTACCCCGTGTCGAAATCCTTTACGGAGGATTTTAACGACACTAATTACAATCCGTATTTTACGCTTGACGAAAAGGGAGAATTTACCGCAGATTATCACTTTAATTCAAAGGAAAACCGATATGCATCCGGAAGAGAAACCGGACGAGGGAACTACGGAGCCTATCAATATCTCTACGAGACAAGGAGCGCAAGCCTAAGCCGGACTTTGGCCTCCGTTCAGTTTACCATTGCTGCCGGAGAAAAAGGTGTACTCTCCTTTGATTACAGCAAAGGATTGAATGCAAATTTCTCCAAAGAATCCGAAATACTGATTGATGGAAAACCAGCCTACATTGAACAGATTGAAGGCGATGGAAGCTATACCCATCCCGTGGTACTTTCTTCCGGCATCCACGAAATCACCCTAAACAGCGGGACCTATGGACGGTCGGGATTGTTATGCTATGCCATGATAGATAATGTAAGAGTGGACTATCTGGGGGCTTATAGTGCGGCGCAAACGAGTGAAGCCGTACAGACAGGCGGCGATACAAAAATCACCGGCAGCTTTACCGCATCGCCTGAAATTACCGCCTACCAAGCCGTGAAAAATGCAAGTGCAGTCACAGACTTTGCACCGCAGGATGGGAGCGTATATACTACGCCAGGCGGACAGCGCATGGAGCAGTTCATGGTGGAGGCCACCATGAACCCACCAGATCGCACCAATTACTCCATTCAAGTTGCCTATGACGGAAAAACTCCGAAAAAAGATGGGATGAGCTACCAGGCAAGAGGGACGGTAAAAGACAATGAGTTACCTTACTTTAATGGTAACTATATCTTCACCGCCCAAAAAGGGAGAAGCTCTTATACGCTTACCGCTACCGAAGGCGTCCAGCTCCACCGTGTCTTTTATTCCCTCTTTCCCACCAATTATCCGAAAACAAGCAGCTACTTTGAAGCCGGAGGACTCCTTTACGATGCCGTACAAAAATACGACGACAAAACCACCGTCAGCCTGGTCTTTCCCAAAGGAACCTACTACCTGCAAAACTTCAAGGTCTATACCTTCGACGATGCCGGAAACAAACAATACGTTGACAATGCCGCGTTTAAGTCACAAGCAGATTTGAGCGTATGGAAAAAAACAAACCTGATCGCTTCCGTCATCGCAGACAACGACGAAAAAGAAGACCCGAGCCTCGTCTATAAAAAAGGAGAACTCGTCAGCTATGGCATCAGCTACTACGACTACGAAAGCGACCCATCCAAGAAACAATACTGGCGGTATACCCATACCCCGTTCAACGACGGTGCTCATCCCGATGCCGCCACCGTGTTAAACGAAGACGGAAACATCACCTCGCAGAACCTGAATAAAGTATTGAACCAGCCAATCCAACGCTTCTATGTAGACGGCAAATACACCGTAGAGCATTGGCAGGAGGACGATACCTCAAGAGGAAGCAAGGTCGGAGGCAACTCCCTCTATGACAAGCCTTCCAACGTAGAAAGCCTTACCTTCTATATTGAAGGCGGTGGCTCTGCCCCGTGGATTACCTCCATCAAGACCGTACCGACAAAAGTAACGGAAGGAGAAGCCTTTCAAATACAGGTCGGTGTCAACGATGCCGAAAAAGACGAGCTGCGCTTAACCACCGAAGTGTACAAGGACAAGAAGCTTCTGTATACCCACCGAAAAACCGGACTGAACGCCGTAAACGGAAGCTATCCGCTTACCACAACCGGCACCGTCGAGAGCAAAGCACAGACCGGAACGTATGAAGTCGTGTGTACTGTGAGAGACCAGACCGGAGCCGGCATCGGAACCTACCGCTTTACCGTACTATCCGAAGGCAAGATTACCGGCATGGTGTACCATACCGAAAATTGGGAGAAGAACCGAAAGACCTACAACCTCAAACGCTTTAAAGACGAAGGAAACCAAGAAATCCCTTATGCAGACTATGTGAAACAAAAAGCACCGAGAAAACGAGGAACGAACGTCTTTTGGAGCGGCGAAAAGTTTATGCTGCAAGCAGAAGTTGCAGGAAGCCCGAGCAAGGTAACCTGTAAAATAGAAGGCTACCCTGCCTACAGCACAACCATGAAAAGCACCGGCAAGAAAAATGCAGCCAATGAGACCATTTACAGCGGAAGCCTGTGGGATTCCACCATGCTGAATAAATGGGGGAGAAAGACACCCAAGGAGCTGACCTTTACCTTCACAGCGACCTACAGTGCAGGCACAACAAAAACCTACACGGCAAAAATAATTGTAGACAGCCAAGAAGACTACTGGCAGCTGCACCGGGCATTTTAATAATTAAGAGCAGAAATGCACGCATTATCAAATAAATGAAGTTGCGTGCATTTTTAGTTTGTAACTTTAAAAGAATGTGGTGGCTTGATAAATAAAATCTGAGAACCGCCAAATGTGTAAAAAATATGCACTCGGCAAATCAATGAAATTCAGTGCGCCTTGAGGCACCGCTGGTAAAAGTTTCTTATAGGGGGAGAGCAAGCCGCCGGCTCAGCCAGCGATTATGATTTTTTATAATTTATAAAGAGTTAAAAGGTTACAATTGTTCTTTTTTCCATTGGGCTGAAACTGCACTTGCAATCGCTGGAACCACGCGAGGGTCAAATACGGAAGGAAGTATATTTTTCTCCGAAAGGTTTGATTCTGGAATCAAGCTGCACAGAGCTTCGACTGCAGCGAGAAGCATCCCTTCTGTAATTTTTTTTGCCTTTGCATCGAGTGCACCACGAAAGAGACCGGGAAAAACTAAAACATTATTAATCTGATTGGGAAAATCAGAGCGCCCAGTACCAATAATTGCGGCACCCGCTTCCTTTGCTGAATCAGGATGAATTTCCGGTTTTGGATTTGCCATTGCAAATAGAATCGGATTTTTCTTCATGGACTGTACCATTACAGGTGTTACCACATCTGGTGCGGATACTCCGATAAATAAATCAGCTTGAATCAAAGCATCACTGAGAGAACCTGTTTCATTATCTGGATTACAGAAGTTCAGTAAATCGGCTTTGTTCTTATTCAAAATTTTATTTTCTTTTCTATCCAGAATTCCCTGCCGGTCACAAACAAGAATTGTTTTTGCTCCAAGCAGATGGAGCATATGCGCAATCGCAGTTCCGGCAGCACCTGCACCATTGATTACAATACGAATATCTGAGATACATTTCCCTGTGAGCTTTAAGCTGTTAAGGACTGCAGCGCAGGTGACGATAGCCGTACCGTGTTGGTCATCATGAAAAACGGGGATATCTAGTTCCTTACTGAGTCTTTTTTCTATTTCAAAGCAATGGGGGGCGGCAATGTCTTCTAAATTAATTCCGGCAAATCCGGGAGCAATATTTTTTATTGTTTCAATAATTTTTTCAGGATCTTGCACTGCGAGGCAAATAGGGAAGGCATCAATGTTTGCAAAATTTTTAAACAAAATTGATTTTCCTTCCATGACGGGCATGCCGGCGAGTGAACCGATATTCCCTAAGCCCAAAATAGCAGAGCCGTCCGTGATAACAGCAACTAGGTTTCCTTTTGAAGTGTAATCATAAGCCAAGTTGTGATTCTTTTGAATTGCCAGGCAAGGGGCAGAAACGCCTGGTGTGTAATAAATTGCCAAGTCCTCTTCCGTTTTTACAGGGACTTTACTGGTCAGCTGTATTTTGCCTTGGCTTTTTTTATGGCAAATTAAAGACCGTTGTTCATAATCCAAAGAAATTTACCTCCTTTTATATATCGATAATCAAGAGAATGACTTTATTATAGATGCTTGATTGATAAAAATAAAATATCATTTAGTTGAAGTTTAATAACTAAAAGTTATCAAACTATGATTTATAGGTATTTTACATGGTGTAATTCAAAAGGATATATTGGGATTGCAAGATAAATCAGAATTAATGGAAAATATCAAGAAGGAGAAAGGAAAAGAAGTATGGAAGGTTTAAAAAAGAAGAAGTTTGCATTGTCTCACACATACGTTATCTTATTTTCAATTATTATTATCATGACAATTTGTACTTACATCATTCCCGCAGGTGAATACAACCGCGTTGAAGATGCGGCGAGCGGGAAAATGGTCGTTGATCCGGCGTCGTACACCTTGCTGGAACAAAGCCCAGTATCGGTATTTGACTTATTTAAATCAGTTCCAAATGGTATGAATGCTGCGTCCGAAATTATTTTCTTTATTTTTATTGTGGGCGGTTCCTTTAATGTCATCATGGCAACCGGTGCAATTGAGTCTGGAATCGGGAGGGTAGCATTAAATACAAGGAAAAAAGATAAAATACTGATTCCATTGATTTTATTTGTTTTTTCTTTGGCAGGAGGTACATTCGGTATGTCGGAGGAAGCAATCGTTTTTGTTCCGATTGGGGTGGCACTTGCAAGGGCAATTGGATATGATGCACTGGTTGGAATGTCCATCGTTTCGCTTGGTGCGGCATGTGGTTTTAGCTCCGGTTTTATGAACCCGTTTACGGTGGGAGTGGCGCAGGGGATTGCAGAGGTTCCCATGTTTTCAGGAATTGCACTTCGGCTGGTTGTCTGGGTAGTGATGCTAACCGTTACCACAATCTATATTTTGAGGTACGCGACAAAGATAAAAAATAATCCGGAATTAAGTATTGTTCGAGAATTGGAATTACAGGAGAAGGAAAATATCATTGATTTAGATCAGGTAAAGCCGATGACCGGGCGTGATACGCTGATTATTTTTACTGTTGTAGCAGGGCTTGTCTGTATTGTATACGGTGTTTTTCAATATGGATGGTATATTACCGAAATCTGCGCAATTTTCCTCGCTATGGGAATTGTTAGCGGAGCAATCGCTGGGTTTAATCCAAGTAAAATGGCACAGGAATTTGTTGCAGGAGCCAAAGGAATTGTATTTGGTGCGCTGGTAGTTGGATTTGCACGAGGTATTTTGGTGGTTATGCAGCAAGGAATGATTATTGACAGTTTGGTCCACGGAATGGCACAGGTGATTTCTATACTCCCGAAAAGTATCGCAGCTGTAGGCATGATGGTGGTGCAGGTCATTATTAATTTCTTTATCCCATCCGGTTCTGGGCAGGCTGCTGCAACAATGCCAATTATGACGCCGCTTGCAGATGTGATTGGATTAACAAGACAAACAGCAGTACTCGCGTATCAGTTTGGGGACGGGTTTACAAATTCCATTATCCCGACCTCTGCTGTATTGATGGCAAATTTGTCAGTGGCTAAAATTTCATATGACAAATGGCTGAAATACATCCTGCCTTTGATGGGGATTTGGGTCGTTATGGGGGCTATTTTCATGGTGATTGCTACAATCATCAATTATGGGCCGTACTAAGGTCATATTTCAAAAACACTGAAAGTCGCGCTTAACGTAATCAAAAATCTGGCGAACATTGCTGCAGGTATATTTTCCTTTTCTCCTTATGACACAAATATCTAAGGAAATTGGAGTCTCAAGAGGAACGGAGCAAATGAATTTTTCGCTCGAAAAAGCCTCCGGAAATTGAAATGTAGACGCCAGATTTGCGTTAATAAAGCTTTTTATCGTGAGCACTTGGTTTGAATGAAGGATATATTTGGGAGTAATCCCATGGGAAGCCAGCAGCTGTTCAATTAAAACTCCGGGAGAGAATAGAATAAGTTTTTCATTTTCTAATTCCTGTAGGTCAATACAGTCCTTTTTTGAGAGCGGGTTCGAGGCATTCGTACAAAAACATAAACTGCTGTGGTGAAGGACATGCGAATCCAGTTTCGGATAGAGACAGTTTTCCAGCAAGACGATTGCCAAGTCCAATTCATCTTCTTCAATGGCTCGGATGCAGTCATCAGAAGAGGCTTCAAAGATTTCAAGGTCTAAATGAAAGGTTTTTTTTATTTCAACGATAAGCTTCGGAAGGATAATCGTGCCAATGGTAGGCGGAATCCCGATTTTTACCGTATTCTGTTTTTCAAGGCCAAGGTCTTTCATTTCATCGATGAGAGAATAGAAGTCAGAAAGCAGTGCTTGGCACTTGTTGAGAAAAATTTCGCCTTCATGTGTCAAAGAGATTTTCTTATTGACACGAACTAGGAGAGGGACACCTAATTCACTCTCCAATTCGTGAATAGATTTTGTAATTGCGGGCTGCGATATGTGGAGTTCATATGCTGCTTTTGTGATATTAAGATGCTTACAGACTGTTTTAAAGTATAGCATTTGATTGATATTCATAAATCTTCTCCTAAGGGTAAAAGTTGCATGTATCATATCATGGGAGAAGAAATTTGTAAATAAACCTAAAAAGGTAAGGGGGATCGGGTTATATGAAAGTATGGAATATAGAGGAGCTTTTGTCTGATTTAGAATGTGTTGTAAATATTGACAGTGGAAGTTCCGATATAGAAGGAATTACAAAAATTTCTGATTTTTTTAAGACAAGGTACGAGAGCTTAGGATGGTCCGTTCAGAAAGTAGATAACAAAGAGCTTGCAGGGCCGGGACTAATTATAAAAAATACGAAAGAGGAAGCCTTCGACGTATTGCTGGTCGGGCATATGGACACTGTTTTTCCAAAGGGGACCGCTGAAAAGAGAGCGTTTCGAAAGGATAAAGCGTATGCTTATGGTCCGGGGGTTGCCGATATGAAAGCAGGCTTGGTCACAATTTACCATTTGGTAAAACGCCTTTCAGAAGAGAAGCAGCATTTGGCCATTTGCATTGCATTAAACGGCGATGAAGAAACGGGATCCCTATATTCAAAGGGGTGGTTAGAGGAATTGGGAAGGAAGAGCAGATTTTGCTTTGTCTTTGAGCCGGGACGCATTGGAGGTGCTTTCGTAGAAAAAAGAAAAGGTTGTATGGATGTAAAAATAACTTTTCGCGGAATTTCCGCACATGCGGGTGTTGCGCCAGAGAAAGGTTGCAGTGCAATTACAGAATTAGGGCACTGGCTGGCGCGTGTTTCTGAGTTGAATCACTATGAGGTGGGGACTTCCGTGAATGCCGGTATTGTTAGAGGGGGGACAGCTACAAATGTTGTAGCTGAGCAGGCGGAGTGTTATTTGGACCTCAGATTCGAAGAGGTATCCGAATTGAAGAAAATTCAGACTGCACTGGAAGCGATGCAGAAAAACCCCTTTGTGAAAGGAGTAACGGTTGAAATTGAGTATATCGGGGGAAGCTTGCCGATGCTTGTAAATGAAGCCTCCCGAAAGCTAATTGCACTTGTTGAAAAGAAAGGGAAAGAATTAGCTATCCCTGTTTCGTGGGTTAAGACCGGTGGCTCATCTGATGCGAATCACATTTCGGCACTGGGTATTCCTACAATATGCGGATGTGGGCCCTGCGGTACAAATTTACACAGTGATGCAGAGTATATGGTTCTTTCAACGATAGAAGAACGTCTGGATTTATTATATGCTGTCATAAAAGGAATTTAGAAACAAACAAAAAAACAATTCTTTCAGGAAACGTTGAAAGAGTTGTTTTTTGTTTTAGAGAATGTATTTTTTCTAATTATTTTGCAATATATGTGATTATTTAAGGAGAACGGCATTTTCAAGTTTTAATGAGAACCAAAAGGTGCTTCCTGTTTTTAAATCAGACTCTACGCCGCAAATGCCTTTGTGCAGTAGGATAATCTTTTTTACAATAGAAAGGCCCAGCCCGGTTCCTGTCAGTGCACGTTTATGGGGTTTGTCTATTTTGTAGTATCTATCCCAAATATAAGGAATGTCTTCTGGGTTAATTCCGATTCCGTTATCCATAATTTCGATTTTTACGAAGCCTTTATCAATACTTTGGCATACGGTTATCCTTTTATCGGGTCCGCCGTGGGTAATTGCATTGAGGAGCAGATTATAGAAAACCTGTGTGATTTTCACTTCGTCAGCTTTTATATAGATTTCGGTATCTTGAATAAAAGTAATTTGGTACCCCTCCTTTTCGACAAGCTTAGAAAGTCGATTTATGGTATTATAAAGGCTGTTTGTCAGATTGTAAATTCTCTCATCCAGCTGCATATTCCCACTTTCCAGCTTAGATACATCCAGTACATCGTTGACGAGTGTAGAAAGTCGATTCGTTTCGTCCATAATGATCTGCGTCTGTTCCGGCGTAATTTCATCAGGAAAATCATGCATCATTTCTGCATAGCTGTAAATCAATGCCAATGGCGTCCTCAGATCGTGAGAAATGTTAGCAATTAGGTCCTGACGCAGCCGATCGACTTTGGAAAGTTCAGAAGCGGCAGTATTTAGTGTATCGGACAGTTCTTTGATCTCTAAAAAACCATGGGCTGAAAAATAGGTATCATAGCTGCCAGCGGCTAGGATTTTGGCACTTTTATTAATTTCTTCAATTGGACTAGAAATCCAACGTGAGAGAAGAATCGCTAAAAAACCGGAGAGTAAAAGGATGATTGCAGTAATGATGTAGAGCTGCAGCTTTAGTGTTGAAACTGTCGCATCGACCGGTGTAATCATCGCATAGAAGGTAAGTGAAATTCGGTGACCGTCACTCCGCATAAATTCTTTTGTTTGTGTAAGCGTTTCTGGTTGTGGTTTGCCAAATTGATTTCCTTGTGGTCTGGCAGGCGGAGAAAACTCCTTGCTCGGTAAGACCATAATATCCTTACTGGCTTGAATTTCGTGAAGTATGCTCTGAAAATCGGAGCTATCTATGTTTTGCTCTACATATTTAATGGCACTTTTTATTTCACTTTGACGGATTATTTTATACATATCTCGTAAAAAAACAGTTTGAAAAAGCCATAAGAGGAGAAGCAGAAATGCACAGAAAGCAAGGAGAGAAGCAAATACCCTCCATTTTAATTTTAGTTTATCCATCGAAACGGTACCCCAATCCTCTGAGAGTACAAATCAAGTGAGCATAAGGTCCAAGGGCTTTCCGGAGCAGTTTTATATGTGTATCGAGAGTCCTGTCATCGCCGTAATAATCATAGCCCCATATTTCTGTCAGCAGCTTTTCTCGAGGAATGGCAATGTTTTTATTGCGTATCAGAAAAAATAGTAAGTCATAAATTTTGGGAGCCATCTCTATTTGCATTCCATCAATAAAGACTTTATAAGCAGTTAAATCTGCTTTCAATCCTTCTTTTTCAAAAATGATATGCCCGTCATTCTCAGGCAGAAGGGTAGCTGGCTTTGCAGTGCGACGCAAAATAGCATTGACCCTGAGCATAATTTCTTTTGAAGAAAAGGGCTTCACGACATAGTCATCAATACCAATTTCAAAACCTAGTACTTTATCGTATTCTTCGCCGCGAGCAGAAAGCATAATGACGGGGGTGTCAGAGTTTTTTCTAATTTCCGACACTGCTGAAAATCCATCAAGATTCGGCATCATAATATCCATAATTATGATATCGAAAGAGTGCTCGCGGCAAAGATTTACTGCTTCCACCCCATCTTTTGCTTCGGTTACCTCGTGTCCTTCAAAGACTGCGTAACGTTTTATTACGGTTCGCAGTCCAGCTTCATCATCACAAATCAGCATTTTCGACACGTTGCATCACCTCACTTGTTTTATATTATAATTTATTCTTACAGTTTGCTTCACCAAGATACAATCAATACATTTCTCTAATGCGCTTGTTTCTAAACATCAGACATGGTATTGATTATACCACAAATGCTTTTTAAGAATCGAGCAACGACGTTTGAATTTTAATAATTTCTTTTGGCCTTTGCTGCGATAAAAATTCCGACTGTTAGAATCCCAATCAAAATGGTAATTTCTAAAAGGTAGTCCCAATTTATTTCTTGATTTCCGTGACGGTCAGAGGGCATCGCATTTTGATTTTTTCCATTTTGCATAGTATCTGAAGGCTGTTTTGAGTTTCTCTCTCTATTTGAAAAGCTTGCCTGCATTGAAACTAGATTTTCAATTTGTTCTTTGGTTAACCCTAGCTCTGAAAGCTGTGTTTTCAAAGAATCGGTAACTTCACCGTTCGAAGACATAAGAATCTGCATGGCTTGCTGCATGAGCGCGGAATCTGGCATATTGGAGTTTGTAGGCACTGTTTTATCACCTCTTGCTCCATTTTCGCCACCGCCTTTATCGTCTCCCTTTGATTGCATCATACTGCCTAATACAGACAGATTTAAACCATCGGCAGAAATTAATTTGTCAGGATTTGCGGCTTGCTCCTCGGTGGTGCTCGGTATCGTTTTGTCTAATTGACCTTGTATGCTCTCTGCTCTTAGGTTCCCCAACGTGATAAAGGCTTCAAGAGAGGTCTTATATTCTTCATAGCTACAAAAGGCAGTCGTGTCATTTTGCACGGATTCGTCGATAAGCGCAGAGAGTGTGTTTACTTTCTCTTCAAATTTGCCATTGGAAAAATAATGGTCTATTAATTCTTGTAGATAGCTGTGATAGCGTGTGAGATACTCTTCATTCTCAAATAGTTTTTGAATGAGGGGGCGCGATGCCATTTCTACGCCACTCAATGGAGTATCAATCGGGAAGTTGATAACAGAAGAGGCATCTCTGCTTTGAAACCCACCCCAGGCGAGGTTATAATCCCACGGTAAGATGGTGACTTTTCCATCGTTTTCATAGATGTAGTAGTTTTGGGCCATGCTCGAAGAATAGCTGTCAAGGTTGACTACGATAGTATGTGCGGCAAGGTAGCGAAGGATCTGGTCAACCTCAAAATATTTTTCAAGCTCATTTCCTTCATTAAGGGCTTTGATTGCTTTGATCACACTCTGGTAGTTTGCTTCTGAACCTTTTCCCACAACATTATCAAAGATGGAGCTGTAGCTAGAGCTGCTATCATCAGAATACTCTAGGCTGCCGCCATTGTTGGAGTTTCCTCCAGGGCCTCCCATGCCTCCGCCGGGGGTATTCATGCCTGTTTTGGAATCCAATCCATTTTGAAATGGGCTGCCGGTGGAATTATTTCCTTGCTTTGTTCTGTCACCTGTACTTTCTTTCGTTTCAGATTCCTGAATGGAAGCCGTCTTTTGTGAAGCATCAGAAGGGGGAGGCTGGTTGGTAAAGCTTTCTTCATTTTTTGCTTTATCGGTATCTTTCTTATCCGATTGTCTTGTACCTTCTGGGCGCTCTCCATTCATACCGCCACCACCCATATCCCGGCTTTTTACGTTATAAAGCATTCCGCAAGTGTCACCGAATACACGCTGTTCATAGCTATCGTTATATAGCTCGACCGCGAGGTAAAGGCCCCAGGCATTTCCGTTCACCTTGATATTTGTAAAACCAAAATAGGGGGCATCCACTCCGGCTTCCTGCATCAATTCATAGGAGACGTATTCTTTCATATAGGTATTGTCGCCCAGTATGTTATTGACTACAAAGCTTTGAAGGCCGAAGCAAGTCTGCCCTTTGATATACTTATCAAATTGAAGGCGGAAGCTGTAGCGGTCGCTGTCTGAGTTGACTACTTGCGTTAAGCTTGAATTGCCCTTCGGACGTATTCCTACATTTTTGAATTCGGTTCCGTTTACAGTGACATCGACAGCAATAAATTCTTCATTGATTGCATTATCAAGCATTTCCTGCCAGTCCTTTTCATCCGCTTTAATTTCAATGGAGATTAGGTCGGTGCCAAATAGCTCGGATGCATACAGCGGTTCGCTTGCGGACGTGTTTAAGAGATCCGATTTTCCCAGAAAAATCAGCAGCATACTGACAAGCAAGGCAAAAACCACTGCAATTGCAATTATAATGTTAATTCGTTTACTTTGAATCATGTTTTCACCTCAATTCCGGTATTAAGCGGTATATTCTCCGTTGTAGCTTACAAGACAGGCATGATCTACGCCGGAGATGCTTAAGAGTTCATTTACAAGCTTTGCAGACATATCGGCAAGGCGAACTTCAACGGTAAGCTCAATTCCATTCTTTGACACCGTTTTCGCTTTAATTAGATTTTTTTTGGTGTTTAAGCGAATCATATCCATAGCATCGCTTTCAGCCTGGTCATTTTCTAAATTCAAGACGATAATGTAGGGGGTATCAGTATTCTTTTTGTTTACAAAGATAAGAAGGATGGTCCCGATGATGATAGAGCCAATCACCGCAAGTGGAAGGAGGCCGGCACCTACGACAATACCTGCAGAAATGGACCAGAAAAGAAACGCAATATCAAGGGGTTCTTTGACCGCGGTACGAAAGCGTACAATGGACAGTGCACCGACCATGCCTAATGAAAGAACGATATTAGAGGTTACGGCCAAGATGATTAACGTAGTGATTAGCGTCATTGCAAGAATTGACACGCCAAAGGACGAGGAGTACATGACTCCGGCGAACGTTTTCTTGTAAATAAAAAAGATAAATAGCCCAATTGCAAAGGAGAGTGCCATAGCCAGGCATACATCCAAAATAGAAAATTCAGTCGCTTTTTCAAGAAAGCTTGATTTAAAAATATCATTAAATGTCATAGTAAATTACCTCCGTTTTATATGATTCTAGTTGCTGCGTATTTAGAAAATGCGGTTTTGCTTCTGCTGGAGAGTGTAACAATTCCCCGGATTAGTTCAGGGAGAAAGTGGTCATATTTTACCTCCAGTATGATGACTTCCGGGATGGGAACGGTAATCATTTCTGTTTCTAGGAAGGAATCGGTATCCATGCTTGTACGAATGTCATAATCCAGTGTAACTCGGACATTCCCTGCATAAAATATATAAGCATCTCGTTTATAATCCACAATGTTTTTTGGCTTGAGCTGCTGATAGTGCATTTTAGCGTAGAGCTCCATCAAAAGAGGATGGCCGTTTTCTTTTAGTACATTTAAATTCCCATTTAGGAATTCTTTGCATTCCTCTTTTTTAATGACAGCATTGCTTTTGAAGCATATCCCATTTTTTTTACTTTTTTTCTCTAAGCGTATAAATGAGCTATCGTCATTGTAAAGACGAAGTCTGAATTTTTCGCGTCCGTTTACGCCATCTATTTTTTCGCGGAGCACTTTATCTGTATAATTATCGAAGTATAAGCTTCTTACTCGATAGCCATCTCCGTTTAAAGTGTTTTTATCTGCATGGGTTACTTGCGAGAGTCGAGATTTGAGCTGCAGTAGATCTGCATAGTTAATATAATGCTTCAATTCATGTCTGCCGCCTGCATTTTGCATAATCTATCATCCTTTCTTTGTTTATTTGTATTTATTTTAAAGGAGCAATCTGAACTTATATGGTATCCTGTCTGAACTTTAGCTGAATTTTTAGAAGGCGGTTGTTTCGAAGCAAATGGAAAATTTTTTGAGGAATTGCAGCATAAAAAATAAAATAATATAATGGAAAGGAATCAAGCTATAAAATAACCCAACGTGAGGAGGCGGGGATTGAAAGGAAGCAAAGGTGCGGAGTAAATGAGAAGACGAAGGGGAAGAAAAAATCATTCTAAGATCGCGCTTATGGCGTTCATTCTATTTTCTTTGAGCACACTTTTTTATACGGTGCATTTTTGGAATCTAATTCCCGAGAAAAGTTATACGGCGCAGGATTTCGGAATTGAAATCGTTAAAAGTGATACGGATTATAATAAGAACGGGAGGGATGACTATACAGATATTCTACTGGGTGCACGTCAATATGTGCAGACAAAGCCAAGGTATAAAAGTGAGTATTACGCAGGAGGATATCCACCCGAAGGAATCGGTGTATGTACAGATGTTATTTGGAAGGCGTTTCAAGCTGCGGGATATTCATTAAAAGAGTTGGTGGATGAGGATATTTCAAAGAATCTTACCAGCTACAGCACAATTGAAAAACCAGATCCGAATATTGATTTTCGCCGTGTCAAGAATCTCAAGATTTTCTTTGAACGTAAGGCACAGCCTTTGACCTTGGATGTAATGAAAGTTGAAGAATGGCAGGCAGGGGATGTGGTTATATACCATAATCACATTGCAATTGTTTCTGATAAGAGAAATAAAAACGGTCGCCCGTATATTATTCATAATGCAGGGCAGCCAAAATTGGAAGAGGATGCACTCACAAGAAATGAGATAAAAGGACATTATCGATGGATTCAATAGAATAAATTATGTTGCAAATGGATTTTCGTAGAAAACTTAACGGAAAAAATGGGGAGGAACGATATGGGTGAGTTATCTAAATTACCGAATTTAGGAAAAGTAGTAGAAGAGCAGTTAAATTCAGCTGGAATAAATAGCAAAGAAGGGCTTGAATTGATGGGGAGCAAAGCTGCATGGCTGAAAATCAGAGAGAAGGACCCTTCTGCTTGTCTTCACAAGCTATATGCATTGGAAGGGGCAATACAGGGAATTAAGAAAAGCTGTTTAGGTGAGGATACAAAAAACGACTTACGAAATTTTTTTCGTGATCATCAATAGGAGATATGGGATGGAAAAACGAACTTTGTTATAGAGGGCTATTTTCTCTATGGCCTTTTAATTTTTCTAAAAATAATTGAATTTCATTTTCCTCTTGCGTTAAATCTGAATGAGCTCGGCCAACCCTGTCGCATAATCCCAGAAGTGCAATTTCTTGAGCGCTTATATTTTGAGTTAAGCCTTGCAGGTCGCAGAAGGGTAAATCCTTGAGAACAAATAGAATATGCATGTGGTATCGAACGAGAGCGCATACGGATTCAATAAAGACAGTATCCTGTGAAAACGCAGACAGAAAATTGCGAGCTAGCTCGGCACCGACAACATCGTGGTTATAAGAAGTTATTTTTCCTCTTTTTTTCTTTGTTGTCGGAGGTTTCCCAATATCGTGGAGAAGTGCAGCCCACATAAAAGCAGGTGGATTGCTGCTCTTATTTTTTCTTTTTGCGGCTTCATTAACTACAAGCATTGTGTGATTCCATACGCTGCCTTCCGGGTGATGAAGTGGTGATTGCTCCGTTGATTTCATTGCATACAGCATGGAAAAAGGGTATGCTTTACAGCACTCAGCTTGGAAGAGCTGATTAATATGTTCAGACGGTATTTTGTCTGTCATTAAATGGAGATGAATTGATTCAAAAATTTGTTTTTTCTTGTTCATAAGAATACCTCATTTTTATTGTTTATATTTTAGAGGGAAATATTCAAAAGAAGTACATTTTTTCCGCAATATGGTGCATATTAAGCCTGAGGTGATTTTATGAATACATTAACACAAAAAGAAATAACGTTATTGCAGGATGAGAAAAAGCATGAAGAGATTTGCATAGAAAAGTATAGCAAATATGCAGCACAGGCATCCGATCCGCAGTTGAAGGCCTTGTTTAAGGAATTGGAAGGGCAAGAGCAGCAGCATCTGGATACAATCAATCAGATGTTGAGCGGCACCGTTCCGATGATGAATACCGGAAAGCAAAAGCCAAAGCTGCAGGAAATGGGACAAGCTCAGCCGGCAACGCAGTCACAGTCTACGATGCAATCTCAAATACTTGCACAGTCACAAACACAGGGGTCTGGAAGCAATGCATCACAAAGTGACTGCTATTTATGCACGGACGCTCTTTCGACTGAAAAATTTGTGTCTTCGACGTATGATACGGCTATTTTCGAATTTAAAGATCCTAATATGAGACAGGCTTTAAATCATATTCAAAAAGAAGAGCAGGAGCATGGAGAGAAAATTTATAATTATATGGCTCAAAATGGGATGTATAATTAGATCTTTTAAGTTCAAAGAAAAAAGAAATAATCCTGGCCACGGTGTATGCGGATGGTCAGGATTATTGTTTGGAATTTCTTTTTCCTTTGGTCTAAAATCTCTTTTGTTGCAATATCCTTTAGAAAGAAAGTGAGTGAGGGGGGTTTCGTTTGTCTTTATATAAAAAAAAGAGAAGAATACCGCTGGCTTTGTCGGCAGTGCTGATTTTCACCATTATTTTTGTTTTTGTTGTTTCTTTTTCTCATTTTTGGAGGATACCGTTTACAGCATCTTCTGTGAAAGAGGAGAATGTTGCACATGCTATTGAGATTAACACAGATATCGCAGAGGGAAGTCTTAAGATTGATGCGAAATCAGCAGTACTTTTAGATGCGGGTTCTGGCCTTATTATTTATGAGCAAAACAGCCATGAACAGCTTCCTCCTGCTAGCGTAACTAAAGTTATGACAATGCTTTTAGCATTAGAAGCTGTGGAAAATGGGCAGATTAAGATGGATGACCAGGTAACCATCAGTGAGCGCGCAGCCAGTATGGGCGGAAGTCAGATGTATATGGAGGCTGGTGAGACACAGAGCGTAGAAAATCTGTTAAAAGGGATGGCAATTTGTAGTGCAAATGATGCGTGCGTTGCAATTGCGGAATATGTGGGCGGTACCGAAGAAATATTCGTCGAGAAGATGAATAAGCGTGCGAAAGAGCTGGGGATGAAGGATACGAATTTTGTAAATACAAACGGGCTGCCGGTAGCCAATCACTATACAAGTGCATATGATATAGGACTAATGTCAAAAGAACTTCTGAAACACGCAGAGACAAAAGAATGGTTTAATACGTGGCAGACGAAAATAACTGTGGGTTTAAGCGGGAAAAAACAGACTGAGCTTGGGCTCACAAATACGAATCGTTTAATCAAACAATATCCTGGTGCAAATGGTATAAAAACAGGGTTTACACAGGAAGCTGGTTATTGTCTTTCCGGATCGGCAACAAAAGGGGATCTCACGTTGATTTCCGTTGTTATGGGGTCTACAACTTCAAAGATTCGGTTTGCAGAGGTAAGCCGGTTGCTTGACTATGGCTTTGCCACTTACGATAGTGCGAAGATTGCAGAAAAAAATGTAGTGATGGGCAGTGCAGCGGTTCAAAAAGGGAGTGCTGAAACGGTGAATGCCATTTCTCCTGAGACGGTAAGCTTTCTTGTGAAAAAGGGAGAAAAAGAAGGAATCAGTACAAAGGTTACTTTGAACTCATCCATTACAGCACCGGTAAAAAAGGGTGATGAAATTGGAACGCTTCTGGTATATAAAGACAAAAAACAGATACAATCATATCCTTTAATTGCAGAAGCCGATGTGGAGCGTGTGGGATTTTTAGAAAATTACATACGAATGCTAAAAACCTTACAATAGTATGAGGTTGAAAAACGAAACTCAACGACGGAAAAGAGGGATTTCATGAAGGATTATATCATTGCATTTTCGTCCTTTTATAAGGCTGCTTATGCACAGGAAAAATTACAGAGTCAGCAAATTCGTTCGACCCTGAAAAAAACGCCCCCTAAGTTGCTTAAAAGTTGTGGCTATGCACTCTATATTCGAACAAATCAATTACCATTTGTACTTGATATTCTAGCAGATAACAACATCAATCACAGTGGAGTATACGAAATTCAAGATCAAAATAATCAGGTGGATTATATCCGTGTAGCCTAATGACAAGAAATTTCTAAAGAAGCGTAAATATAAAAAAGCGTTATCTTTGGGTATATACTTTAATAAAGAATAAAAAAGCGCAATGAAACACTCGTTTCATTACGCTTTTTTTTATAAAGAAACCGCGCTGGAGGAAGGATGGCCTTTATGTGAAAAAATTCTCCATTTGTAGAAAAATAATTTGAAAAGCTTATTTGTTAAAAAAATAATTTTATCGTTTCATTGAAAACAGAACTTCCATCTACATTTTTTCCATATAGAGACAAAAGTCTCCATATGGAAAAAATGTAGATAGATTAAATAAAAAATAATCAAAAATTTATAAACAATGTTCATAAAAAAACGATCTAGAAATTGCATATTTAAAATAGATTGCTATTTTATTAAAAAAATGACAGGTATCTTATAATTTGAAAATTATTTTTTTAACAATTTCAAGGAAAGTGGAAATATGGCATGGCAATTGCTACCCAATAGAAAATGAACCGGAATATTTAACCGGCCAAAACGAAGGTTTTAGTGATGCGGCCGCACAAACTGAAGCTTGAAATTTTTTCATGAAAATAGAGGAGGAAAGTGATGAACAACAGTTTGGTTATGCTGAGTGAGACACTGGAAAATATCAAAGTGGAATATGATAGCGGGATTGCGTTGCTTATTATGAATCGACCGAAAGCATTGAACGCACTGAATAATAAGACATTAAAAGAACTGGAAGAGATATTTGAGGTATTCAGTGAGAATGAAGAAATAAAAGGGGTAATTTTAACCGGAAGCGGGAAAGCGTTCGTAGCTGGCGCCGACATTCTTCAGATGCAGGCTTATAAAAGTGAGCAAGGGAGAAGTTACGCAGGCTATGCGCAAAGTGTATTTAACAAAATAGAGGCATTTGAAAAACCTGTAATCGCTGCAGTCAATGGCTATGCATTAGGCGGGGGATGTGAGCTGGCTATGTGCTGTGATTTAAGAATCGCCTCCGAAAAAGCTGTATTTGGTCAGCCGGAGGTAAAGCTTGGTGTGATACCTTGCTTTGGTGGGACGCAAAGGCTGACAAGATTGGTGGGTGCAGGACGGGCAAAAGATTTAATTTATACTGCGAGACAGGTAAAGCCAGAAGAAGCGCTTTCAATGGGGCTTGTAAATGAAATTACCGCAGAGGATGCATTGATTGATGCGGCAAAGGAATGCATGAGAACGATTATAGAGAATGCGCCGCTTGCCATCAAATATGCAAAGCTTGCAATTAATAAAGGTGTAGATATGGATTTAATGAATGCGCTTGAGCTTGAAAAGGACTTGGCAGGATTGACCTTTGCAACGGAGGATAAGCAGGAAGGAATGGATGCCTTTATTGGAAAGAGAAAAGCGATATTTAAAAACAGGTAAACGCGCATAGGCAGTAAAAAAATATAAAGGAGGAAAATATATGTCAATGAATGAACTGATCAGCTTGATTGGTATTATCACTGCATTAGGTGTCTTGATGTATCTCATCATGCGTGGAATTAATATATTTGTAATTGCGTTTATCAGTGCAGCAATTGTTGCGCTGACAGGTGGTATTCCTATGTATACCGCGATGAAAACCGATTTTGTAGGTGGCTTTGTCGGCTTCTTTCAGGCGAATTACTTAATCTTTTTAACGGGTGTCCTTATGGGAAAAATGATGGAGGTAACGAATGGTGCGAAATCCATTGCAAAGCTGATTGTAAAAGCATTGGGGAAAGAAAAAGCGCTCATCTCCATTCCTCTGTCTTGTGCCATTCTCGCTTACGGCGGTGTCAGCGTTTTTGTTTGCTCTTTTGCAGTATTTCCGATTGCACTTGAAGTATTTCGGGAAGCAGATCTTCCAAGGCGCTTTATCCCGGCAGCACTTACCTTTGGATGCTCCACTTTTGCAATGGTTGCACCAGGTGCACCGCAAATACATAATGCCATTCCATCCACGGAGCTTGGAGTTACTTATATGGCGGGCACCACTGTTGGATTTATCTCCTGCGGATTTATGTTTTTAATGGGCTCTGTTTTATTATTCCGCTTTGTAAAAAACGCAAAAGAAAAAGGAGAGCATTTTGTTGCAAAAGAAGCAGACCGTTTTCATGAAGAGGGGACGCTTCCAAATCCAATTATCGCATTGATCCCATTAATCGTTACTATTATTTTAATCAATGCGCCGCTTCGAGACGGAAAGCCCTTGGTTCAGCTTGAAACAGGAGTGTTCATTGGCGCTATTTTAGTATGGCTGCTTTTGAATAAGTATCAAAAGAATAAAGAACTTCTTTTCCATGTTGGAGAAGGCTGCAAAACATCAATCGTTTCAATCAGCAATACCTGTGCCGTAGTTGCATTTGGCTCCGTTGTAAAGAGTGCACTTGCTTTTCAGGTGGTCATTGATGCGATGATCGACATCCCGGGGCCTGAGCTTGTAGGTGTTGCCGTTGGAACAACCGTAATTGCCGGTGTGTGCGGTTCTGCTTCTGGCGCATTGGGAATCGCAGCCCCATTATTAGGGCCGATTTACATTGCAAAGGGCGTTGCTGCAGAAGCCATATCAAGAACCATGTCAATTTCTTCGGCGGCGTTGGATTCATTGCCGCATAACGGATATATCGTCACGGTCACAAACGGACTTTGTAACGAGACACATAAGGATGCGTATACACCAATCTTTTGGCTTACGGTAGTTACGCCATTGATTGGATCCGTAGTTTGTGTCATCTTATTTACGCTGTTTCCATCATGGCCGTGAGCCACTAGGGTAAGTATAACTGATAGAGAGAAGTAGATTTAGGAGGAAATTTATGTTACAGAAACCGTTAGAAGGTGTAAAAGTAATTGATTTAACTTATTTTGTGGCAGGACCGGGAACGGCTAAAATTTTAGCGGACTGGGGTGCTGATGTAATAAAAGTGGAGCCAAGTTTTGGTGATCCGGGAAGAAAAACCGGAGCAACCATGCTAATGCCGGTGGAGGACGAGGTAAATCCGTTTTATACGACCTACAATGCAAATAAGCGTGGCTTGTCTGTAAATTTAAAGTGTGAAAGTGGGCTTGAAATCATGGAAAAGCTTCTGTCAGAAGCGAATGTGTTCGTGTCAAGCTATCGGACCGGCGCACTAAAACGGCTTGGACTTGACTATGAATCATTAGCAGAGCGTCACCCTCATCTTATTTGGGCACAAGTAAATGGGTTTGGTGATTATGGCCCCGCAAAAGACAATCCTGGATTTGATACCGTTGCGTTCTGGGCGCGGAGCGGAACCATGCTTGACATCGCAGAAAAAGATACGTCTCCGATTAATCCACCGATTGGATTTGGAGATGCGACAACATCGTGCAGCTTGGCAGGGGGTATCTGTGCTGCCTTATATCAGCAGGCAAAAACAGGAAAAGGACAGAAGGTAATGGTGTCTCTTTTTGGGCAGGCAATTTGGAATGCAAGCTCGTTAATTGCCTCCACACAATACGGCGATGAATATCCAAAGACGAGAAAAGATGCGGTTTCTCCGGTTATAAATTCCTATAAATGCAGTGATGGAAAATGGATATTCCTGAGCATTCTTGAATATGATCGCTATTTTTCAGCCCTTTGCAAGGTGTTGGGAAGAGAGGAACTCATCAGCGACGAACGCTTTGCTAACGGAATTGCAGGTAAAAATAATGCACCTGCTTTGATTTCTGAAATTGATAAGGAATTTGCGAAATATACGCAGGAGGAAATGATTCAGAAGCTAACGGCGGCGGACATTGCACACGAAAAGATTCAGCATTTTTCAGATGTGATTTCAGATCCACAGGCATTGGAAAACAACTATGTTGTTGAAGATACAAACCGTGACGGATCAAAAACAGTCTACGCGATGACGCCGATTAAATTTGGAAGTATCGAAGCAAACTTAAGCTGTACCTCTCCGTTAATCGGGGAACATTCAGAAGAGATTCTAAAAGAAATCGGGTATAGTGGAGAACAAATACAAGGATTTTTACAAGAGGGTATTATTACTGTAAGTAAGGAGTAAGGAGGAAAATTTATGGATTTTAAATTTACAGATGCGCAGATAATGCTGCAGAAGGTAGCGAAGGAATTTGCAGAAGTGGAAATTGCTCCGATTGCGGCAGAAGTAGATAAATTGGGATATTTTCCGAAAGAAAGCTTTCAAAAAATGACAAAAATCGGCTTTGCGGGGATTGGAACTCCGTTTGAATTTGGAGGAAGTGGCGGCAGTGACATTGAGAAGTCAATTGTAGTAACCGAAATTGCAAAAAAGTGTGCCGCGACAGCAGCAATCTTATCCATTCATACTATTTTCGCAGCCGTGATTGGAAAATTCGGAAGCCAAGAGCAAAAGGAGAAATACCTTCCGAAGGTAACGAGTGGCGGGTGTTTGGGAGCGTTTGCTCTCACAGAACCGAACGCAGGCAGTGATGCGGCCAGCGCGAAAACAACTGCTATTTTAGATGAAGAAAGCGGAGAATATATACTGAATGGAACAAAGTGCTTTATATCTGGTGGCGGGCAGGCAGATTATCTGGCTATTTTCGCACTTACAGACCCCTCAAAGGGCCTTAAGGGGATGTCTTGTATCCTCGTAGAAAAAGGGACACCAGGATTTTCAATCGGAAAAATCGAAGAAAAAATGGGAATCCATGGTTCTGAAACCGTAGAATTGATTTTTGATAATTGCCGTGTACCAAAAGAAAATCTAGTTGGTGCGGAAGGAAAAGGGTTTAAGATTGCAATGTCAGCGCTTGACGGAGCAAGAATCGGTGTTGCTGCTCAGGCACTTGGAATTGCAGAGGGAGCACTGGAAGAAACGATTAAATATGTGCATGAGAGAGTGCAATTTGGAAAGCCGATTGCACAGCTGCAAGGGATTCAGTGGTACATTGCGGACATGGCAACGAAGACGGAGTGTGCAAGGTGGATGATGTACCGTGCGGCCTATTTAAAAAAAGAGGGGTTACCACATACGAAGGAAGCAGCGATGGCGAAATTAAATGCTTCTGAAAATGCAAGATTTGTAACAAACCTTGCACTGCAGATTCATGGCGGTTATGGGTATATGAAGGATTATCCTTTAGAAAGAATGTATCGCGATGCAAAAATAACCGAAATTTATGAAGGTACCTCAGAAATTCATAAAGTCGTTATTTCCAGAGCGGTAATTGGATAGGAGGAAACGTATGAATATCATTGTATGCGTAAAGCAAGTGCCAAATACAAATGAAGTAAGAATTAATCAAGAAACCGGAACTTTAATTCGTGACGGTGTTCCGAGTATTATAAATCCCGATGACAGAAACGCGCTGGAAGAGGCTTTGGCATTAAAAGACCTGCACGGCGGAAAGGTTTCCGTTATCAGCATGGGGCCACCACAGGCAAAAGAAGCATTGAAAGAAGCCTTGGCTATGGGAGCGGACGAAGCTGTTTTAGTAACTGATCGTGCTTTTGGAGGCTCGGATACTTGGGCGACTGCTACTATTTTAGCAGCGGCTGTTGAAAAAATCGGAGAATATGATTTAGTATTCTGCGGACGACAGGCGATTGACGGAGATACCGCACAGGTAGGGCCGGAAATGGCGGAGTTTCTCAACCTTCCGCAAATTACCTATTGCAAAGAAATAAAGGTTGACAGAGAAAATATTATTGTAAATAGATTCACAGAGACCGGCGACTATGTGCTAGAAGTAAAACCTCCTGTATTACTAACTGCAATCAAAGAATTGAATAAGCCAAGATATCCTTTTGTAAGGGGAATATTTGAAGCTTACGATGGCCCAGATCAGGTGAAAGTGTATACTTTAGAAGATTTAGATGTAGATGTGACACAAATCGGACTAAAGGGCTCTCCGACAAACGTGTATAAATCGTTTGTGCCGGTTCGATCTCAAAACAGTGAGATGATTGAAGGCTTCAACAGCAAAGAAAAAGCGGCAGCACTTGTCGACAAGCTGCATGATTTGAAATTGATATAGAAAGGGGTTTGATAAAATGGAACGAGCAAAAGTCAATCAGAATGTGAATTTGGCGGAGTATCATGACGTATGGGTCATTGGAGAACAAAGAGAAGGAAAAATCCACCCGGTAACGATAGAGCTTATTGGAGAAGGAAGAAAATTAGCAGATAAAATAGGCAAAAAAGTAGTTGCGGTAGTTGCAGGTTATGAGATTGAAGAGGAGATTAAAAAATTACTTAAATACGATGTTGATAAAATAATATACATCGAGCATCCTTTATTAAAAGATTTTTCGACAGATGGCTACTCCATTGCAACTTCACAGCTGATTTCAGAAAGAAAGCCGGAAATTGTTTTGGTTGGGGCTACTTCAATTGGACGGGATGTAGGGCCTAGAATTGCTGCGCAAATTGGAACTGGCTTGGTTGCGGACTGCACTTCACTTGATATTGATCCAGAAGACGGAAAGATATTGCAGACGCGCCCTGCTTTTGGTGGCAATCTTATGGCGACCATTATCTGTCCCAAAAATCGACCTCAGATGTCGACGGTACGACCGGGTGTAATGCAGAAAGCGCGCCACGTTGAAAGTACGAAAGGCGAATTAGAGGTGTTTAAACCGAGTCTTGAAGAGAAGGACATCCGCGTAAAATTGATTGATAAAATACCTGCAGATAAAAAGACAGTCAATTTGACCGATGCAAAGATTATCGTATCCGGCGGACGTGGATTAAAGGGTGCTGTCGGCTTTGAAACACTGCAAAAACTAGCGGATAAGCTGGGGGCAGAAGTCGGTGCGTCCAGAGCAGCCGTTGACTCCGGATGGATTGATCATGTACATCAGGTTGGACAAACGGGAACAACAGTTCGGCCAGACATTTACATCGCATGCGGCATTTCTGGAGCGATTCAACACCTTGCAGGAATGAGTGAATCAAAATATATTATTGCAATCAATAAAGATCCGAATGCACCAATTTTTAAAATATGCAATTATGGAATCGTGGGTGACCTTTATGAGGTGATTCCGGCGATGATAGAAGCAATTGATAAAAAAGCCGATTTCGAATTTTAATTTTAAGAGTTTTGGGCTGGTTATAGAATCAGTCCAAAACTTTTGCTGTGTTGCGACTTTGAGATAAGGCGAGTGAGAAAAAGCTTGTCGATGCCTTTTTTTTCTTATATCATAGAAGCATATAAGACGGCACAGCGGAATGGAATTTTTGGAGGAACAGCTATGTCTGACAAGGATTTTGCAAGATATAAATCTATTTTTGATGAAATTTTAAGAATGACAGATGATGGTTTTATTGTTGTAGACAGAAATGGTATTGTTACAGATATTAATGATCAATACTGTAACTTCTTAGGGAAGAAAAAAGAAGAAATTGTCGGATATAATATAAAAAAGAATATTTCTAATTCAAAAATGCTGGACATTGTGAAAAAGAGCTACCGTGAAGAGCTCGCTTTGCATAAATTTGAAAGTGGAGAAACAAAAGAAAGCGATGACAGCTTCCTCTTGGTGAGCCGTTCTTGTGTCTATGATGACAGCAATGAAATTGTTGCAGGCGTTGCGCAGGTGAAATTTCGGCTGCAAACCTTAGATTCTGCAAAAAGGTTGATGAACGAGTACGCAGAGCTTGAATTTTATAAAGAAGCATATGAGCAGAATGCTTCACAGAAAAAATATTGCTTTCGCAGTATTATCGGAAGCAGTGCAGAATTTGCAGAAAAGAAAAAAGCGGCTATTAAAGCAGCCAAAACAGATTTTGCCATTTTGCTTACGGGAGAAACCGGAACAGGAAAAGAAATCTTTGCTCAAGCCATTCACAATGCCAGTCCGCGTGCGAATAAGCCTATGGTAAGTATAAATTGTGCCGCAATTCCATCCAATCTTTTAGAGTCGGAGCTTTTTGGATATGAAGAGGGAGCTTTTACAGGCGCAAAGAAAGGTGGGAAAAAGGGTAAATTTTTAATGGCAAATGGCGGTACGATTTTCCTTGATGAAATTGGAGATATGCCCTTAAACATGCAGGCGAAGATTTTGAGAGTCCTTCAAGAAAAGGAAATTGAGCCGGTAGGCGGCCTTCGATCAGTTCCAGTAGATGTAAGGGTTATTTCTGCCACAAGAAAGAATTTGAATGAAATGATAGAACATGGAGAGTTCCGTGAAGACCTGTATTATAGAATCAACGTAATAAATCTTGACATGCAGCCCCTCAGAAACAGAAAAACAGATATTTTAGAGCTTGCAAATCATTTTTTGCAGGAATTAAATCAGGAGTATAATAAAACCATTGCAATGTCTAAGGATGTGAAGCGTTGTTTTACAGGGTATGCCTGGCCGGGGAACATTCGTGAGCTAGATAACGTGATAAAAGCAGCATATGCAATCTGTGACGGATTTTTTATTGAACTTTGTGACCTGCCCTCAAAGATTGTTTCAAGGCATAAAATGGGGGAGTGCAGTTCTGTAAATAAAAAGTTGCCGGATTTAGTCGGTGAATATGAGAGAGACCTTATTATTGATACTTTAAAAAAGAACAATGGAAATTGTGAACTTTCTTCTTATGAATTGGGGATTCATAAGAGCGCCTTATATAAAAAGCTTAAAAAGTATAATATTTGCAGTAAGATTAACAAAGGAGCCCTTTATGAGTAAAGTGTGCTATTTGCCACTAGCTGTTTTAGAAAATTGCAGGGACGGCATTCCTTTATATTTTATAAAAAGAAAAAGAGCAGGTATGAGTTGAATGAACTACCCTCTGAAAGCTAGATTTTAGGTCTGGCTTTGTGGGTGCTACATCAAGCCACAGCTGCTCTTTTTAGTTGAAATATGCCCTGTTTACTTTAAGTTTTCAGGATTTAAGCCTTTTAATTCAGGAAGAACAAATAGTCCGTCTTTCCGGATTAGAACGTCGTCAAAGTAGATTTCACCGCCGCCGTACTCTGCTCTTTGAATCATAACCAAATCCCAGTGAACTGCGGATTTGTTGCCGTTAAAAGCATCTTCGTAAGCGCATCCGGGCGTCAGATGGAAGCTTCCTGCTATTTTTTCATCAAATAGGGTATCCATCATCGGGTGAAGGATATAAGGATTTACTCCAATTGCAAATTCTCCAAAGTAACGAGCACCTTCATCAGTATCAAGCAGCTCATTGATGCGTTCATTATTATTTGAGGTTGCATTGACAATTTTACCGTCTTTTATTTCAAAAACGATATTCTGGTAGGTAAAGCCTTGCTCTTCCGACGGGGTGTTGTAGGAGATTTTTCCGTTCATAGAATTTTTTACAGGTGCGGTATAAACTTCACCATCCGGAATGTTTCTTTCTCCGTCACACTTAATCGCGCCGATGCCTTTGATGGAGAAGGTTAAATCTGTTCCCGGACCAACTAAATGTACTTTATCCGTCTTATTCATTAATTCAACCAGTGGGTCCATTGCATCAGACATTTTTTGGTAATCTAAATTGCATACATCAAAATAGAAATCTTCAAAAGATTCCAAACTGCTGTGCGCTAGTTGAGCCATTGCATTATTTGGATAGCGCAGCACAACCCATTTTGTATGGTTGACGCGATAATCCTGTACCGGTCTGAGCACCTTGCTATATAGATTCATTTTATCACTTGGGATATCAGAGTATTCAGAGGTATTGTCCGCACCGCGGATAGCGATAAATGCCGCCATACCCTCCATCTGTGCAAGCTGGCATTCTTTCATAAATTGGAGTTGTTCATCTTCGCAGTGAAGTAATATTTCACGGTTCACAGAAGAATCACGAATTTCCAGATAAGGGTAGCCGCCGGCAGCATAAACTTCTTTAATCAATTGTCTTGCCAAGGGTTTTACACTGGAGCCTTCGTAAGAAATTAATACTCTTTCCCCTTTTTGAACGGCGCAGGAATAGTTAACTAAATTTTTTGCTAATGTTTTAATACGTTGATCCATTTTTTTACCTCACTTTATCTATTTCATTGTTTTCAAGCAATAAATCACTTGAAAAATTTAAAGTTTCTAACATTTATTATACCCAAATTATTGAAAAATCAAAAGGATTTTCCCAAAATACTTTTTTGTAGTCTTGGTGAAAAAAGTATTTGAGTTCCGCCACATTCCTTTTTTGAATGGGAAAAGTGCTCAAATGTTTAAGAGAAATAAAAATTAAAGAGAATTGGGAGATGTACCTTGCAATTATGCTCCCATCATGCTATAATTTCTAAGATTTGACGATTTTATGCGTCATATTTTTTCTGACTGAAAAGAGATAAGGAGAGTTGTCAGAGTGGTCGATCGTGCGGCACTCGAAATGCCGTGTCCCTAACCGGACCCAGGGTTCGAATCCCTGACTCTCCGCCAAAGCAAAAGACTCACTCATACAGTGAGTCTTTTTGTATAGAAAAAATGAGGGATTCGAAGCCGAAAGGGCAGCGAGAGTAAAGAAAAGTATCGGGGATGCTTTTTAGAGAGCTGGTCTTCATCCTGTGTTTGGATGAAGACGGCAGGTGTGGAACAGCTGTGTAAATCCCTGACTCTCCGCCAACAGTCTTTTGCCCAATAAAAAAGAGCTGTATGAGGACTTCTTTTTTTGATTATCTAAGCATAAAAGCATGGATTTGGATTTAATCCTCCTCCATGCTTTTCTTGTTTTCTGGCGATATGGATGGTACTTTTAAATCGGGTTCGGGTTGACTAATGTACAATTCTTCACATTCTCGTTGCACCTGTACTAGGATGTTAATCGCCCGCTCACTGGCATAAAAAAGCTTTAAATACATTTCTTTATAGTTGAGGCAAGCATTCTGCTCATAAATTCTGCTCACGCCATCAAGTCTTGCATCTCACAACCCAGTGCCTTTGCCAAGCTGAGCAATGTACCTGCCTGAGCCTTGTTAATATCGTTTTGCTGTTGCTCATAGAGCTGAATCATGCGAAGTGCCACCCCAGACTGCTCTGCAAGCTGTCCCTGCGTAAACCCTCTTGCTTTTCTGATAATAGAGAGATTGGATGGCTTCTTCAGCTTGTGGCGACTGATAATCTCGTTTGCGGTATTCACAAACTTGCTCTGGTCTGCCTCGTGGAGAATGTAAAGGGACAATACCTCGGATAAGGAAAGTCCATTCTCTGCCATATCAAAAAATTTCAAACCGCTGTACCACTGATAATAGGCGAGTATCCATCCTGCCCAGTATTCACGGCTTGTAAAGTCTTTAATTATCCTCTTTTTGGTGGGATAATTGCTAGTAGTGAGAAAGATTACCTCTCTCGCCAGCTCTACTCCCGACATTCCGCTAATGTATTTCGGGTTTCCATTTTCGATTTTGGCAGCGATACCGCTGCTGATAAACCAAGAAAAAAATTCGTCAGGAGCATAGCCGCAATCCACAAGGGCATAATCCAGCATATCTCCTAGGTTTTGCATCGCATCATCCAAGTAGGATTTGTTGTATGCGTGGGTCATCGTTTTGCCACCTCCCTCTGATGATATCAAGGATATAAATCTCTTCTTCTACACTTGATTTTGTTTTCTCCTGCCGAAATTCCGCTCTTGCCTCAGTATCTCTTGCCAGTTTTTTTGGAAGATAGATGGTTCTTGAAGCAACTGTACTTTCTACAAAGGATAGCTTGTTAAAGGCTCTTTGTGAGCGCAAAACAATCTGCTCTCCCAAGTTCCCCAGTACCATTGCTTTTTCAAGCTGTGCAAGAGAGATGGTGTTGTTGAGAAACGCAGTAGCAAAAGAGAAATAGGAATCGTCTGCACGGTAACCCTTTATCACATCATAAGACTTGTATTCTGCTGTAAAATGCTCGGAAATATATTCATAGGCACGCTGGGCAATGTCACTACTCATACGAAAAGTTCTGTTCTCTAAAAGGATAGACAGCCAGTTTAAAATGTGGTAATCTCCGCCTGAGAGATTTAAAACCGACAGATTTTCTTGGTCAAAATGATATCGGTTGGCAAAGCCGTCCGTTTCACTACTACATGCCCATTCCTTGGCAAGCTCGATGCTTTCGGTGCAATAAAAACCTCTGCCGTAATCATTGGTCGCTTTACCCTTGGAAAGCTCAGGTATTTCTATGATTTGCGATGAGCCGTGGTAAATTGTAAGTGTTTTTTTCATAATTCACCTCTTTAATTATAGTATCGTCAAAACGATATATGTTTATTCGATATCAGTATATCGACATAGCGATACCAAGTCAAGGGAAAATACTTCTCTGAATGAAAGCAATAATAGAAAATTTAAGGTTTGATTTAGAATTTAATTAATAGTTTTGAATTAAAAGCAGTGAGATTAAACCTTTTAAGTTAAAAATATGAGTTTATCTGAATTTTAGCCGATAAAATGAAGAATTAGAAATATGTACGATTGTTCGTATTTTAAAGCATTAAAACCCTGTTCAATAGACAGTTTGAACAGGGCTTTTTATAAAGTGTTTATTTAATTATAAGTTGCATTGAGCAGATTGTGGTTTGCTGAGCTTATTGAAAAAATCTCATTATGCAGAATATTTTGTTTGGAGGGTGTCCAATAAATTTAGGTAAGTATTCTGAATCTGATTGCGATTTGCTTCTTCTTCAAAATCTTTTATGCGTTCATCCACTGATTGTAAAATATCTGCTGTCCAATTTCTTTCTGCATAGGTGTAGACAACCTGATTTTCTTTTTCAATATGCCGCCGCAGGAGAGTCACATAGCCCATTGCTTCTGTGAGAATATTTAATTTCAACAGGGTTTGTGGTTTTTGCTCGTCTGCCTCCAAGGCTTTTTCAAGCTCTGACAGGTGAAGCCGACCAAAATCATGTTCGACAAGCATTCCATGTTGAACGAGCTTGACAGCAAGCTCACCTAGGTGATTTGTCATTTCCTGAAAGAAAATTTGCTCTTCCTTACCATGGTGGTGCTTATCCGCATAATTTCGTGCAAAGGCAATCATTTCGCGGAAATCGTTGTGATTTACTTCTTTTCCGTTCAAAATACCACAGCAGGCATTTTCTATCACAGTAAGAAGCTTTAAGATATTATCGTGTTCCTTTACCATCAATTCTACACTGTACATGTCTGCTGCTCCTTTCTGCTTATCACATATTCCTCATTTTCAAGGATATGAAGTGCAAGGCCGCTGTAAATTAGCATGCCTTCTATGATTTTCAATCGCAGAGCATTATAGATTGCAATATCACCGCCAACCTGATTCCAGTAGTCGCGATGGACGCATTGTGTTTTTTTCCAGATAACCTTATTTTGCTCACGCTGCACCACTTGGTTCACGTGATCGCAGGGCATACCGTCAAGCAAGGTATCTTCAAGTGCCCTTAGCGCTTCGTCGGCACCGATTTTATCTTGCAATGCGTGTTTTTCTCCAAATTGGAAGGCAATCTTCTGCAAGTCGGCCAAGCGGGAAGGAGTTTCCCGCAGTAGCTCGGTAACTAAAAAGGCTAGTCGGGTTTCTGTAAGCGCAATTTTTTCGTGGAGCCAGCCGTGAATATTACTTACATCAATACTTTCTTCCAGAGGAAGCAATTCTAACTTACCGCACGCCGCATCCAGCTTCTCCGTTGCTTCGAAGGAATCATTTTCCTGTGAAAAATGTCCTAAAATATCATGAATCAATTCTTCCTGAATTTGAATTTTATGATATAACCAGTGATGGATCGGGCCTAAAAAAGCACTCATAAGGGTTTCCTTTCTCTTAACGGGTTCCGGCGGAATATTATCCGCCGGAACTCCTTTAAGCATTCTAATTTATTTTATGGAGAATACTAGCGATTAAGCTGTTCTAAAAGATCCTTTACATCAATGCCGTGAACTGCGCAGGCATCAGAGATGGATTCCATCTGAGAGGATGGGCAACCCAGACAGTGCATCCCGCTTGCCATCAAAACAGAGGCTGCATCAGGATATTGGCGAAGGATTTCACCAATCAACATATCTTCTGTGATTTTAATGCCTTCTTCTGCTTCTGTGTTTGATTTATCGTCGAAAAATAAATCAATATCATCTTCCACAGTACCGATTCCTGCAATACCAAAATTCTCGACCAGAACTTTTGCTACATTTGGGGAAAGGAATGCGGGAAGTGTTGGACCAAGGTGGATATTTTTCACACCGAGATAGAGCAGGGCCAGCAGTACAATTACCGCTTTTTGCTCATACCATGCGATGTTGTAAACAATCGGAAGGTCATTGATATCATCAAGACCGAAAACTTCCTTTAATTTAAGCGCAATGACTGCCAGGGAGTAGGAATCGTTGCACTGTCCGGCGTCGAGAACGCGAGGAATGCCGCCGATATCTCCAAGGTCCAGTTTGTTATATTTATACTTGGCACAGCCGGCAGTCAAAATTACCGCATCTTTTGGCAATGCCTTTGCAAAATCAGTGTAGTAGTTTCTGGATTTCGCGCGTCCGTCACAGCCTGCCATAACTACAAACTTTTTGATTGCACCGGATTTTACTGCACCTACGACGGTATCGGCCAGGGCTAATACCTGATTGTGGGCAAAGCCGCCAACGATTTCACCGTGTTCAATTTCAGTTGGTGGGGCGCACTTTTTGGCATGCTCAATAATTTCAGTGAAGTCTTTTTCCTCGCCGATGCTTCCAGGGATATGCTTGCATCCAGGGAATCCGGCAGCACCTGTAGTGTACAATCTGTCTTTGTAGCTGTCTTTTGGAGGCACGATGCAGTTGGTTGTCATAAGGATTGGTCCATGAAAGCTTTCAAATTCTTCTTTTTGCTTCCACCATGCGTTTCCGTAATTACCGACAAAGTGAGAATATTTCTTGAAGGCCGGATAGTAGTGAGCCGGAAGCATTTCAGAATGAGTATATACATCGACTCCGGTGCCTTCGGTTTGTTTCAGCAGCAATTCCATATCGCGCAGGTCGTGGCCGGAGATTAAGATACCCGGGCGTGTTCCCACACCAATATTTACTTTTGTAATTTCAGGATTACCGTAGGCAGTGGTGTTTGCCTTGTCTAATAGGGCCATGCCATTTACGCCGTATTTACCGGTTTCCAATGTCAAAGCAATCAGCTCATCGGCACTGAGAGAATCATCCAATGTCTTAGCAAGGGCATTCTGTAGAAACGCATCTACCTCTGCATCATCTTGAAGCAAAGCGTTTGCATGCTTGGAATATGCGGAAAGTCCTTTCAGTCCATAGGTAATCAATTCTCTTAAGCTGCGTACATCTTCATTTTCGGTGGAGAGTACGCCAACTTCTGCGGCTTTTGCTGCAAAGGCATTGCGGTCATCCGATGACCAACTTGCTGCAGCAGGTAAAACGTTTATATTCTTAATTTGTGAGAGGAGTTCTTTCTTTTTATCCAAAGTTTCAACAATGCGTGCGACGATGGCATCCTCATCAAAATTTGCGTTGGTAATGGTAATGAACAGATTCAGGGTAATCAAGTGATTGATATCTGGTGAAACTGATGTTCCTTCGCTGCGAAGCTGTGTGGTAACCGCAGAAATTCCTTTTGTTACATAGATGAGTAAATCTTGCATTGCCGCAACTTCCGGTTTTTTACCGCAGACTCCTGATATTGTGCATCCGGTATTTCCGGCTGTTTCTTGACATTGATAACAAAACATTTTATTTTCCATAATTCATTCTCCTTTGATTTCATCATTTTAGTTGTTGCATTTATCTTGTGACTTCATCTTAGCAGTAGAGAAAAGAAAAATCCGTAACCTTCGTTACGGATTTAAAAATTATAAAATATTTTGCAATTCCTCATAATCGATAATGTAAATCGCTCGTTTTTTTATTTGGATTAATCCATCCTCCTGCATGTTCATCAGCTCTCTGGAGAGGGAGGGGCGCGCGGTATTTAAAAAATCTGCGAGCTCTTCCCGATTCATAGAAAGATTTACTTTACCATCAGGATCGCTGTTTCTTAACAAAACCTTAGTTATTTTTTGCCGCAGAGTGGCGCAAGAAAGAATTTGCACTTTCTGATTGAGAAAATAGGCCTTTTGTGCAAGAATTGTAAGCATATTGGAAATCAGCTTTGCATGATGTCCGCACATTTCTCCGCAGGTCTGAAAAAGAAATTCTTTTGGAATCTGTAAAACATGAGAGGAGGAGATGGCTTGGGCATAATGGTCATATTCCTTGCGCTTTAGAAAAACAAATACCTCGCCAAACAGCTCTCCGCTCTGATCAAAGGCGGCTACGATGCTTCGCTTTCCGGAAGCTGTGTCGTTACATATAGCAACAGACCCCTCGATTAATACGAGCAGGTGAGTTGGTACATCTTTCTGATAAAAAACCATCTCATCCTTTTCGTAAGAAAGAATTTTTGCATCACTGCATTGCAGGCAATCGGAGATTTCTTCTTCGGTCATCCCCGAAAAAAGCGGGCTGTATTTTAGCTTATGAATCATAGTTACCTTCTTTCTTCGTCTGCTACTATCGGTATTGCCATCTGTGTTTCTTTTGATTCTATCATAGAATGCGAGAAAGCAACAAGGAAAATTCAACGCCTATGGAAAGAGTGATTCCCGTTGTAAGCTGCTCCCGCTGCGCAGCATCTGCCGGGCATTTTGCATGATTGCATCGATGTTTCCTAGCTCCACTAAAAGCTGTCTCTCTTCGGAGGAGGTTTGTAAAACAGAGTGAATTCCGCCGTTTTGAATTACAATGCGCCAGTCAGCCATTAAAGCAAGCAGAGGGTCATGCGTTGCCATTAATACAATTTTATCCTGTGAAACCAATAGCTCAAGTGCTTTGCGACGGTCGATCCCTGCATTCTCAATTTCATCGATTAGCACGATGGGGGAAGCGCTTAGGATAGCGGTATCTGCAATCATCAAAGCACGAGACTGTCCGCCACTGAGACTGGTCACCGGGGTATCGGCGGCAAAAGGTTCTCCCGCCAAACGGTTGGCAGATTCTAAAATTTTGGAAGCGATTTCACCGGAATTCTGCACCATACGGCTTTCCGCATGGAGCTTTACGAATTCGCCTGCACTGATGTCCATTACGAAATTCATGTTTTGAGAAAGCTGGGCGACCAGTTTATTGTTTGGAGAATAGCGCCATTTTGGATCAGGTACGCTGCCGTTGATGAGGATGCTGCGTCCGGTAGGGGTGTCTCCCTGTGCTGCCCATTCGATATCTGCCAGCAGGCGGCTTTTGCCGGAGCCGGTGGGGCCGACGATGGATACGATTTGTGAGGAAAGGATGTCGAGCCGCTCAAAGGTTTCTGCCTGCCCGTTTTTGTTTTGACCGGGCAGAATGGTCAAAGATTGTACGGTGCTTTTTTCTTCGATTCCTAAAAACAGGAGCATTTGCGAAATATAACTTTCCAATTCCTCCGGCAGAGTTTTAACATCGATGGCTTGATCCTCCAGATATTCTTCGCTTAACCTGGATAAAAAATCTGTAAATGTCAAATCTTCGTGCCCATAAATGTCCAGGCGGTTTTGCTGAAAAAAGTCTGCCACAAAGGGATATTCTTTTAACAGTTTTTTGATTGTTTGATCTTTCATGTTGCATCCTCCTCCCATACCATTTTCTTGGTGTTGCCCAATTGGTAGCTTTCACCGATGCGGGTTTCTCCCAGACAGTACGAACACATGGCAGAAGGCATAGGAAAGCGTAGTTTCATTCCTTGTACCGATTCTAAATTTTGTGTTTCATCGTACAGCAGGGTGCTCAGCTCATAGGCACCTTGTCCGCTCAATCCGTTGACATGCAGTACCATTGCTTTAGGATTGACCGTACTTACACGCGAAGAAAAAACCTCACGTTCTGCCTGGGAGACAATATCACCTTTCGTGATGACAACGATATCGGCGGATTTGAGCATAGGGCCGATTTTTTTCGGCGTGTTAATGCCAGATAGGTTATCGATGACACAGATTCCCTTTACTCCGGCAAGATAGGGGGAGCAGCGATTGCAGAGGCCTGCTGATTCAGTAATCAGAAGATCAAGGTTTTCGCGGTTGCCCCATGCCACTACATCTTCAATATTAGAAGCGAAAAAGTGATCGGGGCAGAGCGCGCCGGAAAGTCCTTTTTTTACAGGGATACCTGCTTTTTCATACAATAGGTCATCATCCGTATAAAGGCAGTCAAATTTTACGACGCCAACGGCGAGTTCGCGTTTTTGAAATGCATCAATGGTTTTCAAAATTACTGAGGTCTTACCCGAAGAAGGAGGACCTGAAAAAATAACAAGATTCATAATTTATCACCTGCCGTATCAAAAAATATGCGTTCTGTCTCCTTTAATAGATTACCGATGTTGTGGCTGTAGATAAAATCCCAGCCTGGCCATAGAAAGGTTTGCTCCGGGGACAGTCCATTGTCCACCTCAGGATGAGTGGATGGGAATTTTCCGTTTGCAGACAGAACATTTCCCATTTCTTTAGAAAACAGGAAATCTACAAGCGGCTGTGATTTTTCTTTGGAAGCTGCTTTCGTTAACAGGAAAATCGGGCTGATAATGGCACCGTCTTTCGGCCACACGGGTTTCAGTGCACCGCCTTCTTTCGCCATCCATGTAAAGAAATAGGGCATAACGGTTACTATGGGACCGTTGTTTTGCTGTTTTTTCGCACCCTCCTTGACCATTTGTGCGGGGTGCATACTGCTTAACAGGCATTTACCTAGTTTTGCGACGCCTTCTTCGCCGTATTTTTGGTAGATGCCCAGCAAAACAGCATTAAATAAATCCAAATCCTTCATCGGCAGGGCGACGGTATTTTCAAATTCTGGGGTCAGTAAATCTTCCCAGCTTTGTGGGAATGGACGTTCCCCTAAAAGTTCCGTATTCACCATAAAAATCGCGGGAACTACGCCGATAATGGTATATTGCTTTTTTGGGTCTTTTAAATTAATGCTCTTATTGTCGAAGACTGGATTGAACCGTTCTGCTCCCGTCAAGTCTGCAAAAACTTTTTTTTCCAAATGGGTTCCCATGACCGCTTGGTCGAAGAAGAGGCTGAATCCCGCGGAAAGGTACACATCTGCCAGTCCAGTTTCATCTGCACTTTGCATCATTTCTTCTCGGAGCCAGTCGAGTCCCATGCTGGCTGCTTGCAGTTCATAGTGAATCTTGGTATTCTGTTCTGTAAGCCAGCTGTCTAGCTTTTCCAGGAGCTGCACTCGAATTGGGCAGGGAAGAACACCTGCGAGCAGCAAATCACCTTTCGTACTTTTCTGCATGGTGTCGATAAGTCCTGTAGCAAGCGGCTCTTTTTTTTGCGCAATGGCATCCAGCATCTTTTGTTCAAAGAGCTGCGGGTCAAGATTTTTACTGTTTAGGGCCGTTTCAATCGAGATTGTCCGACCTATGGTTTTGCGCATCGTCTCGTTGCGCAGATTTTCAAATCCATTTGCAGCGAGCAGATCAATAAGCTCGGGGTATGTTTCAGTCAGGTCATAAATTTTATCCGAAAGGGAGAAATAGGGATTCATATAGAGTACCTCCTTGTATCCATGTATAAGTTTGATATTACTAACTCTTGGTTTTGTAATGATAATCCTCTTTACTGTAATCAGTGTATCCCAAATTCAAAAATGAATCCGTAACGTGCGTTACAAAAAGAAATATAGTAAAAAAAAGAAAGAGTGATTATTTTAGAGAGAATTAGTTTGCTTTATGCTTTAAGAAAAAAGCGCCTAAAAGAAAGAAAAAGAAACGGACATTGGGGGAAGCCGTTTCCTTCCCGAATTGCCCGTTTTACGGATTATAAAATTTCTTGGACCCGGCCGACTTGGCCGTCTTCCAGCATAACCTTGATTCCATGAGGATGAAAACTGCTTTTTGTCAGCAGTTTTGCCACGATACCTTCCGTAAGCCTGCCGGTGCGTTGATCGACTTTCAAAACGATATTTACTCGAGTGCCGATCGCAATATCTTTGCGATTTTGTCCGTTCATTGATTGACTCCTTTTTTATAGTTTGGATGCTTTCCACCCAACTCTTTTAAAGTAGTAAAAGCAGGAATCATTTTCTTTTTCCTGTATCTACTTGAAAAGCTGTGCTCGGTAACTATAATTATAATAACATAAAAACTTGAAAGAGAAAGGGACAGTTTATGATATTTTACTTTTCAGGCACAGGAAATAGCCTGTGGGTCGCAAAAAATTTGGCTGAATTTCAAGGAGAACAAGTAGTATCGATCGCGGAGCAGATGAACGCAGCTGCATCTTTTTCATTTTCTCTAAAACCAGGCGAAAAGCTAGGGTTTGTATTTCCAATCTATGCCTGGGCACCACCGAAAATCGTAATGGATTTCATCGAAAAACTTGAAATAAAGCAGGATAGCAATCCATATACTTTTGCGGTCGGTACCTGTGGAGATACTGCCGGATATACGATGAAGCTGCTAGGGAAGGCGTTAGAAAAAAGAAATCTCAAACTTGACAGTGGATTTTCTGTTTTCATGCCTAACAACTATATCATTTTGTATGATGTAGATTCAAAAGAAGAAGAGCGGATAAAATTAGAGGATGCACAACAAGTCGTGCAACATATCAATGAAGTAATTGAGAAAAAGAAAGAAGGGGTATTTGAATGCTATGAAGGAAGTAAATCGTTTCTCAATACGTATGTAATCAGCCCCTTATTTAATAAGTTTGCTTTAGGTTCAAAGAAGTTCCATACGGAAAATAATTGTATCTCCTGCAGCCTTTGTGAGCGAATTTGCCCAATCCAAAATATTATATTGCTAGAAGGAAAACCTAAGTGGGGAGATCGCTGTACAAAATGTCTTGCCTGCATCCATCGTTGCCCGGTTCAAGCGATTGAATATGGTAAGAAAACGAAAAATAAAGGAAGATATTACAATCCCAACCTATAAAAATTATTATTTCAGATCACATTTTTTGCGGCACTGTTTGCGGTTTTTCCGAACAGTGTCTTTTTGTTTGCAAAATATTTCATAATACTTCCTGTAAAAATAGTGCAAACACATAATTTTTACAAATTTGCTCTTTAGAATGACCGCATAAAATAAAAAATATCAGGAGGCGTGACTATGAAAATTTGGAACCGTTTTAAAAAAGCATTTAATAATTATTTAAAGAGACTGGAGAAGTCAAATCAGGAGATTTTTGGAAACGGAACTCCAAGCTGCTGTGGCTTGAACAGCCGTCAGGAAAACCGTAAACACTAATTGAGAGCATTTAATTATTAAGGAATAGGTCGTGAATAAGAATAGTCAGGAGGGCGTGTAAATGGAAGCCGCGGTAAAAGAAAGGCAGTTATGCATTGGAGGAATGACGTGTATCAGCTGTCAAAACCGGATTGAGAAAAAGCTTAAGAATACTGCGGGAATTAAATCCGTGAGGGTCAGCTATAGTGAAGGCATAGCAGATATTGTATATGACACGGACATTATAAAGCTGAAGGATATTAAGGCAATCATTCAAAACCTTGATTACACAGTATTGCAGGAACGTAAAGAAAAGTCAGGAAGCACCAAAAGAGTGATTGGGCTGCTGATTATTATCGCTTCTTTTTACCTTCTTCTACAGCAGTTTGGGATTTTGAACCTCCTTGTGCCAAGCCGGCTGGCTGAGGTCGATATGGGATACGGGATGCTGTTCTTTATCGGGTTACTCACTTCTGTACATTGTGTTGCCATGTGTGGGGGAATCAATTTATCACAATGTATCCCGCAAAATAAAATACAAAAGGGAAGAAGGGAAGCTTTTTCTACCTTTCGGCCCGCTTTTTTATATAATTTAGGCCGTGTAGTCTCCTATACAGTTGTAGGATTTATTGTAGGAGGATTGGGCTCTGTCGTTACGTTTTCAAGTACCATGCAGGGAATGCTCAAATTAATTGCAGGCATTTTCATGGTCATTATGGGAATCAATACACTTGGAATTTTTCCGATACTTCGAAGGATTACTCCTAGGCTGCCTGTGTTTTTTTCTAAACAAATTGATAAGCGGAAAGCAGGAAGCAGAAGCCCTTTGTTTGTAGGGTTGTTGAATGGATTAATGCCTTGCGGTCCTCTGCAGTCAATGCAGATTTATGCGTTATCCACGGGGAGTCCGATTGCAGGTGCCTTTTCTATGCTTCTTTTTAGTTTGGGAACGGTACCCTTGATGTTTGGGGTTGGAGCGGCAAGCTCTTTATTAGGGAAGAAATTTTCTAAAAAGATTATGACTGCGGGTGCCGTACTCGTCGTCGTACTGGGTATGTCAATGTTTTCCCAAGGCTGGGGGTTGACTGGATGGGCACTTCCTTTAACCGACGGGCTGATTGCAAATTCAGCTGCTGCCGAAAGCTCTGTAAAAATAGAGGATGGCGTCCAAATTGTGAACAGTACCTTGTTGCCCGGGAAATATCCGGCGATTACGGTCCAAGAAGGGGTGCCCGTAAAATGGATTATTGATGCACCGCAGGGCAGTATTAATGGTTGTAATAATCGGATGCTTATCCCTGAATACAACATTGAGCACCAATTTAAAGAAGGAGAAAATATCATTGAATTTACGCCTTCCAAGACGGGGCGCTTTCCTTTCAGCTGTTGGATGGGGATGATTCGAAGTGCAATTAAGGTTGTGGAAGCAGGAACTGATGTTTCACAGGAAGATGCTTCTTACGAAGAAGAGCAGCTTGCAGGTGGAGTGGCTGAGGAGGCAGCTGTATCAGATTATGTGATACCAACCGATGAAATTGTGGTCGCCTCGCAGACAGGGGAATATCAGACGATAAAGATGAAGATGACAGAACGTGGATTTCAGCCTGCGGTTATGGTGGTTCAGGCAGATCTTGAAACCGAATGGATCGTAGAAAATGGCACTTCCGGAGCAAACAGCACGGATTTACTTGTTCCTGACTATGCGTCAAAAGTATCGTTAGTTAGCGGTGAAAATTCACTTTTTCTGTATCCGGTTGGAGACTTTGATTTTTCAAATGGGGAGAGCACACTCTTTGGGTATATCAAGGTAGTAGAAGATATCAATGAAGTTGACATTGAAGAAATTAAAAAGGAAGTATCTGATTTTAGGCCTCTCATTTGGCCGTCAGAAACGTTTGGAGCCGCCGGGGGTGCACCGAGCTGTCATTAAAACACAATGCTTTGGTTCGCTCTAACTTATTAAAAAGATTGCGTAGGGAGGTTGAAAATAGATGGAATTTCTAATCAGTCACTGGCATTGTATTTTACCGTTTGCCGGAATTTTAGCAGCAGCTTTTCTGATAAAAGATAAGCCGGAAGATAAAAAAGAAAAGGATTAAATTTAGTTATTTATAGAAGGCGTTGATGAGAAGAAAAAGAAAGGAAACACTCATGGTTCAAAAAAAAGACGGACGTTCGAAGAAAAAGAAAACTTCGGTAGTTGCGATATCTCTGCTTGCTGTTTTATTGATTGCAGGGATTGGATTGCTTGGCAGGGGATTCGGAAAAAACAGCGAAGAAATAGAAGCACCGGAGGATACACCTTCCGTTGTTCTGGCAGATCAAGACATTGTAATACCAATTAATGAATTATCCGAAACTGCAAAATTTTATCCTATGGATATCGACGGAACTCGCTTAGAAGTAGTTGCGGTAAAGGCATCTGACGGAAGCATCCGAACCGCATTCAATACCTGTCAGGTGTGTTACGATTCTGGGAATGGTTATTATAAGCAGCAGGGGGATGTATTAATTTGTCAAAACTGTGGGAATAAATTCCCTATGGATCGTGTTGAAGTCGAAGCTGGCGGATGCAATCCTTGGCCTATTTTCGAAGAAAGCAAGGCTGTAACAGCGGATACGATTACACTTTCTTATGATTTTCTGAAAGAATCGAAAGGGATCTTTTCTAACTGGAAGCAATCCTATTAATCGTTGAGAAAATGCGTTCGGTGGTGGGCATAATTTTTTATAGGAGAATTTTCTCATTCAAATTTGACCACAATAAAGTTTATAGTTGATAAATCTATCATGTCCGCTAAAGCATAAGATTGCGGCGCTAGAATGTAAATAGAAATCACAAAAATTCGGAAAGGATTTATTATGAATAGCCAAGTATTGAATATCAGAGGTATGACTTGTGCTGCATGCGCACAGAGAATTGAAAAAACGATAGGAAAGCTTTCCGGGGTGGAGCAAGCTTCTGTAAATCTCGCAAGTGAAAAACTTTTCGTAGAATACAATGCAGATGCGTTATCACTTCCTGCCATTAAAGAAGCCGTTAAAAAAATAGGATATGAGGTTATAGAAAAGACGGACAGCAGCAATGTACTGATTCCGATTGGAGGTATGACTTGTGCGGCTTGTGCGCAGCGTGTGGAAAAAGCGCTGAAGAAGCTGGAGGGCGTAAAAAATGCTTCCGTCAATTTTGCGACAGAGAAGGCTGCTGTAGAATACGAGCCTCAGACGGTTCGATTATCCGCGATTCGAGAAGCAATTGAGAAGGCTGGATATGAAGCTTTAGAAATCGATAAGCAGGACACGGCAGATGAAGACCGGCAACGGAAGCAAAGGGAGATTAAAACCCTTTGGACCAAATTTATTGTTTCGGCTGTTTTTTCACTCCCGCTTTTATACATTGCTATGGCACCGATGATTAGTGTGATTGCATTGCCATTTCCGGCAGGAATCGACCCGATGAGATATCCCTTGCTCTATGCGTTGGCAGAGCTGTTATTCGTAGTACCTGTCATCGGTGTCGGACACAAATTCTACACGATAGGTTTTAAATCACTGTGGCAGCGCAGTCCAAATATGGATTCTCTCATTGCCATTGGTACGACCGCTGCTGTCCTTTATAGCTTGTACAATACATGGTTAATCGCAAGTGGCAGCTTCGAAGGGGTTGATCATCTGTATTACGAGACCGCCGGCGTTATTATTACCTTAATCCTCCTGGGAAAAACGCTTGAATCCGTTGCAAAGGGGAGAACGAGTGAAGCTATCAAGAAACTGATGGGGCTTGCTCCGAAGACCGCAATTATTTTACAGGATGGTATAGAAAAAGAAATTCCGATTGAAGAGGTGGAAATCGGCGATATTATTATCGTGAAACCTGGTGCAAAAATACCGGTGGATGGATCGGTCATTGAGGGACACACGGCGATTGATGAATCCATGCTGACAGGAGAAAGCATGCCGGTAGATAAAAAGGCAGGAGATCCTGTATATACAGCCTCTTTGAACACGACAGGAGTCATTCGCTTTAAAGCAGAGAAAATTGGGAGTGATACGGCATTGGCACAAATTATCAAGCTGGTCGAAGATGCGCAGGGTTCAAAAGCACCCATTGCGCAAATGGCGGATATTGTATCCGGATATTTTGTACCGATTGTGTGTGTAATTGCGGCTCTGTCCGGGATTGCCTGGTATTTCGGTTCCGGCGGAGATTTAGAGTTTGCATTCACTATCTTTGTTGCAGTTTTGGTAATCGCTTGTCCGTGTGCTTTAGGGCTGGCTACGCCGACTGCAATTATGGTAGGAACTGGAAAGGGTGCAGAGAACGGTATTTTAATCAAAGGTGGGCAGGCGTTGGAGTCGGCACATAAAATCAATACAATTATATTTGACAAAACGGGAACCATTACCGAAGGGAAGCCTACTGTGACAGATGTGCTTGCCTTGGGCGGTAGAAATGAAAATGAGCTTCTTCGCCTAACCGCTTCCGCAGAAAAAGGCTCAGAGCATCCTTTAGGTCAGGCCATTGTTCATGGTGCAGAGGATGCAGGACTGAAGCTATCTAATATAGAAACGTTTGAGTCTTTTACCGGAAGAGGAATCGAAGCGAAGATTGACGGAACACTGGTGCTGGCCGGAAACTGTAAGCTGATGGAAGAACGTGGTATTTCACTGAATGCGATGAAGGACATCAGTGACAGGCTGGCAGAGGAAGGAAAGACACCGATGTATGTAGCCATGGATGGAACGCTGTCAGGAATCGTTGCTGTAGCGGATGTTGTAAAGCAAAGCAGCCGTATGGCAATCAGACAACTGCATAAGATGGGGATTGAGGTAGCGATGATTACGGGCGATAACAAAAAGACAGCCGCAGCAATTGCCAAGCAGGTTGGCATCGACCATGTATTGGCCGAGGTGCTTCCTCAGGATAAATCAAATGAAGTGAAAAAACTGCAAGGGCAGGGACGCAAGGTTGCGATGGTTGGAGACGGAATCAATGACGCACCGGCATTGGCACAAGCAGATATTGGTATTGCAATCGGATCAGGGACTGACGTTGCGATGGAGTCCGCAGATATTGTCCTGATGCGCTCCGATCTGATGGATGTTCCCACAGGGATTTTACTGAGCAAAAAAACCATTCAAAATATTAAGCAGAACCTATTTTGGGCCTTTGGCTATAATGTAATCGGCATTCCAATTGCTGCGGGTGTTTTATATCTATTTGGAGGTCCTCTTCTTAACCCTATCTTTGCAGCCGCAGCGATGAGCTTGAGTTCCGTTTCCGTTCTTGCCAACGCGTTGAGATTGAAACGGTTTAAGGTTACGGTTGACACAGAAACGGAGGCTTCGATATGAATCACAAGAGAAAGACTAGTGTAGCATTAGGGATTGCTTTGATTGTTGTTGCAGGTATTTTAAGCTTTATCGTTAAAACGGCAGGAGGAAGTCTTGATGTAGTCGGAACGGAATCCGTCGTTTCCTTTGAAAAGATTTTAACCGCATCAGCAGATAACGTAGTGAAGGAAGAAAACGCTGCTTGGTCGCTGGAAGCGCCGGACCAATCGGTTCGGTTTCAGTGGAGTGGTGAGGAAAACAGCGACAGATCAAAAGATGTCGTATTACAATTTGATATTGCACCGTTTGAAAATGCGGGACTGGATATAGCGAAGCTACCGGACTATTATGAGATGAATGATAGCGTGCTTGCGGTAGGGACGAAATTTGGAGATGGAAAATCTGCTGGGCAGGTGGCCTCTACACCATTGGAGGCGTATGAGAAAGTGCTTCGTAAATCACCTGATTCTATCGGATACCATACTGCACTGGATCACTTTAATGTAAATCTTGGGAATGGAAATCTGTTTGAATGGGCGAAGGATATGCAATTTAACCGCGTTACGAAAGAATCGCAAGATAAAGACATTGTATTTGTCCTGAATCCAGAGCCGCTGATTGCTGCAGGCGTGGATCCTGAAAAGGTGGAAGGCTGGCTCTATACTACGGTCAATGTAGGGATGGGGGCAATGGAAAAGGAAGTGTATAAATTTTTGAAACCATTTAATCTGCAGTAGGAAATTTTACAGTGAAAATCTAATATTGCATATTATCTAAAACACAGCCGCACTGCGCTTGCCATGAATGATTCAAGGTATTATAATGAAACAAAAAATGAAAGAAAGAGATTGTTTTTTCTGATGCAATCAAAACAGAGTCTTACAGTCGCAAGGCTGAATCCACAGTTTGTATGCAACAGAAAAATGCAGTGAAGTGAATTAAATAGTGGGAAGCGGGAGGCGGAATGGTGAAGAATGAGGTTAAAAATATTTTAGTTGTAGATGATGAGCCAAAGATTGTAGAGGTGGTATCCGCATTGCTGACCAATAAAGGGTTTCGTGTTTTTTCAGCAGAAAATGGGAGTGAAGCGTTAGATATCTTTGGCCATCAGAATATTGCATTGGTTATCTTGGATTTAATGATGCCAGGACTTTCGGGTGAAGAAGTATGTGTTCAAATTCGAAAAAAATCCCGTGTGCCGATTATCATGCTTACCGCTAAGATTGAGGAAGAGAATGTGGTGCTTGGGCTTGGGCTTGGTGCAGATGATTATATTACAAAGCCGTTTGGCCTCAAAGAGCTGTATGCCCGCGTAGAAGCCTTGCTTCGAAGAGCCTCGGATGATTTGCTTCCATTAACAGTAAGAAATTCTTGGAATCACGGCGACTTGGTAATCGATTTTGAAAAAGGGGTTTTACTGAAACAAAATAATACGTTTATGCTCACTCCAAGCGAGCTAAAAATCCTTTCTGCATTGGTGAAATATCCCGGGAAGGTATTTACCCGAGAAGAGCTGATTTCTATTGCACTTGGTGATGACTTTGACGGCTACGACAGGGCAATTGACAGTCATGTAAAAAATATCCGTCAAAAAATTGAAGATGATGCAAAAAATCCTGTCTACATATTGACAGTACATGGATTAGGTTACAGGTTTGGAGGAACTGAATGAAAACTTTGCGGTCTCAGCTTTCCTTATATATTTTGACAATTGTTTTGGTGATGGTTGCTCTCGTAAGCTTGTTTGCCAATGTAGCAGTAAATCGGCAGTTTGAGGAATATATTATCAGCCAAGAACAAGAACAGCGTAAAAAAATTGTGGATGACTTAGAAAAACTGTATCATGAAATGAATCGGAGCTGGGATTTAGAGTATCTTCATACAATCGGTATGTATTCTTTATATGACGGATATGTTTTATCTGTTTACGATGGCTCGGGAGAGATGATTTGGGATGCGCAAAGTCACGACATGGCCCTCTGCAAGCAGATAATGAGTGACATCACCACCCGTATGAGCCAGAGGAAAAATACAGAAGGATTTCACACATATTCGTATGATCTGAAGCAGGAGGAGCAAAAAATTGGATCGGTATCGATTAAATCTTACGGTCCGTATTTTTTAAAAGAGAATGAATTTCGATTTATCAATGCAATGAATGCGCTTCTGTTACTCATCGGTATTGCTTCCTGTGCAGTATCAATCATCACAGGGGGACTTCTTGCTTACCGAATTGCACGCCCGATTACAAAAACCGCAGAAATTGCGGAGCAGATAGCCGCGGGCAATTATAATATTCGGTTTGAAAGTGAAACAAAAACCCAAGAGCTGAGTAAACTAATTTCTTCCATTAACGATATGGCAGGGGCGCTCAGCAGGCAGGAGCAATACCGCAAACAGCTTACGTCAGATATTGCACACGAGCTCCGTACACCGCTTACGGCAATTCATTCTCATTTAGAGGCGATGGCAGAAGGCCTTTGGGAGCCTACACCGGAGCGGTTAAATGGGTGCTTGGATGAAGTAAAACGATTGGGCAGTTTAATTGCTGATTTGAATCGTTTGGCAAAATTGGAGCAAGAAAATGTTACGCTTAATATTACGGATGTGGAGCTTTTGGAGACGGTTCACGCGGTTTTCTTAAATTTTGAAAAAGAAGCGGATAATAAGAAGATTAAAATACAAATAGATGGGACAGCTTCTGTTGTTCCTGCTGATAAAGCTCGAATCATTCAGGTAATAACCAACCTGCTCTCCAATGCAATAAAATATACACCAGATGGTGGGAAAATACACATTGAGGTAAAGGATGAGCTTTCGGACGGTGTGGTGATTATTGAAGACAACGGCATTGGTATTTCAGAAAAAGATTTACCGGATATTTTTAAGCGCTTTTACCGCACAGAACGCTCTCGAAACAGAAAAACCGGCGGAGCAGGAATTGGATTGACCATTGCAAAATCGATTGTTGAGGCGCATGATGGGCGGATTGCAGTTGAAAGTGCAGAAGGAAGCGGCACACGGTTTATGGTCACTTTCCCTAAAAAGTAACCATGCTATTTCAGTACAGAAAAAGCGTAATTTCGGACTTTCCTCTTATAATCTTGAAGAGCTTGTTATAGGAGAGGGCAGATGAACACAAAAATATGAAATAAAAAAAGAGGCGCTGTCAAAATAAAAGTGAGAGACCGCCTCTTTTCTATGCTTTCTTAAAGAAAAGGAATTAACATCTGCTCATTCCTTGAGGAAAACAAAAGCGATTGCAAGGATCATATTTTTCTTTGATTGCTTTCAAAGCCGTAACGTGGGAACCATAGTATTCTTCTAAATAACAAGGAAGGCCGCTGTACGGAAAATTCACATAGGAACCGGTAGTTGCAGCAGCAAAGGTTGGAAACTGTTGTTTAATCCAGTTTCGATTTATTTTTGCATATCTATTTTCTTCCCATGTGGTTTCAAGCCAAATGATATATCGTGCGCTGCGGTAAAAAAATGCAGTTTCATTCTTTTTTATCGCTTGAACTCTACCTCCCAGTGCATATAGAGACAGCCCGGTAAAGACAGAACCTTGCGGACGAGGAGTGAGGAGCGAAACTACATTAGAGATTTCTCTTTCTCGCAAATTTCTTAACACAAAACGGCTGACGGCCTGAAACTTTTCAAAAGGAGGATACGTGCTTCCGACTTGGCTTACCGCTTCAAAAAAGGACATGGCTTCTAACGTGTACTGCACCCCCGGCAGACTTAGAAGGGGTTGAAGAAGAGGCTCTGCTTCATCGGGCTGACCGTAAAAGATTCCTCTCGCAAGAATTCCCGTTCCATTTTGAGCAGAATTATAAAGTCTTGAAAGCAGTGTAATTCTCTGATCTGCCTCTGCAAGCCAGCTTTGCCAAAGTGAGAGAAAGGACGCTTGCTCCAACGCCGATCCATTCGGGTATTCAATCTGGATTAAGGTGACTTGTTCCACTTTAGGAGGGAGTTTGAATTTCATTGATACAATTACTCCAAAATTTCCTCCGCCTGCACCGCGGCACGCCCAAAAGAGATCTGCATTACAGCAGCTGTTTGCTTTGATAAAGCACCCTTTTGCATTGACAAGTTCAATCTCTTCAAGGCTGTCACAGCCGAGTCCGAAATAACGGCAGGACATTCCCCAGCCGCCGCCCGAAGCATAGCCTCCCAAGCCGACCGTCGGGCAGGTCCCTCCGGGGAAGGGATAGCCGGTTGGTGCTAAAAATTCATAAACCTGCCCATTCGTTACACCGCCTTCTACTGTAAGGCGTCCGCCTTCTTCATCTAGCTGCATGTGGTTCATGTTACTGACATCAATCACAAGTGTGCAGTCGCCGTTAGAGTATCCCTCGTAATTGTGACCGCCGTTTCGAACTCGAATCGGTACGCCGTTTTGGAGGGACCAATTTATTGCATTTCTCACATCAAATTTATTAAAACAATAATTTATAATCAAAGGATATTGCTGAATTGCTCTGTTGTATCCTTGCCGCGCTTCGGCATAATCGAAGTCCGAGGGCAAGATCACTTGACCTGTAAGGCCATAAGAACAATGATACAAAAGGAAATTCCCCTTTCAAGGGCAATAAACTGTTTCCTGAGTAATGCACGGAAAGCGAATTTATTGCATTGGTTTAAAGCAAACTAAAAGCAGCTTGCCTTATATTATAATATGAAATTTATTGTCATTTGTTCGGGATGCATGTAAAAAAGCGCTTAATCCCTTCAAGCGGGAAAACGATAGCTCTCTTACTTGTAAAATAATGAGATAATTCTGTTATTTTATAGAAATATACTTGACAAATTTTGTACAGTATAGTAAGGTAATTCTAAAAAGGAGGAGTTTTTGATTGCTGATCACGAAGGAAACAGATTATGCAATGCGGATTTTACGAGCATTAGCAGATGGGAACCGCATTACTGCGACAGAACTGGCCAGAGGGGAACAAATTCCTCAGCAATTTGCTTATAAGATTTTGAAAAAGCTTCAAAAAGGAGGCTTGATTCATATTTTGCGGGGAGCAGAAGGCGGTTGTATTTTAGCTGCCGAACTAAAACAGGTATCACTGCTGCAGTTAATTCATATTATGGAAGGGGATCACGCAGTGAGCTCTTGCATGAAGCCGGGATACCAGTGCTTATGGTGTAAAGTCCATAATAAGACAGTTTGCCGCGCCCACATTCACCTGACCTCCATTCAGAAGAAGTTGGATGAAGAGCTTGAGGCTTACAGCCTTGAGAAAATTTTATTCGGCGATTAAGCGATGAAAGGTTTTTTTTATAACTTTAAATTGGATTAAAAATATCAAGTATGGTTTATGAAAAAGGAGGAAAAATTATGTTATTCACGACCACACAGCAGCAAGAAGAGCTTCGGGCTAAGGTTCGAGCATTTGCAGAAGAGGAAGTCAAGCCTTTGACCTTTCTTATGGACAAAGAAAACGAATTTCCCGGTGAGGCGGTAGCTAAGTTGGGGAAGATGGGGTTGATGGGAATTCCCTATCCGAAAGAGTATGGCGGCGCAGGATTGGACACAATTAGCTATGCCATTGCTGTGGAAGAACTGGCAAGAGTGGATGGCGGCACGGGTGTCATTTTGTCAGCGCACACCTCGCTGGGTATTTGGCCGATTATGGCATTCGGAAATGAAGAACAAAAGAAAAAGTATGTGGTTCCTCTTTGCAAGGGGGATAAAATTGGTGCATTTGGCTTGACAGAACCGAATGCAGGCTCTGATGCCGGCGGTACAGAAACCGTTGCGCTAGATAAAGGAGATTACTACCTTCTAAATGGAAGTAAAATTTTTATTACAAATGCGCCTAAGGCAGATACATATGTTGTGTTCGCGATTACAACACCAGATATCGGCACGAAAGGAATTTCTGCTTTTATTGTGGAAAAGGGTTGGAAAGGATTTGAATTTGGAGATCATTACGATAAGATGGGAATTCGTTCCTCTTCTACTGCGGAATTGATTTTTAATGATGTAAAGGTTCCAAAGGAAAACCTGCTTGGAAAAGAAGGGCAGGGATTTAAAATCGCAATGGCTACTTTAGACGGCGGCCGCATTGGAATCGCCGCACAGGCGCTTGGGATTGCACAGGGGGCATTTGAACAGGCAGTCGATTACTCCAAAGAACGCGTTCAGTTTGGAAAACCAATCGGTTTTCAACAGGCGATTTCTTTTAAAATCGCGGATATGGCAACGAAGCTGCGCGCTGCTCGTTTCTTAATCTATTCTGCGGCAGAATTGAAAGAGCATCATGAACCTTACGGCATGGAATCTGCAATGGCAAAACAGTATGCTTCTGATATTGCACTTGAGGTCACAAACGATGCACTTCAGATTTTCGGCGGTACAGGTTATCTGAAAGGGATGGAAGTGGAACGGATGTACCGTGATGCAAAAATTACAACAATCTATGAGGGAACGAATGAGATTCAGCGCGTTATCATTACTTCACATATTTTAGGCAAGGCACCCAAAGAAGCCGGACCGTCGGGGCATGCAAAAAAGGCGGCACCGGTCACCGGAATCCGCAAACGCGTGATTCTTCGCGATGGCGATGCAAAAGCGCAGGTAGAAGCTTTGGCAGAAGCGTTAAAAAAGGACGGATTCGATTTTACCGTAGGAATTCCGATGGATACACCGATTGCTCTTGCAGAGCGTGTAGTCTCTGCCGGTAAAGGCATCGGAGAAAAAAAGGATATGAAGCTGGCAGAAAATCTGGCAAAAGCGGTTGGAGCGGCGATTGGCTCTTCCCGTCCTGTAGCAGAAACCTTGAAATATTTGCCTTTAAACCGTTATGTCGGAATGTCCGGACAAAAATTTAACGGAAATCTGTATATTGCCTGTGGTATTTCCGGTGCAAGTCAGCACTTGAAGGGGATTAAAGATGCTTCCATCATTGTCGCCATCAATAAAAACGGGAACGCACCAATTTTCAAAAACTGTGACTACGGTATTGTCGGGGATGTGCATGAAATCCTTCCGCTTTTGACCGCGGCACTGGATACCGGCGAAAAGCAGCCTGCTCCACCTATGGTGAAAATGAAGCGTCCGCAAATGCCGAAGCCGGAACCGATCGGTCCTCGTTATGTCTGCAATGGCTGTGGGTATGAATATGTACCGGAGCTGGGCGATGAAGAGAGTGAAGTTGCACCCGGTACGTTGTTTAAGGATTTGCCGGAAGAATGGGTATGTCCGGAGTGTGCGGAAACCAAAGAGCAGTTTATTGAGGTGTAGAGCGGAAGGGAGGAACGATTTATGTACTGCGTAAGAAATGTAACAGAAGATTTATATTGGGTGGGTGCCAACGATCATCGTTTGGCCCTCTTTGAAAATGCATATCCGATTCCGAGAGGAGTCTCCTATAATGCGTACTTACTACTGGATGAGAAGACCGTTTTATTTGATACAGTAGACTGGTCGGCTTGTCGGCAGCTGCTCGAAAATTTGGAACATCTGCTTGAGGGACGCCCCTTAGATTATTTGGTGATCAATCATTTAGAGCCGGACCATGCGGGTTCAATCGAAGAGATTCTGCTCCGCTGGCCAAACGTAACCATTATAAGCAATGAAAAAGCATTCATGCTGATGCGCCAGTTTGGGTTCCGCGTGGATTCCCATGCGCAAGTGGAAGTCAAGGAAGGGGATACCTTCAGCTTTGGAACGCATGTAGTGACCTTTGTATTTGCGCCGATGGTACACTGGCCGGAAGTTATGGTTACCTTTGATACGACGAATGGTGTTTTATTTTCAGCGGATGCCTTCGGCACGTTTGGTGCGCTGGATGGAAAGCTGTTTGCAGATGAAGTAAACTTTGATCGTGATTGGCTGGATGATGCACGCCGTTATCTTACGAATATCGTCGGGAAATATGGTCCTCACATTCAGTTGATCTTGAAAAAAGCAGGAGGAATTCTAGACCAGATTAAGTACATCTGCCCTCTGCACGGACCGGTATGGCGTGAAGACTTGATGTATTTTATTCAAAAATATGATTTGTGGAGCCGTTATGAGCCAGAGGAAAAGGGGATTTTGATGGTGTATGCCTCCATGTATGGAAATACAGAATCTGCTGTGCAGGCACTTGCTGCGCGATTGTGTGAAAAAGGGGTTACAAATATTGCAATTTACGACGTATCGTCTACAAATGTTTCTCAGCTTATTTCAGAGGCGTTCAAGTACAGCCATATGGTGCTGGCTTCTGTAACCTATAACCTGGGAATTTATCCGGCGATGCACAACTTCCTGATGGATATGAAGGCATTAAATGTGCAAAATCGCACAGTTGCCGTTATTGAAAATGGCTCCTGGGCGATTAAATCCGGTGATTTGATGCAGAATTTCTTAAATGAAGAGATGAAGAACATGACTGTTTTAAATGAACGTATCAGTATGGCATCGTCTCTTGGAGCTGACAAGGTTCCTGAACTTGAAACGCTGGAACGCGCCATCTTGGAATCTATAAATGGCATTGAATAATATTGCACTCTGAAAAAACGGCGGTCTATTAAACCGCCGTTTTTTCACGCCAAGATACAATTTCATTGTTTGTTAATATTTGTATCTTGTTTTTGTGCTATACTGAAAAAAATATAGATCAATTTAGAAAATAAAGAGGAATGTTTATGAAAATCAAAGCTAGAACGGTTGTTCTTTTTTTGTTGTTTGTGCTGGTGATTTTATTTGGCTCAATTTTATTTCTGCATTTTACAGTTACGCCGACTACAGATTCCAAGCGAAATTTAAGCGATGGAGATACACAATTGCTGCTGGAAATGCAGAATGCTTCTCCGGTCAAGCCGATTATCCGCACCTATGAATTAGAAAAATATCAATCTTTTTCAGAAGAAAAGCAAGAGAAGATACAGAAAACGACGATGGGAAAAATAGAAGGAGATATCCCTTGTGTTTATTTAGACGGTGCGCCGGAAAGTTTAAAATTCTCTTTTAAGAAAGAGGGAGAGTATGTAAAGCCTGACGATATACCGGAAATTCAAATCACCTCCTATCCATCAGAGTCAGAGGAAAAAGAAGGGATGCGAATTATAACGGGAAAATTACTGGCAAATGAAAAAGGGGAATATTTTTATACGCTGTATCGTTACCGTACACAATATGAAATATATTTTTTGGAGACTAATTTTGTACAATTAAATTACGAGATTGCAGGTGAAAAATACCTTTCTGTTTTTTCTTTACACACTTCACAGCCAGACGCAGACTTTTTTAAGAACGAAAGACTGGAAACACCAATTCCTCCTGAGAAGTAAGGATTTGGTGCAACGTGCCATCACAGTGAATACATACAATTGCAAGGCAAGTGAAGAAATGGTATAATACAATATCCTATTAAAAAAGTAGGAAATTTGACACTTAAAGGATGGCATCAGTATAAATGAACGAGCTTCAAGACAAATATGAAAACCTCCAAAAATACCTGCATCACCTTGGGAGTGTTGCAGTTGCATTTTCAAGTGGAGTGGATTCCACTTTTTTATTAAAAGCGGCACATGAGGTACTAGGAGACAACGTGATTGCAGTAACGGCAAAGTCATGCTCCTTTCCAAAGAGAGAGTTGGATGAAGCAAAGGAATTTTGCCGAGAAAATGGAATCAAGCATATTATATGTGATTCGGAAGAATTAGACATTGAAGGATTTCGCTCAAATCCAAAAAACCGCTGCTACCTCTGCAAGCATGAATTATTTGAAAAAATATGGGAAATTGCGAAGGAGAATGGCATTTCCGAAGTAGTGGAAGGCTCTAATATGGATGATATCGGAGATTACCGCCCGGGTTTGATTGCAATCGAAGAGTTAAAGGTGAAGAGCCCTCTCCGCGAGGCAGGACTTTCAAAAGAAGAAATTCGCCGCCTTTCTAAGCAGCTAGGACTGGAAACATGGAATAAACAATCCTTTGCCTGTCTGTCTTCCCGTTTTGTGTACGGAGAAACGATTGATGAGAAGAAGTTAGATATGGTTGATCAAGCAGAACAGCTGTTGCTTGACTTGGGTTTTCATCAGGTCAGAGTGCGCATCCACGGTGTTATGGCAAGAATTGAAGTACTTCCGGAAGAACTCATTCGGATCGTGGAAAACAGAGAGCAGATTTTCGTTCGGTTTCGGGAGTATGGATTTACTTATGTAACACTTGACTTACAGGGGTATCGAACGGGAAGCATGAATGAAACATTATCGGCAAAGGAGAAGCTATGTTAAATCAATTTTCAAGAACAGAATTGCTCTTAGGAAAAGAAGCAATGAAAAAATTACAGGAATCCAGAGTTGCAATTTTTGGAATTGGCGGTGTGGGTGGTTACACTGTAGAAGCATTGGTGCGGAGCGGCGTGGGAACATTTGACCTGGTTGATGATGACAAGGTTTGTTTGACAAACTTAAACCGCCAGATTATCGCAACAAGAAAAACGGTAGGGCAGTATAAAGTGGATTTAATGAAAGAACGTATTTTGGAAATTAATCCGGATGCAGTGGTCAATGTGCATAAATGTTTCTTTTTGCCGGAGACAAAAGATGAATTTAACTTTGCTGACTATTCCTACATTGTAGACGCTGTTGATACTGTGACGGCTAAGATTCAGCTTGTGCTGGAGGCCCAAGAAAGCGGTGTTCCTATTATCAGCAGTATGGGAGCGGGTAATAAAATGAACCCGGCAGAATTTGAGGTGGCAGATATTTATAAAACTTCGATCTGCCCGCTTGCAAAGGTGATGCGGCAGGAATTGCGCAAGCGAAATATTCCGGGCTTGAAAGTCGTTTATTCAAAAGAAACGCCAATCACCCCGATTGAAGATATGTCAATCAGCTGCAGGACAAATTGTATCTGTCCGCCGGGTGCAACACATAAATGTACACAACGCAGGAATATTCCTGGATCGAATGCCTTTGTTCCTTCGGTTGCCGGTTTGATTCTTGCCAGCGAAGTAGTCAAAGATTTAATTTCGAAGCAAGCAATTTGAGGGAATGAAAATAAGAAAACAATTTAAACTGTAAACTTTTAGATTTGCCGCAGGCTTTTGGGTTCTGCGGTTTTTTTGTGTAGAAAAACGTACTTTTTTTCTTTCCATTTCAAAATTGACTTTCAAAAAAATTTCATAGCAATCCAAAAAAAATAGGATAATCCAAAAAAAATCATAGATTTATAAATTTTTTCATATTGACGGTCTTTGGAAGGTGTGTTAACCTATAAAACATATATAATAAGTATGAATAAGGAAGAGAAAAATGAAGAGTATAACGAAAGATACATTTGAAAGTGAAGTGTTAAACTCCGATGCGCCGGTGTTGCTGGAGTTTTATTCTGACAGCTGTGTTCCTTGCAAGAGAATGTCACCGATACTTGCAATGCTTGAGGAGGAACAGCCAGGCTGGAAGCTTGTAAAAATAAATATTACCTTTGGAGCAGAGCTTGCACGGAGCTATAAGGTCATGAGCTCCCCGACCTTTCTTTTTTTTAAGGGTGGGAAGGAATGCGGCCGTATCGGAGGCGTTGTAAAAAAAGAAGAGCTGGAAAGTATGCTGGCGGAGGTAGTGAAATGATTCAATTGCCGGAAAAATTATATAAAGAAATCGTTGAAGCGGCGAAGGCAGGGCTTCCTGAAGAAATCTGCGGCTTGATAGGAGGCATAAAAAACGGCGATGAGAGAGTGGTAAAGGAAATTTATCTGCTTGAAAATATAGACCATTCGAAAGAACATTTCTCAATGGAGCCAAAGGAGCAGCTTCGTGCCGTGAAGCAAATGAGAGCAAATGGTTTTGTTCCTCTTGGAAATTTCCATTCCCATCCTGAAAGCCCGTCAAGGCCGTCGGAGGAAGACAAGCGGCTTGCATATGACCGAGAGGCGAGCTATATGATTCTGTCACTTATGGAAATAGAGGAGCCTATTTTAAAATCTTTCCGCATTGCAGGCAGGGAGAGTGCAGAGGAAGAAATAGAGTATATTTAGGAGGAAATAGTATGGCTGTAGATTATAACACACTAAAAAAAGGCGGATTTATGCGGCAGAAGCAAAAAAATTGCTTTTCTTTGCGGTTAAAGGTGGTAGGGGGGCATCTTGATGCGAAGCAGCTTTCAACCATTGCGGAGGTATCGGAAAAGTACGGTGACGGCTATGTGCACCTCACATCGAGGCAGAGTGTTGAAATTCCGTTTATTAAGCTCAATGATGTAGATGCTGTGCAATCGGCTCTTGCCGCAGGAAATTGCGAACCGGGAGTCTGTGGCGCAAGAGTCAGAACTGTAACATCCTGCCAAGGAAAGGACGTATGTCCCAGCGGATGTATTGATACTTACGGCCTTGCTCAGGAGCTGAGTGAGAGGTTTTTCGCAATGGATTTACCCCATAAATTTAAATTCGGGGTTACGGGATGTCAGAACAACTGCCTTAAGGCAGAGGAAAATGACGTTGGCATAAAAGGCGGTATTCGCGTTGAATGGATTGCGGATAAATGTATTCACTGCGGCATTTGTGAAAATGTATGTCGGACGAAGGCCATCCGTTTTGAGGGTGATGCGCTTACTCTTGATGAAAGCAAATGTAATTACTGCGGGCGTTGTACGAAGGCATGTCCCGTTGATGCATGGGAGAACAGTGAGGGATATATTCTGTCGTTCGGAGGACTTTTTGGAAACCGAATTCATAAGGGAAAAGAGCTGCTACCTCTTATATACGATAAAAAGACTTTGTTTAGGGTCATTGATGCAGCGGTGGAATTTTTTAAAGAGCATGGAGCTTCCGGAGAGCGCTTTCAATTTACCATCGAAAGAGTTGGCGAAGAAGTATTCAGAGAAAAAATGAGGGAGGCGTATTATGGCTGATATAAAAATAGACCAGTCCGTGGATATAACCGACGTTGTATGCCCAGTGACCTTTGTGAAAGCGAAGATTGCAATTGAGGAGCTTGAAACGGGACAGATTCTTTCCATTCATATGAACGCAGGAGAGCCGGTGCAAAATGTACCTCGCTCTATGAAAGAAGAAGGCCATAAGGTGTTGAAGCTGAACAAGAATGAGGATGAAACCTACGATTTAATTGTAGAGAAAGGCGAGGAATAGAAAATGAAATTAACCGTAAGCGGAGAGCCGAAAGAATACAAAGAAGAGCTTACACTGGCTGAATTGATTGAACTGGAAAAGGTAGAAACACCAGAATATGTTACTGTTTCCGTGAATGACGAACTATTAGGAAAAAGCTCCTTTGAGAATACGAAATTGAAGGATGGAGATGTTTTAGAATTTCTCTACTTTATGGGAGGGGGATGCGGTCATGGCATTCTCTAATGAACAGATTGAACGCTATTCGAGACATATCATTCTAAAAGAAGTCGGAGCAAAGGGACAGAAGAAACTTCTTGACAGCAGTGTGCTGATTATAGGGGCTGGTGGATTAGGCGCCCCTGCTGCTATGTATCTCGCAGCGGCAGGAGTGGGAAAAATCGGGATTGCAGATGCAGATGAAGTCGATTTATCCAATTTACAGAGGCAGATTATTCATGCGACACACGACATTGGAAAAGCGAAAGTGCTTTCGGCAAAGGAAACCATGGAAGCGATAAACCCGGATGTAACGGTCAATGCGTATCGCACCTTTGTAAGTGCCGATAACATTATGGAGTTGATTTCGGAGTACGATTTTATCATAGACGGAACCGATAATTTCCCCGCCAAGTTTCTGATTAATGATGCATGTGTAATGGCAGAAAAGCCATTTTCCCATGCGGGCATTATCCGTTTTCAAGGGCAGCTTATGACATATGTACCCGGACAGGGGCCATGTTATCGGTGCATTTTTAAAAACCCGCCGCCAAAGGATGCAGTACCTACCTGCAAGCAGGCCGGAGTAATCGGCGCAATGGGAGGGGTAATCGGCAGCCTTCAGGCGATGGAAGCAGTAAAATATATAATCGGAAAGGGAGAGCTTTTGACTGGATCGTTGCTCACATACGATGCGCTGAGCATGGAATTCAGAAAAATAAAGCTTCCAACACACGTTGAAACGTGTCCGGTGTGTGGGAAAAATCCGACAATCCATGAATTGATTGATTATGCGCAGACGGAATGTGATGGAATCCTGTGAGGAGTGATGCAAATTGAAATACGATACATCTTTATTACACGGTAGCTTTAAAGGCGACGAAAATACCGGAGCTACCTTGATACCGATTTACCAGACAAGTGCTTTTGGTCAGAGCAGTGCGGAGCAAATTGAAAAAATATTTCATAATCAGGCGCCGGGCTTTGCTTATACCAGAATAAGCAACCCTACGATTTCTTCCTTTGAAAACAGGATCACATTTCTTGAAGGAGGCCTTGCTTCTGTAGCGACAGCTTCTGGAATGGCGGCGATTTCCGCTTCCTTTTTAAATATATTGTCGAGTGGGGATGAAATCATTTCGAAGAGCTCTATTTTTGGGGGAACCCTTGACCTGTTCAAGGACTTTGAAAATTTAGGAATTAAAACACATTATATCGAGGAATTTACCGAGGCTGAATTAAGCCGTTTTGTCAACGAAAATACGAAGGTGGTTTTTGCTGAAACAATTGGGAATCCTAAGCTTGACGTAACCGATATTGAAGCAGCGGCAAAGCTTGTACACAGCTATCAGCTTCCATTCATACTGGATAATACAACCGCAACTACTTATTTGGTGAATGGAATTGCCTGCGGTGCCGATATCATTATCAATTCGGCATCCAAGTATATCAATGGAAACAGCAATTCTATCAGCGGGGTGATCACAGACAGCGGAAACTATAAATGGAGTCTCGAAAAATACCCTGCAATGAAAGAATATATCCGCCTCGGAAAATTTGCGTTTACCGCAAAGCTCAGAAACGATACGTTTAGAAATTTAGGATGTTGCTTAAGTCCGATGAATGCGTATTACAATTCTTTAGGACTGGAAACCCTGAGCCTTAGAATGGAGCGGCATTGCAGCAATGCGTTGAAGCTTGCAGAAAGCTTAGAGGGAAAAGAAGGCGTCAGAAGCACCTCTTATCCTTTGTTGCAAGCAAGCCCTTATTATGAAATTTCTAAAAAACAGTTTGGGAATAAAGGGGGAGGAATTCTTACAATCCGATTGTATACGAAGGAGCGAGCTTTTGCTTTTATCAATCAATTACACTATGCAGTAAACATAACAAACATCGGCGATACAAAAACACTCGTGATTCATCCGGCTTCTACGATTTATGCTCACAGCAGTGAAGAAGAGAGAGAAAAAGCAGGAGTTTATGATGACCTAATACGAATCAGTGTAGGAATTGAAGATATTGAAGATTTAATGGAGGATTTTAGCCAGGCTCTTAGGCATGTCAATGAAAATTACAGCGGTTAATCTGCAAAGGGGCTTACCGTCATTTTACAGAGAGGAGGGAGAATTTGTATAAGACATTACTTGTTTTTAATAATTATAACCTTCTGCAAGAAATAAGAAAAATGCGAATCTGGGGGGAATGCTCTGAATTTGAAATTACAGACATTGTAGATGATGGAATGGCTGCTTACAAGAAAATAAAGGAAAAACCCTATGATCTTGTTATTACGGAAATTCGAATTACCGGAATGGATGGTCTCCAACTATTACGAAGTGCGAAAAAAGAAGGTATATGTTCACACATTGTCCTTTGCAGCGAGTTTGTAGATTTTAATTATGCAAGACAGGGAATTATACTTGGCGCTTATGATTATTTCGTAAAACCATTTGATGAAAGCCTGTTCTGCTCGATGTTCAGCAGAATTAAGAATGAGTCATTGGAAAATGAGACGGTAGGGATTTCCTTTGCAGAGGAAATTATAGATTTTTTTAAAAAAAGAGATCAGGGAATTTACGGGTTTGTTTCCGACATGATGGAGGAAATTTATCTTGGAAACAACGATATCCTTAAGGCAGATAAAAAAGCAAGGAATATATGCAAAGTGGTGATTGATGAAATCTTCAATCTAAATGAATGGTTGGATTTATATATGGTTCAAGAAAATTTCTATAGCTTTGACGGAATTAACGAATCCAATCATACAACGTATAAAAACCGTTATAAAACGATGTTGTGCACTCTCTTTGATGAATTTTGCGAATTGTACCTTGATTGCAGCAACGCAAAAATCCACGAGGTTATCCTATACATCTTAAACAACCCGGAAAATAATCTGAAGCAAAAAAACATTGCGGAAGAACTTTATATCAATAGCTCTTACTTGAGCACGGTATTTCCGGTACAGACGGGAATTCGGTTTGTGGATTACCTTACGACAGTCAAACTAAAACGCGCTGCTTTGCTCTTGAAGGAAACGAATATGAAAATTTTTGATATTGCAGAACGTTTGGACTATAAAGACATCGGATACTTTTCAAGGCTCTTCAAAAATAAATACGGTTTACCGCCTTCGGAATACAGAATAGCGGATGCGTACGATTATCAGATATAAAAAGTTGAAGCGAGGAAAATGCTGTCATAGCAAGAATTTATAAAAAAAATTACCGAGCTAATCGGGAACACACCGATTTACTTGCGGATACTGGAGGCAGATAGTTATCAACCCCTCTTTTTACAGGATGATTTGTAGACGCTTCTGCCATGAAAAAAATTAAAATTTTTTCTTATTTCCAAAAACATATGAACCCGATATAGTAAACAGCATAATAAAATTTATTGATCAAAGCAGTGACTGAGAACCTCTTTTCCATTTCTTGCAAAGGGTATTCACAGTAGTAAAGGGTGACACTGCACAGAAAGAATAAGGAGGGCCCTATGAAAAAATTAATCGCAATTATAATGATTTCCAGTTTACTTCTCATCACGTTAGCTGGATGCAAAACGGAAGGCGAAACTTCCGGGAAAAATGAAGATGCAAGCTCTGTATTGAGAATTGCAGCGCAGCCGTATCCTCTGTATACGCCAATTTATGTAGCTCACGAGCTTGGATATCTGCAAGAAGAGCTTGAAGCGGTGGGGGCGGAATATAAGTGGCAGGAATTTAAATCAGGACCGCTGGTAAATGAAGCGGTTGCCGCAGGAGAAGCAGATCTTGGATTTATGGCAGATTTGCCTGCTATTATTGCAAAGTCAACAGGCCAGCCAATCGAAATTATTTCCAACGTAGCGTATGGAGAAAAAGGCCTTGCAGTTTTGGTTAAAAAGGATTCAAAGATAAGCAGCGTTTCCGATTTGAAAAATAAGAAAATTGCTTATGCTACAGGGTCGTATGCACAGCATTTACTTGCACTCCTATTATCAAACGAGGGTCTGACTTTAAACGACATAGAATCAATCAATCTCGGCGCAAGTGACCAACCTTCGGCTCTGGCAACCGGTGAAGTGGATGCCATTGTTATTTGGGAACAGTACATCTCGAAGCTTACGAGCGACGGCACAGCAAAAGTGCTTGCGGATGGAAGCGGAATTAAGAAAGGGAACATGGTTACCTATGCAGTATCCGACTATGCAGAGGCAAATCCGGAGGTAATGACTGCATACATCAAAGCACTGAACAGAGCAAATGAAGTGCTTACATCAAATCCAGATCAGGCAGCGGAGGCTGTTGCGGCAGATTTTGGGGTTGATACTGCACTGATGAAAAAAATAATACCAAACTTCACCTATTCCACAGAACTTACAAAAGAGGATATTGCGGAAATAAAAAAGGTGAAAGACTTTTCCTTAGATGCAGGTATTATAAGTAAGGATGTAGACATTGACCGCTTTATCAACGCAAGCTATTTGGATGCGGCAGAATGAAAATCAAAATATCTCCGGAGAGCTCCGGGGATATTTTATAAAGGTGATGAGTATGAACAATCATGTGAAAAACAAAAAAACAATAGGCAGCTGGATTTTATACATCGCGCTCCCATTATTGCTTCTTGCGGTATGGCAGAGCTACAGTATGGCAGGGAAATTGGCACCGTATACGATGCCGGAGCCGGCAGCCATTATAAATACGGCGATAGAGTATCTATTGAACGGCCGCCTGCTTGAAAATATAGGTGTCAGCTTTGTGAGAGTCATCGAAGGCTTCTTGTTAGCACTTATTTTTGCGTTCCTTATCGGCATTCACGTCTCTATCTTCCCTAAATTTGATACATTTACTGACTTGGTTATTCAGATTCTCAGACCGATTCCACCCATCGCATGGATCCCTTTGGCCATCTTATGGTTTGGAATTGGAGAGGAATCAAAAATATTTATTATTTTTCTGGGAGCATTTTTCCCCATCTTTGTAAACACAGTAGATGGCGTGAGGACGATTGACCGAAAATACTTTGAGCTTTCTCAGGTGTATGAGGTAAGCCGGATGAAGCTCATTCAAAAAATTATCATTCCGGGAGCGCTCCCCGCGATCATGACAGGAGTACGGCTTGGACTGGGAAATGCCTGGGTGTGTGTGGTTGCCGCAGAGATGATCGGCGCGACAAGCGGTGTTGGCTACATGCTTTCTGACGGCAGAAGCTTATCCAGGCCTGACATTGTTATTCTGGGAATGCTTGTTGTAGGAATCGTAGGCAAAATAATGGATGATTTACTCAAGCTTGCTCGTGAAAAACTGATAAATTGGAATTAAAAGGGAGGAATTTCACATGAAAAATACCGTACAGATCCATAACCTTTCAAAGGTATTTCGGGAGAACGGAAATTCCGTCAGAGCATTAGAAAACATTCATCTTGAGATAGAAGAAGGAAGCTTTGTATCTATCATAGGAGGAAGCGGCTGCGGCAAAAGCACCTTGCTGCGCATTATAGGCGGCCTTGAAACAGAATACGAGGGAAGCGTCCTCGTGAACGGAGAGCCCGTTTGTAAGCCATCAAGAGAGAAAGGCTTTATCTTTCAGGACCATCGCCTTTTACCGTGGCTTACCGTAAAAGATAATATACGTTTCAGCCTGCCGGATACACAAAAGAACAATGCTGAATTAATCAAAGAAAATCTCGAGCTGGTGGGGCTTTCTGAATTTGAAAATGCCTATCCGAAGCAGCTTTCCGGAGGTATGGCGCAGAGAGTAGCAATTGCGAGGGCACTTGCCAATAAACCGAAAATCCTTCTCCTTGATGAGCCTTTCGGTGCATTGGATGCCATAACCAGAATGAATCTGCAAGAACAGATGCTGGCAATCTGGAAAAAAGAAAAGATAACCATGGTCATTGTAACACATGATATCGATGAGGCAATTTACCTAGGAGGCAGGGTGGTGGTAATGACCCCAAGACCCGGGCGAATTAAGCGGATTATGGACGCAGACTTGGGAACACCGAGAAAAAGAACCGGTTCACTTTTTAATGCGGCAAGAGATGCAATTTATAAAGAATTTTTTCACGATGAAGAAGTTTCGATTGAATATAATATTTAAGAAATAAAGCAAGAAGCGTATTTTGATACAGGAGGAAATTGGTATGGCAATTGAAAAAGTATTATCTCCCCAAGAAGAGAGAATCCAAGGTGAAATAGAAAATAAAACAAGAAAGTTTGGTAAGAGAAACAGGGCCGTTGATTTGCTGGCGACCGTCCGAAGTGCAAAGCCGCAGATCGACGTAGAAAGAGGGCTTTATTTTACACAGTCCTTCAAGGAAACAGAAGGGAAGCCGATTCATTTAAGATGGGCAAAGGCACTTTACCACTATGCGAAGAATGCTACGGTATACATTGATGAGGATCAGCTTTTAGTGGGAAGAAGCGGAAAACAGGGGCGGTACGGCATCCTATACCCGGAGCTGGACGGGAATATTTACAGCGAAGTAATAGAGAGAATGCCCACAAGAGAAAATTCACCGTTTGATATATCAAAAGAGGATGCAAGAATTGTTGCAGAGGAGATTTCTCCTTACTGGAAAGGAAGAACGTTCCACGAAAGCTTGGCAAATTCTTTGACAGAGGAAACCGCAAAGCTTACTTATAATCCAGACAAGGAGCTCACCTCAAGGTATATTGTAAATGAAACCGCATCGTTTCGCTCTGCACTGCAGTGGGTACATGATTATGAAATTGTACTCAAAAAAGGATTTAAGGGGATTCGTGAGGAAGCGAAAGAGGAGCTTTCTAAGCTTGACGAATATAGCCCGCTTGACTATACGGAAAAGAAGCCTTTTTTAGAATCCGTCATACTTATCTGTGACGCAATTACTCTTTGGGCAAACCGGCATGGGGATTTGGCAGAGGTACTTGCGGCAACAGAGGAAAATCTTGTGAGAAAAAAGGAGCTTGAGACCATCGCAGAAACTTGCCGATACGTTCCGGAAAATCCTCCGAGAACCCTTTATGAAGCAATGCAGGCCCAGTGGTTTACCCAGATGTTTTCACGCATCGAGCAAAAAACAGGAACCATCATTTCAAATGGAAGAATGGACCAGTATCTGTATCCATTTTATAAAAAGGATATAGAAGAAGGCTTGATTACTGATGATGAAGTCCAAGAGCTCTTTGAATGCATGTGGGTTGCGATGGCGCAGTTTATTGACTTATATCTTTCGGAAACAGGAGGTGCCTTTAATGAAGGGTATGCACATTGGGAGGCAGTAACTATTGGAGGACAGACCGAAGAAGGGTATGACGCAACGAATGAGCTTACCTATATTTTACTAAAATCCAAGAGAGAATTTCCACTCAACTATCCGGATCTTGCCGCGAGAGTTCATACGGGAAGTCCAAAGCGTTACCTTTATGAGATTGCGGAAACCGTGAAAGCGGGAGAAGGCTTCCCTAAGCTTTTAAATGACGAAGATATCATACCGTTGCTTTTATCAAAGGGAGCGGATTTTAAGGAAGCGTATGATTATAGTGTATCCGGCTGCGCAGAGTGCCGTATGCCAAACAGAGATACCTATACCAGCCCGAATGCGTATATCAATTTTGCAGCTGCGCTTGAAATGGTCATTTATAACGGGAGAATGCAGAAATACGGAGAGGAGCTTTTAGGGCTTGAAACCGGAGAATTCGAAGACTTTGAAAGCTTTGAGGGAATTTTACAGGCGTATTTGAAGCAACAGCGGTTGTTCATTAAGCATGCGTTTATTCAGCAGAGAGAGATTATACGGCTGAGAGGCTTGCACTTTGCGTCCCCGTTAGGCTCTGCGCTTCACAAGCTTTGCAGAGATACGTTTACGGATCTTCATCAGCCTAAAATTGAGGGTGGTATTGATCTTGGCTATTTTGAGTACATGGGCTTTGCAACAGTAATAGATTCTCTTGCAGCAATCAAAAAGCTCGTATTTGAAGAAAAAAGAATCAGTTTAGGCCAGTTGAAAGAGGCTCTTTCACATAATTTTGAGGGATATGAAGCGGTTCGACAGCTGTTGCTTCATGCTCCAAGCTATGGCAATGATAATCCATATACGGATGAGATCGGACAGCTTTTGGATCGTGAGGCACAGGAATTTACACGAAAATATGCTAGAGAACTCGGTGTTCACATGGACTTACGCATTGTTCCGTTTACCTCACATGTTCCATTTGGAAAAGTGGTAAGCGCCACTCCGAACGGGCGGCTCGCCTATGTTCCTCTTTCAGATGGATCAAGTGCATCGCAGGGCGCAGACTTAAACGGGCCGACTGCAATTTTACTTTCGAATTACCGAACGAAAAATTACAGCTATAAGAACCATGCCGGCAGGTTAATTAATATCAAATTAAGCCCTTCCTGTGTCAAAGGGGAGAGCGGTACGGAAAAGCTGGTGCACTTCATTGAGGCGTGGAGAGACTTAAAGCTGTGGCATATCCAGTTTAACGTATTGAATACGGAGACTTTGAAAGAAGCACAAAAGAATCCGGAGAATTATAGAAACCTTCTGGTACGCATCGCGGGATACAGTGCATATTTTACGGAGTTGACGAAAGACTTGCAGGATGACATTATTTCAAGAACAGAGCATGAGGCAATATAATGGACGTTAGGCAAACCTATGTTTTTAATATCCAGCGTTATTCATTACACGATGGCCCGGGCATCCGGACCATCGTGTTTCTGAAAGGCTGTCCAATGCGGTGTCGATGGTGCTGCAATCCAGAATCGCAATTGGATACACCCGAAATCTCCTATGTTGAGAATCAATGTATCGGCGTTTCGGCATGCGGTTTTTGTCAGCAGGTCTGTCCGGTAAATGCGATTTCGTTTGAAGATAAGGCGAAAATAGACAGAATGAAATGTATAAATTGCTTGAAGTGTGCAGAGGTCTGTCCGTCAAAGGCAATCAAAACCGAAGGGACGAAGTATACGGTAAATGAGCTTTTGGATCTCGTGGAAAGAGATTCTGTTTTTTACGGGCATGGGGACGGCGGACTGACGGTCAGCGGCGGAGAGCCTTTAATGCAGGGAGATTTTTTGATTGCTCTGCTTAAGGGGGCGAAGAAAAGAAGAATCCATACTGCAATTGAGACGTGCGGAAGCGGAGAGTATGCGGTCTTATCAGAGGCGGCGAAGTATCTAGATGCTATTTTGTTTGATATAAAGTCGCTGGATGATGCGAAGCATAGAGAGTATACCGGACACGGAAATGAAAAGATTATTGAAAATTTTTCTAATCTGTGCAGAGAGTATCCCTTACTCGAAAAAAGAGTAAGAACACCGATTATTCCGGGATTTAATGATACGGAAGCGGAGATAAGAAGGATAAAATCATTTCTTGCAGATAAGCCAAATGTTACACATGAGCTGTTGAAATACCATACGTTTGGAATGGGCAAATACAAAGCATTAGGCAGAGAATACCCGATGGAAGAAGTAAAATTGAGCGACAGTAAATTTGAAGAATTAAAAGCGGTAAAATAAAAGACATCCGGATGCCTTGTATCTGTACCTGTAAAAAAAACTCATTCCAACGGAGTGAGTTTTTTTTATACACTGTTTTTTAGTATAGATTTTAAGTTGGAAGCAGGAATCCTGCGTTACAGTCCGAAAATAACTATTTTTAATGCAATTGCGATGCAAATGACGGCGCTGATTCCCATAATCACCGAATAAATTTTTCTTGATTCCTTATCTTCTTTTTCTTTTACACGATAATAAAGACCTATGCCGAAGACCGATAGTGAAATAATAAGGCCTAAGATTATTATAATTGCTTCTTTCATATTTTTTTCCTCCAGTTTAATAATAATGATGAGTTTACAATTACGAGAATGGAGCCTGCATTATGTACCAATGCACCGAGAATCGGATTTAATACCCCCGTCATTGCCAAAATGATTGCAATGAAGTTAAGGGTTAAGGAGAACGCTAAATTGTATTTAATTGTTTTCATCATCCGCTTTGAAAGAGAAAGCAGGTGAGGGAGTTCCTTAATGTCATCGTCCACCAAAACGATATCTGCCGCATCCACAGCAATATCACTTCCGATTCCGCCCATCGCAATGCCGACAAACGCTTTTTTTAAAGCAGGTGCGTCATTGATTCCATCTCCAATCATGCAAATGCTTCCCGACTGTTCTTGATACGCTTCAATCCATTGCAGCTTATTTTCCGGAAGGCAGTCCGCATGTACCTGATGAATGCCAAGCTGGTTTGCAATCGACTGTGCGGCATTTTTATGATCGCCGGTAAGAAGCACGGGAGATACGTTTGCTTCTTTCAATTTTCCAATCACATTAAAGGCATCTTCGCGCAGTGTATCCGATAGTGCTAAAAAGCCGGAAAGTGTGCGGTTTACTGTTAAATAAATAATGGTGCATCCCTGATTGACGTATCTCTCAGCAGTAGATTTTTCCTGTGCTGTCAGCTCGATTCCTTCTTCTTTTAACAGTTTCAAGTTTCCGGCTGCTACCTCTTGATTTTGAAGAATCGCTTTTACGCCACGTCCGGGAAGCATCTTAAATTGCTTAGGAGCGAATAATTCCGATGCATGGGAAGCGCGGAAACCGTGAAGAACTGCTTTTCCCAACGGATGTTCAGAACGAGATTCAACACTTGCGGCGTAAAGGAATAATTCTTCTTGCGATACTGTTTCAGAATAGCTGTGAACAGCTGTTACTTGAGGGGTTCCATAAGTAAGCGTGCCTGTTTTGTCAAAGGTGACGGCCGAGACCCCCGCTAAGCGTTCCAAAGCGTCTCCTTCGCGCACAAGGAAGCTGTGCTTTGTGGCGTTTCCAATTGCGGCTACAATTGCAGTCGGAGTAGCAAGAACTAAAGCACAAGGGCAGAAAACGACTAAAATGGTTACTGCGCGGATAATCTCATCGGTAATGAACCAGGTTAATGCGGCAGAGGTCAGTGCAATGATGACAATCCACGTTGCCCATCTGTCCGCAACACCGACAATTTTGGCTTTTCCTGCGTCGGCAGACTGTACAAGGCGCACCATCCTCTGAATAGAGCTGTCTTCACCGACTTTAGTTGCTTTCATATCAAACGTTCCGAATTGATTTACGGTTCCGCTGGATACAAAATCCCCTGAACTTTTATCCACGGGCAGGGATTCTCCGGTCATAACCGCTTGATTCACCGAAGTTTCTCCGGATAAAATAAGCCCGTCGACCGGAATGGTTTCACCGGGGAGAATACGGAGAACATCATTTCGCATTACTTTTTCCGCAGGGATTATTTCTTCACTGTCATTTGTTATTCTGCGAGCTGTCTGCGGCGTTAAATTTACCAATTTTTCGATGCCGGCCTGCGCCTTTGTAACCGTCAGGTCCTCCAGCAAGGCTCCAAGCTGCATAATGAAAGCAATCTCTCCTGCAGCAAAGTTTTCACCGATAATGATTGAAGCGATCAGTGCAATAGAGACAAGAACATCTGCCTTGATATCAAAATCGGTAACAAGTCCGATGACTGCTTCTAAAATAATAGGAAGGCCGCATAGAATGATAGCAATCCAAGCGGCATCAAACGGAAGGGAAAATAAATCAAAAAGATTGATAAATAGAGCAATCCCGGAAACAACCAGGAATAAAATTTCCTTTTTTACGCCGCCCACATTGAGTAAAGCTTCTAATCGTTGCATTCGATTTCCATCCTTTCTATACCCATAGGGGTATATGCATATAATACTAATACCCCTATGGGTTGTCAAGCGTTACGATTATTTTTTTTTGATATTTCTTTCGTATCACATGATAGAAGTCAAAGCGATTATAAGTGGATTACAAAACTATAGCAAAAAAAGAAGCATTGTATGTTCAGTAACATCAATGCTTCTTTTTCATATAAATTTGCTAAAATAGCAGGGTTTTAACTATTTTTTATTTGGTTTTCGCTTTAGAAACAGCAATTTTTCCATATCAGAAAAAAGGGAGGTATCCGTCAACTCAAACATCATCCATTTTCCGTCATGATACGTTTTGGATTCCTCATAAACTCGTTGTACCGCTGTTGAATAGCTTTCTCTAGATGCTTCAAATTGTTCTCTTTCATTTTTTCCAAAGATAACCATGAATCCAAATACGTTCTCTTTTGCATAGAAAGCGCATAAAGATTTTCCACCTCTCCGGTATTTATATTCATAAATCCATCGTTTTCCGCCGTGATTCCAAAGGCGGTCCATATCGTATTTTGACTCAATCAACTCGGTTAGTTTCACCCATACGTCAAATAATGGCTGCCCAATTAAAGAAATTATTTCTTCATTTGTCGGTATTCGTTCAAGCATTGCAATCCTCCATACTTTTATTTTACTTTTAGTATAGAATATAAAATATGACAATAGTATGTCTTGTTTCTAACCTCATATCATATTAGAGAAGCGCTCGACCGCCTTTGTAAAATTTTGGATTGTTTTATCAGCATCTCCGTGTTCAATTCCGTCTCGTACACAGTGTTGAATGTGTCCTTCCAAAACAATTTGTCCAACCTTATGCAAGGCCGATTTAGCCGCATTAATCTGTGATAAAATATCTTCGCAGGGAACATCCTCGTCGATCATACGGTCGACCGCCTGTATTTGACCAATTACTTTTTTTAAGCGGCGATGTAAATTTTCCGTATCCATACATTGCTTCATTTTGCACCTCCATGATACCCAAAGGGGTATTTGTTACATTATTCACGAAATTGGATCGATTGTCAAGGCGTCAAAAAGGGAGGAGAAAGTGGAAAAAAGAGAACTCTGAATAGGGCATCCTTTAATTTCACCTGATCCTAGTATTTTTATAAAAATAAAAACATAGTTTATATAAATGAATGGATACCGGCGGAGGAAAGAATAGATGAAAAAGAAATGGGGATATATAATTTTGCTTCTTTCTATAGTATTCACTATGACAGCTTGCAAAACAGCGGTAAATCATACAGAAACGATAAAAGGAGAAAAAGAAGGTGCACTGCACTCTGATTCTTCGGATGCAATAGAGGATGGGGAAGAATATATTGTAGAAGAGGCTGTGATTGTTGATGACGGAAAGAGGCTGACATTAAAGTTACATGGAAAAAAATTATCGGATGACGAATATGGAATTAACACCATTGAAGTTTTAGATGAAGAAAACCCAATCCAGTCCATTTCAATTCACGATGCAATTTTGGCGGAGTGGGATGGAACGGATGATTTTGATGGATATACACAATCCTTTATGAAAGATAGTGGATTTACAAACCGCGATATGAATTTTGACGGATCTGGAGATATCGGGCTGATGGGATGGACGACAACCGGCGCGAATGTGCCATACTATTATTGGATTTGGAATAAAGAAAAGAAGCAATTTGAATACGCCTTTTCTTTAAGCAATGTGGAGGTGGATTCTAAAAATAAGCAGCTGATTTCGAGAACAAGAAGCTCGGCGGTACAGTATGAGGTCAATTACTATGAATACGATGCGGATGGGAAGCTGTTAAATGTAAAGCGCATTGTAAGAGGCAAAGATAAGGATGGAAAAATGATAACAGATATTTATGAAATCGTTGATGGTGAACTGCAAAAAGTAAGTTAGCTGTGAAATTAAATGTTTTAAGGGATAGAGTTATTCCTGCTTAAAATATTTTATAGAAATGATAATACAAATGAATGCAAAAATACCAATCAAAAGCGATTTAGAAATCAGAATATTTTTTTGTATTATCAGCAAACTACCCTTGAGAATATCTAAAATTATTATCAGATAGAGTGGAGGGTAAAAAATGGAAAAGAAGCAAAAGAATTTGTCCAGCTTGCCTATGATGGCAATGGAAGAGGTACCAACACCAAATGCAAATGCAAAAGAAATTGTCGGGCTTGTAAAAGAGAACGGAAAGGTGACGGGATATAAGCTGTCAGACGGACAGGTGTTAGCAAAGGATGAAGGGGTTCAGCTTGCGAGAGAAGGCGGAATCCAGGGGGTCGGTGTTGGTGTGAGGAACGGAAATGAGTATTTGAAATCCCTTCCTGACGGAAACGATGAAAATAATTTAAGTAATCTGCCATCTGTTTCTCAATAGAAGAAAAGCGAGCAAGGCTTGTTTCGCAAAAAAACTTCATAATAAACAAATAGAACCGCTGTTAAATATTTTATTAATAGCGGTTTTTATAGTATGAGCTTTTACTGTACTGTATATCCCCTAGTTGACTTGTATAAAAAATGACGATAGACTTTATAGATAAACTCGGTAGCGATATTTACAAAAAAGGAGGTGTTTGTTTGGCAAGACCTAAAAAGTGGAGGAAAATTGAAAAAATTCCCGCAGTTTCTTACTTTATTCCGTCAAAGGGCAGCTCTGGAGCGATTTCTGAGAATATCTTAAATTTCGAAGAATGGGAAGCAATCCGCTTAAAAGATTTGGAAGGCTTAGAGCAGGAGGAATGTGCTCAAAAAATGAGAGTGTCCAGACCTACCTTTCAGCGAATTTTATTATCAGCAAGACAAAAGCTGGCCGATAGTCTGATAAATGGGAAAGCGATTCGCATTGAAGGGGGAAATTTCACACAAAACATCTGTAGTGTTCAATGTGTGAATTGCAGGGGAGAATGGCTGGAAAGCCTTGAGAATTTAGAAGTAGTAGAAAGTGGAAATTACATGTGTCCGCGTTGCGGTTCTTATCAGGTTGCATGCACACAATCGTGTGGAGGGGAATTTTCACATCGAAACTGCTGTAAAAACAGATTAGAAAAATAAAAATACCTTAAAATACCTTTTATTTTTACTTATGTAACAGATGTTACATACTTTTAATATTATACTGCTATAATTCTGCCATAAAGAGAAACAATATGAAAAGAGAGCGGTTTGTCAGTTTCATATTGTTATCGGACAAATCAAACAAAATTTGTTTAGGAATTACAAGGAGGTAAAATTTATGGGTATGTTCTGTTTTCAATGTCAAGAAACGGCAAAAGGAACCGGGTGTGAAATTCGTGGTGTGTGCGGAAAAAATGAAGAAGTTGCAAACCTTCAAGATTTACTGATTTATGTCGTAAAAGGAATTTCTCAAATTGTTGTAAAGGGGAACCTTAATGTAAAAGACTTAGGGAACATAAACGGTGAGATACTAAACAGCTTATTTATCACAATTACAAATGCTAATTTTGACAGTGATGCGATTCAAGCGCAGATAAAAAAAATGATTTGCCTTAGAGATCAATTAAAAAAGACTGTAAACTTGGACAACCTTCACGATGCGGCGACTTTCCATGTGGATACAACAGATTCTATGCTGGAAAAAGCGTCTACGGTTGGCGTATTGTCAACGGAAGATGAAGATATCCGATCCCTTCGCGGCATGATAACGTATGGAGTAAAGGGGATGGCTGCTTATGGTGAGCATGCAAGGAATTTGGAAAAAGAGAATACAGAGATCTATTCCTTTATTTATGAGGCAATGGCGGCGATGTTAGACGATACGCTGACCGCGGACGATTTGGTTGCGCTTACCTTAAAAACGGGAGAATATGGAGTAAAAGTTATGGCCTTGCTTGATGAAGCAAATACATCACGCTACGGCAACCCCGAGATTACTTCCGTCAATATCGGCGTAAGAAAGAATCCCGCAATTTTGATATCCGGACATGATTTGGCTGATTTGGAAGAGCTTTTGGAGCAGACAAAAGACAGCGGCGTTGACGTTTACACACATAGTGAAATGCTTCCTGGCAATTATTATCCTTTCTTTAAAAAATATGATAATTTTGTTGGGAATTACGGCAACTCTTGGTGGAGACAATTAGAAGAATTTAAATCTTTCAGAGGACCGATTCTGTTTACGACCAATTGTATTGTTCCTCCGAAAAGCGAAGAAATACGAAGCCGCATTTTTACCACCGGCTCTTCCGGTTATCCGGGATGTCCGCATATTGTGCCGGGAGCAGACGGAAGAAAAGACTATTCAGAAATTATAAAATTAGCTAAGACGTTACCTTCTCCGGAAGAAATTGAAACCGGGAGTATCGTAGGAGGCTTTGCGCATCATCAGGTGATTGCACTTGCGGATAAGGTGGTTGATGCCGTTAAGTCCGGTGCGATAAAAAAATTCTTTGTAATGGCAGGCTGTGACGGCAGAATGAAGTCAAGAGAATATTATACTGAATTCGCAGAGAGGCTTCCGAAAGATACGGTGATTTTAACCGCAGGCTGTGCAAAATACCGCTATAACAAGCTTAGACTGGGAGAAATCGGGGGGATTCCTCGTGTGCTTGATGCCGGACAGTGCAACGATTCCTACTCATTGGCTGTCATTGCATTAAAATTGAAGGAAGTTTTCGGACTTGACGATATCAATGACCTTCCAATTGCCTATAATATTGCGTGGTATGAACAAAAAGCGGTGATTGTATTACTGGCATTGCTATCCCTGGGTGTGAAGAATATCCATTTGGGGCCGACACTTCCAGGCTTTCTTTCTCCGAATGTGGCGAAAGTACTTGTGGACAAATTTGGTATTGCAGGAATTGGCGAAGTGGATGCTGATATCGAATTGTTTATGCAGTAAAAACTTTTTTAAGAACTCCGGTATGGAAAAATAAAATTTCATATGCTATAATAAAGGGACACTATAGACAGTAGTGTCCTTTTGTTGAAATTAAGTCAGTTAATAAGCAAAGTTGAAAGGACATGAGAATGGAGCCAAAGTATAAAAGAGTATTGCTTAAAATTAGCGGAGAAGCCCTTGCCGGAGACAAGAAAACAGGACTAGATGATGAAATGCTGATTTCCGTAGCGAAAGAAGTAAAGGGACTTTTAGAGATTGGAGTACAGGTTGCTGTCGTTGTAGGCGGTGGAAATTTTTGGCGCGGAAGAACGAGCAAGAGTATGGACAGAGCAACAGCGGACTACATGGGAATGCTTGCGACTGTAATTAATTCGCTGGCACTTCAAGATGCGTTTGAAGCACAAGGAATCCCGACCAGAGTACAAACTGCAATTGAAATGCGTGAAATTGCAGAGCCTTATATTCGAAGAAGAGCGATGTCTCACCTGGCAAAAAATATTGTCGTGATTTTTGCGGCAGGAACGGGAAATCCATTTTTCTCTACTGATACAACTGCGGCACTTCGTGCAGCAGAGATTGAAGCAGATGTTATTCTGTTGGCTAAAAAGGTGGATGCCGTTTATGACTGCGACCCTGAAACAAATTCGAACGCAAAGCGGTTTGATACCCTGACACATAAAGACTTGCTGGATAAGGGGCTGGGCGTTATGGATTCTACCGCAGCATCCCTTTGTATGGACAACCATATTCCGATTCATGTATTTGGATTGGCTGAGGAAAATAACGTTATGAAAGCCGTATACGGCGAAAAAATAGGAACGATAATAAAATAAAACATTTTAGGAGGATTTATTATGAGTACAATCCAAGAAGTCTTAACGGATAAGATGGGAAAAACATTAGGGGTATTGAAAGCGGAATTAAATACCGTACGCGCAGGAAGAGCGAATGCTGCATTGCTTGATAAGGTGACTGTGGAGTACTATGGTGTGCCGACGCCCTTAAAGAATCTTGCAAACATTGGCGTTCCCGATCCGCGAACCCTTATGATTGCACCCTTTGATCCGAAAGTGGTTTCCGATATCGAAAAAGCAATCAACATGGCAAATCTGGGAATCAATCCTTCTAACGACGGCAAAGCGATTCGTCTGGTAATTCCACCGCTTACAGAAGAAAGAAGAAAAGAACTTGCCAAGCAGATTAAAAAGATTGGTGAAGATGCAAAGGTTGCGGTTAGAAATACAAGAAGAGATGTAAATGATAATATTAAAAAAGACGAAAAATCAGGGGATTTAACGGAAGATGAAGCAAAGAAATTATTGGATCAGATTCAGAAGCAGATCGACAAATGCATGAAGGATATTGATGCAATGGTTGCTGAAAAAGAAAAAGAATTAATGGAAGTATAGGAGAACTGTGTATTGATAGAGTTTCCGGATTTACTGGGAATGGTATTAGAGGATGCTGTAAAGACCTTACAGTCAAAACAGATTCCATATCAGGTCATCGAGACGGTGCCTGCGAAAAAGGATGCCATTTGCGGCTTTCAAAGAGTAATAAAACAGAAAGAGAAAGAGGGAACGTGCGAGCTCTATGTATGTAAAGTTCCCGATCCTTTTTGGAAAAAATAAGGTCGGGCTGCTGCCCGGCCTGCTTTTGATATAAAAAGAGAAACGAGGCCTATGTATGGATACTATAAATACGATAGATAAGAAAAATATACCAGCACATGTAGCAATTGTTATGGATGGGAATGGAAGATGGGCGAAAAAAAGAAATATTCCACGCGTAGCAGGTCATAATGCAGGGATGCTTGCATTAAAAGAAATTGTAAAAGCATCCTCCTCTTTAGGAATAAGGCACCTTACCGTTTACGCCTTTTCTACAGAAAATTGGAAACGGCCGGAAGAGGAAGTAAAGGGCATTTTTAAGCTGTTGGTTTTATATATAGAAAAGGAATTAGCCGAGCTTCATAAGAATAATGTTAAGGTAAACATTTTAGGCGAATATACACAACTTCCAAAAGAAGCATTATCTAAACTGGAAAAATCTTTGGAAACAACAAAAAATAACACTGGTCTTCAATTTAATATTGCACTCAACTATGGAGGGCGCAAAGAAATTTTAAAAGCAGCACATGAGATGGCAAAAGAGTTTGCCAAAGGGAATCTTTCAGAAGCAGAGATGACCGAAGCATATTTTGAATCAAAGTTATATACAAAAGGGATGCCTGATCCGGATCTTGTCATTCGAACCAGCGGTGAAATGAGATTGAGTAATTACTTGCTTTGGCAGTCTGCTTACAGTGAATTTGTCTATACAGACATACTGTGGCCTGATTTTACACCAAAAGAATTAGAGGCTGCAATTGTTTTGTTTCAGCATCGAAAGAGACGTTATGGAGGAATATAAATGAAAACACGAATCCTTTCCTCACTGGCAATGCTTCCGCTATTGCTCGTGCTTTATTATGGAAGCTATCCGTTGATGGCTGCCTGCTTTTTAGTAGGTTTGCTCGGTGTGCGTGAATTTTATAAAGGCTTCGAAGCACTTGGGATTTACGCGAATCATTCGGTTGCTTTCATCGCAATCAGCTCGCTGTATCTAATTCATCTGCTTGAAATAAACTTCGGAATGTCTCAGACTGCCTGGATGATGTTTTGGTTTTTTGGTGTTATCTTGCTCTCGTTGCTTACCTTATTTCAAATCGACAAGCGCAGACTCGAAGATGCAATGGTTACAATTACGGGTATTTTTTATGTTGTATTCTTTTCCTTTCATGTGCAGTTAATCGCTTCTGTCCAAAATCATTTTGTTTGGCTTGTGTTTCTGACCGCATTTGGTACGGATATTATGGCATATTTTTCGGGATATTTATTTGGGAAACATAAATTGTGCCCAAAAATCAGTCCGAAAAAAACAATAGAAGGAGCAGTTGGTGGGACACTTGGAAGCGTTTTGCTCTGTGGCTTATTTGGATATTTTGTCCTGCCGCAATATCTGCTGCATTGCATGGTAATCGGTGCACTGGGGGGCGTCATCTCTCAGTTTGGTGATCTTACTGCTTCTATTTTCAAGAGAAAAATGGGCATAAAAGATTATGGAAATTTAATACCCGGGCACGGCGGAATTATGGATCGCTTTGACAGCGTACTATTTACCGCGCCGATGGTATATTATTATATAGTCTTAATTATAAAATAAAGCGTTAAATTAGGTGAAAAAAATGAAAACAATAAGTATCTTGGGTTCTACGGGGTCGATTGGAACACAGGCATTAAATGTAATAGAACAGCATTCCGATTTGTTTGAGGTGGAGAGCCTGACCTGCGGGAAAAATATTTCACTTTTTCGCGAGCAGCTGGAAAAATATTCTCCTCGTTTCGCAGTAACGGCAAGCGCAGAAGACGCAAAGAAGTTACAAAAGGAATTTCCGAATATTGAATTTGATTACGGGATGGAGGGCATTATTTCGGCCGCGGCAAAAACAAATTGTGATTTAGTACTAAATTCCCTTATGGGAATGATGGGACTACGGCCTACTTATGAGGCAATCTATGCAGGAAAAGATATCGCACTTGCCAATAAAGAAACGCTGGTTGCCGGCGGGGCTGTCATTATGGAGGCTGTGAAAGAAAAAAACGTTCGCTTGCTTCCGGTGGACAGTGAACATAGCGCAATTTTTCAGTGCTTGCAAGCCAATCAACACAATCCGCTTCGCCGTGTTTTATTAACGGCATCAGGCGGTCCGTTCCGCGGTTATAAAAAGAAAGACCTGCAAGACGTTACCTTAGAACAGGCCTTAAAGCATCCAAAATGGAGCATGGGAAGTAAGATTACAATTGATTCTGCAAGCTTGATGAATAAAGGACTGGAAGTGATAGAAGCACATTGGCTTTTTCATGCCGCTCCTGAAAAAATACAAGTAGTGGTACATCCACAGAGCATTATTCACTCTATGGTGGAGTTTGAAGATCGTTCTATTTTAGCACAGATGGGTGCACCTGACATGCGAGGACCGATTAGTTATGCTTTTGGCTATCCAAACCGTATAAAAAATACGTTTGAGAGTGTAGATTTCTTTAAATTGGGTACTTTAACCTTTGAAGAAGCAGATACAGAGACCTTTTCATGCCTGCGTCTTGCTTATGAAGCACTGGATGCAGGAGGAAGCTACCCTGTTGTCTTAAATGCGGCGAACGAAGTCTTAGTACAAAAATTTTTAGAAAAGAAGATTCAATTTATAGAGATTCAAAATCAACTTGAAATCATAATGCAAGAGCATGATCCGAAGTATAACCTGACTTTAGAGGATATTTTGCAAATTGATGAGAGAACAAGAGAAATCTTAATTTAAACGATAGTTAGGGGGATTTTTATGGGATTAAGTACAATCATTTATGCAGTTTTAATTTTCTGCTTTCTCATTTTTGTTCATGAACTTGGGCATTTTCTGTGTGCGAAGGCAGTTGGAGTAAAGGTCAATGAATTTTCTCTGGGTATGGGGCCGCTTCTTTTTCAAAGGAAGAAGGGCGATACCGAATATTCACTTCGTGCTTTACCGATTGGCGGTTATGTAAAAATGGAGGGCGAGGACGAGGATTCGAATGACCCGAATGCATTCCATAACAAACCATTCTGGGCAAAGGCGCTTGTTCTTGTCGCAGGTTCTTTCATGAATCTTGTGACGACCATTGTAATCATTGCCTTGATGGCAGGCGCTGTCGGTATGCAAACCAATGTCATAGAGAGCGTAGCGGATGGATCGCCCGCTGAGCAAGCGGGTATTTTGCCTGGTGATGAAATTATAAGAATTAATGACCAGCCTGTAAAAGAATGGAGTGAAATCATATCGCTTATCACGGCGAGCAAAGGAGACACTCTGTCTCTCACGGTAGAAAGAGATAATAAAAACGTAGATTTGACCAGTAATGTGATCGAAAACGAGAGCGGCCGCCGTGTAATCGGTGTAACTTCACAGATAAAAAAATCACCGGGAATGGCAATTAAGACCGGTTTTATGACAACGGGAGATATTGCAAAACAAATGGTAGATTATCTGGGGCAGTTGTTTACAGGGAAAGGTTCTGTCAATGATTTGGTAGGCCCTGTGGGAATCGTTTCTATTATTAATGATCAGGCGAAGCTGGGATTGATATACATTGTGAATTTCACAGCGTTAATCAGTTTGAATTTAGCGATTGTAAATATGCTTCCTTTTCCGGCCTTGGACGGAGGACGCCTTCTTTTCCTTATCATCCGCCTTATTACAGGAAGAGCAGTCAGTGATGAATTAGAGGCTAAAATTCATTATGCAGGAATGCTGGTGTTATTTGCGCTCATGTTTTACATTGTAATTCAGGATGTAGACCGTTTTATTCTGCATTAAATAACCAGCTTTAGCAGATATGGAGAAAAAGATGAGAAGAGTTTCAAAAAAGGTTTTGTGTGGCGATGTGGCAATCGGAGGCGGTGCGGAGATTTCAATTCAATCTATGACCAATACAGATACACGAGATATCAATGCAACCGTAGAGCAGATCGCAAAATTACAGGACGCAGGCTGTCAGATTATAAGATGTGCAGTTTTAGACGAAGAAGCGGCGGCCGCTTTGGGAAAGATAAAATCAAATATAAAAATACCGGTGGTAGCAGACATTCACTTTGATTACCGGCTTGCAATTTCAGCGATAAAAAATGGAGCGGATAAAATCCGTATCAATCCAGGAAATATCGGCGATCATGAAAAAGTGAAAAAGGTACTGGATGCCGCAAAAGAACGTGAAATTCCTATCCGCATTGGCGTTAATTCAGGTTCGCTTGAAAAAGAGATTTTAAAAAAATATGGAGGCGTTACTCCCGAGGCACTCGCTGAAAGTGCATTAAATACAATCTCCTTCATTCGGAATATGAATTTTGATCAATTAGTCTTATCCATAAAGTCCTCTGATGTTCGATTAAATCAGGAAGCACACCGTTTGATTTCCGGGCAGACGGACCTTCCTTTACATATTGGAATCACAGAATCTGGTACCGTACAGACCGGAAGCGTGAAATCTGCGATTGGAATAGGTGCGCTGCTTTTAGATGGGATTGGAGATACGATGCGAGTTTCATTGACCGGTGACCCGATTCATGAAATTCTTTTTGCAAAAGAAATATTGAGAGCATTGAACCTTCGAAAGAACGCAATCAATCTGGTGTCTTGCCCCACTTGCGGGCGAACAAAAGTAGACCTTGTAAAAATCACACAGGAAGTAGAAGAGAAAATTCCGCTGCTAGAAGAGGAGATGGAAAAATACAACATACAAGGCATTACTGTTGCAGTAATGGGATGTGAAGTAAACGGCCCGGGAGAAGCCAGTGAGGCGGATTTTGGAGTTGCCTGCGGAAAAGGGAAGGGCATACTGATTCAAAAGGGCAAAATTATTCGATCTGTGCCAGAGGAACGAATTTCTGAAGAGCTGTTTGCTTGGATTAGACAACAGCTGGGAATGAAGGAGAATCCGGTATTACAGTGAGAGGAGGAACTGGACATGGAATTATTTGGTATTGTTATGAGCGCGGCACTGGCGTGGGTCTTTATTGCAGTCATTTTTGCGGTAGTTGAAGCATTGACTATGGGACTTACGACAATTTGGTTCAGTGCCGGCGCTGTTTGTGCGGCCATTGCTTCTATGCTGCATGCACCGATGCTGTTACAAGTGATAGTCTTTTTAATTGTATCTGTTGTCCTGCTTTATTTTACGAAGCCTCTGGCTGAAAAACAGCTTAAAATCGGACAGGAAAAAACAAATACTGATGCACTCATTGGGAAAAAGGGCTTAGTGATAGCGGAGATTGCGCCATACCAGACAGGACAAGTTAAAGTAGATGGACAGATTTGGAGCGCAGTTGGAATCACAAATGATAAACAGATTGAAATAGGAAGCGAAGTGACAATTGAAAAAATAGAAGGTGTCAAACTAATCGTTATTGAGGAGAGTAAAAAGTAGAAAAAAGGAGAAAAAGATGGATGGTATTTTTACGGGCATAGCAATCATTGTGTTGATTATCGTTGCGATCCTGTTAATTGTAACGAACATAAGAGTGGTGCCGCAGGCAAGAGCATATGTTGTAGAACGTTTGGGGGCGTATAGCGATACCTGGCAGGTAGGTCTTCATATAAAGATTCCCCTTATTGATAAGATTTCAAAAAAAGTTTCTTTGAAAGAGCACGTAATTGATTTTCCGCCGCAGCCTGTTATTACAAAAGATAATGTAACCATGGAAATTGATACAGTTATTTATTTTCAAATTACTGATCCGAAGCTATATACTTATGGCGTGGAGAATCCGATGTCAGCCATTGAAAACCTAAGTGCGACAACACTTCGTAATATCATCGGTGATTTGGAATTAGACGGAACTTTAACGAGTAGAGAATTGATTAATTCAAGAATCCGTGTTGTGCTTGATGAAGCAACTGATCCTTGGGGCATTAAGATTAATCGTGTTGAAGTGAAAAATATTGTTCCGCCGAAAGACATTCAGACAGCGATGGAAAAGCAGATGCGGGCAGAACGTGAACGCCGCGAATCCATCCTGAGAGCAGAAGGAGAAAAGAAATCTGCAATTTTGATTGCGGAAGGAAATAAGGAAGCGCGTATTTTAGAGGCAGAAGCGCAAAAACAGGCTGCGATTAAAGCCGCAGAGGGAGAAGCTGAGTCTATCCTGATGGTACAGAAGGCAACCGCAGACGGAATACGGATGCTCAATGAATCGGCTCCAACCGAAAAAATCATTACCTTGAAAAGTCTGGAATCCTTTGTTGCTGCTGCCGACGGCAAAGCAACAAAAATCATCATACCTTCTAATATTCAAGGAATTGCAGGGCTTGCAACCTCCATTACAGAGCTTGTAAAGGATACACCTGCGGAATAATAAAAACGGGAAAATGAAAAAGCAGACGGAACCGCGTCTGCTTTTTTGGAGAAAAATAAAGAGGAATAGATAGAATGAAAGCTTTAATTGAACGTCATATCAGCTGGTCAAAAATAGGAAAGCATGCAAAACAAGAGTATATTTTTTCGATTGGCAATTCTTATCTCCGAAAAGAATCAAAAGAATTAAACATTGAAATTAAATTAAATTTTATTATCCCCTTCCATGATGTGCAAAGACTGAAAACTGCTTTAAAAAAAGAATTTCCGCAGCTTTCAGCGGTTGTTTTCCATTTCTCCTATGAAACGGTAATCTTAACACCGCCGGAGATTATGGTACTTGCAATCCCCCACATGATTGAAGAAATCCGGCGAGACTATGCACATTTGACGCGTGCTATTTTTGCGGAGCAGTATTCCTTGAAAGGCCCAATGCTTCAAATTAAAGCACTGGGCGAATCTACTGCTTCTGAACTAAACGAAAAGGTTGCGCGAATTTTTGAACAAATTTTCAGAAGAGATTTTAACCTGGAAGTGCAAGTGCAATTTTTGAATCATCAGGATACCTACACGAAAAAAGAGCAGGAAAAAGCGCGTTTAGATGCAAAAGAACTGGAAACGATACAGCAGGCGATTAAGAACGCAGAGGCTGGTGCAGCGGTTCGCGGCGAAGTGAATGCAGAAAATATTCCGGCAGGCGCAAATTCGCAGATGAAAAAAGGAACACGAATTGTTCGCCAGAAATATACGCCGGTAGAAGGCAATCGTATCATGGGTGAGACGATTGAAGGAGAAACGATACCTCTTAGGACGTTGCAAAGTGACAGTGGTACTGTTGTAATTGAGGGAAGTGTATTCCGTAAAGAGAGCAGAACGTTGAAAAGCGGGAGACAATTAATTACTTTATTGATAACGGATGCGACGAATTCTATCTGTGTCAAAATCTTCGCAAGCGAGCAAAAGTGGAACGAAATTGACGAGCATATTAAGCTGGGTACGGATGTTAAGGTACGGGGTAATGTAGAATTTGATACTTATGAAAACAGCATCGTCATCATGGGACGAGATATAGAAAAAATTCATAGGGAGCCTCGTAAGGACCTTGCAGAAGAAAAGCGTGTGGAACTTCATGTACATACTAAGATGAGCGCGATGGACGGCCTCATTGAAATCGCCGATTTGGTAAAAACAGCTGGACGTTGGGGGCATAAAGCACTTGCAATTACCGATCATGGAGTGGTACAGGCCTTTCCGGATGCCGCAAAAGCAGTCAAAAAAAATAAGCTGGATTTAAAATTGATTTTTGGACTGGAAGGATATTTGTTAGACGACGAAGGAAGCACAAGTGAAATGCCTTCTGGACTGGAAACCTCAGGTGAATACATAGTGTTTGACCTAGAGACAACCGGATTGTCTCCGACTGCCAATGAGATCATTGAAATCGGTGCAGTTAAGGTGAAAAACAAAGTCATTGTAGACGAATTTTTAACCTTTGTAAAACCATCCATACCACATCTTCCAGAGAAGATAACTGAGTTGACCGGCATTACAGATGAAATGCTGAAGGATGCGCCACCGCTTGACGGCGTGTTTGATTCTTTCATGGAATTTATAGGAGATTTGCCATTGGTTGCCCACAATGCGGATTTCGATGTTGCGTTTGTTCGCGTGGCATGCACTAAGAGAGGAAAAGAACTACTGAATCAAAAAGTAGACACGCTTTATATGGCGAGAACACTATTAAAGGATTTGAAGCGTCATAAACTGAATCTAGTCGCAAATGCTTTGGGAGTCGTTCTTGAGAATCATCACCGGGCAGTGGATGATGCGAAAGCCGCAGCCGGGATTTTGATTAAACTATTTGAAAAAATGGAAAACGCAGGCTTTACCCGTTTGAATGACATTGAAAAAGTAGACGGAAGTAAAACGCTTGATTACAAAACAAAAGGAACAAACCACATCATTTTGCTTGCAAAAAATCAAAAAGGTCTAAAAAATATTTATGAACTGGTATCCCGCTCACATCTGGACTTTTTTTACAAGAAGCCTAGAATTCCGAAGTCTGTTCTTTTAGAATACAGAGAAGGAATCATCATAGGCTCAGCTTGTGAGGCGGGTCAGGTGTATCGCGCGGTATTAGAGAAGCGCTCCGAGCGGGAAATAGAGGAAATCCTTCGACTTTATGATTATTTAGAAATCCAGCCCTTATGCAACAATCACTTTTTAATTGAAAAAGGGAAGGTGACAGGGGAGGAAGAATTAAAGGAGATTAACCGCAAAATCATTTCGTTGGGAGAAAAATATAAAAAACCAGTCGTGGCTACCTGCGATGCGCATTATATGAATAAAGAGGATGCGATTTACCGAAAGGTATTGATGGCAGGACAAGGCTATAAGGATGTAGAAGACGGAGAAGGACTTTATCTTCGGACAACCGAAGAGATGCTGGAAGAATTCGCCTATCTTGGAGAAGAACGTGCGAGACAAGTTGTAATTTCTGCTCCAAATGAAATCGCAGACATGGTAGAGGCTGTAATTCCTGTGCCGGAAGGGAAATTTCCTCCGAAGATTGACGGCGCGGAAGACCGCTTAAGAAATCGATGCATGCAAACTGCGGAGGGGATTTATGGAACACCTTTGCCGGAGCTTGTACAGAGCCGTCTGGATAAAGAGTTGGATTCGATTATAGGAAATGGATATGCCGTTATGTATGTATCGGCTGAAATGCTCGTACAAAAGTCGTTGAAGGATGGGTATCTTGTAGGCTCTCGAGGTTCGGTTGGCTCCTCCTTTGCAGCCACGATGGCAGGAATTACCGAAGTAAATCCGCTGGTTCCGCATTATATTTGCCAGAACCCTGATTGCAAGCATGTCGAATTTATTGAAGACGGAAGCTATGACTGCGGTGTGGATATGCCGGATAAAAATTGCCCAAGCTGTGGGATGCCATATAAAAAAGACGGCTTTTCCATTCCTTTTGAAACATTTTTAGGGTTTGAAGGAGACAAAGAGCCGGATATCGACTTGAACTTCGCCGGAGAATACCAACCGGTAGCACATAAATACGTTGAAGAAATTTTCGGAAAAGAAAATGTATTTCGTGCAGGTACGATTGGAACGGTCGCAATGAAAACCGCCTTTGGATTTACAATGAAATACTATGAAGAGCGAGGACAGGCGGCAAATAAGTGGGAGATAGAACGTCTGGCTACCGGATGCACCGGTGTGCGCAGGACAACAGGGCAACATCCCGGAGGAATCATAATTGTACCTCGGGGGCATAGTATCTATGAGTTCTGCCCGGTACAGCATCCTGCAAATGATACCGAGACGGACACGATTACGACACATTATGATTACCACTCCATTGATGAGAACCTTTTAAAGCTGGATATTCTGGGACACGATGTTCCGTCCATGATACGTCAGCTGCAGGATCTCACAGGTGAGGATCCCCTTGATGTACCGCTGGACGATAAAAAGACAATGGGTATTTTTAATGGAATTGAAGGACTTGATGTAAAAATCGGCGATTATAAATATGTACATGGAAGTTATGGAATTCCTGAATTTGGGACAAAATTTGTACGTCAGATGCTTGATGATACACATCCGAAACGTTTTGCGGATCTGGTTCGAATCTCTGGATTTTCGCACGGAACCGACGTTTGGATTAACAATGCGCAGGAGTTCATCCGTAATGGGGAAGCCTCGATGAGTGAAGCAATCTCCACACGAGATGACATTATGAACTATTTGATTTTAAAAGGAGTTCCGAAAAAAGCCTCTTTTAAAATTATGGAATGTGTCAGAAAGGGAAAAGGGCTTACGGATGAGCAAGTACAAGTGATGCAGGAAAATGATGTGGCGGAGTGGTACATCGAATCTTGCAGAAGGATTAAATACATGTTCCCAAGAGCACATGCAGTGGCATATGTAATGATGTCCTATCGAATTGCGTATTATAAAGTGTATTTTCCAGCTGCTTTTTATGCCGTTTTCTTCACAATGAAAATCAGCGAATTCAATGCGGAGGTGATTTTAAACGGAATCCAAGCTGTGCTGGATCGGATTCAAGAAATCGAAGCAAAAGGAAAAGAAGCGACGAAAAAAGAAGAAGATGAAGTCACAGTACTTGAAGTCGCTTATGAGATGTACGCGAGAGGATTCTCTTTTTTACCGGCAAAGCTTGGCGAATCAGATGCGGTAAAGTTTGAAGTAGTCGATGGGAAAGTCCTGCTGCCTTTTCTTTCGTTAAATGGTGTCGGTGAAAGCGCTGCAAAGCGTTTGATTGAAGAATGGAACACGGAACCGTTTTTTTCCATTGAAGAAATACGAACAAGAGCAAAACTGAATCGCACTGCCATTGAAGCATTGAAAAACCATGGTGTGCTAAAGGGAATGCCCGAATCGGACCAGATGAGTTTGTTTTAACAATTTGCATATTTTTCTTGCTATTTCAAGAAAAGTATGGTATCATGTCAATGAATAATCGTACTTGATATGTAAAAGCAAAAGAGTGGGCAGCCCCACTCTTTCACTTTTGCTTGGGGAAAATTGATTTGAGGAAGGAATGTGAAAATGGCAAAAAAGAAAATCACGGAGCTGATTGCTTCTGAACTACAGCCTTTTCTTGAAAAAAATAATTATGAGCTTTTCAATGTTGAATTCTTAAAAGAAGGAAGAGACTGGTTTCTGCGTGTCTTCATTGAAAAGTGTATCAACGGTCAATATGAGAATATAGGTACAGATGATTGTGAACAAGTGAGCCGATTTTTAAGTGAACGTCTGGATGAACTCGATCCAATTGAACAAAACTACTATTTGGAGGTATCATCACCGGGCATGGATCGTCCTCTTCTAAATAAAAAAGATTACGAACGTTTTAAAGGTGCGTCAATCGATGTAAGTTTATATGAACCGATTAACGGACAAAAGCTGATTACTGCAACATTGCTGCAATTGTCAGAGGATAGACTTATTTTGTCAGATGAAAAAGGTCAGCAAATGGAATTGCCGTTGGATAAAGTGGCAAAAACAAAATTGTCAGTCGTTTTTTAAGGAGGAAAAGGATTAAAGATGAACAAGGAATTTATTCTTGCGGTTGAAGAACTAGAGAAAGAAAAGCAGATTTCAAAAGATCTGCTGATTGATGCAATTGAATCTGCACTGGTATCCGCTTATAAAAAAAATTATGGAACCTCTCAAAATGTCCGTGTAAATATAAGCCGTGCAACTGGAGACATTGACGTTTTTATGAGAAAAGACGTTGTAGAAGAAGTCTATGATCCGTTTATCGAAGTTGATGTAAAAGAAGCACAGGAAATCGACCCAAACTATGAAATAGGAGACGTTATTGAGTACCAGGTTACGCCGAAGGATTTCGGAAGAATTGCGGCACAGACAGCGAAGCAAGTTGTTGTGCAGCGAATCAGAGAAGCGGAACGCGGTATGATTTATGATGATTACATTAACCGTCAGAGCGAAATTATCAACGGTGTAATTCAGAGAATCAGCAACGATACCATTTTTATTAATATGGGAAGAACGGAAGGCATTTTAGCGGCGACCGAGCAGGTAAAGGGCGAGCACTATGAAATCAATCAAAGAGTGAAAGCCTTTATTATGGATGTAAAAAAGACGACCAAGGGACCTCAAGTATACCTTTCAAGATCTCATCCGGGCTTAGTAAAAAGATTATTTGAGCTTGAAGTTCCGGAAATTCAGGAAGGCGTTGTAGAGATAAAAAGTATTTCCAGAGAAGCAGGCTCCAGAACAAAAATGGCAGTTTTTGCAAACGATGAGAATGTGGATCCGGTAGGTGCCTGCGTAGGTGCGAGAGGAACTCGTGTGCAATCCATCGTGGATGAATTATTTGGAGAAAAAATAGATATCATAAATTGGAGCGATGATCCTGAAAAATTAATCAGCAGTGCTTTGAGTCCGGCGAAAGTAGAGCAGGTTATCGTTAACGAAGAAGAAAAGTCAGCAACGGTTGTGGTTCCGGACTATCAGCTGTCACTTGCTATTGGAAAAGAGGGGCAGAACGTCAGATTGGCAGCAAAGCTCTGCGGGTGGAAGATTGATATTAAAAGCCACTCTCAATTCCTTCAAGCAGAAGAATTTTTACCGGAAGAGGATGATTTCTTAGAGGAAACCAATTTCTTAGAAGAAGATGGGATTACTATTTTAGAAGAAGAAACGGGTGACGATATCGTATCTGAGGAATAAAGAAGGTATGCGTATATGAAAGTAAAAAAAATACCAATGAGAAGATGCGTTGGCTGTATGGAATCTAAGCCAAAACGCGAATTGATTCGTATTGTTGTTGAAAATGAGCAGTCCTTGCACATAGACAGAACTGGAAAATCAAACGGCAGAGGTGTTTACTTATGCCCCAACGGGAACTGCTTTGACCTGGCAAAGAAGAAAAAAGCAATTGGAAGAAATTTAGGTATTGCAATCAAAGAAGAGGAATTAGACCGTGTTTTTGAGGAACTGAAAAGTTATGAAGTCAAAGATTGATGCGTATTTGGGCTTTGCTAAGAAATCAAGAAATTTGATTTCCGGATACAATACTTGTATCTATGCGGCAAAGAAAAAACAGTTAAAATTATTGCTGATTACTGAGGATGTCTCTGAAAACACTAAAAATAAATTTATAGAACTAGCAAAAGCAAGGAATATTCCAATGAAGATTTATGGAACAAAGGATAGATTGTCAAAACTGACCGGAGAGAATGACAAAGGGATATTTGGTATTACAGATAACCATTTTGCCCAAATTATTGGAAAGGAATTGGATAACAAAATGGATTGAAAAAGAGAAGGAGGTGTATTCTATGTCAAAAAGAGTATATGAACTGGCAAAGGAATTGAACTTGGCGAACAAAGAAATGTTAGAAAAGATCAAGTCCATGGGAATAAAAGTAAAGACTCATATGAGCGTCATCGAAGAGGAAGACGCAGCGGCAATAAAGAATACGATAGCACATGGGAAAAAAATAACCGATCATGCAGCAGAGGGAGCAGAAGTGTCGAAAAAAGAAGGAGAAGCAAAGGTGACTACAAAACCAACATCAAAGCCGGAAAACAAAATTGCAGAGAAGACAACACAAAAAAAAGCACCGGTGAGAGAAGAAACCGCTGCATCAACAAATAAAGCTTCACAAGACAGAAGTATGGCGAAAACTGTCATTGCACCGAACGGAAAAACAATGCTGCAGGGGAAACCTATGCCTAAAAATGCTGTACCGCAAACCATTGCTGTAGAAGAGAAAGTGGAAGAAAAAGCAACCCCACAAAATGAAAGTAAGAATGAGGAAAAAGTGGTAGCAAAAAAAGAAGAAGCACCGGTTACAGCTGCGCAGATTATGGGGCGGCCAGAACCACAGAAATTTAAAATTATAAAAACAAACGTGCAAATCACGAAGGAAGCAGAAGAAAAAGCAGAGCTTGAAGCCAAGAAGAAGGCACAGGCAGAAAAGCTGGCACAGCAGAATGAGAAAAAATCTCCTGAAGTGAGAAGAAATGATTCCTATAGAGACGGTCAGCGCGACCGACAGAATAGAGGGCCAAGAACCGGAAACGGGCAGGCACCTAGACCTGGAAATAATCAAGCTCCACGTTATGGGAATAGTCAAGCACCTAGAAATGGGAGTAATCAATCTCCACGATATGAGAGAAAAGATGGAGGGGAAGCCGGACGTACTGATCGAGGCGAACGCCCTGCAAGCAGAGGAAATTACACGCCAAACCATGCGCAAAAAGACAGAGCTCCGGGTAAGGAGCGCACGACTTCTGATAGCGAAGTTTTGGTAACCAAGCCATCTCGCAATAAAAAACAAAGCGGGAAAAATGAGCATAAAAAAGAATTTGACAAAGGCCCGCATTTTAAAAATCCAAAGCCTTTGGATTTGACGAAGACGACGCCGAAAAAGCACAAGAAGAATAAGGCGGAAAAGCTGGCAAATCAAGTAGAAGAGAACATCATTGAAACAGAAGAACTTCCAGTAGGCACGAAGATCATTACCGTTCCGATTACCGTAAAAGGTTTGGCTGAGCAAATAGAAAAATCAACGTCTCAGCTTATTATGGCATTAATGAAGCTTGGAATTATGGCAAACATCAATCAAAATATTGACGAAGACACAGCAGTTCTTTTGGGAACCGAGCTGGGAGTTAATATTGTAGTCGGCAAAGTAGACGAAGAGATTGTTGAAGAGGGATTAGAACTCTTTGAAGATAAAGAAGAAGATCTGAAAGCACGTCCGCCAATTATTACGGTAATGGGACACGTTGACCACGGAAAGACATCTTTGTTAGATGCGATTCGAAAGACCAGTGTTACAGATAGAGAAGCAGGTGGAATCACACAGCATATAGGAGCTTCTGAGGTTGTATTAAATGGAAATAAAATCGTATTCCTTGATACGCCTGGACATGAAGCCTTTACTGCGATGCGTGCACGCGGCGCAAATGTGACGGATATAGCAATTCTTGTTGTTGCTGCAGACGATAGTGTAAAACCACAGACGATTGAATCGATAAGCCATGCAAGAGCGGCAGGTGTGCCGATTATTGTAGCAATCAATAAAATGGATAAACCGGGTGCAAATCCGGAGCGTGTAAAACAAGATTTAACGGAGCACGGTATTTTAGTGGAAGACTGGGGCGGTGATACCATTTGTGTTCCTGTTTCAGCAAAATCCGGCGAAGGAATTGTGAATCTTTTAGAAATGGTATTGCTTCAAGCGGAAGTTTTGGAATTAAAAGCAAATCCGACCCGTTTAGCAATGGGAACTGTAATTGAAGCTCGCCTGGATAAGACAAAAGGACCGGTTGCGACCTTATTGGTATTGAACGGTACTTTGAAAGCAGGAATGTCCGTTGTTGCAGGTACTTCAAGCGGAAGAATCCGTGCAATGACGAATTTTAAGGGTGATTCTATCGGAAAAGCCGGTCCGGCGACGGCGGTAGAAATCTTAGGATTGACCGAAGTGCCTGAAGCAGGCGACGAATTTAATGCGGTTCGTCAGGATAAGCTCGCAAGAGAAATCGCAGAAAACAGAAGAACGAAAATGCGTGAAGAAGTCATGGCTAGAAATTCCAGCGTAACCTTGGAACAGCTCTTCAGTCAGATTGAAGAAGGTGAAGTGAAAGAGCTTAACTTAATTATCAAGGCAGACGTACAAGGTTCTGTAGGCGCATTGACGACTTCGCTTGAAAAGCTTAAGAATGAAAATGTAAAGGTACGCATTATCCATACTGGTGTTGGTACAGTGACTGAATCTGACATCATGCTTGCGAATACCTCTAACGCAATTGTCATTGGGTTTAATGTGCGTCCAAGTACGGCGGTTTCGTCTATGGCAGAACGTGAAGGCGTAGAAATACGAACTTACCGCATTATTTATGAGGTAATTGATGACATCGAATCCGCAATGAAAGGAATGCTTGACCCAGTATTTAAAGAAGTCGTAATGGGTAAGATAGAAGTAAGAGAAACCTTTAAGGTTCCTGGTGTAGGAATCATTGCAGGTGCTTATGTTTTAGAAGGAAAAGTACAAAGAAATGCTGAGATTCGACTTGTTCGAGATGGCATTGTAATTCATGAAGGAAAAATTTCTTCATTGAAGCGCTTTAAGGATGATGCAAAAGAAGTCGCTACGGGATATGAATGTGGTATCGGAATTGAAAACTATAACGATTTGAAGGAGCTTGATATCATTGAAGCGTTCAAAATGGAGGAAATAGAAAGAAAGTAAGAGGATGATTATGGGGAAAGGTTATCGCGCGGGAAGGCTTGGAGAAGAGATTCGAAGAATTGTGAGCGCAATGCTTTTAAAAGAATTGAAGGACCCCAGGTTTAAAGGAATGCTGAGTGTATCTGCTGTTGATGTGACTTCCGACGGCAGTTACGCCACTCTTTATATCACAGCGATGAATTTTTCTTCCGATCCAGAGTTATCGGAAGAGGAAAAGGAAGATGTGCTTCTTGCATTTCGCAAATCAAAAGGTCGCATTCGGAATGAAATTGGGCGGCAGGTAAAACTTCGCCATATACCGGAATTAATATTTAAGTTTGATACATCTATGGAATATGGGCTGCATATGGAAAAAGTAATTGCTAAATTAGACATTAAGCACGAGGATGAAAATCCAGAAGAAAAGAAAGAGCAGCATCCGGCAGATTCAGAATCGGTGAAACCATGAGAAATGATACATTTAAAGAAATTGGAGCGCAACTGCTGAACGCAAATCGTATTTTTTTATTTCCTCACATGCAAATGGATGGAGACGCTTACGGTTCAGCAGTCGCACTCTGCTCTGCTTTAAGAAATCTGGGTAAAGAGTCCTACATCGTATTGGAGGATGAAGTGCCTGCATTTCTTTCTTTTCTTTCTCGTGAATTTTGCGTAAGAGAAGAGCTTTCGTTTGAAGCATTTGATGTATCGATTGCGATTGATTGCAGCGATACAGGCCGCTTTGAAAAACGGAAAGATTTGTACTTCAAAGGGAATGTAACGATTTGCCTCGATCACCATATGACAGCAAATCCTTTTTCAGATTATAATTATATCGATCCAGAAGCTGCCGCAACCGGCGAGATTATTTACGATTTATTGAAAACGATGGAATGGGATATTACCCCGTTGATTGCAGATGCACTTTATACGGCGATTACAACGGATACGGGGAACTTCCGCTACTCTAATACAACGCGTCGAACCCATTTGATTGTTGCAGATTTATACAGCAAGGGGTTAAATCATGCAAAAGTATGTGTTGAGATTTATGAGAATGTGCGCAGAGAACGAGTTGCACTTTCTGCAAATGCACTGAAAAATATGCATATTTTTTGCGGCGGGAAAGCCGGCCTTGTGTGTGTTACACAAGAAATGCTTGAGGAAAATCACGCATCGATGGAAGAAACTGAAGGCATTATAGATACGTTAAAAAGCATAGAAGGCATTGAAGTTGCCGTTCTTTTTAAAGAAAAAGCACGTGAATTGATAAAAGTAAGCCTGCGGGCAAAAAGCGATGGAAATGTTGTAAATATTGCCCGGAAATTTCAAGGCGGCGGTCATATAAAGGCAGCCGGTTGTACACTTCACCTTCCTATGGAAGAAGCAAAAAAAATAATAATCGAAGCTGTTGAAGAAGAATTGACGAGAGGAAACTCTTTATGATAAAGGATGGAATCATCAATCTGTTGAAACCTGCAGGGATGACTTCTCATGATGGTGTCTCCATGCTCCGCCGTCTTACAGGAATAAAGCGGATTGGGCATACAGGGACCCTGGACCCCTGCGCAGTCGGTGTGCTTCCTTTATGCATTGGAAGTGCTGCCAGAATTAATGAATATCTTGATTTAGATGAAAAGAGATATCGCTGTGAAATGCAGCTTGGAATTGAGACAGATACACAGGACATTTGGGGAACGGTAACCGCATCAAGACTTACGGAGGCGATGGCCGTTACCTTTGAACAGATTCAGTTTGAATTAAGTCGTTTTAAAGGATATATACGACAAACCCCTCCTAAATATTCTGCTTTGCGTGTCGATGGAAAACGCCTTTATGAGTATGCAAGAGCAGGGGAAAGTGTAGAAATCAAAAGCCGCCCTGTTGTTATTTCTGATATAAAGCTGCTTTCTTATCATCAAGAAAGCAGACGAGCCGTAATTGAAGTAGTTTGTTCAAAAGGAACGTACATACGCACGATTTGTCAGGACCTAGGTGAGGCACTCGGATGCGGTGCAACGATGAGCTTCCTGCTGAGATTGCAGAGCGGTGCTTTTCACCTGGGCAATTCTGTAACAATTGAGGAGTTGCAAAGATGGGCAGACAGCACTGCGAGTGGAAAGCTAGAGGAAGAAACGGCAAATGAATATCGAATTCCTACGGAGTATCCGCTCCAGTATTTCGGAAGTTTATTACTGGCAGAGGGAAGAGAAAAATGGTTTTTAAATGGCGGATATTTAATTGACAAAGATGTGAATGTATTAAAGAGACCATTTGAAGATTATGAAATGAATAAAATCGAGCGCCGTATAGAATATTTGGGAATACGGCAAAATTATTATCATGCGTATAAGGTTTATGCAGAAAAGACGTTTCTTGGAGTTGTATTCTATGAGCCCCAAGCAAAACGGTACGTTGCAGATAAGGTGTTTTACAAATGAAAGTATTTACAAAACTAGAAGAAATAAAAGAGATACAGCCTACAGTAATTGCTCTGGGAAACTTTGACGGGATTCACAAGGGGCATCAAGAGCTGATTCGGCGTACCGTGAAAAGTGCGAAGATTGCAGGTTTAAAAAGTGCGGTCTTCACCTTTACGAACCATCCTAAAAACGTACTTTCCGGAACTCCCTTAATTAAGAATATCTTGTACTTTGAAGATAAAATTCGAATATTAAAAGCTCTGGGTGTAAATTATTTGTTTTCGATTGATTTTGATGAACACATTCAATGCATGAGCCCAAATGAGTTTATACAGGAGCTTCTTGTAAATACATTTCGAATGAAAGAAGCGTACTGTGGATTTAATCATCGATTTGGGTATAAAGCACAAGGAAATCCGGAAATACTAATGCAGCAAGGTTTAAAGTATGATTATGGAATCCATGTTCTTGAGCCTTATAAAATCAATGGAGACGTGGTAAGCAGTACATTAATAAGAAACTTGATTGCAGAAGGTGACGTAGAAAACTGTAAGCTCTATATGGGAAGATATTACGGGATCGGCGGAACGGTGGTTGTAGGCAACCGCATCGGAAGAACCATTGGTTTTCCAACCTCGAATATTACGATTGACGAGACTATGGTAACACCGGCAAACGGTGTATACATTACAAACTGCACTTATAATGGCATCTGCTATCACAGCATTACAAATGTAGGCCTAAAGCCCACAATTGGAGTAGAAAAACGAAATATTGAAACTCATATGTTTGATTTTAATAAAGACATCTATGGCAAAGAAATACGGGTTGAATTTCTTAAAAAAATACGAAATGAGCATAAATTTAAAGATGTAAAGGATTTAAGTGAGCAGATTCAGAGAGATTGTCTGACCGCACGGCAATTTCACAGTAAAATGCAGGAAAATAAACCTTTACAAACCTTTCTATAACATGGTATCATAGAGTGTAAAAAAATAATACCTATGACTGAGTGGTGCGAATCTCCGACGCGATACCCGGTTGCAGGTGAATTAGAAAAGGAGAATTATTATGATTACACAAGTAAAAAAAGCAGAAATTATCGATGAGTACAAAACTCATGAAGGGGATACGGGGTCTCCTGAGGTTCAGGTTGCAGTTCTGACTTACAGAATCAACGATTTGAATGAGCATTTAAAAATTCACAAAAAAGACTTCCACTCAAGAAGAGGTCTTTTAAAGATGGTAGGACAGAGAAGAAACCTTCTAGGCTACTTGAAATCCAAGGATGTAGAAAGATACAGAAATTTGATTGCGCGTCTTGGATTAAGAAAATAATCAGAAAAAAGGCGGGGAACCAACCTCGCTTTTTTATATAGCAGGAAATAAAGCTTTCCTGCTATATAAATAGAGAGAATACAGTTTTTAAATCGGGTGCGGGTCAGGCTTGAGAACTTAACTTATTGATTGAAAAATCAGCAATAGGTTAACTTGTCAAGCCGGACCTGATTAAACAATTGAAAGGAAAGGTTTTAGTACATGAGATTTGAAGATTACAGAACGTTTAAAACAGCATTAGGCGGCCGCCTGCTGCAATTAGAAATTGGAAAGGTCTGCGAAATGGCGAGCGGACAGGTCATGCTTCGCTATGGAGACACCGTTGTAAATGTAACGGCAACTTGTTCTGCCGCTCCTAGACAGGACATTGACTTTTTCCCGCTTAGTGTAGACTATGAGGAAAGAATGTATGCTGCTGGTAAGATTCCGGGAGGTTTCATCAAAAGAGAGGGAAGACCGTCTGAAAAGGCAATTTTAAATTCTCGCTTGATTGACCGTCCGATTCGTCCACTTTTCCCAAAAGGCTTTTATAATGATGTGCAGGTTGTAGCTACTGTAATGAGCGTAGACTGCGATTGTGCACCGGAAATTGTGGCTATGATTGGTTCATCGGTGGCATTGTCTATCTCGGATATTCCGTTTGACGGACCGACGGCATCGGTTATGATTGGAAGAATCGGGGATCGTTTTATTGTGAATCCGACGAAAGCGGAGCGCGATGAGAGCGACTTGCATTTGGTTGTTTCAGGTACAAAAGACGCGATTATGATGGTAGAAGCGGGTGCAAACGAAGTGCCGGAAGAAATCGTTTTAGAGGCGATTATGATGGGGCATGAAGAAATAAAAAAATTGGTCGCTTTCATTGAAGAAATTGTAGCGGAAGTAGGAAAGCCAAAGAGAGAATTAAATTTATATACCGTTCCGGAAGACATTGATGTTGCCGTTCGAGAATATGCAGAAGGAAAAATGAGAATTGCAATCCAGACTTACGATAAGCAGGAACGCTTGGACAATATGGATGCAGTAGAAACAGAAACTAAAGAACACTTCGCAGAAATTTATCCGGAAAATACAAAAGATATTTCCGCGATTTTATACAATATCACAAAGGAACAGGTAAGAAGCCTTATTTTGGATGATGGGATTCGTCCGGATAACCGTAAAACGACGGAAATAAGACCGATTTGGTGTGAGACGGGTGTTTTACCTAGAACACACGGAACCGGGCTGTTTAAAAGAGGGCAGACACAGGTTCTTTCGGTAGCTACTTTAGGCGCAATGGGCGATGCGCAGACCATTGACGGAATTGGTGATGAAGTGCAAAAACGTTACATGCATCACTATAATTTCCCGCCTTACAGCGTGGGAGAAGCCAGACCAATGCGAAGCCCGGGAAGACGTGAAATCGGTCATGGTGCTCTGGCAGAACGTGCTTTGTTGCCAGTATTACCTTCCATTGAAGAATTTCCTTATGCGATTCGTGTGGTTTCCGAAGTATTGTCTTCAAACGGCAGTACGTCTCAAGCCTCTGTATGCGGAAGCTGCCTTGCGTTAATGGACGCAGGCGTTCCGATTAAAAGACCGGTAGCTGGTATTGCTATGGGCCTGATTGAGAGGGTTCAGGAAGACGGCTCCAGTAAAATTGCGATTCTTTCCGATATCCAGGGAATGGAAGATTTCCTCGGAGACATGGACTTTAAGGTTGCAGGTACTGAAAAAGGCGTTACTGCGATTCAGATGGATATTAAAGTACATGGATTATCCAAACAGATTTTGCAGGATGCATTGAAGCAGGCACATGACGGAAGAATGTTCATCATGGAGCAAATGATGCAGGAAATTGAAACTCCTAGAAATGAACTGTCTTCTTATGCACCTAGAATTATATCCATGCACGTTCATCCGGATAAAATCCGTACAATTATCGGACCAGGAGGAAAGACAATTAACCGTATTATCTCCGAAACGGGTGTAAAAATTGATATCGATGATGATGGTCTTGTTTATATTGCGGCACCGGATATGGAATCGGCAGATGCTGCAGTGAAATCCATAGAGCTTCTCGTAAAAGAAGTGGAAGTTGGGGTAACTTATGAAGGAAAAGTAATGCGCCTGATGGCATTCGGTGCTTTTATTGAAATCCTTCCTGGAAAAGAAGGTTTACTCCATATTTCTAAGATGGCAAAAGAACGCGTAGAAAAAGTAGAAGATATTTTGAATGTTGGTGATATCGTCACGGTAAAAGTCGCTGAAATTGACAACCAAAATCGAATTAATCTTACGAGAAAAGGGTTAGAGGATATCGAGATTAAAAAGGCATAATAATAAAATTGCCTTAAATATAACAGGAAAGACTGTTGTGAAGACCTAGTTCAATAAAGGTGTTTTCAGGTTTTTTTAAAGGCCGTAGGATTTAAAGATCCTACGGCCTTTTCGACCCTAAAACTCGCCTGAAATTCTTCTAGCAAGCTGTGTTGCAGTGGCGAATTGTGCTTGGAAATATATTTGTCTAATCAGGCTATTTTCAGCTGAATGGACTTGCCCTGCCAATCACTACGATTTAGTATAGTAATAAGAAGAGTTGCAGGGGCGTCTCTTACAAGACATACAGGGCATAAAGTTAGAAAAAACTAACTATTTCGTTGGTATTTCATACAAAATATTGTGATTGGAGAAAAATAACGGATGACAAAAGATATTATGAATCCTGGAAGCAATGTTGAAATCATTACAGGAAGGAACCATACTACGATTCAGCAAGCAAGAAGTTCCACTGGAACAGGTACGATGGTACTCAGTGAACTTATGCCAGGAATACAAGTTTGCTTCAACCATTTTCACATGCGAGAAATCAAATCGGAGTTCATTACAAAGGCAGAGCTTTTTTGCGTGGATCATTGTCGGGAAGGGCGTATTGAGCAGGAAATTAGGCCGGGCGTTTTCCGCTATATCCAAGCTGGAGATCTCCGCATTGATAACCGACAGATGCACGATACAAACTTCTATTTTCCACTGAGCCATTATCATGGAATTACAATCGCCTTTGAAGCGGAAGTTGCCGATGCCAGTATTCGGCAGCTGTTCAACGATTTCCCGGTGACAATTACGCAGCTACGGGAAAAGTATTGCACAGACACTGAATGTTTTTTTATCCGAGAGGATCAGACCCTCGATCACATTTTTTCCGAACTTTACAATGTCCCGCAGAATATTAAGCGGCACTATCTGATTGTGAAGGTCTTGGAGCTGCTTCTCTACCTCGGGGGGATGGAGACGGAGAATGGTGCTGCTAAGCGGCCATATTTTTATAAGTCTCAGACCGAGAAAATTAAAGCGATTCATGCACTGATTTCTGAGAGTCCACAAAACCACTATACGCTTGAGCGGCTGTCAAAGGAGTTCAATATTCCGCTTACAAGCATGAAAAACTGCTTTCGGGCAGTCTACGGAAATACGATTTATGCCTATCTCAGGTCGCTTCGTATGAGCAGGGCGGCAAACTTGCTGCAAACTACCGATAGGAGTATTTCAGAAATAGCCGGTGACGTTGGTTATGACAGCCCGAGTAAATTTTCGGCAGCATTTAAAAAAGAGATGTACGTTCTTCCCCTTGAATATCGAAATACGAGAGGGAACAGCGACATGATAGAATGAGGTGATTTGCTATGAAGAATAAAACAGAAAACAACAGCTGGTTTTCTTGTCTGATGTACTATGCTGCGGATTGTAAGAAAGAGCTGTGGGCTTCAGTATTCTTGTCCGTAGTCAGTACGGTATCAGGACTGATACCGTACTATTGTGTCTTTAAAATAATTGAAGCATTCATAGCCGGAACGATTGGTTTTGAGCTCCTGATTTTGTGGTCCCTACTCGCTTTGGCAGCCTATGCGGTTAAGGTGCTCTTTTTTGGAGTATCTACAGGTTTGTCGCACTATGCAGCCTATAACATTTTGGAGCAATTACGGCTGCGCGTGGCAGACCGCTTCATGCATGCACCACTAGGAAATGTAACGAGTCATTCCATCGGTGAGATTAAAAACGCGATGGTCGATAAGATTGAGAACATAGAACCACCCTTGGCACATATGATTCCTGAGGGAGCCGGGCATATTGTACTGCCCCTCATTAGCTTGATTGCGCTTGCCATCATTGATTGGCGAGCGGCTCTGGCCTCCTTGATTACGCTGCCGCTCTCCTTGGTCTGCATGTTTCTGACTATAAAAATCAGCGGCAGGAATTTTGAAAAATACAATGAATCCAATACCGCGATGAGCAGTGCTATTGTGGAATATATCGAAGGGATTGAGGTCATCAAGGCCTTTGGCAGAGCGGGAACCTCCTACGAGAAGTTTTCCCGGGCGATTACGGATTATCGCCAGTTTGTCCTACAATGGCTTTCATCTACCTGGGTCACGATGAAGCTTGCTTTTGCCCTGTTTCCCTCTACATTGCTCGGGACGCTTCCGGTGGGGCTTCTGCTCTGTTCTAAGGGCATTATCACACCCGCCGAAACAGCGCTTTGTGTGATGCTGTCTATGTCGATGGTAGGATCTTTGGCGAAGCTGGAGGTGTTCAGCGAGGGAATCCGTGAAATGCAGTATACGGTGGAGAACCTACAGACTTTCCTCACTATGTCGGAGTTGCCAGAACCCGTGCAAGAAGCAGCGCTAAGCAAGTATGATGTTAGAATGAAGGATGTTCGATTTTCCTATACCGGAGAGAAAGAAGACGAGGTGCTGCATGGGATTGATTTAACCCTGCCACAGGGCAGTTTTGTCGCTCTGGTGGGGCCGTCCGGAGGAGGGAAATCCACTGTAGCCAAGCTTATCTCACGTTTCTGGGATGTGACAGACGGGAAGATTGAAATCGGCGGTGTAAACGTGAAGAATATGACATTAAAGCAGCTCGCAGATACCGTAAGCTTTGTGACACAGGATAATTTTCTGTTCCGCTGCTCGTTGTTGGAAAATATTCGTCTTGGAAATCCAAAGGCAAGCGATGAAGAAGTTTACACTGCGGCCAAAGCAGCTCAGTGCGATGAATTTATCACAAATCTAGAAAATGGCTATGATACTCCTGCTGGCGAGGCGGGCAAGCGGCTTTCTGGAGGGGAGAAACAGCGCATTGCCATTGCCAGAATGATTCTTAAAAACGCTCCGGTGGTCATATTGGATGAGGCCACTGCTTTTACAGATCCCGAAAATGAAGAAAAAATACAGCGCAGCATTGCGGAGCTGACTAAGGGTAAAACGTTACTTGTGATTGCGCATAGGCTTTCCACTATTAAAAATGCTGACAACATTGTTCTACTGAAAGACGGACGAATTGAAGCACAGGGAAAGCAGGCGGAGCTTTTGCGATCGTCCGAGCTCTATGCCGGCATGTGGAAAGCACATATTGGTGCCAAAGCATGGGCAGTATCCGCTTCTGGCAAGGAGGTGTCAGATTATGTTTAAAACAGTAAGACGTATCATTGATTGGTGCGGAGAATTTAGAGGAAAATTATATATTGGGTTTGTTTTTTCCTTTTTTGCAACCTGGTTTGCGGCATTTCCAAGCATGGTGGCAGCCTATGCAGTGGGAAAGCTGATTGAGGATGCTAGAGGCGGCATAGAATTTGACGACAGTTTGATTTGGAAAAGCTTTGTGTTAATTTTAGTTTTTGTACTTCTGCGGTTTTTGTTTGATTATTTAAGAGCTCGCTTTCAGGAGGGAATCAGCTATGCGTTGGTTGCTCGAGATCGCCTTGCCATTGGAAACATTTTAAAACGCGTTTCTCTAGGGTACTTTCAAAAGGTAAATACGGGAGAAATCCTTAACTCAATTACAACGGGCCTTCATGCTCTAGAGAATATGGGCATTCGGATGGTTGACAACTTTGTGAGCGGATACCTGAATTTTTTGTGTATCTTACTTTGCATCGCGGTGTTCAACCCCTTAGTGTCACTGATTGCGCTTGCAGGTGTAATTTTATCATTTCTGTTTCTGCTGTTGGTATCTACGCACAGTCGAAAAAATGCTCCGGTCAGTATGACAGCGAATCGTGATTTGACCAATGCGGCCATCGAATATGCGAGAGGGTTGCCCGTTGTTAAATCCTTCGGACAGGGCGGTGTTGCTGCGGCAGCTATGAAAAAAGCTTGCGCTGACAGCAAGGCGATTCATCTGAAAATAGAATGGGGGTTTATTCCTTCCAACTGTCTGCACCTGCTTGCTCTTAAAATTGCCTCTGTCGGATTGATGTTTGCAAGCTGCTATATGAGACTGATTGGCGAAATGACCTTGCCCGTTATGCTGATGTTTTGTTTTTTTTCTTTTAGTATTTTTACCGGGATTGAATCAATCAGTGATAGCGCGCACATTTTGGGCGTGATTGACGATACAATGGATCAGCTCGACCGGCTGAAATCAGAAGAATATATAGACGAAAGTGGAGAAAATATAACACTTTCTCGTTATGACATTGTTTTTGAGGAAGTTTCTTTTGGATATGATACAAGAGAAGTGCTCCGTCATGTGAACTTCACTATTCCGGAAAAGACGACAGCCGCAATCGTAGGGCCGTCAGGAAGTGGGAAAACAACGATTTGCAATTTGATTGCCCGATTCTATGATGTACGAAGCGGTTTTGTAAAAATCGGGGGACACGATATCAGAGACTTTACCTGTGACAGTCTTTTGTCCAACATTTCAATGGTCTTCCAAAATGTCTACCTTTTTAATGACACCATACGCAATAACATCTGCTTTGGAAATCCTGCGGCTACAGATGAAGAAATGATACAGGCGGCAAAAAAAGCCTGCTGCCACGATTTTATCATTGCATTGCCAAAGGGATATGATACGGTAATCGGAGAAGGCGGTGGAACCTTATCCGGCGGGGAAAAGCAGCGAGTGTCTATTGCGAGAGCTATCTTAAAGGATGCGCCAATCATCATTTTAGATGAAGCGACTGCTTCTATTGATCCAGAAAGCGAGCACTTGATTCAGTCGGCAATTTCAGAACTCACCCGGGGGAAAACAATCATTATCATTGCTCATCGACTAGCTACGATTGAAAGTGCAGATCAGATATTGGTCGTGGACGATGCAACGATAGCGGAGAAAGGAACTCACAATGAGCTACTTCAAAAAGGCGGCGTCTACAATCGGTTTATAAATATCCGCGAGGCGGCTGAGGGTTGGAGTATATAGTGGCGAATAAGAAAAATTGACACATAGTACGTTTAATGATATATTACAGTAAACGTACTATGTGTCAGGAGGTGGAATTTAATATGCGGGACTATGGAAGAGGCGGCGCATTGACAGAAACGACCTTTTTAATTTTACTTGCCTTATATCAGCCCAAACATGGCTATGGAATTATGCAGTTTATTGAGAGCAGAACACATGGGAGAGTTTGCCTTGGTGCGGGTACCTTATATGGGGCACTGAATACAATGAAACAAAAAGAATGGATTGAGGAATTAAAAGACAGGGGAGCACGAAGAAAAGAATATCGGATTACGAGTCTTGGGAGGAATATTGCCGAAGCAGAATTATTCCGGATGAAGCAGGTTTTGAAGACAGCAGAGCTTATTATGGGGGTAGGAAAATAAAGAAGCACCCATTTGCTTTGCTGATTTTTTTATTCAAAGATTCTCTTTGAATAAAAACGCAGTAAGAAATAAAAAATGAATGATAAAAAATCAAAAAAGAGAAATAAAAACCCTCTCTCAGAGAATCTAATCTATGAAAGGAATTTCAAATTAAACAGAGAAAGGAGCTCTTGTGCATGAATAAAAATGAGTTTGCAGAACGGGTAGAGACTCTGAAAAAACGTCTTTATCGGACAGCATATCTATATCTAAATGATGAGGCAGGTGCACTGGATGCGGTAGATGAGGCAGTTTATAAAGCATTGAAGGCATTGACGAAGCTAAGACAGCCGGAATATTTTGACACTTGGCTGACGAGAATCTTGATCAATGAGTGCAAGAAAGAGTGTAAGCGGCGAAAAAGGGTTTCTCCGGTAGAATCTTTGCCGGAAGAAGGAAGTGAAGAAATTTCATATGATGCTTTGCCGCTGAAAGAGGCCATCAGAAAATTACCGCCTGATTTGCGTATGATTGTAATTTTAAGATTTTTTTCTGGTTTTACATTAGCACAGACTGCGGAAAGCATGGAGCTGCCGCAGGGAACCGTCGCTACAAAACAGCGGCGTGCTTTGGAATTCTTAAAGCTAGATTTATCGGAGGAGGGGTTACAGTGAACCGGAGAGATGAATATTTTAACCTTTTAACAGAATTAGAGGAAACGCCTGCCGCATTAGAATATACTATGGCAAGGGCAGAGAGCAGGTTGCGTGGGAAAAAGAGAAGCCGATTTTTTCTCATTCCAATCGGAAGTATAGTATCTTTTTTTATTTTGTTTACCGTATTTGTAAATTGTTCGCTTACGTTTGCTTATGCGTGCGGCCGGATTCCGCTCATTAAGGACTTGGCGCGCTTTGTGGCTGCCTCACCGTCTCTGTCGGCAGCGGTTGAAAATGAATACGTTCAGCCAATTGAAATGCAACAGGAAAACAATGGAATTATAGCAAAGATTGAGTACGTTATTGTAGACCAAAAGCAGCTGGCTGTTTTTTATACACTGGACTCAAGCAAGTATTCTGATCTGGATGCGACGCCCGAAATTAGAAATGACCAAGAGGAGGTTTTTGAAGGCTATTCTATTTCCTCTGACTCTTTTGGAGAAAACAACGAGCTTCGAAAATTAACCATTGATTTTATGGAAGGCGATATGCCGGACACCATGTATCTTCGTTTGGCGGTCAGAGACAACGGGGAAGATTTGGAAAAAGAGAATTTAGAAATAGAGACGGATCAAGAAAAAGAAGACATGTATGCTATATCACCGCTTCCGGAACCTGTTGCTACATTTAACTTTAAGCTTACGTTTGATCCATTTTTTACGGCACAGGGGAAAGTGATTTCGTTAAATAAGGAGTTTTGCCTGGATGGACAAAATTTGACTCTTTCAAATATGGAGGTTTATCCAACACACATTCGGCTTAACTTCTCGGACGATCAAAAGAATACGGCATGGCTAAAGGCGTTGAATTTCTATTTAATAAATGAAAAAGGGAAGCGTTTTGAGAGCATTGCTGACGGAATCACAGCGACTGGAAGTACAGATTCTCCAATGATGCCGTCGCATAGGCTGGAAAGCACTTATTTTTCAAAGAGTAAAGCATTGACTCTGTATATTACAGGAGTGACATGGCTAGATAAGGACATGGAAAAAGTACGCATAAATTTAAAGGAGAAAACGGCAGAAGCCTTACCCCAAAATGTTACTTTTGCGAAGGCAGAGCGGCAAGGTAACGATTGGATCGTCGGATTTGGCGTAGAAAGCATCAAGGAAAATCATGTTTATCAGGTATTTGGACAGAATTATTACGATGAGGAGGGGACGGAATATTCCTATGATAGCTGGTCCTCCACCTCAGGTGACTCGATAGACAGCGATTCTTCAGAAGCAGCTGAAAAGCAGTTTTACACAGAGTTTCCTTTACGAAACTATCCTTTTGATGTAGTATATTTATCACCGGATTATTCACGCATGGTAAAATTGGAGAAACCGATTAAAATACAGCTTGATTTAACGCAGGAAGAGTAAAACGGTAAAAGGAAGAGAAAAAATTACACGGGGAAAGGGATGGAATGAAAAAGCACATCTTAGATGGAATTGAGGTACAAATTGAAAAAAAGGCGGTGAAGCATTTCCGACTGTCTGTAAAGCCGCCTTGCGGAGAGGTATATGTTTCAGCACCGAAGCAGTTAAGTGATAAGCAGATTCTTGAGATTTTGGAAGTGAAATTGCCGTGGATGAAAGAAAAGCAGGAAAAATTCAGAAAACAACCTCGCAAGATAGAGAAAAAATATATTTCCGGAGAGCGATTTCCGTTATGGGGAAAGGAATATCCCCTGCAGGTGCTTCCTGTTTCGGGACGGAGAAATGTTCTTTTTCAAAATGGTGAGATTCAGATGCGGATTCGGGACGGAAGTACACAGCAGCAGCGAGAATCCCTGTTAAAAGCATGGTATCGGGAAGAATTACAAAGGGCAATTCCGGCTATTTCTCAAAAATATGAAGAAAAAATGGGTGTCCATGCAAAGGAATGGAAAATAAAAGAAATGAAAACTCGCTGGGGCACATGTAATATTGCAGTAAAACGCATCTGGCTCAACCTCACGCTTGCGTGGAAGCCGCCAGAATGCTTAGAATATGTTATTGTGCATGAGCTTTGCCACTTGCTTGAAAAAAGTCATAACTCGGTGTTTAAAAGCTATATGAACGTTTATTTTCCTGATTGGAAAGAAGTAAAAAAAGAACTGAATAAGATTTCCTATGAATGAAGTCTTATTTGAGGGCAAAGGAAAGCCGTTACCTATCAAGTGACAGGGACGGCTCTTCAAATTTAAGTCAACGAATAGTATCTAACAAAACAAGGGCATCGATTCGCGGGTTTCCCTCAACAAGGCCCGTCATATTTAAAGAATAGGATTTTTTTTCTTTCAGGTCAACATTACGAATGCTAAGAAGTGCATTTGAGGTTTCGCTCTCAAGTAAGTGAAGTGTGTGTGAAGAAGGCGGAAGTGGAATATATGGAGTTGCTTCTTGATAAGAGATATTTTTGAAAATTACGGTGCCATCCGACAGCGCCAAATCGGTTGACGGCGCATCCGGAGACAGATGTACAAAACGCAGCATTGATATTGGTTCCTCAGGGGGATCAGCAGCATCCACATTCCTTAAGAGCCCGGCTTTGTCTTGCGTTTTAGCAAGAGAAAGTGTTTTTAGTTCTCCTTCTTTGATGGATAATAGATCCACTACCATAGGAGTTGCTTGAGAACCATTCATTTTAATCGACAGCTTATAATCGTCACTGCACATTGGAAAGTAGTTTGAGTAAGAATTATAAGGTAAATTTTCTATGACCAATTTATCGTTTATGTATACGTCGATATTTGGAGCATCTGGATGTGCGTGTAAAATACGGAAATAACCTAAATTCCGATCCTTTTTATATCCGGAATTTCTGCTCTTTCCACATTCTATGCAATATTTCATGGTGTCACCCCTTTGATTTCATATAAATTGTTTTAGTTTGTTATACAATATATGTTACAATATAGAAAGTGTTAATTTACAGTATGATTAAATAAGGACAATCTGCTAGGAAAATCTTAGGAACTACGATATAATTTTAAAAGGTATCATATTTTATATTAAGGAGAATATTTATGCAAGAATTACCGTTATTTTCAGTAAAAACAAGGATGGAGGTAAAGGATTACCGAAATTTCCTATATTTTGCAGCATTTCGGAAGAACATTTTTACCATTCCTATGATATTTATTATATCTGGATTGGGTGCTTTTCTGGGACGTTACCTTATCGAAACGTTTAATCTGCAATCCTTTTTTTTAAGTTGGATTTGTATTTTAGCAATTATGGTTTCCATCCTGTGTTATAAAGTGGAATGGAAGAAGAAAAGGCGAGTGCAGACAGACCGTACGGGTTCTTTTGGTTCGTATGAAACAATTTCTTTCTATTCGGATTATTTAGTTTCGCAGAGTCCAAATGTGGAGGGAAGCAGTAAGCTGCGCTACGATCAATTTTATCGTATTTATTCCAGCAGATCATATCTCATTTTATACTACAATGAAACAATGGCTTCGTTGGTTCGAAAAAAAGATATGGACAAAGAGACTTGTAAAGGCGTTGAAAAATTATTAAAGGAACAGTTTGGAAAACGGTTTCAGCCTATCTAGATTTTTGCAGTCAATTTTTATCAGATAACGATTGGATATTTAACGAAAACACAGAGATATGCTGGAGCTACTTCCGGCATATTTCTTTATTCGAATCAAAATTCAGGATTCCACTTTGAGAACCTGGAATCCATATAAAAAATATTGTAAGGGGAAAATATATGCAATATGAAAAAAAACATGCTGTTTCTCTTCTTTCCTGTAAATCTTATGCGTATGAATACCAAGCTGTAAAAACAGTAATCAATCAATCGGTAGAAAATCTAGGAGGATGGGAACAATTTGTCTCGCCGGGAGAAAGGGTACTTTTGAAAGTGAATTTGGTAATGAAAAAATCTCCCGAATCGGCTGCAACCAGTCATCCTGTCTTCGTGCAGGCAGTGGCGGATTTGTTAAGAGAGCTTGGTGCACATGTAACGATAGGAGACAGCCCTGGAGGACCATTCAATGAAAATCGGCTTCAAGCAATTTATCAAGTTTGCGGCATGAAAGATGCGGCAGAGAAAAGCGGGGCAGAATTAAATTACAATACAGCCTTTTCCGAAGTGAGAAATCCAAAAGGACTCTTGTTAAAAAAGCTCACAAATATTGATGTTTTGCGTGAGGTGGATAAAGTAATTAATTTGAGTAAATTAAAAACGCATGGGATGATGCGAATGACCGGTGCTGTTAAAAATTTATTTGGTACGATTCCCGGAACGACGAAAGCAGAATACCATCTAAATCGACCGGAACCAGAGGACTTTGCAGATGCTCTTATTGATATTTTCTTGTGTGCGAATCCAGTGCTTTCATTTATAGATGGAATCGTTGCAATGGAAGGAGACGGACCTACTTCTGGAACACCTAAAAATGCAGGTGTTGTTTTTGCTTCTCAAGATGCCTTTGCGATGGACCTTGCAGCTGCGGCTATTATTTCAGCTGCACCGGAGTCGATTCCTACGGTAAAAAGGAGTATTGAACGTGCTCTGTGCCCACCGGATATCTCTAAAGTTGTTTTTGTTGGAGAGCCGATTGAAGCTTTTATTCTCAAAGATTTTAAGGCACCTGCCGTAAAATTAGTAAATCCGTTGATGGGAAACTACCCGAAAATTGTAAAAGAATTTATCGATTATACTTGTCAGCCACGTCCTGTTTTCTTGCCTTCAAAATGTATAGGCTGTGAGGACTGCTGTCGGAATTGCCCGCCCGGCGCCATTCACATGCAATCGCATCGTCCTTATGTCGACTTAAAAAAGTGCATCCGTTGTTTTTGCTGTCAGGAGCTTTGTCCGAAAAAAGCAGTTGAAATAAAACGACCGCTATTATTTCAACTTTTAACGAAAATCTGATAGAGAACACGGAAAACAAGATAGTAATTAAAAAATAGAAAGAAGATACAATGAGAAACTTTGAAACTGTGATTTTTGATTTAGACGGAACTTTATTAAATTCATTAGAAGATTTATGTGACAGTACGAATGAGGCATTGAATAAAATGGGATATCCGCTTCGGACGCTGGAAGAGGTTCGAAAGTTTGTGGGAAATGGTGTTTGGAAGCTCATAGAACATGCCGTTCCAGCCGGTATAAAAAAAGAAGAAATCGAACAGTGTTATGCTCTTTTTAAAGAATATTATAAAAAAAATAAAGAAAACAAAACACGCCCTTATGCAGGGATTCCCGAGATTTTACAAGAATTAAAAAACCGCGGATATAAGACAGCAGTGATTTCGAATAAATACCACCAAGCCGTGGTGGACTTGACAAACCATTATTTTTCAGGTTTGCTGGATACTTGTCTTGGAGAAAGAGAAGGTGTTCCCAAAAAACCGGAGCCGGACGGTATAAGAAAAATCCTAGAACTACTGGATAGCAAGGAGCAAAGCACACTTATGGTCGGAGATTCTGACGTAGATATTTTGACTGCTAAAAATGCACATTTAAAGAGCGCGGGTGTGACCTGGGGATTTCGTTCAGAACGCCTCCTTCGAGAATGTGGTGCGGATTACATCCTGAATGAACCGGTCGAATTATTAGATTTACTGAAATAGCTGCATATCGTAATATAGTTGAAGAAAACGGAGTTGTGGATTTTAACGCAATGTTTCCTGTAACGAACCCTCCATCCTAAATCACTGCAAGCAAAATTACTCCTAAGTCAGAAACTATGATTTTTTGACACAAAAAGAGCTCTCTATCGCAGCTTTATGATACAATTTGTAAAAATGAAACTACTTATGTATAATATACTACAAGATACAATCGGAATCGAATAAAAATACGAACGAGAAATTATGCGTGAAATATAGTTGTAAAATAACGTAAAAACTCTAACTTATAGGAAACACAAAAAGGATTGAAAGCGACATATGATAAAAGAAGATCAAATACTGCTCGCGGGGATAAAAGATAAAATACGTCAATGTAATGAACAGTACAGAATAACGCATTCCCTGTTTTTCGACATACGACAGCGTGCGCTTATCGAGAGTTTCTGCAAAGAAAGCAAAGCTGCCTACGCCGTTGTTTACGGCGGATATAAAGACGCAGAACGTAACATTGTATTATTTACACCGGATTACATTCCTTTAAAACCGGGTGAAGAAATTTCGGAGTATTTTAAGGCGAATCCAGAAGAAAATCCGCTTGCCCTGATCCGTGTTACTTATGATGGATATCGGGAGCTTTCACATAGAGATTATTTAGGCTCACTTTTAAATTTAGGAATTAAGCGTGAAAAAATAGGGGATATTTTGGTTCACGACAAAGGCTGTGATATCATTGTGATGCATGACATTGCGAACTTTCTTTTATTGAATTTTGACAGAGCTGCAAATATGCGTTTAAAAACAGAGCTTTCTGCAGTAGAAGAGCTCATTGTTCCGGAAGGAAGAACGGTAGATGTAAAGTGTACTGTTGCTTCACTTCGCTTGGACAGCGTAATATCCTCTGCTTTTTCACTGTCACGCACAAAGGCGGCAGAAGCGATCCTAAAAGGAAGTGTCTCGGTAAATGGAGTTCAGAAAGTAAAACCAGAGCTTTTAGTCGGGCAGGGTGATAAGCTCGTTTTTCGAGGAAAAGGGAAAGCCGTTTTGAAAGAAATTGGGCAGGAAACAAGGAAAGACAGAATTTTTATTCTTATAAAACGATATCTATAAAAGGGGGATTTTATGATAGAGCGAAACAAACCTTCTACACTCAGAAGAAAGGATTCAATTTATAATCCGATAGAAGGAAAATGGGAAAGAAGATTAAATTCAAATTATCTTGGCGACTTGGAAGATTTTTCTCTGGAAAGAGAAATCAGTTCAAGATTGACTGCCATAAAAGACTTGGAGTTAAATAAAACAAGGAAATCGGCACATCGAGGCTTGACAGAAGACTATCTGACTACATTAAAATCTTCTGCAAAAGCTTCCATGGAGAAGTTGGAAAAGTGGAGTGAGGAACTTTTTTCAGAGGACGAGGATGCTGCTGAAATGATACCGCAAACCAAAGAAGAGAATACGGTAGACTATGATAGAGAGTACGAGTCGGAGGAGTACACGGCAAGTGAGGAGGATCATTTGCAGGAGACAACGGAGAAACCCGATTTTACTTGGCTCAAGCTGCTGTTGGCTGCTGTAGGGTTATTTGCTGCGATTTTGTCAAATTAATGTTGGTTTTAAGAAGAATTATGCTTTTTCTTTCTTTTTTTCTTCGAATATGGTAAAGTGATGGTAGATTGAGACGGATAAGTAATTTAGATAAAAGTAGTATGGGGATCGGAGGCAGTTATGCAATCAAACCATTTAATGATACGGCCTTCCACGTTTGAAGACTGCAAATTCTTTGCAAAATGGGAAGCGCAGCCGTATATTATTGAGTATTTTACAATTAGCCAGGGTAGAGATTATAACGAGATTGCACAGGAGTTTGCTGTTCGAACGTTGGATTCCAGTATGCTTCAATTTACGATTGTAATGAAAGATGAAAATGAACCGATTGGCCGGATTTTTATCAGCAGACTGGATGAGCACGCAGATTCACTGGATATTACTCGGATATATATTGGAGAGGACACCTGCCGAGGAAAAGGGTTAGGTGAGGAAGCATTACGCTTGCTTTTAGAGCATTGCTTTATCTATTTGCACATGGAGCGAATTACACTGGATCATGTGCCGGAAAATAGGAGAGCTGCAAATTTATACTTGAAATTAGGATTTCAATATGAAGGAATTGCAAGAAATGCAGGGAAAAAGGATGGAAGATATGTAGACTTACACCTCATGTCTATGTTGCGTTCGGAGTATTTTAAAAACATGAGAAGCGATGAATTGTAAGGATATGTTAAGAATTTTATAGAGCGTTTAGTAAGAAATAAAGAGTATCCTCTTAATTGGAAAGCCGGATCATAATTTTCCAATAAAGAAAAGGGGGTACTTATTTTTTAATAAAAAGAAAGGATAAATATATGAATATTTTAGTTTGCGATGATGACCGGGAAATTGTGGCAGCAATCGAAGTTTACTTAAGGAACGAAGGATATACTATTTTAAAAGCATACGACGGAATTGAAGCATTGGACCTTTTAGATCGGCATGAGGTGCATCTGGTAATTATGGATATTATGATGCCTCGTATGGACGGAATGCGGGCAACTATGAAAATTCGTGAAGAAAAAAATATTCCGATTATTATGCTTTCCGCAAAATCGGAGGACTACGATAAAATAACCGGGTTAAATCTTGGAGCAGATGATTACATTACAAAACCATTTAATCCTCTGGAATTGATTGCCAGAGTAAAATCTCAGCTGCGCCGGTATGTAAACCTTGGGAGTATGGAAATAAAGACAGGAACGTATCGCTCTGGGGGACTTTTGGTAGATGATGAAACAAAAACTGTGACCTTGGATGAGGAACAGGTTTTGGTGACACCAATTGAATATGGAATCTTAAAATTATTAACACAAAATGCCGGAAAAGTATTTTCTATGGAACAGATTTATGAAACAGTTTGGAAAGAAACGGCTTACAATCCGGAAAATACGGTAGCAGTTCACATTCGAAGAATTCGGGAAAAGATTGAAATAAACCCGAAGAATCCCAAATATTTAAAGGTGGTGTGGGGAATTGGATATAAAATTGAAAAAATTAACTCGTAATCCTTTTAGCAAAGCAATTGCTTTCTTACTTTGTATCGTTCTTTTTATGGCGGTATTGCTTTCTCTTGCAGATGCAGGCTTGGTAATGAATCAGAATGATTTGTATTATGAAGAGCCGGTGGATTTGATTTCTTCTGAAAGTTACACGAAGAGCAACTCACCAGAATTACTCTTCTATTATAAGATGCTGGCACTTGTTGATACCATTCGTACATTGAAAAGCGAAGAAAATATTATACAGGGAAAAACCGTTGAGCCGGAGAGCTTTGATTATGAAAAAAAAGAACTTTTTTATGATGAATTCGTGGAAGAATATCCAAATCGTTATTATGATGAGGAGCATGATTCCTTTGTAGCGGCGAACCCAACAGGGCAAATTATACTAGATTATGATAATGCAGATGCGAGAAAAGAATTTGAGACAGCATATGCTTCGCAAATTGGGCAATTAAGAAAAGATATGATTGAAAGCGACCTATGGGATTATCGCAGCACCTTGTCTCGTCTGGATGAGATTAAGGGGTTTTATTACTACGTGGCAGACGGAAACAGCATCTTAACAAATGTAGATCAAAAGGCTTATCCTTCAAAAAATGAAATAGAGAAATTTTTTCAAAAACAAGTAGCGTATCGCATTTATCACAATGGCACTTATACAAGCTATCCAGATGTAAATAAGGCACAGAAGTATCGGGAAAATGAAATAGAGAATTACCTGCATACAAATTACGGAGAAAGCAGCTCCATTTATATGGCCTATGACAGTGCTTACCTGAAGCAGCAGGAAGCTTCATTTAAAGAGGTGCATGATCATTTAATAAGGGATATCACGATTTTCTTTCTTTCGCTTGTCATGTCTGTCGTTTTGCTGATCTATCTGATGGTCACTACGGGTAAGAAAAAAGAGGATGGAAGTATTTGTTTATATCAAATCGACCGTTGGTTTACCGAAATTCAACTTGGTGCCATTCTTTTTACATCGATTCTTGGAATTGCACTTTCAGTGTATGTTTTTGATGATTTTTTCAGCCGTGGATATTATAATGGTTTTTACTCTCCGGCGATGATTCTCTTCTATGCGGGTGGTTCGGCTTTGGCTGCATTGGGATTATTCTTTATCCTCAGCCTGGTAAGAAAAATAAAAGCAAAACGCTTTTTAGCTGACTTTATTTTATGGCGAATCGTAAGAACGGTATTTATTACGCTTAAGGAATTGTATCATGGAAGCAGTGCAATTCGTAAGGTTGCATTTGCTCTGACTGCAATCTGTGTATTCTCAGCAAGTGTCGTTATGATGCCGGTCGTCTTAGTGTTAGCTTTGCTGTATTGCATAAGGCTTATGAAGCAGTATGAAGAGGTAAAGAAAGGCATTCGGGAAGTAAAAAACGGGAATTTAGAGTATAAAATCAATATGAATGGAAATGGGCTTGGGGAATTTGAGCAGATTGCAAGAGACATCAATGACATTTCAGAAGGATTTGATTTGGCAGTAAAGCAGGAGCTCAAAAATCAGAGACTGAAAACGGAACTGATTTCAAATGTATCGCATGACATTAAAACACCGTTGACTTCCATCATTACTTATGTGGACCTCTTGAAAAAAGAAGGCCTTGATGCGGAGGAAGCACCGAAGTATCTGGAAATTTTGGACCAGAAAAGCATTCGTTTGAAAAAACTGACAGAAGATTTGTTTGAAGCTGCAAAAGCCTCAAGCGGAGATATGCCCGTAAATATTCAGGAGGTGGAACTGCTATCCTTAATCAATCAAGGTTTGGGAGAAATGAATGATCGATTTGAAAAACGGGGCTTGGAAGTGATTATAAAAACAGAAAAGGAAAAGCATTACGTTTTGGCAGATGGAAAATTACTCTGGCGCGTAGTCGAAAATCTTTTCGTTAATATCATTAAATATGCACAGAAAAATTCAAGAGTCTATATTGATTTAAAGGAAGAAATTGATGCAGATTCTATGAGAAAAGCAGTAGTAGAAGTTAAAAATGTATCGGAAAATCCTTTGAACATTCCGGCAGAAGAGCTATTAGAACGATTTAAACGCGGTGATGCCTCAAGAAGCACGGAGGGGAGCGGCTTGGGACTTTCGATCGCAAGAGACTTGATGCAAATTCAAGGAGCAGAATTTGACGTTGTAATCGACGGAGATTTATTTAAAGCGATTTTAAAGTTAGATGGTGCATCGAGAGAGCATAGACAAAGCGAAGTTTAATTTATAAGTTTAAGATTCTTGGAACAAATACATTACCACCCACATAGACTATAGTGGGTGGTTTTTGTGAGAAGAATAAGAAGGTCCAAAAATAAAACCAAAATTCTCGGAATTACGCTTGCAATGATAGGTACTATGATCATCGTGCGAATTATACCCATCGGCGTATGGTATACTTTGCTCTTGCTCATGGTTGCGGTGTTGATCCTGCTGTTTTTCTGGGGAATACGCGGTTAAAACATAAGGAGAGCAATAGCATGGGAAATTATAGGGAGAATTATAATTGCAATTGTAAAAAAAAGTACGTCAGAAGGCCGGGTGAGATAGAGCTTTTCGGCCTGATTTTATTGATTATCGGAGTTGTTACCATTTGCGCATTTTTACTCCCTTCTAAAATATGGTTACTTATTATGGGATTCATTATGATTTTCTGCGGTTATAAGCTGTTTCGGTGTTAATCCTGTGAGGGAAAAGGATGAAAGATAAAGACTTTGTGAAAAAATGTGTTTTTCTGGAATTTAATTGGACAGGCAGAGGTGCAGGCGATATAATAGAGAAGAATTATTTAAAAAGGAGGACTCAAATTCATGAGTGACGGCATTTATTTATTTTTACAAAACGTGCAGATTGCTACAATGCTTATATCATTTGTTAGCATCTTGCTGTGTGCAGTTGCGCTCGTCTTTTTCATTATTATGATGTTTTATGGAATCAAGGTTGCTAAAATCTATATTAGAGAGCATGGAACAAATAAGAAGGAAAAGACTGCGAATACAGATGCTACTTTGGAAAGTGGAAATGAACCAGCTTTGGGTATAGAAGCAGAGGAAGAAGCAGAAGAAAAGGAAGAGTAGGCAATGCCTACTTTTTTTTCTGGCGCAGAAATTAAAAAAGGCAGGAGATAACCGATTCTGCCTTTTTACCATATAAAAAAACCTGCAAGACTGCAGGTTTCATTTCCAAATGGCTTAAATTGCTCTCGTAATTTTGTTCGATCTGATGCATCTCGTACATACATTTTTACGAGTAACAGTACCGTTTTCATTCACTCTAACTGTTTGAATGTTTGCGTTCCATTTTCTTCTTGTATGTCTATTGGAATGGGATACGTTATTACCCGAAACCTGACCTTTACCACATACTTCGCATTTTCTTGACATCTGCTGCACCTCCTTCTTTCATCCCGGGGGGACGTAAGTATACTTATCAAATGCTAAAAGCAATTAATTCACGCACCGAACAAATGTCATTATAGCATAGAAATTTCTAACTGTAAAATACTTTTTTTAAAATAAATATATAAACAAAAAAAAATATGGTAAAATAAGAGGAACAGGAGGAGATAGCTGTGTTATATAAGCTTCAAACAGAGAGTGGTGCAATTACAATTTTTAAAGAAGTCATTGCTGCAATTGTAGCGAGAGCAGCAGATGAATTTGAAGGAAAGCTCTTGCTTGCAAATCAAAAAGGAAAGATTCAGCATTTTATCGCTTGGATCGGAGGAAGGGAAGAAGGCGGAGCCGTTGAAGTGACCCATGGAAAAAAAGGGTTTGATATTCGCATTTGTATTTTGATTCGCTTCGGGAGCAGTATAAACAAAACAACAGGTTTTCTGATTGAGCGGGTGAAAGAAGAAGTGGAAAAATGCACGGACGTCCCTGTCAATAGTGTATCCATAGTGATCACAGGGGTCATTTCAAAACAAATCGCAAAGCGGAACATAGAGATAAAAAAAGAAACGTGAGGCTTTTCATGGAGTTACAAAATGAAATTAAAAGTTTGAAAGGCATCGGCCCGAAAAAACAAACGGCTTTAAAAAAAATGGGGATTTGTTCCATCGAAGATTTGCTGTTTTTTTATCCTAGAGAATATGAGGACCGACGAAATATAAAAACGATAGATCAATTAAATGAAGGGGAAAATGCGGTTATTAAAGGGAAAATACAATTAATGATAAAGAACGGAGGAAATTTTGGAAAAAAAAGATTGCTTCGTCTTTTGGTAGAAGATGATACCGGTGCTGTCGAAATTGTATTTTTCCAACAAGGCTATTTAGAAAAAAATTTGCTGCGCGAACACGACTATATTTTTTTTGGGAAGGTTTCGTCGAGAAATGGACGCATACAGATGATTCAGCCAGATTTTCATATTTTTGAAGGGCAAGATGAAAGCCGGATTCTTCCGATTTACCCTTTAACTTTAGGCGTTACCCAAAAAGAAATGCGCAAATGGCAAACAGCAGTAATGCCGCTTACTTCTTATTTACAAGAATATTTGCCGGAAGAGATGATAAAAAGAAACCGCTTATGCAGCCTTACATATGCCATGGAAAATATTCATTTTCCCGAGTCGGCGCAAAAGTTGAAGGAAGCAAAATTTCGACTCGTTTTTGATGAATTATTTTTGCTTCAAACCGGATTGCTGCGGACCAAAAATTCTTTGACAAAGGAAGCAGAAGGAATTTCTTTTTCAAATACGGTAGCGCTTTCCGAACTGATTAAAAGTCTCCCTTATACATTGACAAGCGCACAGCTTCGTGTCATTGATGAGATAAATAAGGACATGGAATCTGAAAAAATTATGAATCGCTTAGTGCAGGGTGATGTAGGTTCAGGAAAAACCATTGTCGCAGCGGCTGCTATTTTTAAGGCGGTAAAAAGCGGTTTTCAGGCGGCAATGATGGCTCCGACAGAGTTGCTTGCCAAACAGCATTATGAAGGCTTAAAAGAGCAATTTGAGCCTTTTGGCATTGCGGTTGGATTCTTGTCAGGGAATTTGACTGAAAAACAAAAACGAGAAGTTTTATCTGATTTGGAAAACGGAAACATTCAATTGTTAATCGGGACCCATGCATTGATTCAAAAAAAAGTATCCTTTAAAAAATTAGGATTGGTCGTTACAGATGAACAGCATCGTTTTGGTGTAAACCAGAGGACCTTGCTGACCGAAAAGGGAAAACGTCCGGATGTTTTAGTTATGACCGCGACGCCGATTCCTCGTACCCTAGCCATTATTTTATATGGTGATTTGGATTATTCTGTCATTGACGAAATGCCGGCGGGAAGAAAAAGCATCGTTACGAAATCAGTATCTTTGCAGGAGAGGGATCAGAGTTATTCTTTTTTGATTTCAGAATTAAAAAAAGGCAGGCAAGCTTATGTAGTGGCACCTTTAATTGAAGAATCGGAAACTTTGCCATGTCAGTCTGCGGTTTCGGCATTTGATGAATTTCATAAAAAGCATCCAAAGCTTCGTGCGGGTCTGCTTCATGGCGCAATGAAACAAAAAGAAAAAGACGAAGTGATGCAAGCATTTTATGAACATAAATTAGATGTTTTATTTGCAACGGTTGTGATTGAAGTAGGCATTAATGTACCCAATGCAAGTGTTATGCTGATTGAAAATGCGGAACGCTTTGGACTTGCGCAGCTTCATCAGCTCCGCGGCAGAGTTGGGCGTGGCAGCGAGCAGTCCTATTGTCTTTTAGTCTCTGACCAAAAAAGTGAAATTGCAAAAGAGCGTGCAAAAATTATGGTAAAGAGCAATGACGGTTTTTTTATTGCCGAAGAAGATTTGAGGCTTCGCGGGCCTGGAGAATTTTTTGGTATGCGCCAGCACGGTATTCCGGAACTAAAGCTGGCCGATTTGGGGAAACATATAAAGATATTGGAAACCGTAAAAAAAGAAGCGATGCTAATTTTAGAAAAAGACCCATTTTTAAGAAATTATGAGCACAATGCACTGAGCGTAAAAATCAAAAAAATGTTCGAAAACGTTGAAAATATAGGGATTTGAAGCGTATTCCAAAACTAGCCAGTACAAGAAATTATTACATGACATACTTTCATCTTCTGGGGATAACATAATAACGTAACAGGAGGTGATTACAAATGACATTACAGAGCAAAATGAACGCCAATGCAAAACCGGCATTGGACAGCATGAAGACTGAAATAGCTAACGAATTAGGTCTTGCTAACTACAACACTATGGATAAGGGAAACTTAACTGCAAGACAGAACGGCTATGTAGGCGGCTATATGACTAAGAAGTTAGTTGAAATGGCTGAACAGCAGATGGCAGGAAAATAAGAAGAATTTTTTTCAAAAAAATAAATATCCAGCAGCAATTGCCGCTGGATATTTATTTGCTTTTTTTTGAAGATATGCTAAAATAATAAAAAGAAGGGAGCGATTTTTTGCGCATTATTTCAGGTAAATTAAGAGGCCGCCGATTGCATACACCAATTAATCGGCAAATACGGCCTACTTCAGATAAAGTAAAAGAAGCAATATTCAGCATGATTGCTGAATATATCGGTGAAGGTGTTGTTGCTGCTGACGTTTTTTCGGGTACGGGAAACTTAGGATTAGAAGCAATCAGCCGAGGTGCAGAGCTTGTATATTTCGGAGACCGTTCAAGAGAAAGCCTTGCTTTGACTCGACAAAATATTTCTTATTGTAAGGTGGAACAGCAAGCGGTTGTACTGCAAGGTGATTATAAGCAAGTACTTGCGCGTATTTCTGATAAAGTGGATATCTTTTTTTTAGATCCGCCTTATCATGATGGCGTCCTTATAGACTGCATTCAACTCATTTCTGATTTGGATTTGCTGGACAAGGACGGTGTCATTGTTACGGAGCATGGTGTAAGAGAAGAAATGCCGCGTTCTTTGGGTAATTTTCATATGCTGAAACAGAGAGAATATGGGAATATCTGCATTACACTGTATGTTGCACAGGAGGATATTTCATGAAGCGAGTTTTATATACCGGTTCGTTTGATCCTGTTACAAATGGTCATTTAGACCTGATCAACCGCGCATCAAAGCTCTGCGATGAATTAGTGGTAGGGGTCATCGAAAACAAGTCTAAAATGCCGTTCTTTACAATAAAAGAACGGGTAGCAATGATAGAAAAAGCAACCGGTCACTTGAAAAACGTAAAAGTAGACAGCTTTTGCGGTCTTTTAGCTGACTATGTAAATATGCATGATGTAGCAGCCGTGGTAAGGGGGCTCCGTGCTACGATGGATTTCGAATATGAAATTCAGATGGCGCAGATGAATGCTCGGCTATTTAAAAAAGACGTTGAAACTATTTTTTTGATGACAAGCCCGGACTATTCCTTTATTAGCTCGAGTATGATAAAAGAGGTGTTTTCTTTAAAAGGAAATATTAAAGGCTTGGTTCCGGACGTGATTTTAGAGTGTATGGAAAAAAAATTGGCGGAGAAAACGGGAGGGATTGAAAAATGAAGGTATTAGAACTGCTGGAGGAAATTGAAGAAATTGTGGATACAAGTTCGGGTTTTCCTTTAACCGGTAAAATTTTGGTAGATGCTGAAGAAATATTAGAAATTGTAAAAGAAATCCGCATTGAACTTCCCGATGAAATACAGCAGGCACAGTGGATAAAAGATGAACGGCAGCGGATTTTAGATGAAGCCAGAAGTGAATCCGAGACAATATTAAAGGATGCGCGGTTGCAAGCGGAATCATTAATTGAAAATGACGATATTACTTCAAAAGCCAAAACTCGCGCCGATGAAATTATGTCAATCGCAAGTGCAAATGCCGTCAACTTAAAAATGAGCACCTTTGATTACATTGATAGCATTTTATACAATTTTCAAGATAAGATGGAGCAGATGAATGCCGTGTATTTTACAGATATGTTTAATAGCCTGCAAAATACATTTGATCAAATCAACGCAACGATTTCTTCGAATAGAAATGAAATTAAAGATATGATTTACCGTGCCCAGATGGAAAACGAAGAATCCTAAAAAAGCAGCATAACTTTCCTAAGAAAAACATAGATTTTACTATGAAAAGATATGTGCATTCGAAAAATTTAAAACTGCATTACATAGCAGCCGGCATCTTTTCAGGTGTCGGCTGTATTGCTATGATGCTATTTCCTGAGATTGCCTTAGAGTCCGCAAGCAGAGGAATTTCTTTATGGGCGACCTCTGTCCTGCCGGCGCTGCTGCCTTTCTTTATTTGTGCAGGCTTTATGGTGTCGCTCGGTGTGCCTAAAATGATTGGGCGTTATTTTGAACCGCTATTTCGAGCGGTTTTTCGTGTGCCGGGAAATGCAGCGTTTGTATTTCTTGTAAGCATTACTTCGGGATACCCTATGGGTGCAAAGCTAATCGCAGATTTGCACAGAGAAAATCAAATTCAGAAACAGGATGCAGAAAAAATGCTCTCCTTTTGCAGCACCTCGGGGCCACTATTTTTGCTGGGAACGGTGGGCGTATCGATGCTCCATTCTGCCACACTTGGTGCAGTAATTGCTTTTTCACATTATATAGGAGCTATCGTGAATGGCATTTTATTTTGTAATATTCCAGCGCGCTTTTCGAAAAACACACAGTATTACCCGAAGCAAAGCTTCCGAAATCCGCAAAGCAATCACATTGCTATGCCTTCGCTTCTGAGCTGTTTTACCGACTCTATTTTATCAGCATTGCGAACCTTAGGCATTATTTGCGGTTACTTGGTGCTGTTTTGCCTCCTGACTGATTTTATGCAGTTTTGTGGTATTCTTCAATTTTTCCCAAACCAAGTAAGTAAAAGTCTGTTTCGGGGTATTTTTGAAATGACGGTTGGCTGCAACAGTATTGCTTTGGCTCCGGATGTTTCGCCTGTTGTGAAATGCGCCGTTGCTTCTTTTTTAATTTCATTTGGGGGATTGTCGATTATGGCACAATCAATGAGCTTGCTCTCGGGAACAGGAATCAGAGTCTTTACCTATTTAAAGCTCAAGTTTGCTCATGGGATTTTTTCGGCGATTATTGCACTTCTTCTCGCCCCATATTATATAAAGAGTACCGTAAATACAGGCGCTTTTGGAAATGCGATTTCAAATGCAGATATGAGTATCGCCTATGGTTTGTTATTTTCAACAAAAATGGTTATAATGATGGTGGTGCTGATTTTACTTTTAATTGGGCTAAATGAATGGATTATAAAAAAGGAGAAAGCACATGAAAACTCTAGGAATCATAGCAGAGTATAATCCGTTCCACAACGGACATTCATATCATTTAAAGAAATCGCTCGAATTGACGGGCGCCCAGTACAGTATTTGCGTTATGAGCGGGAATTTTATGCAAAGAGGGGAGCTGGCTGACTGGGATAAGTGGGAGCGCGCAAAGATGGCCGTAGATAACGGCGTGGATTTAGTGTTGGAGCTTCCTTTTGTTTTCGCCTGTAATACGGCAGAAGAATTTGCTTATGGGGCAGTTCGCTTATTGGATGGCCTAGGGTGTGTAACGGACTTTTCGTTCGGGAGTGAAAGTGGAGACTTAGAAAAATTGAAAGCGATAGCGGAGTTCTTGCTGAACGAGCCGGAGGACTACCGTGAAAAAATCAATGAACTCTTAAAAAAAGGACTTTCTTTTCCCACAGCGCGAAAAAAAGCACTTGAAGCGTGTAATGCGGATTTGGACAGCAGCCTTCTTCAAAGCTCCAATAATATCTTAGCGATTGAATACTTAAAGCAATGGATGCTTACGGGACAAGCCATGCAGCCGTGGACCATAAAGCGAGGAGATTCTGGCTACCACAGCCTAGAGTTAGAGGGAGCCTTTGCAAGTGCAACCGCAATCCGAAAACAATGGAATGCGACTTGTGATAAGAGGCATATTATCAACTTTGTTCCGCAGGAAAGCTTAGAGCGCATAGGAGAAAATCTACAGTTTACCGAGCTGAAAAAACAGCAGCTGGATAAGATGCTTCTTTATTGCCTGCGTATAACGAGTGAACAGGAGTTGCGTGAAATTTATTCCGTTACAGAGGGGCTTGAGCATCGTATGAAACAAGCAGTTTTGGTTTCAAAAAACGTGGATGAGCTGGTTTCCCAAATCAAAAGCAAGCGGTATACAGAAACGAGAATAAAGAGGATATTGGTGCACACGCTGCTGCATTTTCGAAGAGAAGATTATGAAACAATAAAAAAAGAGCAGGCAATGTATGCAAGAACACTTGCTTTCAATCAAAAAGGAGCAGAGCTGTTGCGCCAGATGAAAAAAACAGAGAATGTAAAATATCCTATTTTCACTAACCTAAAAAAGCAAAAAATCCAAAATATAAAAGAAAATATGGTGATTCAGTACGATATTTTAGCTTCTGATGTATATAATTTGCTGTTTTATGATAATATTTATAATAAATCCGACTTTGTTGTGGCTCCATATTACAAGAAATAGGGCAATTTGTTTATTTATATGAAAAAATACTGGATTTTTTATGGAAAGTGGTCTATAATTGATAAAAGAAAATTGTTTTGAAAAATTCTTGTTGAAATGCCACATCGAAAGATGGGGCGTTCTGTTTTTGTCAAGGATTGAGAATAATTTAACAATATGAAGGAGAGTATAATAAAATGAAGGTATTAGTCATTAACTGCGGCAGTTCTTCTTTAAAATACCAGGTTTTAGAGATGGACGATGAAACGCTGTTGTGCAAAGGTTTGGTTGAAAGAATTGGGATAGAAGGTTCCGTACTGAAGCATGAAAAAGAGGGTATGGACAAGTTTATTCTTCAGACTCCAATGCGCGATCATAAGGATGCAATTGAGCATGTACTCAATACGGTCGTTGATCCGGTGCAGGGAGTTGCAAAGTCTATGAGTGAAATCGGAGCAGTAGGTCACCGCGTTGTGCATGCCGGAGAAAAATATGCCTCTTCTGTTCTGATTACAGAAAAAGTTATGGATGCGCTTGAAGAATGCACTGATTTAGCTCCTTTGCATAATCCACCAAACATTTTAGGCATCCGTGCTTGTCAGGATCTTATGCCGACTACACCGATGGTAGCGGTTTTTGATACCGCATTCCATCAGACAATGCCTGCTGAATCCTATATTTATGCAATTCCGTATGAATATTACACAAACTATAAGGTGAGAAGATACGGTTTCCACGGAACCAGTCATAAGTATGTTTCGAATCGAGCAGCTGAAATGCTTGGACAGCCGATTGAAGAACTGAAAATCATTACTTGCCACTTAGGAAACGGAGCCAGTGTTTCGGCAATTAAACGAGGCGTATGCGTAGATACCAGTATGGGATTCACGCCGCTTGAGGGCTTGGTTATGGGTACAAGATCCGGTGATATTGACCCTGCGATTGTTACCTACATCCGACAGAAAGAAAATCTTCCTCAGGGCGAAATGAACAATATCCTGAATAAGAAATCTGGAGTTCTTGGTATTTCCGGACTGAGCAGTGATTTCAGAGACATCGAAATTGCAGCGGAAGAGGGAAATGAAAGAGCACAGCTTGCGCAGAGAGTATTTGCGCACAAAGTTCGTTTCTACATTGGCGCTTACATGGCAGAAATGAATGGCGTAGACGCAATCGTATTTACTGCAGGTGTTGGTGAAAATGATATGGGTATGCGTGATATTATCTGTCAGGACTTAAGTAATTTAGGAATTCGCCTTGACTTAATTAAAAATAAAGTAAGAGGAAAAGAAGCGGTAATCAGTACCGACGATTCCAGAGTCAAAATTTTATTGGTTCCGACAAACGAAGAATTGATGATTGCAAGAGACACTGTGGAAATTGTGGATGCGGCAGAGTAATCGTTTGTTTCTTTTAGAAAACAACGTAAATAAGTATTGACAAGTAATGGGCTTGACTATATAATTTAATAGTTAGTTTTATGAAAAATTAGCAAAATGTTACCAATAAATCGGAAATTTAACCAGCAAAGGAGGTGTCAAGAATGGCAGTACCTAAGAGAAAAACATCAAAAGCCAGAAGGGATAAGAGAAGATCTCCGAACATGAAAATGTCTGCACCGGCATTATCAGTATGCCCACAGTGCCATGAGCCTAAGCTTCCTCATAGAGTTTGTCCGAATTGCAATTACTATGACGGTAAGGAAGTTGTTGCTTCGGAAGCATAGAGGATATGGGTATGATTAATGATGGCTTCATCATTTTTGTTGTAGCCGTAGTACTTATCATCTTGGCATCGATACAATCTACGCTGAACAAGATATTAAGAGTATTAGACGAAATCAAAATGCAAAAAAGGCAATAAAATAACCGCTGATTTATTTCAGCGGTTATTTTCATCTCTAAAGCAGTTTGATTCAGTATTTTTTAGCTGACGTCAGGCATTAGAGACGCAGTATAAACGCTTGCGGCGGATCAAATCAAGAGCGAGGAATGAAAATTCCGTAGTCAAGCAGCTCTTTTTCAATTTTCTTCAATGATTCTTCCCGTGGCTCGCACATTGGCAAGCGATATTCCTTTTCTATTTTGCCCATAAGATGGAGGGCAGCTTTGACCGGTATTGGGTTTACTTCGATAAACATTGCATCAATCAAGGATTTCATTTCAAGCTGCATCCTGCAAGCCGTGTCTGTATCTCCCGCCAAGTAACTCATAACCATATTATGCATTTCAAGCGGAATGATGTTCGCTGTTGTTGAAATCACGCCACATCCTCCCACAGAAAGGAGAGGGACTGTCATATCGTCATTTCCAGAATAAAGTGCAAATTGATCAGAAGTATGCTTCGCAATCTCCACGACCTGAGACATATCGCCGCTTGCCTCTTTAATTCCTGCGATGTTTTCGTGTTGACAAAGTGCGGAAACAGCAAAAGGACTGATGTTTACACCAGTTCTCCCGGGAACAGAATACAGAATCATAGGAATTTTTATCTGATCTGCAATGGCAGTGTAGTGTCTTATCAGTCCTTCTTGTGTACATTTGTTGTAATAAGGTGTTACGGTCAGAAGACCGTCCGCGCCGACTTCTTGAAGTGCTTTGCTGATTGCAATGGCATGCGCGGTATCGTTGCTTCCTGCACCTGCAATTACAGGCACACGACCCGCAACCTTATTGATTGTATATCTTACGGTTTCTATATGTTCTTCATCACTGAGTGTAGAGGCTTCTCCTGTTGTTCCGCAGGAAATTACTGCGTCAATATTTTGAGAGAGTTGCCATTCGATGAGTTCTCCAAGCTTTGGAAAATCAACTTTTCCATTCGAAAATGGTGTTACGAGTGCAACACCGGCACCTGAGAACAATGTCATATAGACATCCCTTCCTTCCGAATCCTATTTTATTAATAATTCGGCAATTTGGACAGCATTTGTCGCTGCGCCTTTTCTAATATTATCTGCAACAACCCAGAGGTTGATTCCGTTTTCTACACTGAAATCTCTACGGATTCTCCCGACAAAAACCTCATCCTTACCGGCAGCTTCTCTTGCAAGCGGGTAGTGACTGTTTTTCGTATCATCAATAACGACAACACCGGGAGCGTTTTCCAATATTTTCTTTACTTCTTCGATTTCAAATGGTTTTTCAAATTCCAAATTAATGGATTCGCTGTGGCTTGCGAAGACAGGAACGCGAACTGTAGTTGCAGTTACTTTTATATTTTCGTTTCCTAAAATCTTATGAGTTTCATCAATCATTTTCATTTCTTCTTTTGTATAGCCATTCTCAAGGAAAACATCAATTTGAGGCAGACAGTTTCCTGCAATTGGGTGAGGATAAGCCTGCATAACGTCGTTTCCTTTTAAACCCTCGCTTAAATCGTTGATTCCTTTTAAGCCGGAACCAGATACTGCTTGATACGTTGAATAAACAACACGTTTCAAACCGAAATGCTCATCGAGTGGTTTTAAAGCAACCATTGCTTGAATGGTAGAACAATTTGGATTTGCAATGATGCCTTTGTTCCAGGAAATATCCTCCGGATTTACCTCGGGTACGACGAGAGGCACTTCTTTATCCATTCTCCATGCACTGCTGTTATCTACGACAGTTACACCGTGCGCAGCCGCAATTGGTGCATATTTTTCACTTGCAGTGCCGCCGGCAGAAAACAGAGCGATATCAATTGGTTTGTCAAAAGAATGTTCATTTAGTTCTTCTACGAGATATTCCTTCCCGCGAAACGTCAATGTCTTTCCTGCGGATTTCGCAGAAGCCATGAGATAAAGATTTTCAAATGGAAAATCTCTTTCCTCCAAGACCTTTAGAAAAGTGCTGCCAACGAGCCCTGTAGCACCTACAACTGCAACATTTGGTTTTTTGTTCATAATCGTTTCCTCCTATCATGTATATTCAAGATGATTTGAATTGTTAATGTAATTATATTTTTTCATTATATCTCATTTTGACGGGAATGTTAATGACTTTTTTTTAGCAGAAAGTTAATTTTTATGAAAAGAGGGAATGTTTTATGATATAATATAAAGTTAGTAGCGTAATTACGATAAAAAAGCGAAATCATCTTAATAATCACTAAATAACAATTATTTTCGACAAAAAACCGTTTATTATAATTCGGATTTTTATAAGGGTTTCTAATTCGAAAAAAGTAATCGGAGGGGATATTCATGGCAGAGCAGAAGAAAAAAACGGGCAGACCTCCCGGAAGTAAAAATAAAAAGACAGGAAAAAGTAAACAGGAAATGGAAAAGCTTGCAGCAAAGAAACGGTTGCGTGACGAGATCTGGTCGATTCTTCTTATGGCAATCGGCGTATTTCTTGTTGTGTCTTTACAAACGGAGGCAGCAGGGCAGTTTGGTCATGCAATTAAGATTTTTTTGGTGGGTTTTTTAGGAAGTATTGCGTTTATATTACCATATTATTTGATTCTATACGCGTTTTTACTTTTTACAAAGAATACAGCACATATAAGCAGACGCTCAACTACTTGTGTTTTCTTAATATTATTATGGTTAACTGTATTGAATGCAGCATTCCATTTAAGTGCGGATGCTTCCGAAGTGCTTAACATTCCTTATTTAAAAACTGTATTTAGCGCAGGAACGGAAAGCGGCGGCCTTTTAGGGATGCTGTTTGGATTCTTTTTAATCACTTTAATTGGGAAAACTGGCTTATATATTTTCTCTTTTGTAGGAATTGTAATTTGTATCTTGCTTGTTTTGGATACTCCGGTTTCTCATTATTTGGACGAGCTCAAGCTGAAGCGGCAAGCCATGATGAAGCAGCATGAAGAGGAAAAAGAAGCGGAAGAGGCAGTGAAACGTGAAGAAGAAATAAAAGAAGCTGCGCTTCCTCCTATGACAGAAAAAGCAAGTGCTCCATCGAAAGCTAAAATTGTTACTGATATATCAGATTTTATTCCAGTAACGACTGTTGAGGATTTACATGACATCCCGGTTCGCACCTCGGAGGCGGAGATTGCTTCCGTACCGGAGCGTATGTCTGCCGGACAAATGAAGATTATTGATTACATGAAAGACGATGAATTATTTGAAAAAGCGGATTTATCACCTTTTGAAAATGGGATTGAAGAACCGCGTCTCCAAGAAGCAGGAAAAGGTTTAGAGGACCATGGCGAGACAGTACAGGATATGCCTTCTGATGAAACCGATGTAGAATTGTCTACGAGCAAAAAGAACGCATTGATGGAAGCGCCTTCAAAGGGGAATTATGTTCTCCCGTTTGAAGAAAAAGAGGTGAAAGAAATTCCGGTTTCCCTTTCTTCGTCAACTTCAAATTCGAAACCAATTCCTTACAAGGAACCGCCGATTGACTTATTGAATAAAGTGTCGGCCGATAAAAACGTCGGAGAAAAAGTAGCATTGCAGGCAAAAGCGGTGAAACTGGAGGAAACCTTACATAATTTCGGAGTCAATGCAAAGGTCGTTCAAGTCACAAAAGGTCCCGCAGTTACCCGTTATGAAATTCAGCCGAATACAGGCGTAAAGGTAAGCAGTATTGTCCGCCTTGCAGATGATATTGCACTTAACTTAGAAGCTAAAAGCATTCGTATGGAGGCACCGATTCCAGGGAAAGCAGCCGTTGGAATTGAGGTGGAAAACGATAAAGTCAATATGGTTTCCATTCGAGAAATCGTCGAGTCCGGCGAATTTAAAAAAGCAAAATCAAAGATTACCTTTGCGGTAGGAAAAGATATCGCAGGAAAAGCAATTGTATCAGATTTAAAGGGGATGCCTCATATGCTGATTGCCGGCTCAACCGGATCCGGAAAAAGTGTTTGCATCAACAGTTTGATTATAAGTATTTTATACAAGGCAAAACCGGAGGAAGTGAAATTTGTCTTAATTGATCCGAAGGTTGTAGAATTAAGCAATTACAACGGGATCCCTCACCTTTTAATTCCGGTGGTCACTGAGCCGGGAAAGGCTGCTGCAGCTTTAAACTGGGCAGTTGCTGAGATGACAGACCGTTACAAAAAATTTGCAGAAGAAGGTGTGCGGGACTTAGAATCTTATAATAATAGCGTGAAGGGAAAAGAGGAAGAAGACCGGGTTTTGCCACAGATTGTCATTATTATAGATGAGCTGGCTGACCTGATGATGGCGGCACCCTCGCAGGTAGAGGAAGCAATCTGCCGTTTGGCACAAATGGCAAGAGCTGCCGGTATGCATTTAATCGTTGCAACCCAACGACCGTCAGTCGATATTATTACCGGTGTTATCAAGGCAAATATTCCGTCACGCATCGCCTTTGCCGTTTCCTCTCAATTTGACTCTCGCACGATTTTGGATATGGGCGGAGCTGAAAAACTGGTTGGGAAAGGAGACATGCTTTTTAGCCCGATTGGTATGTCAAAGCCAATCCGGGTACAAGGCTGTTTTATTTCAGACAGTGAAGTACATAATGTAATTGAGTTTTTAAAGCAAAGCGGAGAAGAACCGCAGTATGCTTCTGATGTATTGCATAGTATTGAACGCGTAAAATCAGATGCGAAAGAAGAGGATGAAGACGAGTTACTCGCAGATGCCATTGAAACAGTAGTGCGTGCAGAGCAGGCTTCTGTCTCCATGCTGCAGCGCCGTTTTCGCATCGGATACAACCGTGCCGCAAGACTTGTGGATATGATGGAATCAAGAGGAATTATAGGCCCGGCAGATGGAAGCCGCCCTCGAAAAGTACTTATGAGCTTGGAAGAATTTTTAGGATTAAATGAAAAAAGTGAAGAAGGGAATGGAACGACAGATTGAAGATATTTATTGAAACACTTGGATGTGAAAAAAACACCGCGGATTCTGAAAGCGCGGCCGGAATTCTTGAGCGCGCAGGCCATGAAATTGTTGCATCGCCGACGCAGGCAGAAGCGATTATGATCAATACCTGCGGCTTTATAAACGACGCAAAGGAAGAATCCATCGACCGAATTTTTGATATGGCAGAATACAAACAAAACGGCGGAATTCTTATTGTGACCGGATGCCTTAGCCAGCGGTACGGAGAAGATTTATATGAACAGCTGCCGGAAGTGGATATATTTTTAGGAGTGAACGATTACCACAATCTGCCTCGCATTTTAGAGGAGCATAAAAAAGGCAAAAGAGACAAATATATAAATACATATGAAAAAGCGTATATGGAGCTTGGAAAGCGAAAGAAAGAAAAGGCTTCGTACAGTGCTTATCTGAAAATTGCGGAAGGATGTGATAACGTATGTACCTATTGTATCATTCCGTCTATCCGCGGACGTTACCGCAGCAGAAAAAAGGAAGACATTCTCTCTGAAGCAAAAGAGCTTGCAGAAAATGGATGTAAAGAATTGATTTTGATTGCGCAGGATGTTACCGCCTATGGAAAAGACTTATACGGCACCTATTGCCTGCCAGATTTACTGCGCGCTCTTTGCCAAATTGAATCACTGCATTGGATTCGTCTCATGTACTGCTATGAGGAGCGGATTACAGACGAATTAATTGCTGTCATGGCAAGTGAGAAAAAAGTCTGTCACTATATTGATATTCCAATTCAGCATGGAAGCGATGCGATTTTAAAAAGCATGAATCGTCATTCCACGCAAGCGTCGATTACCAATACTATTACACGTCTTCGGGAAGCGATGCCGGATATTCATATCCGCACGACCATGATTACTGGATTTCCAGGAGAAAAAAGCGCAGAGTTTGAAGAACTATTTGAATTTATACAAAAAATGCGTTTTGAACGTTTAGGTGTTTTTGCGTATTCGAAAGAAGAAGGCACTGCGGCGGCACTTATGAAAGGCCAGGTTCGAGAAGACGTAAAAGCAAGAAGAAAAGACAAAATTATGTGGACGCAGCGTCAAATTTCTTTAGAATGCAACCAAAGACAGATTGGGAAGACACTTGAGGTCCTTGTAGAGCAAAAAGAAGAAGATGGAACTTATATCGGAAGGAGCGTCTATGATGCGCCGGAGATTGATAATGAGGTACTCTTTACTGCAAAGAATGCGTGTGAAATAGGAACTTTTGTAAAGGTAAAGATTACAGATGCTTTTGACTATGACCTGACTGGGGAAATGGAGGAAGAAAAATGAACCTGCCTAACAAATTAACTATGTTAAGGATGATATTAATTCCGGTGTTTATAGTAGTGTTAATGATGGGATATCCCTTTATTGCTTGTGGAATATTCATTGTTGCATCGCTGACTGATGCTTTAGACGGGCATATCGCAAGAAAATATAATTTGATTACTAATTTCGGAAAAATCATGGACCCTTTAGCCGATAAGTTACTGGTGGTTTCAGCCTTATCTTGCTTGGTGGAGCTGGGGCAGGTCGCAAGCTGGATGCTGATTGTGATTTTGGCAAGAGAATTTGCGATCACGAGTCTGCGCGCAGTCGCAGCAGGAGATGGGATTGTCATTGCAGCAGCAAATTCAGGGAAATTAAAAACGATTTTGCAAATGACTGCAATTATTTTACTACTCCTACAAAATTACCCATTTGCGCTGTTTACGACAGTACGTGTAGATGTGATTGTATTATGGGCTGCGGTCATTATGACGCTCTATTCTGGAATTGAGTATATCATAAAAAATAAAAAAATTTTTGCATCATAACATTAAAGAGAGTTGCTTGAAAGAAATCTTTTAGGCAAATCTTTTTTTATTCAGTAAAAAACACAAGAGAAATGGAGTGATAGTATGCGAGCCGCTATTTTAAGTGTGGGGACAGAACTTCTTTTCGGAGAAATTCTGAATACAAATTCAAAATATTTATCGATGCAGCTGAATGAGCTGGGGATTGATATTCTTTACCACTATACGGTAGGGGATAACCCGAAGCGTTTAAAAGAAATTATATATGATGCGCTCAGAAACTGCGACTTGATTTTGACGACAGGGGGACTGGGGCCGACACAAGACGATATGACAAAAGAGATTGTGACGGAGGCGCTCCACGATGAGCTGATTTTAAAAGAAGACATTTTACAGGGGCTAGAAAACCAGTTTAAACAACGAGGCTGGAAGATGACCGAAAACAATAAAAAGCAAGCCTATTTCCCTTCGAGAGCGGTTATCTTTGAAAACCCTCATGGGACTGCGCCTGGCTTTGCTTTAACGGAGAAGAATAAAACGGTTGTTTGTATGCCTGGGCCTCCAAGAGAAATGCACCCGATGTTTGAAAATCAGGTGAGACCGTTTTTAAATAAAGAAAGAGACGGCTTTCTTTCCTATCAAATGCTTCGTTTGTTTGGAATCGGTGAATCCTCACTGGAAACTGCCTTGTTAGATTTCATTGACAGTCAGACGGATCCGACACTGGCAACGTATGCAAAACAAGGGGAAGTAGCGCTCCGAATTGCTTCAAAACGAGCATCCGAAGAAGAAGCACAGGGTGCCGTAAGAGAAATGATAAAAAAAGTGAGAGAAAAGGTTGGGAGCTATATTTACAGTGAAGATGGAGAAGAACTGTACGAAGCAGTCGGTCACTTGCTTCTAAAAAAGCACATTACTTTTTCTTGCGCCGAATCCTGTACGGGAGGACTGTTTGCGGAAACGATGACAAAGATTCCAGGTATTTCTGAGGTTTTTGACCGAGGTATTATTACTTATAGCAATCGTGCTAAAATAGAAGAATTAGGAGTATCGGAAGCGACATTAGAGCAATTTGGAGCTGTCAGTGAACAAACAGCTGTCGAAATGGCAGAAGGACTGCAAAGAGTATCGAAATCAGAGCTTTGTATTTCTGTGACGGGGATTGCTGGCCCAGCAGGAGATACCCCCGATAAGCCTGTTGGATTAATTTATGTTGCTCTGCGTTATGGCGAAAAGACAATTTGCAAAGAATTCCGTACAGGAAACAACGATCGTGATCGAAACCGCAATTTTGCACTTTTAAACATGCTATCTCTTATTTATAAGGCGATTTCATAGTCAAATCGGAATGAATTGACAAAATAATATAAATATGGTATATTTTGTAATATAAAGCGTAAAATTTTTATAAAATGACTTGACCTTTTTCTGCAGATAAACTATATTATTAGTTAAGAACAAATGTTCTTTTTTAAAAAAACAAAGCCTGAGATGAGAAATTAAAACACATGTATAAATGAACGCCAGGATTAAAAAATAGAACGGAGGACACTGTGGCAATTAATAAGGAAGAAAAAGAAAAAGCTTTAGAAGCAGCAATGCTGCAAATACAAAAGCAGTTTGGTAAAGGTGCTATCATGAAGCTTGGAGATGACTCCATGAAGTTGAATGTCGATGCAATCTCTACCGGAGCGGTAAGTCTGGACATTGCGACTGGAATTGGCGGGATTCCAAAGGGAAGGGTAACTGAGATTTATGGACCGGAATCTTCCGGAAAGACGACTTTGACGTTACATATTATAGCGGAAGCGCAAAAGGCTGGCGGCAAAGCGGCATTCATTGATGCGGAGCATGCATTGGATCCTGAATATGCAAAGAATTTAGGCGTGGATATTGACGACCTTTTAGTTTCGCAGCCAGATACCGGAGAACAGGCACTTGAAATTTGTGAAATGCTTGTGCGAAGTAATGCGATTGATGTTATTGTTGTTGACTCCGTTGCAGCGCTCGTTCCGAAAGCGGAAATTCAAGGCGAGATGGGTGACAGCCACGTTGGTCTTCAGGCAAGATTAATGTCACAGGCACTTCGTAAATTGACCGGTGCAATCAATAAATCAAATGCTGCTGTTATTTTCATCAATCAGCTTCGTGAAAAAGTAGGAATCATGTTTGGAAATCCAGAGGTAACCACAGGTGGGCGTGCATTGAAATTTTATTCCTCTATGCGCTTAGATGTGCGAAGAATCGAAAGCATAAAATCGGGAGATCAGATACTAGGAAATCGTACTCGTGTAAAAATAGTGAAAAATAAAGTTGCGCCTCCTTTCAAACAAGCAGAATTTGATATTATGTACGGCCAAGGGATTTCTAGACAGGGCGATTTACTAGACTGTGCGGTAGAAGCTAAAATTGTTGAAAAAGCCGGAGCGTGGTACAGCTTTGATGGAAATCGAATCGGACAAGGAAGAGAAAATGTGAAAAATTACTTATCCGAACATAAAGAAATCATGGACGAACTAGAGCGACGTCTCAAAGAAAGTTTAAAAAAGCCGGAGCCGGATTCTGAAAAACTGGTTGTCGATGAAGATGGAGTCGTGGTTGAATAAAATTTTTCTTTTAAATAATTGAAAATTCATTGCTTTTTAATCAAAATCAATTGACACTGCATGTCTTATATGATATCATAATTGACTGTAAGCCGCTCAGACTAGGTTTCATAAAAGCGTGTGCTTACCTAAGATGGCGAGACTGGATAGAGGAGGTAAAAATTAATGTATGCAGTAATTGAAACAGGTGGCAAGCAGTACAGAGTGCAGCCCGGCGATGTAATTTCCGTTGAGAAATTAAACGTAGAAGCAGGTGCTAAAATTGACTTTGATCGCATTTTGCTTGCAAGTGATGGAACTGCGCTTGAAATCGGCACACCGGTTGTAGAAGCAGCTAAAGTTTCCGGAACAGTAGTTGAAAATGGTAAAGGGAAAAAGGTTATCATCTTTAAGTACAAAGCTAAAAAGGATTTTAGAAAGAAGCAGGGTCACAGACAGCCTTACACAATGATTAAGATTGATGAGGTTTCTGTTAACGGAAAATCTGAAAAGGCAGCAGCAAGTGCTGAAAAAGCAACAGATGCTGTAGAAGATAAAACGTCAAAGACTTCTTTGAAGTCCATGAAAAAAGCAGAACTTATCGCATATGCTAAAGAGATGGATATTGAAATCAACGAAAAAGCTACAAATGCAGAGTTGGTTGCAACCATTGAAGCAGCAATTAAATAATTTCTTATTCAGAAATAGTAAGGAGGTGTCTGATCAATGGCAAGTAAAAAGGGAGTCGGTAGTTCCAAGAACGGCCGCGACAGTGAGTCGAAACGATTAGGTGTCAAAAGAGCAGACGGTCAGTATGTAAATGCTGGCAGCATTTTGATCCGACAGAGGGGCACGAAATTTCATCCCGGAAATAATGTAGGTATTGGCGGAGATGATACTTTATTTGCAAAAGAATCTGGTATTGTTAAATTCGAAAGATATGACAAAACTAGAAAACAAGTAAGTGTTTACCCAAAAGAAGCTTAAAAAATCAAGCCCCTATAGATTATAGGGGCTTTTTTTGACGTATTTTGATAAAAATAATTTTAGAATAGAGGTGGGCTATGTTTGTAGATAGAGCCAAAATAACGATTAAATCCGGAAAGGGCGGAAATGGTGCCGTATCCTTTCGGAGAGAGCCCTATGTGCCACAGGGCGGCCCTGACGGCGGAGACGGCGGCAGAGGCGGAGATGTAATCATCCAGGCAGATAATAATCTGAGAACCCTAATGGATTTTCGATATAAAAGAAAATACGAGGCGGAAAATGGTGAAGATGGTCGTAAGAAAAAGCAGTTTGGGAAGCAGGGAGAAAATCTCATTATAAAAGTTCCGCCAGGCACTGTTGTACTGGATGATGCGACCGGTTTCGTCATGAAAGATTTAGTGCATGACGGGGATTCTTTTGTTGCAGTAAAAGGAGGAAAAGGCGGAAAAGGTAACGTAAACTTTAAAAACTCAGTGCGCCAGGCTCCTAATTTCGCAGAAGCCGGAGGATTTGCGCAAGAGCGGAAAATATCACTGATATTAAAATTAATTGCTGATGTTGGCCTGGTAGGATTTCCAAATGTAGGAAAATCCACTTTGCTTTCTGTCAGTACAAGTGCTTCGCCTAAAATAGCGAACTATCATTTCACTACGATTACGCCGAATTTAGGCGTTGTGCAGTTATACGATACCAGCTTTGTTATGGCAGATATTCCAGGCTTAATTGAAGGTGCACATACGGGTGCCGGCTTAGGACTTGATTTCTTAAAACACATTGAGCGGACTAAGATGTTGATTCATGTTGTAGATGTTTCTGGTTCAGAAGGACGAAATCCAATTGAGGACTTTGAAAAAATCAATCAAGAATTAGCTTCTTATGGAAAGAAATTACCGGCCAAGGTGCAATTGGTAGCTGCAAACAAAATGGACATGGCATCGGAAGAGCAATATAAAGAATTTGCAGATTACGTTTTGAAAAAAGGCTACTCGGTCTTTCCGATTTGTGCACCGATTAACGAGGGAATTACCGAGCTTTTAACTGCCGCGTTGAACGAACTGAATTCTTTAAAAGAATTGCCGGAAGAAGAGCCAGATTACGAATTTTTCGATTTTGAAAAAGACGACGAGGATGAAGATTATCGAGAAATTTACATTTCAAAAGAAGATGCCGTTTATGTCCTTACAGGCAAGCAGCTTGAGAAAATCTTTAATTCCACTAACTTTAATGATACCGGTTCTTTACGCTATTTATATAAATATGTGGAAAAGAAAGGTGCCATTGAGCGCATGAAAGAAATGGGACTAGAAGACGGAGATGTAATACGGATTGTTGATTATGAATTTGAATATATTAATGAATAAGAATAAACCTTTTTAAGATACGTTTTATTTTCGAAGCTTAGAAAGTGCAAAAGCATCAATATTATAAGTCTCTCATAAGCAGAATTGAAAAGAGCAAAACCGCGGCCTCTGCAATTTAGAAGTAATCTAATAGGAAAGCATCTTTCCTATTAGATAAATTATAAATCGATTTTATAGGAAACAAGTTTGCCGATATAATCGATTTCTTCAATTGTATTGTAAGAATAGATTTCGTGTGAACGCTCATCTGGTATTAAGAGAATTTTTTCGTTCACATGGAACAGTCGTCTCAGTGTCGGTATTTTTCGCCCGGTCGGATAGAACGCAAGGATATCCCTATCTTTTAGCAAGGATGTTTTTGTTGGCATAATATATAAGTAAGAATGATTCGGAATAGTAGGAGCCATAGAAGTATCTCCTAAAAATACATTTAATAATTCTCCGTTTGTATCACACTTTGTAACACAGCCGCTAGATAAAGAAATTTCTTTCAGAAGTTCACCGGCTTTTGAGGTGTCCTCCATACTGATATATTTAGAGGAAATTTCCAGCGTGGAGAGAACGTCCAATTCTTCAATATGCTTTCGAAATTCTGAGGATAGCTCTCCATTGTTGTCTGCACGGCACAGGCTTTCCAACATAATTTTATTTAAAGAGGAGGAGGCCAGCATATATTCTCTTACTAAATGCGGTGCTTTTTCCATATAACCTTGAAAAACAAGTTTAGATTGTTCTTTTGAACCACATACCTTTGCTAGAATCAGTGAAACTTCTTCAGACGGAGGGGGTAGCTTTCCATTTTTTAATTGTGATATGTAAGATGGTGTAATTGTCAAATTCAAATCAGCGCATCGCTTTGATATTTGGCGTAGAGACAGCTCGCTTTTTTCTATGATTTGTTCTAGCATTTTGGCATAGTTCATCAAATTTCCTCCTATTTCTAGTTCAGTAGATAATTAACTATATCATTAAGTGTCGCATCGTGTCAATTTCTTTACTAGATATTGCTGAAAGAAATCTATTATTTTAATAGAAGCCACAACATGCAGATATGAGCGTTTGAGAGAAGAACAGTATCCTCATGATGAACCAATCATAAAAACTGGCGGTACAGAAAGAAAGTGGTAAGAAAAATGGAAAAAATAGAAGATAAAATCTATCCAAACTTCGCTGAATGTGAGCGTTTATGGCAGAAACACAATACGCCAAGCCATGTAATCGGCCATTGCAAAGAAGTTTCGCGTGTTGCGGTCCTTTTAGCAAAGCACCTGCAGACGAAAGGGATTTTATTAAATATACCGCTTTTACAAAGTGCCGGGTGGCTGCATGACATTAAGAGAGCAGAAGAGGAACATTGGGAAAAAGGTGCACAAATTGCGCATGATCTCGGATTTGATGACCTTGCAAATGTAATTTTTCACCATATGTCCTATCGAATTGAAGGCCCTAAAAAAGACATTACTGAACTTGATATTTTGTGTCTCGCAGATCGTATGGTCTTGGAGGATCAATTTGTCGGCCTGGATTTAAGAATGGATTACATTATAAAAAAATCGCAAGATGATAAAAACGCAGAAGAGCGGATTAGAAAGAGTTTTTCACAGACAGCACTTTTTTTACAGCAGGTGGAAGATCTGATTGGAACAAAAATATGTGAAATAATGAAATAGGAATGTGATCACCCACTTTGTCATATCTTTAATCATAAGGATAAAGGGGTGATTTTATGATGCAGAGATACGACCGTTGGGGATATAAACGTGAAAAGAAAAATTGGATACAGACGGTTTTAAAACAGATACTCGTTTCTATCCTTATTTTGCTCTTGGTAATTGTAATAAAAAAATTAGATTTGGCTTTGTTGAATCAATCAATGCAAACCTTTCAAAATTATATGTCAAAAGACTATACCGGCATAGAGTTAATCGATTCCGGAAAAGCAGTTTTTTCAAATGCGGTAGAATTGCCTAAGAAAGTGAATGAAAAATTGAAGGAAAGTGAAAAAAACCTTAGCTTTGTTCCTCCGGCAGATGAAGAGGCACTTATTTCGACCTTTGGAGAGAAAAAAGCCTATCTAGGAAGTGAAACAAATGGGTTTGAACGAGGAATGAAATTTTCCTCTGACAAAGAGCTGCAAGTTTATGCGGTAGCAGGGGGGACCGTCTCCGAAATTCAGGGAAATAACGAGAACGGAAAGCAGATTATCAAAATCAGCCACGGAAATGAAATAGATTCTCGCTATGAAGGCTGTACGACTGTATATGTTGAACCTCTGCAAAAAGTCAAGAGAGGGCAGCTTATTGCCTCCATCGCTCCGGCTGATGAAAATTATCTCTCCTTTCAACTATGGGTTGATCAAGAAATCGTGAACCCTGCCAGTTATATCTCATTTTAGGTTTTCTTATGATTCATTTTTATCTTAGAGGGATTAAAACAGAAGTGCACTTTACTTTTTTTCTGTTGATTATCCTAGTTACTTTAACAGGGAATCTTTTAATTGCGATTTCCTCTGCTTTCTTTTCACTATTTCACGAGCTGGCACATGCTACAGCGGCACAAGCTTTAGGGTATCACCCTCAGAAAATATCGGCAGGCTTGTTCGGTGGTGTTCTTTATTTGTCAGAAACTGCAATCAGACCCTTACATGAACTTCTCATTCATTTAGCGGGACCTGCATCAAATATAGTAATTGCTGCAATTCTCTATATGATATCCTTTTTTTACCCAGAAACCTGGGTAAGTGAGCTGATTTTATGCAATTTAATTTTAGGTATTTTTAATTTAATGCCATTTTATCCCTTAGACGGAGGAAAAATAATTGGCTTATATCTTACGTATTTTTTTGGATACGGGAAAGCAGACCGGTTTTCTGAAATATTTTCGAGGATATTTGCGATTTTTCTTTTCCTTTTAGGCTTTTACTTGGTACAATATAATCTGATGAATTTATTGATCTGCGCTTTAGCAATAAATTTAGCGATTGTTTCCAGAGCAGATAACCGCTTTCTCTTCTATAAACTAACAAAACGCATTGAGGAAAGAAGGCAAAGCTTCAAGCCGAAAATGGTTGTATGCGACCAGCATATACAGGCAATGAAGATATTGCAAGCGTATCGGCCTTATGAAGCGCGATTATTTACAATTGTGAACCGCAAGGGTAGTTACAAGGGACAACTGAGTGAGGAAGAGGTTTTATCTGGAATTTACGACTGTGGGATATATGCCGATTTTCACAAATTGTTGATTTGGAAACGAAAGAAAAAACAAAAGAATGGAGAATAAGCAATGACTTTAACAGAACAACTGGATAAGCTGCTGATGAAAGTGGAAAAACCTGCGCGATACATCGGGGGAGAGCTGCATTCAGTGGGAAAAGATCCAAACAAGATAAAAACAAGATTTGGATTTGCATTTCCCGATACCTATGAAATTGGAATGTCCTATTTAGGGCTTCAAATAATTTACCATATCTTAAACCGCGTTGAATCTGTATTTTGCGAGCGTGTTTTCGCACCTGGTATTGACATGGAAGACCTTATGAGACAAGAGAAGCTTCCTTTATTTACTTTGGAAACAAAAACACCTGTAAAAGAGATGGATATCTTGGGATTTACACTGCAATATGAGCTGTCTTTTACAAATATTATTAATATGTTGGATCTGGCAGGAATCCCTTTTAAGAGCGACGAACGCAGCGAGTCAGACCCAATTATTGCAGCGGGTGGTCCATGTTCCTTCAATCCAGAGCCGCTGGCTGAAATTGTTGATTTCTTTATGATTGGTGATGGGGAAGAAATATTACCACAAATTTGTGAAATTCATCAAAAGTGGAAAGAAAAGAAGAGAAGCAAGCGCGAATTTTTAGAAGAGATTTGCCAGCTTCAAGGGGTATATGTTCCCGCTTTTTATCAGCCTGTCTATGACGAAGCCGGAGTATTCCAATCAATACAGAAAACGTTTGAAAAAGCACCGGACAAAATCACAAAGAATATGGTCAAAGATTTAAATGAGATTGATTTTCCAAGCAGCAATATCGTACCGCTTACTGAGGTTGTACATGACCGTGCCGTGGTTGAAATTTTCAGAGGCTGCACCAGAGGCTGTCGATTTTGCCAGGCGGGAATGATTTACCGCCCCGTACGAGAACGTTCACAGGATAAAATTTTAGATATTGCAAAAAAGCAAATTGCTTCGACCGGTTATGAAGAAATGTCTATTTTGTCATTATCCACCAGTGATTATTCCACCATTGAACCATTGGTTGCTGATTTGATGGGTGTATGTAGAGAAAATAATGTATCGCTCTCGCTCCCTTCGCTGCGCTTGGATTCTTTTTCTTTTCCGGTTTTAGAGCAGATACAAGGATATAAGAAGACCGGTCTTACCTTTGCGCCGGAAGCAGGCACACAAAGGCTACGAGATGTAATCAATAAGTGCATTACAGATGCAAATATTTACAGCAGCATGGAGCAGGCAATTTCTTTGGGGTGGACAAGCGTTAAGCTTTATTTTATGGTTGGGCTTCCAACAGAAACTTATGAGGATCTTGACGGGATTGCCCAAATTGCTCAAAACATTATGGATATTGCATATCGCATGCGAAGTACACGCGGGCGTTTTAATGTTACGGTAAGTGTTTCAAATTTTGTTCCAAAGGCGCATACACCATTTCAATGGTGCGCGCAGGATACAATGGAAAGCTTTGCTCAAAAACACCTTTACCTTCGTGATAAATTGAAGAAAATAAAAGGGGTAAATTTCAACTATCATGGAACGCAAACCAGCCATATGGAAGCCGTGTTTGCCAGAGGTGACCGCCGTGTAGCAGAAACTTTGATTCGCGCATGGGAATTAGGGTGTAAATTTGATGGCTGGAGAGAACATTTTAATTATGAAAAATGGCTCCAGGCCTTTCAGGAAACTGGGATTGATGATAACTCGTATGCATTTAAAGCGGGAAGCCTTGATGACGTTTTGCCATGGGAACATATTGATTGCGGTGTTTCAAGAGAATTTTTCCTTTCAGAATGGGAAAAAGCAAATAGCTGCGAGCAGACAAAAGATTGCAGACGAGGCTGTGTTGGCTGTGGTATCAAACAGTATACACAATGTAGTCAGGAGGGAACGTTATGAGCCGATATGTATTAAAATTCCAAAAACAAGGATATATGAAGTATATCTCTCACTTGGATTTGCTGCGTCTGTTTAAAAGAAGCTTTAAGCGTATAGATGTGAAGCTCCAACATTCTCAAGGATTTAATCCACATCCTAAAATGAGCTTTGTACAGCCACTTTCCTTAGGCTATACAAGCACCGCAGAATATTTAGAATTTGAAACAATACAAGAAGAACAGCCTGATCTTATTGTGCAGAAGTTGAAAATTGCTATGCCTGAGGGAATTGGGATTGTTGCCTGTCGTATGCTTCTTCCTTCAAAAAAAACACTCGCCGCCATGGTTGGGTATGCACGTTATGATCTGCAGCTGCATACGGACTCTATTTGCAATTGGGAAGATAAAATTAAGGATTTTTTAGAGCAAGAGAAAATCTTAATCTTAAAAAAGCAAAAAAAGACGAAAAATTATATAGAGCAAGATATCAAAAACATGATTTATGAATTTTCAGTGAAAGAGATCAATATTGACGATAAATATATTATGTTTACTTCACTGATTGCGGCAGGAAGCATATCAAACTTGAATCCGGAATCTATGCTGAAATGCTTTTTAGATTTTATTCCACTTCCTTTTGAGAAAGAATCTATTTCCATTGAGCGAAAAGAAATATACTGCACCAATCAACAAGATGCAAAACCAATTCTTATTTTTGAAATGTAAAATATTGACAAATAATCTCCTTTTTTATATAATGTAAAAAAATTACAAAAAGGAGTGGTATTTTTGAAATACAATTTAAAAAGTAAATGCGATTTATCAAAAATAAAAAAAGTAGTTCCGTGGGTTCTTTTAATCGGAATTGCTTTTTTTATGTATTTGGGAGAGAAAATAGAACAACATAAAGCAGCAGATTTACAAGTGATATCACAAGAGAAAAAGGAAGATGCAGATATTCAAGCAAATGACGGCGAATCAGATCCGGTACTCGAGGAAGAAAGGCAAGGTATCGAAACAGTTATTTTTATAGATGTAGGTGGTGCGGTTGTATCTCCCTGTGTCGTACAGCTTCCACAAGGAAGCCGTGTCTTTGAAGCCATTGATTCTGCAGGTGGTTTAAAAGCAAATGCGGATACAAAAAACTTGAATTTAGCACAAGTGCTGAACGATGGTGAAAAAATTTATGTTCTCACAAAGGAAGAGGCCGTATCTTCCGCTGATAGTGCAAATAGTGTCTCGAAAACGTCGGGAGAAGGCGTAACAAATACAAAAACAAATGTAGGTGTAACAAGCACGAAAACAGATATGGTTAATTTAAACCAAGCAAACAGTCAAGCACTTCAGACACTGAAAGGAGTCGGGCCGTCCACTGCAGAACGCATTTTAGAATATCGAAAACAGTACGGTGCATTCAAAAGCATTGAAGAATTGAAAAATGTAAAGGGAATCGGAGAAAAAACCTTTGAAAAATTAAAAAATTACATATATGTCGAGTGATTTTTGTATAGGATTGCGCTAAATTGCCAAAAATATCACTTGAGGTGATAGTAATGTTTAGTCAAAGAAAGAAATTTTATGAAAGAAAACTATTTTATGTTGCGCTCGGAGTTTGTGTTTTTGCATTTGGTGTATGGATGAATATGACACCCTCTGAGGAAAATTCAAAAGAGACTGGAAAAAATGAGCCGGTAGCGGAATACCAACAAGACGTAAAAAAGGAGCAGAAAACAGAAAACGAAAAATTTATTTCAGATAATGAAGATATGGAAGATATAAAAGAAACAGCACTTGAAGAAGAAGCTCAGGATGAAACACTTATGTCTCAAGCTGATTACCCATGTTATCTGGTCCGTGAAGAGGATGGGCTCGTTAAAGTGTTTTATTTTAACAGCGATGGTGAAAGCCATTTAGTGCGTACGACGGCAATCTCTTTTTCTCTTTTAAGTGAAAGTGATCAAGCTCTCTTTGAAAAAGGAATTATAAAAAAGACAGAAGATGACTTGATTGAACTTTTGCAGGATTTTGAGAGTTGAGGGGGAAGGGAATGAATAAAGTAGCCGTTCGTAAATTTCTTTATGGTTTTATAGGAACCAGTATTATTTTATGGGCTTTTTTTGGTATTTGGTATACTGGGTTTTATAAAAATGATTCTTTTTTTCACGAAAATACCAAAATCAGTGAATTGCCCTCAGAGCAAACTGCCGTTGGAATCGTAAGCGAGAAAGTACTTCTTCCGGGCGGGCAGTCTGTTGGTGTCAAGATGGATGTAAAAGGGGTATTGGTCGTTGGCTTGGAAGAGATTAATACCCCGGACGGGAAAAGCATAAACCCTGGCTTAAAAGCAGGATTGCAAATTGGTGACAGTGTCCTCACAATCAATGGAGAAACCGTCAACAATGCAAAAGAGGTGCAAAACAAAATAAATAAAGTAAAAGAAAAAGTCCGTCTCAAAATTATGAGAAAAGGGGAAACAAAGGTTATTTATTTAAACCCTGTGCTATCGGCAGAAGATAATACGTATAAAATGGGTGTTTGGGTACGGGATAAAACTGCGGGGCTGGGAACCATGACCTTTTACGACCCGGAAAAAAATATATTTGGCGCCCTGGGACATGCAATCACAGATCCGGATACAGGTGATGTCCTTTCTGTAGCAAAAGGCGAGCTGGTGGACTCTAAGGTTGAATCAGTAAAGCAGGGAAAAGCAGGAGAGCCTGGTGAGATCAGAGGTATTTTTTACGAAGCGGATGCCCCCTTGGGAATCCTAAAAAGCAACAGCGATTTTGGTATCTTTGGTTACCTGTACCATGCAGTAGAAAACCCTATTTTTTCAAAACCAATTGCTGTCGGATATCAGGATCAGGTACACAGAGGACCAGCCTATATCTTAAGCACTTTGGATGGAAATAAGGTTGAAAAATATAGTGTTAGTATAGAAAAAATAAATCGCCAGTCTACCCCGGATACAAAGAGTATGATTATTCGAGTTACCGATAAACGTTTATTGGAGAAAAGTGGCGGAATTGTGCAAGGTATGAGCGGAAGTCCGATTATACAGGATAACAAAATAATCGGTGCGGTAACTCATGTGTTCGTAAATGACCCGGAGAGAGGATACGGGATTTTTATCGAATGGATGTTGAAACAATCGGAAAAAATCGAACAAGAAGAGGCGGCCTCGAACTAATGTCATACTTTGTCGAAATACATCGTGGATTGTAGGTAAAAAATGACAGCGAATTTCCAAATGCTATTGCAAAATAGGATAAATTTCATTATACTTTAGTTAGAAAATTGTTTGAATAAACATAAAATTCTTATTAAAAAGAAGATAAAAGGGGGAAATGTTTATGACAAAAATCAAAGTAGGCATCGCCGATGACAACAAGGATTTCTGTGAGATATTAACGGACTTCTTTGATGCACAGCAGAATATGGAGATTGTCTTTACCGCTCATGATGGGATCCAAACCGTAGATGCCGTGGTAAAAGAAAAACCAGATGTTCTGATTTTGGACATGATTATGCCTTACTTAGACGGATTAGGGGTTTTAGAACGATTAAACAGCATGGATTTGGAAACGTTTCCAAAGGTAATTATGCTTTCTGCGGTTGGACAGGAGTCCATTACACAAAAAGCAATTCATTTGGGAGCGGAATATTATGTGGTAAAGCCTTTTGACCTTACCATTTTAGCGAAACGTATCAATCAATTATCTGGATTAGAAAAAGCAACGGCTGGCAGCGGGAACCGCAGCAATTCAGCAAGAGCCATTATTAAAAGGGAAGAAGCGAAAACAATTGATTTAGAAATGGATATTACAAATATGATCCATGAAGTCGGAGTACCTGCACATATTAAAGGATACCAATATTTACGCGATGCCATTACGATGGTTGTGAATGATATGGATTTGCTAAGTGCAGTAACGAAAGAACTGTATCCGGCAATTGCGAAAATGAATAATACAACACCAAGCCGAGTCGAAAGAGCGATTCGACATGCGATTGAAGTCGCGTGGAACAGAGGTAAAATTGAAACCTTAAATAACTTGTTTGGATATACAGTACATAATGATAAAGGCAAACCCACCAATTCTGAATTTATCGCAATCATTGCAGATAAGTTGAGATTAGAAAGAAAGGTAAGTTAGATTTCTTCTTGCAATTATATTTAGATTGAATTTAAAAGAACTCTTTTCAAAACTTTACTTTGCAAGGTTTTTCAAAAAAGAGTTCTTTTTTTATGGAATATTCCAGTTTTAGAGTAGTGGAGGGTAGGCGATGTACCGAAACAGATTTGCACACAATCTTTTTTATTGTAAAAGATTTGCTTCTTGATTATAATAAAAGAATAGGAAGCTTGTCGCTAATAGGACTACAACGGTTTATCTATATTATAATGAGAGGAAAGAATAACAGATATGCTTGAGAAGGAAAAAATAGACCGCATCAATTTTCTGGCGAAAAAATCTAAAAACGAAGGCTTGAATGAAACTGAAAAAAGTGAGCAAGCCATCTTACGAAAAGAATTTTTAGCAGATTTTCGAAATCGTTTTAAACAGCAATTAGAAAACATCGAATTTGTAGAAGATATAGAGGATGAAAATAAAAGAGTCGAAAAAGGCAAAGAAAAGAATTAAAAAAAAAAAGAAAAGCAGCGAAAAGAAACAATTTTCTCGCTGCTTTTCTTTTATAGTGTAGGTATACAATAATCTTTTATTTATAAACGAAAAGAGGTGTCTATTTTGTACCAACGCTGTAAATTTATCATCATTCCTTGTGTTGCGGTACTTCTAATTAGCATTTTTTCAGGGTTTGGGAGTCAATCAGAGTCTATAAATGTCCGTAAGTTGATTGAAAAAAGGACAAGCATTCTACAGCAAGCATATTATGGTGAACTATCATTTGAAAAGGCACAAAGCCAGCTGCAAAAAATTGAAACGCAGCCGCTGCTTGGTGAGGATATTACTGCGCTTCGAGATGCGGATCCGAGCCAGCTGGATATGGTACAGAAAATGGAGATGAAATCCATTGAAAGAAAAATGCGTTTATTTCACTACCAATCCTTTGAGGTAAACTTAAAGTGGTACATGAAAGGAATGAGTGAAGATTATATTTCTCAGGGAGATTATTTTATTGTACTAAAAACCATTGACGGAGAAGCAAAGCTCTCTGAATTCGAACCGATATTGACAGATTGTGAAGAAAATTAATTCTTTTTAGCATAATCCCAAAAAATTGTGTTTATCTTTTCAAATTTATTGGTATAATATATAAGTATTGCATATAGGGAAACTATATATTTGATTTGAAAGGAGAGGTGGCAATGCGAAAAATATATTTGGATTATGCCGCTACCACACCTGTAAAAAAAGAAGTTCTTGACGAAATGATTCCATACTTTACTGAAAAGTTTGGAAATCCGTCAAGTTTATATGAAATAGGCGCAGATTCGAAAGAAGCAATCAACAAGGCAAGAGGACAAGTTGCCCGTCTGATTGGCGCGGACGAGAAGGAAGTTATTTTTACTTCTTGCGGTTCGGAATCTGATAACTGGGCCTTGATTAGTACTGCCAAAGCAAAAAAGAGCAAGGGCAATCACATTATTACAACTGCGATTGAACACCATGCCGTTTTGCATACCTGCAAGTACTTAGAGAAGCAAGGTTTTGAAGTGACCTATTTAGGTGTGGATAGCGATGGAAGAATTAATCTTTCTGAACTAGAAGCGGCGATTACCGACAAAACAATCTTAATCAGCATCATGTTCATCAATAATGAGATGGGGGCGGTTCAACCGATTAAAGAGGCTGCGGCAATTGCAAAGAAACACGGAATTTGGTTTCATACAGATGCAGTGCAGGCACTAGGCAATATTGAAATCGACGTTAAGGATCTCGGCATTGATATGATGTCTTTATCTGCTCATAAAATATATGGACCAAAAGGAATTGGTGCTTTATATATTCGAAAAGGCATCACACTTCCAGGACTGATTCATGGAGGTGCGCAGGAGTTTAAAAAACGTGCAGGAACCGAGAGCGTTCCTAATATTGTGGGGTTTGGTAAAGCCGCAGAATTAGCACATGAAGGACTTTCTGAGCACATTGCACGCTTGTCAGAATTAAGAGATTATTTTATAAAAGAAGTGACAACAAAGATTCCGGATGTTGATGTAAACGGAGGAATGAAATACCGTCATCCAGGAAATGTAAACCTTACCTTTAATTATATCGAAGGAGAATCACTGCTGATTTTACTGGATATGAAAGGGATTTGCATTTCGACCGGTTCTGCTTGTTCTTCTGCTTCGCTGGTTCCGTCTCATGTATTATCAGCCTTGAACATTCCGGTCGAAAAAATACATGGTTCCCTTCGCTTTTCGTTAGGCGATTTTACAACGAAGGAAGAATTGGACTACACTGTAGAAAATTTGATTGAGATTGTGAAGAAGCTGAGAATGATTTCTTCAGTTTCTAGCGAGAAAGGCTGGTAAATAATATGGCAATGTATAATGACAAGGTCATGGACCTTTTTATGAACCCAAAAAATGTCGGCGAAATTGAAGAGGCGGATGGGGTTGGTACTTATGGAAGCCCTGTTTGCGGGGATATGATGAAAATCTCGTTAAAAGTTGAAAATGACGTAATCGTAGATGCAAAATTCAAAACCTTTGGCTGCGGCTCTGCCATTGCTTCTTCTAGTATGGCGACAGAGATGATTATTGGGAAAACGTTGGATGAAGCTTTGGAAATTACAAATAAAGATGTATTGAAAGAGCTTGGTGGATTACCTGGACCTAAGATTCATTGTTCTGTATTATCTGAGCAGGCAATTAAAGCGGCGATTTATGATTATGCACAAAAAAACGGATTGGAATATGAAGGCTTAAAAGGTTATGATCCGAATGCTTCAGAGGACGAGCATCTCCACGAGCAAGACGAAGAGGATGGAGAATAATACCATGAGCGAATCCATGGGAAAAAACAATAAAGTTGTGTTAGGGTTGAGCGGCGGTGTGGACAGCACTGCCGCTGCTTTGTTGTTACAGGAAAAAGGATATGAAGTTACTGGTCTTTTCTTTGATGTTCTTGGGAATCAAGAGAGAGAAAAGGAACGTGCGGAGCGTGCGGCAGAAGAATTGGGGATTCCTTTTGTCTATAAAAATGTAAAAGATGTCTTTTCTGAGAAGATTATTGCTTATTTTTGCGAGTCCTATCAAAAAGGAGAAACACCCAATCCATGCATCGTATGTAATCCGTCAATCAAGTTTAAAGTAATGCAGGAAGAGGCAAACCGTTTAGGTGCTTATCATTTAGCAACCGGACACTATGCAAATACGGGATACGATGCAGATCAGGATTCTTATTTTATTCGCCGTGCAGATAACGAGCAAAAAGACCAAACTTATATGCTGTATCGTTTGCCACAAGCAATTATCCGCCGTTTGATTTTTCCTTTAGGCAGTATGGAATCCAAAACCCTGACTCGAGACCTCGTAAGAAAGCGCAGCATTAATAACGCAGACTTAAAAGATAGTCAGGAGATTTGTTTTATCAAAGAAGGCAGCTATATTGATTATCTGAAAAGCAAAGGAATTTCGGGATACTCAGGAGAATTTGTTGATAAAAACGGGAATCCGCTGGGAAAACATAGCGGACTCGTCCATTATACAATAGGTCAAAGAAAAGGACTTGGGATTACCTTTGGAAAACCAGTGTTTGTGCTAGGTATGGATGCGCAAAAAAATCAGGTAATATTAGGGGACAATGAAGATTTATTTCAAACAATCATATATGCACGCGATTGTAGATTTTCAAACCAGAATATGGAGGAAATCGGTCTTCCAAAGGAATATGAAGGCTCAGAAATCCTTGCTAAAATCCGTTACGCTGCAAAACCTGCAAAAGCAAAAGTCTATGCACAGGAAAGCGGAGTGATACGAGTGGAATTTGAAGAAAAGCAAAGAGCGGCTACGCCGGGACAGTCTCTTGTTCTTTATCAGGAGGATCGACTAATTGGAGGCGGATTTATCTTCGACGGAGAATCAAAATAATTTAGCATTTTGAAAATAGTAAAAATAGGAGGAGCATATCAATGCTTGAGGATTTAAAAAAAGAGTTGATTTCTTCTGCAATTCAAGCGGAAGACGCGGGACTCTGTAAAAATAAATCTGGGAATTTTAGCGCGCTGGATTCGGAACGGAAGTATATGCTTATTACGCCCTCCGGTGCAGAACGAAAAAACCTTCTTCCTGATGACATTCCTGTACTCAATCGGGATGGTAAAATCATTGAGAATAAATCCGGAATGTATCCTTCCAGCGAATGGAAGATGCACCTTTCTGCCTATGAAACGCGCAGTGATTTTTTTGCAGTCGCGCATACGCATTCACCCTTTGCAACTGCATTTGCTGCTTGCGGTAAAAAAATCCTTCCGGTTGCCTTTGAAGCCTATTTTTATAATTGGAAAACAGAGCTTGTGGAGGTTTTTCTTCCGGGCAGTGAAGCGTTAGCAAATGGGATAAAAAAGCCACTTATGCTGGCAGATGTTGTTTTATTAAAAAATCATGGAGTCTTGACCGGCGGCAAAAACAGTAACGAAGCATGTCAAAAAATCACCTACGTGGAAGACGTTGCACAACTTTATTTCTATGCCTTACAGATAAAAGGAAGTGAACCTGAAATCATATCCGAAAAACAATTTCAGGATTATCATAATTCCTGTAAAGAGGCGCATAATGAGATGGATGTACGGGGAAACTAAGCACAGTCTATATAGAAAGGAATGAGTGTATGAACAATCATAATTTAACGTATGGGATTGGTTTAGGCGTTGTTGGAGCGATTGCAGGAATGCAGCTTTATGAAAGAATGACACCAAAAACACAGCGTCAGATACGAAAGGGTGTCAAGAATGCAGCCGAACAATTAAATGACCTTGTGGAGGAAATTGGCGAACGTTTAAACGATATTTCGATGCTGGACTAGCAAAACAAGCCAATGAGAAACCTTTAAACCATCGACAGTGAAACCCTATCACAATCTTTTGTGAAAAAATAGGGTTTTCTGTTTTTACATAATATTTTTTCTGAGAAAGATTTGACACATCACATAGAATTGATTATAATTTTATTAATAAAACTTGAAATAGCAGGTGATGAAAAGAAGGAGTACTTTTTTATGCACAGCAAAGAGAAGAAGGGACGGTGTGAGCCTTCTGTGTGCAGGATCAGGAAGCTGTCTTGGAGCCTTACTTGAATGGAGTGACCTTTTACCGAGGTAATTAGGGTGGTACCGCGAACAAGCTTCGTCCCTATGTGGGATGAGGTTTTTTATTTTTTTGTAATTGGAGGTTATGGTATGGAAAAAATGGGTTTAAATGAACTTCGGAAGAAATTTCAGGAGTTTTATGAGACAAAAGAACATTACGTCAGAAAGAGCTTTCCTTTAGTTCCGGATAAAGACAAAAGCCTATTGCTTATTAATTCGGGCATGGCACCGCTAAAACGATATTTTGCAGGGATCGAAACACCGCCGGCAAAACGTATGACGACCTGTCAAAAATGTATTCGTACCGGTGATATAGAGAATGTAGGAGTTACGTCAAGGCACGGCACTTTTTTTGAAATGCTGGGAAGCTTTTCCTTTGGTGATTATTTCAAAGAACAATCTTTGCGTTGGGGGTGGGAATTTATCACTGAAGTGCTCCACATGCCGACAGAGAAAATCTGGGCTACCATCTATGAGGACGATACTGAGGCACGAGATATTTGGAAAAACGTGATAGGCATGCCGGAATCGAGAATTGTACCCTTAGGAAAAGAGGATAATTTTTGGGAAATTGGAACCGGTCCATGCGGCCCATGCTCGGAAATTTACTTTGACCGCGGCGAGGAATATGGCTGTGACAATGAAGACTGTAAACCAGGCTGTGAATGTGACCGCTATATCGAATTCTGGAACCATGTATTTACGCAGTTCAGCAAAGAGGAGGACGGCAGCTATTCAAACCTTGCACATCCGAATATAGATACAGGAATGGGCCTTGAGCGTCTGGCATGTATCATGCAAGGGGTTGACTCTATCTTTGATATTGATACGATTCGGGTTATTCTTGACGAAGTTGTTCGAATCAGCGGTGCTTCTTACCATAACGGAGCCGCAAAAACAGATGTTTCCATACGCATCATTACCGACCATATCCGCTCTGTCACATTTATGGTTGGAGACGGCATACTGCCGAGCAATGAAGGAAGAGGCTATGTGCTTCGCCGTTTGTTGCGCCGTGCGGCAAGACATGGAAGACTGTTAGGAATAGAAGGCCCTTTCTTGTCTTCATTATCTCAAATTGTAATGAATATTTCCGGAGAGGCATACCCTGAGCTTCTTGAAAAAAAGGAGTATATCCAGCGAGTGATTTCTGTAGAAGAGGAAAAATTCAGCAGCACTATTGACCAGGGAAACATCATTTTAAATGAATATATTCAGACCGCAAAAAAAGAAAAGAAAACAGCGTTATCTGGCGAGCAAGCATTTAAGCTATATGATACGTATGGATTTCCTCTTGAATTGACGCAGGAAATTGCAGCGGAAGCTGCGTTAGAGGTGGATATTGACGGCTTCAATCAGCATATGCAGCATCAAAAAGAAATGGCGAGAGCTGCAAGAAAATCTGAAACAGATGCCGGATGGGCAGATGATTCTGCGTTATACTCCGCTATGCCGGATACCAAATTTGTCGGATACGACCGACTTACGGCAAATGTAAAGGTAGCAGGACTCTTCTCCGAAAAGGCTTCGATTCAGACATTAAAAGAAGGAGAAACTGGAAGCGTTGTGTTTGATTGCTCCCCGTTCTATGCAGAAGGCGGCGGACAAGCAGCAGATATGGGAACTGCATTCAACGAAAACTGTCAGGCTGATATCTCTGGAGTAAGCCGCCTCAAGAGTCTTTTTCTGCACAAAATAACAGTGAAAAGCGGAATGCTGAACGTAGGAGATACCGTTGAGATTTCCGTAAACAGAGCGAATCGGAATAAAACCGCTCGAAATCACACCGCCACTCACCTTTTACAAAAAGCATTAAAATCAGTTTTGGGCGACCATATACAGCAAGCAGGCTCTAGCGTCAGCGCAGACGGTCTTCGGTTCGATTTTACACATTTTGAAGCAATACCGAAAGCTGCTATTTCGCAAATTGAACATGAAGTCAATGAGAAAATCACAGAGTTTTTACCGGTTACATGTGAAGAAATGCCGATGAAAGAAGCGGAAAAACTCGGTGCGATGGCATTGTTTGGTGAAAAATACGGAGAAGTTGTTCGTGTCGTTTCCGTCGGTGATTACAGTGTGGAGTTCTGCGGAGGAACACATGTTTCAAATTCTGGACAGATTGGTGCGTTTAAAATTCAATCCGAATCCGGCGTTGCATCCGGGGTACGCCGAATTGAGGCAATCACAGGAACCGGACTCTATACGGAATTGACAAATGCGGAAGCGTTAATTAACGAAGCTTCTGACAGTTTAAAGGTAATTCCTTCTAATTTACTATCCCGAATTCAGAGTTTAAGTGAAGAGCTGAAGGGTTGTAAAAAGGAGTTGGAGCAAGTAAAAATGCAGGCGATGGGTTCCGAGCTTGATCAAATCATTTCCGAAGCAAAGAACTTGAATGGGGTTCGTTTGATCACAAAGCGCTTCGAGGATTTTGATATCAATGATTTACGAAAACTTTCCGATGAGATTAAAGAAAAGGAAAGTGGAGTGATCGTTCTCTTTGCAACTGTAAATAATGATAAAGTCACCTTTATGGTTTCGGTCGCAGATGACTTGCTGGAGCGTGGCTATCATGCTGGAAATATGATTAAAAAGATTGCAGCAGCAGCAGGCGGCGGTGGCGGCGGAAAAGCAGATATGGCGCAGGCTGGTGCAAAAGATCCTTCAAAAATTGAGGCAGCCTTTGCATTAGCAGAAACCTTGTTGTAGAATATTACAACAATATTAAGAATCGGAAAACACCTTGTTTCTATTTTTCATTTTGCATATAATGGATTCAATAGGAAAGAAGGTGAAAGAATGGACAGGAATACCATACTGTTTAACAGCCCAGATAAAGGGGAACAACAAACAACTGAAGAAATTCTAAGAACAGTTTATAACGCATTAGAAGAAAAAGGATACAATGCAATTGACCAGATGGTGGGCTACATTCTCTCAGGAGATCCTTCGTACATTACAGGTCACAATAATGCGAGAAACCGGATTCGCCATATTGAAAGAGATGATTTGGTGGAAGAGCTGTTGAGGAATTTTTTAAAAAAATAAAACAGTGTAGATAATGGAATGAAGAATTTCTATTTAACGATAAAGTAAAGCGGACATTTTGTCCGCTCCTTTTATCTAATAAAGAGAATTTTTGCACTAAATATCAGTAACAGAGTCAATACGAAAGAATTTCGCTGCATGAGACAAGTGGAACAGAGGGGGATGAGAGAAATCATTTTGAAATGTATAGCACTCGATGTAGGAGATAAAACAATTGGAGTAGCAGTAAGTGACAGCCTGCTGTTAACCGCCCAGGGACTTATGACCATTGAACGAGTGGGAATCCGTAAAGATGCAGATAAGGTAATACAGCTGATTAAGGAAAATGAATGCGGCACTGTAGTCGTAGGGCTACCTAAAAACTTAAATGGAACAGATAGCATACAGACAGAAAAAGTGTATGCATTCAAAGAAATGCTCGAAAATAAATTGCGCAGCATTGGAATGTCACATATTAAAGTTGTTTATGAAGATGAGCGCTTTACAACCGTAATCGCAGAAGCGGTTTTAATTCAAGCGGATCTTAGCCGAAAAAAGAGAAAATCTGTCATTGATAAGCAAGCGGCCGTGATTATATTGCAAAGCTACTTAGACCGCTGTCACAACCAAAGAGAAAAAGAAATGCACAGTACAGAAAATACAAATCTGTAACAACACTATAAGATTGGGAGAAATAGAAAGAGATGTATATGAAACAAAACTTAAAAAAAAGCATGATAGGAATTCTATGTTTTTTTCTTTTAAGCGGGTGCTTTCCCTCGGTTATTTACGGAGCGGAGACGAATGATAAACTAAACACAAAATTTAGGTCGGGCGCCTATTTTCATTATTCTTACGAAACAAATTTAGAAGATATCCGCTTTGATAAGTTGGACTATATTATTTATGCTTTTGTTGAACCCTATGCAAACGGGAGCTTTCGCCCCTTGGATAAGCCTGAGCAGGTGAAAGAGTTGATTGAAAGAGCACATGCAAACGGTGTAAAAGTATTTATGGGAATCGGAGGCGGTGCTACTGCTATGGACTTTGATGCCATGGCGTCGGACCCGGATTCTATTATTCGCTTTATTAAGTCAACCATGGGTCTTTTTGAAGAATATGATTTGGATGGAATTGACATTGACTGGGAAAGCCCTTTGGTCGGTCAATCTGCAAAAAATTGTGAAACCGTAATGCTGCAATTGCGTAAAGAATTAAAAGCAAAAGGAAAATATTTTACAGTGGCCGTTTCCGGTACTTATAAGGCTGATCAAGGGATTGACAGCACAAACGGATTTACGGATGCCTGCCTTGCGGCATTTGACTGGATTCATGTAATGACGTACAGCTTGCAGAGAACAAACAGCCCACTGTGGTTCCCTGACGTATCTTTGCAATATTGGCATAATGTAAGAGGTATCAGTAAAGACCGTCTTGTAGTCGGTGTCCCTTTTTATGCATTGCCAAGCTGGAAAACGTATCGTGACCTGATTGCTGAAAATCCGGAAGCGGCTTACATAGACCAGGTTTTAGGCTCTGACGAGACGCAAGAGTCCAATTATAACGGAATCAATACCATTCGAGAAAAGACAAAACTGAGCCTGCAAAATGGAGGCGGTATGTTTAGCTGGGTTGTCAATGTCGATGCAGCCGGTGAACAGAGCTTAACTGCATTGATTTACGATACCATCAAGGAAGCACAGAGCATGGGTGTTGCAAATTTTGTCAATAAGCCAACCATCATTTATAAAAAACGTGAGATTAATTACGATGCTTCTTCCGGTTATCCTTTCATTGATGCGGCAAACCGAACCATGGTTCCGTTCAGAAAAAGTGCGGAAGCCGTTGGAATGACTGTAAGCTACGATGCGGTAAATCAAGTTGCCACTGCAACCGGAAATGGAAAGACACTTCAAATTCCGATTGGAAAACCTAGCATTATAGTAAATGGAACTACGATTGCACTTGATACACAGGCCGTCATTTCCAATGGAAGAACTTATATTCCAATGCGTGCCTTCTTCGAAAATGCGGGATGCAGTATTAAAGAATGGCACAACAACACAAGAACGGCATATGTAGAATAAACCGTAATTTGACAAACAGAGAAATCTGTGATACATTGAGAAAAAACAGGGAGCTTGTGAGCAGGCTGAGAGGAAGTAATCGAACTTCGACCTATATTACCTGATTTGGATAATGCCAACGTAGGGAAAATAAGCACAGAAGTAAATTTTATTTTTGAGTTCATATTCCTATTTGGGTATGAACTCTTTTTTTGTTGGTAAGGAGGAGCTGTCTATATGTATCAAAAAATGATTGACGCGGTGCGAGAGAAAAAACCTTTAGTGCATTGCATTACGAATTATGTAACGGTAAATGATGTTGCCAATATGCTTTTAGCCTGCGGAGGCACACCCATTATGGCGGATGCGATTCAGGAAGCAGAAGAAATTACAAACATATGTGACGGGCTTGTCATTAATATCGGTACGTTAAATGAAAGAACCATTCGTTCCATGAAAGTAGCAGGAAAGCAGGCAAATAAATTAAATCATACCACCGTTCTTGATCCGGTGGGGGCCGGGGCTTCTAGCTTTCGAACGGAAACCACCTTTCAGCTTTTAGAGGAAGTCAATTTTTCGGTGATAAGAGGAAATATTTCAGAAATGAAAACAATCGGAAGCGGTGCAGGAACAACACAGGGAGTGGATGCCGATATCAGAGATGCTGTCACGGAAGAAAATATCGACACTGCTGTCTCTTTTGTGCAGAGTTTGAGCAAAAAAACAGGTGCTGTCGTTGCAGTGACCGGAGAAATTGACCTCGTTTCTAATGAAAAAACGACATATATTATACGAAACGGTCATCCGATTATGTCCCAGATTACAGGCAGCGGATGTATGCTTACTGCAGTCATTGCTGCATATATCGCCGCAAATCCAGATTTCATTTTGGAAGCGACTGCCGCTGCTGTGTGTGCAATTGGGCTTTCCGGAGAGATTGCCCAGGAAAAGACGCAGGAAATACAGAGCAATGAAGGGAACGGTACGTTCAGAATGCTTTTTATGGATGCAATGTGCAATATGGATGGAGAACGATTAAAGCGAGGTGCAAAATTTGAAATTAGATAGAAAGAGCCTTCTTTTATATGCAGTAACTGACCGCACATGGGCTAACAATCAAACACTATTAGATCAAGTAGCGGATGCACTTGATGCAGGTGTAACATTCTTGCAGCTCCGAGAAAAAGAAATGAGAGAAGATGAATTTCTTGAAGAAGCGAGAAAAATGAAACAATTAGCACATCAATATCATGTTCCCTTTGTCATTAATGATAATGTTCCGGTCGCACTGCAAAGCGATGCAGATGGTGTACATGTCGGACAAACAGATATGAAAGTAGCTACGGTAAGAGCATTGCTCGGTCCTGAAAAAATACTGGGAGTTTCTGTTCAAACTGTCTTACAAGCAAAAGCTGCGGAAGCAGACGGGGCAGACTATCTTGGCGTAGGAGCAGTTTTTAACACTTCCACAAAGAAAGACGCCGCAGAAGTGTCTTATAAAACACTATATGAAATCTGTAATACCGTTTCTATTCCGGTTGTTGCAATCGGCGGTATTTCTTTTGATAACATAAAACTGCTTTCTGGGAGCGGGATTTCCGGAATTGCAGTTGTATCTGCATTATTTGCGAGTGATAGCATTTCAAAGTCGACAGAGCAGCTAAAAAAAGAAATTGAGGAAATTGTGTGATATGAGTCAATTGACAGACATGAAGGGAGCCATCTTTGATTTAGATGGGACACTTTTAGATTCTATGCCAGTTTGGCAACAGCTGGCTGCTTCCTATTTAAGAAAGAATGGTTTCATTCCTAAGGAGAATCTTTGGGAAAACTTAAAAGCTTTAAGCTTGTCACAAGGTATTACTTATCTAAAAGAAAACTATGAAATAAACAAAACAGATAAAATGATTGAACAAGAATTAAATAAAAGCATTGAGAGGAGCTATTTGAATGAAATTCCTCTAAAAAAGGGGGTAAGAGCCTACTTAGAGCTGCTAAAAGAGCTTGGCATTTCAATGTGCATTGCGACTGCAACAGATAAACATCTGGCACGCGTTAGCTTGAAGCGCTTGGATGCTCTCCGTTACTTCAGTGAAATTTTTACTTGTCAAGAGCTGGGGTGTGGAAAAGATACACCATTTATTTTCGAATCAGCCTTACAGTCACTTCAAATCGCGAAAAAAGATGCTTATGTATTTGAAGATGCACTCCATGCAGCAACGACTGCAAGAAATGCGGGCTTTCGAGTAATCGGCGTCTACGATGAAAGCGCGAAAGCGGATTGGGAAAAATTAAAGAAGGTTGCAGAAAAGAGCATTTTTTCCATGGAGGAGCTAGTATGAAAACAGTTTTAAGTATCGCCGGTTCGGATTGCAGCGGAGGAGCGGGGATTCAAGCAGACCTGAAAACAATGACGGTATACGGTGTGTATGGTATGAGCGCCATCACTGCGCTGACAGCTCAAAATACAATTGGGGTACAAGCGATTCACGAATGTCCGCCTGCATTTTTAGAAAAACAGCTTGACTGTATTTTTACAGATATTTTTCCGGACGCAATCAAAATAGGAATGATTTCAAGCAAAGAATTGATGGAAGTCATTGCCCAAAAACTAATCCAATATCAAGCGAAACATATTGTTTTAGATCCGGTCATCGTATCGACAAGTGGAAGCAAATTATTGTCAGATACGGCTGCTGACTCTATTTTAACTTTGCTCGCGCCGCTTTCTGATCTTATCACACCCAATATTTTGGAAGCAGAGAGATTAAGCGGTATTTCGATTCATTCAAAGGAGACGATGGAAAAAGCAGCTCAAAATATTTCTCATAGATGCCATGCCGCTGTATTGATAAAGGGCGGTCACAGTGAAAAGAATGCTGATGATTTATTGTATACAGAAGGAGAGGTGAAATGGTTCTGCAGCGAAAAACTCAGAAACCAGAATACACATGGAACCGGATGTACACTCAGTTCTGCGATTGCCTGCGGGCTTGCAAAAGGAAACTCTATTAAAGAGAGTGTAAAAAATGCTAAGGAATACGTAACAGGCGCAATTCATTCAAATTTAAATTTGGGCAAAGGCAACGGCCCGCTCAACCATTTCTTTCAATTAGATAGGAGAATCATATGAAAAAATATGCGACACAGATGGATGCGGCACGCAAGGGAATCATTACAGAGCAGTTAAAGAGAGTAGCGCAGAAAGAGCAAATGGAGATTAACGAGCTTCTGCCTTTGGTCGCCTCCGGGAAGGTGGTTATCTGTGCCAATAAAAAACACAGCTGTCTCGATCCAGAAGGAATTGGATCTATGCTTCAAACAAAAATTAATGCAAACCTTGGGGTATCCCGTGACTGTAAAGATTATGAGCTTGAAATGAAAAAGGTGATGGAGTCAGTTCGATTAGGGGCCCATGCCATTATGGATTTATCATCGCATGGAGACACTTCACCATTTCGAAGAAAGCTCATCTCTGAATGTCCTGCAATGATAGGAACCGTTCCCATTTACGATTCGGTCATTCATTTTCAGAAAGATTTGGCAGATCTAACTGCAACAGATTTTTTAGAAGTAATTCGCCGGCATGCGGAAGACGGAGTTGATTTTGTCACACTCCATTGTGGAATTACAAGAAAAACCATTGATCAAATTAAAAACCACAAGCGAAAAATGAATATTGTATCCCGCGGCGGCTCTTTAGTCTTTGCCTGGATGTGTATGACCGGCAATGAGAATCCTTTTTACGAATTTTATGATGAAATTTTAGAAATATGCAGGCAGCACGATGTAACAATTTCTCTGGGAGATGCTTGCAGGCCCGGCTGCCTCGCAGATGGTACGGATATTTGTCAGATTGAGGAGTTGGTTCGTCTGGGTGAATTAACAAAACGCGCTTGGAATCGGGATGTACAGGTAATGGTAGAGGGGCCGGGTCATCTTCCTATGGATCAGATTGAAGCAAATATGAAAATTCAGCAGACACTTTGCATGGGAGCCCCGTTTTATGTGCTCGGTCCAATTGTAACCGATATCGCACCCGGTTATGACCATATTACGGCAGCGATTGGCGGTGCGATTGCAGCGGCGTCCGGTGCCGCGTTCTTATGCTATGTTACACCGGCAGAACATCTTGCTTTACCTACAATCGAGGATGTGAAACAGGGTATCATTGCTTCTAAAATAGCTGCACATGCAGCAGATATTGCAAAAGGGGTAAGAGGTGCAAGAGAAGCTGATGATAAAATGGCGGAAGCAAGGCAGTGCCTGGATTGGGAAGCGCAATGGGACTGTGCAATGGATCCGGAGACAGCAAAGAAAATCCGTGAAGAAAGAAAGCCGGAGCATGAAGATACTTGCTCCATGTGTGGGAAATTTTGTGCAGTACGTAGTATGAACAAAGCACTTTCCGGTGAATACATAGATATTTTATAAAACAGAGATACTTTTATATAGTAGGAATCATGATTCCTACTATATAAAAAAATGGCTGTTTGCGTGCTTCTATTTTTTAAAACAACCGTTTATTAGATATAAAAAACTATCTTTTTCAAGTTAAAATTTATTTTTCCTGCCTTCCTTGACAAACAACCCTTGATGGTTGAATAGAAATAGAAGGCTTTCTGAAAGCACATCCCAATTTCGCTCCAATTCTTCTTCTATTTGCGATAAATATTCATAACGGAGCTTTTCAACGGCGCAGCCCTCAAAATAAGTCGTTGAATCCGCCTTGAATACCTCACAGCCCTGGAAAGGGTTTGCAGTTCCAAGATATAAATCATTGAAGGAATCTACATAAAGAGCACTGGCTCCATAGTTATTTGGGTTGCACAGTCCTCTTAACGTGACCCACTTGAAATGGATGCCGTCATCTGATACATAAAAATCAAACCCCATGGAGTATTGAACCTCTTTAAGAATCCGGACAATCTTTTGATACATTGAAAGTATCGTTTCTGTATGAGACAATCCGATTAAGCCTTCAAGGTCTTTTTTATTCGCCAGTAACAGCTCAAAAATCAATTCCATATTTTTAGAATCATCAAATGTGCTTACAATCATTTGATGATTAAATTCTTTTATCTGCCATGCATACACATTGAATGGGTTGTTAAAGCCGGAGCCCAGCCCAGATAAGCTTTGCATTCGTTTTCCTTTTGAGGTGGCAGCGGGGAAGAGAGCCCTTCCTCCAACCACTAATTCCCAGTGATCCATTCTATCAATCCGTATTACATCACATCCAAGCGGAACCGCCCATACAAACGGTAGCTCCTTGACAGTACTGACATAAAGAGAACCATTAAACTCTTCTAAGCTGGAACTGGATTGGTTCATAGCATCGCCAAACCCTTTATCGGCAACCAATACCCAATCATTTTTTTCGGGTTCATAGCTGTTCGTTCTCCAAATTTCTACACCATCACTATTTTTTGTTGCTGCATATAGTTTCTCGTTAAATGAAATCATATTTGTGATTTCGGAATGCGGATTCGCATGAAAATCAAACTTATTTTCAATTGGATTAAGCACAGGCTGCCAATCATAAAATTCAGGATCCCGACTTCGATAAAGAATCGGAAATTGTTTATTCCCAAATGCATTGACCGGAGCGATATAAAGATAATCTCCATGACGGAGCATAGAATGTGCGGCGGAGCCAGGTAACTGGTTTTCTTGCACAAAAAACCAATTAACCCCATTGACGGATTTCAGTATTTGCATTGGGGCGTTGTCGCCGGAAGCGATTGCATAGATACAAGGTGTTGCATTTCTCATGTCCTGTATCATACAGCAAAAACCGACTAATTTTGAATTTGCTTCTGCACGAAATACGCGTTCCCAGTTTTGCGTTCCATCTTTTTTATAACGCCATATCTCCGCGCAAGGATTAATTGGGTGCCCTGGATTAATCAAAAAAGGTATTTTCGAATTTGGTGCGATTTTTTTGATCAAAGAGTAAGGAATGTTTTTCCCTGTCCCAACGTAGATATAATTCTCCAATTCACAGATTGACCAGGCATAATTATTTTGCCTTGCATTATTTAAATCATTTGAATCAAACCCATTTAATGAAGTTATTTTTTTCAATTCATACACAATGTGATTCCCCTTTCAAGGTACTAATAATGTATGCAAAAAAGAAGAAACTGTACACGATTAAAGTGATTCGTCAAAAACTCTACGATTCGTTGATTGATTCTTTTTCACATATTTGTGTATACTTAAAATAGATTCAATCAATTTACATTGATCAAGGAGGTTTGCATGAATCGACAGGAACGCAAAGAAAAAATCGATGCCTATAAGCAGCGCCAGCTTATCGGTGGTATTTATAAAATCAAAAATAAAGCGAATGGGAAATGTCTTTTACAAAGTACGACAGACTTGGCGGGCAGCAAAAATCGATTTGAATTTTCTGTCAGCACGGGGAGCTGCATTAGCTATAAATTACAAAAGGATTGGAATGAATTTGGACAGGACTCCTTTATTTTTGAAGTGTTAGAAGAACTGAAACAGAAAGAAACACAGACATTGAAGCAATTTAGTGACGACCTGAAAACATTGGAGGAACTATGGGTAGAAAAATTCAGGCCTAATGTATTATACTAAAAGGAGCGTAGAAACGTTATGAACACAATCGATCCATTTCTGGATAAAGAAGGAAAAATAGTACATCTTCCGGCAAAATGGGAAAAAAAGAAAGAAGTATTGCTGTATCTTTCGGAGAAATTCTTAGAGGATAGAGAGTATACCGAAAAAGAAGTAAATGTGATTATTGATTGCTGGCATACTTTTGGAGATTATTTTCTGCTGAGGCGGGAACTGATTGATGCTCATTTTTTATCGAGAACGTGGGATGGGAAAAAATACTGGAAGGAAACCTAGAAGAATGAAAGAAGGCGAAAGGGCGGAACGATGGATTATAAAAAAGTTGGAGATTTAATTTATACATTGAGAAAAGAAAAAGGAATGACGCAGAAAAAAATTGCAAATTTGATGAATATCAGCGATAAGACAATCAGTAAATGGGAACGCGGTTTAGGCCTTCCCGATGTATCTCTGCTTTCTGATTTATCAAAGATACTTGGTGTAAATATAGAAGAAATTCTGTTAGGAGGAACTGCACTTAATGATGCAGTGAAGGGGAATATGAAAAAAACTAAATTTTATGTATGTCCTAAATGTGGAAATATCGTAACCTCTGCGGGGGAATCTATTATTTCCTGCTGTGGGAGAACCTTAGAAGAGCAAATTGCGCAAAAATCCTTTGATGAGCATACACTCTTGATTGAAACAGTAGAAGATGAATTTTATGTTTCTTCAGCGCATGAAATGAAAAAAGAACACTTTATTTCTTTTGCAGCCTTTGTTACAGGAGATAAAATCTTCATGATCAAACAATATCCAGAGTGGGGGATGCAGTTTCGTCTTCCACGGTTAGGGCATGGAAAGCTGTATTTTTATTGCACAAATCATGGGCTATTTTACCAATTAATTTAAAACAACAATAAAAAATGAGATGATGAAATACACTCCTCCAATAAGGCTGTTTACGAAAATCATAATCGTTTAGCATACCGTAAAACGATTACCGATGAATTGTAATAACCTTTATTGGAGGATTTGCTTTATGGAAAAGTTTGAATTTGAATATACAGAGGTTGACGGTCTATTGTACACTAATATTGAAATTGCTTTATTATCGCCTGATTTGTAAATAAGAAGAATGGAAATTTACAGAAAGATGTGCTACGCTGTTGAAGTAGTAATTAATTAGGAGAGAATGAGTGTTAAAGGTTAAAGGCAGAATAAGTACTTAAAACATTGGATTTTTACATATGCAACTGTAAATTTCACATATGCAACCAACAGTTTACAGCATTTAAACTAGTGTTGGTGGTATGTAACTGATAGATTATGCTACAATTTTTATAGGAGGTGAAAGAAATGGATATGGCAGAAAGGCTGCAATCTTTGCGCAAAGAATCAAATTATTCACAAGAACAAGTTTCTGATATGCTAGGTATTTCAAGGCAGGCAATATCTAAGTGGGAAAGTGGACAAGGAAAGCCTGAGATTGATAATATTATTAAGCTGGTGGAAATTTATAATGTAAGTGCAGACTATATATTGCTTGGGCAGGAAAATACTGCTCAGGTTGAACAAAAGCGGAAGAAAGAACTAAGTCATACTACACAAAAAACGATTGGAATAATTGCCATCATAGCATCAACTGCGATTATAACAGTGTTATTTATTATTGCGTTAGGTACATTATCAAAGCTCGGGATTTAAGGAGGGGGGATAGGTATGGACAGAGAAAATCTATTGAAAAAGATTCTGCTATTATCATTAACCGTCGGCATAGTATCCTGCATGAGTGGCTGTGTGTATTCTAATAATCAGAGTGTGGATGACTTGAGTTATGAAGAAAAGCAGGAGGTGCTTCAATCCTTAGATGATGTACGTGAGGAATTAAAAGAAAATTTTTCAGATAATACCGCTGATTTTGCACTAGGGGTAGTTGATAGAGTAGAACAAGCCATTATTATTAAATCATCGGAGTAATGATGATGGCAAGAATATCATTAAAATTGCTAATCGGATGGACATCTCCATCTTGTGCAACCTATATGAGTTTCTTTTTAAAAATGCAACCTATTTCGGTTGCATTTTTACTTAGTTGCATTATAATACTAGTAAGAGGTGATGTTATGAAAAATTACACTGCACTAATCATAGATTTAAAAAAATCTCGATCCTATTCACTTGAAGACAGAAATTCTATACAAAACTACATCATTACGGTAATCGAGAAATTAAATCAAGTGTTTTCGAATTCATTAGTTAAAGAGGTTGAATTCAGCGCAGGAGATGAGATTCAAGGTTTGTTCATTTCTCCAGAATCGGCATATCTTTATTTTAGAATGTTTTGCATGCTTGTTTCTCCTGTTGAAATAAGAGCAGGAATTGGTGTAGGCGAATGGAATGTAAAAATTGAGAATGCAAGTAGCACTGCTCAAGATGGACCGGCATATCATAATGCGCGAAACGCAATTGAAAATGTAAAAGATGCACTGGGATATTCTGTATTGCTGTATTCAGGGACCAATATTGATTTGTTTTTAAACGCTGTAATTAACACCCCTTTTGCATTGACCAGTAACCATAGCGAATACCAAAATGAACTCATGCTACTTTCAGAATTACTATATCCAATAGATTATCGTGGAATGATTAATTATAGAAAAATTAACCTGATTTCCAAACTTCTAACATTAAAAAACAGGCTTAATTATTATGCATATCATAAAAAGAGTAAGGCGGTAAAAAAATACCCCTTTGATAAGATTGAATTCATGGAATTAGAGCCTATTTCAATAGATGCAGCTAATAACGATGAAAGTAGTTTTTATGTTTCCAGCGGAAAGAAAAGAGGCATGACTACACAATTATCCGAAATTTTAAATGTAAGTAGACAAAGCATTGAAAAAACCTTTAAAACCGCCAATATCTACCAAGCTAGAAATTCAACGATTGTAGCTTTGAAATTTATGGATAAGTATTTATAAGGGGTGAAGGATGATTATTTATATCTTGCTTATAGCTCATTTTCTTGCTGACTTTACATTTCAAACCACGAAGTTGGCAGAGAAGAAACTTCATAGTTTTAAATATCTTAAATGCCACGCACTCATTTATGCCGTCATATTCTTTATAACAATTTTTCCTTTTGTTGCGTTCAATAAGGCCATTTTACCTTACATAATAATTATAGGTTCACACTTTTTTATTGATTGGATAAGAACGCTTGTAGATAAGAAGTTTAGTAGGAAATCGATTATATTCGCCTCTTTTATTGTGGACCAGATTTTGCATGTTATCATTCTTATCGTTTTATATTATACTTTTAATTTAGATGCGGAAACAACCTCACTATACAATGATATCCAGCACTGGCCGTACTATAATAGTATGGTTATTTACAGCTTAACGTTTGTTATATTATGGGATCCTGTAGCAGTTTTTATAAAAAAACTATTCGCGTATATTATTGATAGAAATAGTGATAATCAGCAGGAAAATGATCCTCAAGTAGGACGTATCATTGGAAAGCTTGAACGAATCATTGTTTCAGTTTTGATTTTCTGTAATCAATTTGGAGCAATTGGTTTTGTGTTGACTGCAAAAAGTATTGCCCGTTACAAGCAACTTGAAGATAAGAGTTTTGCCGAAAAATATTTGGTAGGAACCTTGACCAGCGTAGCGATTGCATTTATTATAACTATTGTTCTAAAAGAATTGTTATAACAGCAATCATATTAGTTGGGGTTATGACAAGAGCTGCTTTGTCTGAGTTTTTACCCGTTATAATACTTATACCGTTGCAGCAGTTGGAATGAAGAGTAGTATACTTGCGCCTGTAGAATGCCATAAGGACAAGGGCAAATCATTCTGCATACTATCTCTGTAGATTTGAAAATAAAATAATGATAATAAATGAGAAAAGGAGCAGCAAATATGAAAAGTATAAAGCCGGGAAGGGGACATTCTATGATGGGGGGCATCGCTTCCATTGCAGCCGGACTATTTGGCGTGTTTTGGACAATTTCTGCTGTAAACATGGGAGCACCTTGGTTTTTTGCAGCCTTTGGAATTCTATTTATTGTAATCGCTGTTGTGCAGGCAATTTACAATATTAAGAACGCTTCTGGAGAAAATCGGTTTTCAGTATATGATATTGTGGATGAGAATGAAGAGGGGGATCCGTTACAAGATTACCTGAAAGCGAAAAGAAACGTAAAAGGAATAAAAGAAGAACGGCCGTTAAGCGAAGATGGGCAAGAGATTCATTTTTGTCCGTATTGTGGAGTGAAGGTGGATTCCGAATTTGAATTTTGCAGCAAATGCGGAAAAAAACTTCCTGAATAAGCTGAAAGTCACGCTATATTTATGAAAGATTAGAGAATGAAAAAAGGGAAAGGGATAAAATGTTGGAGACAATAACACAAGAGCTGTATCTTTTGAATGAAAAGATTGCACAGAAAGTCAAGATAAAGGAAAGAATAGAAACGTTGAAAAATGAAGAAGCGTTCCTCACTCGGGAAAGCGAGCATTCAAAACAGCTTCTCGAAAAAGAGCAAGCAGATGTAGATAAATTGGAAGGGGTTAGCTTCGCCTCTGTTTATTATTCTGTCACGGGGAAAAAAGAAGAGCAGCTCTCAAGAGAAAAGGGCGAGGCAAGGGCTGCCTCACAAAAATACGATGAACTCACTGCTAAACTGACAAGAATCAAAGAAGAAATAGACGAGACCATGAACGTATTATCTAATTTAAGCGTTTCTGAAAAAGAATATAACGTACTTCTAAATAGAAAATTTGAATTTATAAGAACAGACAACCCAGCAGCTTTTACAGACATTGAAAGTCTAAAGGAAAAAATTCAACACCTGTCACAACAAGAAAAGGAAAGCCACGAAGCATACTCCATCGGAGTTACTCTTCAAAATAAATTAGAAATTATCAAAAATTCCTTATCAAGTGCAGAAGATTGGGGGACTTGGGATTTGTTTGGAGGAGGGCTTATTTCTGATTTTGCAAAGCACTCACATTTGGAGGATGCACAAATACAAATGCAAGAAGTTCAAAGCCTTATAAAAAGATATGAATCTGAGCTTAAAGATATAAAGATTCATTCTGAAATGCAGCCTAATATTGATACTTTTTTAGTGTTTGCAGATTTTTTCTTTGATGGCTTATTTGCAGACTGGACCGTACTCAATCGTATTCGAGACAGTAAGGCACAGGTGTTGACTACGGAGGAACAAATTTTTCGTATTCAGAAGCAGCTGCAACTCATGGAAAGAGAAATTCAGAAGAAAATGCAAGAGCTTCAAGAAGAGTTCAAAGATAGGATTGTAAACTATTAAAAGGCTTAAAATTCTTAATTAGACGTAAAAAAACGGTATGCTTACATAGTATATCGTTTTTTATTTAAAAGCTTTCTCAAGACATTGTAGCAATATATTTTTTAGAACATATTATAAATTGAATAAATAGAAAGGAGGGTTACAATGCAGGAATACATCATACAACCTAACGATACTTTGTTCTACATTGCAAAAAAGTTTAAGATACCATTGGTTCAATTAATCAATGCAAATCCAGAGTTAGCCAACCCCAATTTAATTTATATTGGGCAAATCATAAAGATTCCTGATTTATTACAGATTCCAGATCAATTTGATGTATTAGAATCTAATGTGGTAGGAATTATTGATGATATTTATCTAGGTGATTGGGCCAGCGCCGCCAGTAGGGTAGAGGTCATGCAAAATGCGATGAGTGACGCAATGCCTTATCTTCAGGAGGCGTATGTTCCAAATCAGCTGATTTCTTCAATGAATTCTACAATCCGAAGTTTGAATCAGAATGTAATGCAAAAAAGAACTTACCCTGCAATTTCTCAAGCGAATCAAATCACACGATTTCTTGCTGACATGATGGATTATTATCAGGTAGTTATTCCGCCAGATCTTAAGAGATTGGCTTATTCAGGAAGACAAATGATTATTAACATTGAAAACAATGATTGGAATGAAGCAAACAATAATTATATGACAGCTAAGAGATATTGGGAACGGCTTAAGCCAGAGCTTGATGAAAAATATAATGATAATATCGTTGAATTCGATATGATTCTAACTGATTTAGGTGACAGTATTAATAAACGAAATTATGAACTGGCAATTGAAAATATTATTGCTATGCTTGATGGAATCCAGAGAATTGAAACTGACTTTGCAGAACAGATGCAAAATGAAATGATGGTACAAAGCTAATTGCTTTTTTCATTTCATTAAAAGGCTACTTATAGGAACAGGTAACTGAGTAATGTAAAAAGCATTACTCAGTTATTATTTTTATAAAAAAGACCAGTAAAATACATTATAGGAGTTAAATCATTTTTATTCTGTAGCGCAGTAGGAAGCAATCCACAACTATTCCTAAACTATTCCTAAAATGTGTGTTTTCGGAATAGTTGTGGTAATTTTTCAAAAAGACAGGCTTTGGCGTTTTTAAGATGTTTCCATACAGCTGTCTTTCTAAAATCTTATGATTCTCTTTTATCAGTTCTTTTTATCTACCTATTACATGATACTCTTGTGTTGTAATGAATCTACAGGTAATATTTTTTACAAGTACTGAATGATATAACCAACTAAGTCTTAAGTCGTTTTTTAGTCGTTCTTTCTTATATCTACTATCTACATTCTTATCGGCTTTCTATCTCATATTGATTAAAGCAATTTCATTTTACTTATAATAATTGTCGAGTCTGGAAAATTTAAGCCTGTTTTCTTTTCATTCCACCTTTCAGACACTTATAATTCCCTTAATTACAGTTTTACTTAAATTAAAAGGTTATAAACATTGAAATTTGAACGTTTGAAAACCGTTTGTCCAAAATCGTCGATTTAAGCGATTTTTTCACATTTTTGGTAGTTTAATACCTTGAAATATAGTACTGGAAATACACTAACTCGCATCATAAGGAAGTTTTGATTAATTCCTATTGGATATTAGTGAAAGAAAAACACCATTATTCAAAACGATGTAATTGCGCCTAAGAATATACAATGCTATAAAGCTTTTATACACTATCCAATAAGTCATAGTAAATCAGATCGTTGTTGGAATTAAGATTGATTGTCCGGGATGTACCGTATCTGCAGAGATTTGGTTAATGCTACAGATTTCATGAATTATTGCCCGAAGGTCTTCATCATCCGGCCCAAACTCCTGTGCCAATTTCCATAGAGTATCGCCATTTTGAATTTGCACTTCTGTATAAGCGGTTTTCATTAGGCTATCTGATTGATACAATCCGAATAAAGTATTTGTTATCAAAATAAGAAAGATAAACAATAGACTCATAAAAATAGTAAAACGAGTTTTTGATATAATCCGATATTTTCTAAGCATTGCGATATCCTCCGTTTTTTACTTTTAAATACTATTTATATATTTTTTATGACATAAAGAACGTCTGTTCTTATTTGTATAATATCAGAACAGAAGTTCTTTGTAAATCTTTTTTTGAAACATTTGTTCTTTTTTTCGTTCTATGATATACTTTTTTATAGAGTTTCGTAAATCCTTAGTCGGTTGAATCGGCATATTGATCGAAAAATGATTATTAGAAAGACAGGAAGAAAAAATGATCTATTTAAGAGGCTTTGAATTTCCTAAAAATAAAAGTATGACAAAAAATATTTATCCATATAATACCTTACCTTCTCATAAGCTTGATACTGTTTTTTTTGATTCAATTACTATGCTATATGGTGGGAATGCATCAGGAAAATCCACCCTATTAAACATCATTGCAAATCGATGTCAGATAAAAGGAAAAATCAGTTCTTCGGCTTACGGTGAACCTTTTTTTCAGTATGTATCCGAATGCAAAGCAATTTTGGCAGAAGAAGTAAGCTCTATTCCCAAAAAAAGCGCATATCTTAAAAGTGAAGATATTTTAAACGAAGTAAAGCAAGTGGAAGAAGAGAAGACGATGCTAGATGCTTACATCCGCCATTGTGCCAAAACGCTGGGGATTGAAAATGCGGATGCTTCTACTTTAAAAAGAAAGCTGAACAAAATAAAATTTAAGCAAGCGATGGAAAATTTAGAATTCAGCAAAGAGAAATACTCGAACGGTGAAGTTGCATTGCAAATATTAGATGACGAATTGGAAGCGGATGCTTTGTATTTACTAGATGAGCCAGAGACCTCACTTTCTCCTCGTAATCAAATAAAATTAGCCGCTGAATTAAATAAAAAAGCCCGTTTTCTTGGCTGCCAGTTTATTATAGCGACCCATTCCCCTTTCCTCTTAGGAATATTAGACGGAAATATTTATGATTTAGATCAAAAGACGATTGTAGAAAAAAATTGGTATGATTTAGAAAATATGAAAGCATACTACACTTTTTTTAAAGAAAGAGAAAACTGTTTTAAAGAATGAGCATTTTTCTTGATTGAACTTTGATAGAATAACGCATTTCGATATTCATATAACCACAAAGAGGCCCAAAGAATGCAGTAAAGTTTTTCATTGCGTTCTTTGGACCTCTTTTTACAGGAATACTACTTATATGTATGGATTCGCTCAATTATATTTTGTGAACTATTTGTATCACATGGGATTCTCTTCATCAAGCGTAAAGCGTTAAAGTCACCGATTCGGACTTGATTGATACCGGTGTCAGTTGTAATGGTAATTTTATACTTCATATTTCTCAGCATGGCTTCTGTTTCTAAATTGTATTTTCCGTAAGGGTATGTATATGCCAAATCTTCATAATTAAGCTGTTCTTTTATCAGTGATTTCATCAGCCTCGTATCCTGCGCAAACATGTTATTGTAATACTCCGGAGATTCGTAAGTATTTTTTATGACACCTAAGCGATCCACCTCTTCTGCGGAGACGTGTTGGTGAAGCTCAAAACTATGTGAACGGATTCGAACAAAACCGGAGTCTACCATTTCCTTTGCCTTTTCCCATGAAAAATGAGGAATAATCGGAAGGTGTGTAAGCGGATTTTTATCTAATCCGACAGAGCTTCCAATCAATGAAATTTCCGCTTTCATTCCCAAGCCTTTTAAAATGGGATAAGCATAGAGATAATTGCTTTCATAGCCATCATCAAACGTAACGATGACAGGCTTTTCCGGCAGGTCATTTTTACCATTTACAAAACCATAGAGGTCTTCATAAAAAATCGTCTCATAGCCCCCTTCTTTCAACTCTGTCATATATCTCCGAAAAGTATCTGCGGTCAAAGAAGCATTCTTTTCGTCAGATATGTGGTGAAACATCAGGATCGGGACAGCGAGCGGGATTACTTTATGGTTAATATTTAAATCTTTATTTTCTTTTTCTTTGATACTTTCTACAATGTTTTGCGTGATTTTTATTTGTGCATCTACGGATGCTGCAATTGACTTTTCCAGTGCAAATGCTGAAGCGTTGGAATGAACGATTAAAATCATGGCTAAGACTATAAGTAGACGACAATGCTTTATTAACTGGTTCATTTGTTGTGCTTAATGCTCCTCTCAGGTTCTCTTCTTATGTGTGATATTTCTCTTTTTCGGTTGTGTTAAGCGGGTATATAGGATATCCGTAATTTCCATAAATTTTTTTCTGTGTATAAAGCAGACCGCAGTTAAAAATACGACAGCAACACATAGCAAAACTACATTTAAGTAGCTTTCTGTCCTGGTCATGGCACCAATCATAATCGTGGCCATCAATGCCGGTGTTCGCCCGATTAAAGACAGAAATAAATACGGCTTTAATTTAATTTCGGATACCCCAGCCGCGTAACTGATTAAATCTTTAGGGATGCCCGGAATGAGATATAAAATAAAGATAACCATATAGGCACGCTTACTGTTCAACATCTCAATGAAATGGTTAATTTTTTTTTCTCCAAAAAGAACGTGCATCGCATTTTTTCCAAGAATACGCGCAATATAAAATGCAAAGACTGTGCCAAGCGCAATCCCCAGTATGGAGAGTACAAAACCAAGCCAAAAATAGTATGCATAGCCTGCAGCAAACTGCATCATCTGGCCTGGAATAATGCAGATTACAATTTGCAGGATTTGTAGCCCAATGTATACGAACATACCAGAAGTACGGTATTCTGCAAGAAACGCATTCAGCTCCGCTTGTGTTTGAAATCGTGCTAAAATATCAGGAAAGCCAAAGTAAAGAATCAGAGGAACTCCTAATATAATGCCGAGGAGCAATGCAAGCTTTGCAATAGAAACAGCGATTTGAAATTGTTTTTTTACCTTATTTTTCTGCATAAAATATCATCCTTAATCTTAGCTTTAAAAATATGATAGGATGCGTTTGATTACTATCATTCTTCTGATATTGTAACCATTTTTTGATCAAATAAAGCCTGAAGTGCTTTTATGACTCCAAATTTGGAATGTTCATATGTTAAGCCGCCCTGAAAATAAACAATATACGGAGGACGAATCGGCGCATCTGCACTCAGTTCAATGGAAGAGCCCTGAACAAAAGCTCCGGCCGCCATGATAACGGGGTCATTGTACCCTGGCATATCCCAAGATACCGGCTTTACATGAGAATCAATCGGTGCCGCCGCCTGAATTCCTTCGCAGAAAGCGACAACCGCTTCCGGAGACCCAAGCTTAATCGCTTCTATAATATCACTTCGCGTTTCCTCTGGCTTTGGACAAACCTCATATCCAAGGTTTTGAAAGACCTGGGCACATAAGATTGCACCTTTCACGGCGCCGTTTACTACTTTTGGCGCGATAAAAAGCCCTTGCAGCATCGTACGAGTCTGCCCGAAGGTAAGACCACATTCGCCGCCAATACCGGGTGAGGTCATTCGGTAAGAAATCTTTTCAATCAAATCGGCACGGCCGGCAATGTAGCCGCCGGTTAAGGCTAACCCACCTCCCGGGTTTTTAATTAAGGAGCCGGCAACAACGTCTACGCCGACCTCCGTTGGTTCTTTTGTATCTAAAAATTCGCCATAGCAATTATCCACCATACAAATAATGTTAGGATCAATTTCTTTTACAAAACGCGCCCATTCTTCAATTTCTGAAATCGTAATTGCTTTGCGCCATCCATAGCCGGTTGCTCTTTGTACACAAACCAACTTGGTTTTCTGTGAAATTGTATTTTTTAAAGCTTCAAAATCAATACTTCCGTCCTTCTTTAAATCAACCTGCTGATAGGAGACTCCAAATTCTTTTAAGGAGCCTCGTCCCTCTTCACGAAGACCGATTACTTCTTCTAAGGTATCATAAGGCCTGCCCGTACAGTAAATCAATTCGTCGCCGGGGCGTAAAATTCCGGTTAAAGTCAGTGTTAAAGCGTGTGTGCCGTTTACGATAATCGGGCGCACCAAGGCAGCCTCCGTCTTAAAGAGCATAGAATATACTTTTTCTAAAACAGCCCGTCCCTGATCATCATATCCGTACCCGGTATTCCATGCAAAATGCATATCACTGACACGGCATTTCTGAAATACATCCAAAACTTTATACTGGTTAAATGCCATAATGTCATCCAGCTCATAAAAAATTTCCCGAACCTCTTTTTCCGCATGGGAAACAGCTTCAAGAACCGTTTCGTGAATCCCCATTGATTCAATTAGTAATTTGCTTGTATTTTTCTGCATCTTTTATATTTATTCTCCCCTATCTATTTTCTTCTTTTCATTTTCCGGAAATGCGGTCAAAGAATGCCTGCTTTACTCTTCTTCCCATTCAAAAACTTTAATTAAATCTCGCTTTACATTCATTTTATGAGCCGCATACAGCTGTGTTGTCGTTACATTATCGTGGTCTAAAAGTGCCTGCACATCATAAATTGAGTTGCCTCGGGCAATTAATGAAGTTGCCGCTGTTGCACGGAGTTTATGTGGGCTATACCCTTGCTTTCTTGAGGTTTTCAAGGAAATAGAAGTATACTTTTTCACTAACTCTCTAATTTGCCGCTCTGTCATACGTTTTTTTTGTAAGGAAAGGAAAAAGGCGTCTGCTTCTTCTTCCGCTAGCAGGTCATTGCTGGGGCGTTCAAGCTCTAAGTAATCTTGCAAAGCATGGATGACGGTATTATTTAAAGGCATCATGGATTCCTTTGCTCTTTTTCTGTAAATTTGAAATTCTCCCCGGTTAAAATTAAAGGAAGAAACATTCAATTGCTGCAATTCAGAAAGGCGCAGTCCATATGTAACAAATAAGATCAGAATACACCGGTCACGATGCTTTGTTTTCTCCCAATAATGGCGTTCATGAGAAGTCAATCCAGTGCCGTTGGTTACTGCATCCAACATAATCATCACCTCATCGTCCTGCAAGGCTTTAATTTCTCTGTCCGATGCCTTTGGCAGTTTAATCGGGTCAAAGCCGTCTGTAATATTTTTAGGAACCAGACCATCCCGATATAAATATTTAAAAAAAACAGAGATGGAAGACTTTTTGCGTGCAAGAGATTTTTTATCATTTTCGTAGATGACGACATTTTTATCGGTTTCTACCTTATAACGGCGGCAGTAGTCAATAAATAAGTTGATATCTACAGCTTGAATCTCTGCAAAATCTTCTATTTGCATTTCCTTTGCATTTTTTGCCTTTGTCAAATCCGTTTCCTCCATTAAATAATGGCAGAAGAAACGAAGATCTCTCAAATACGCCAGACGCGACATCGGAAGCAGGTTGCCTTTGAGATACATAAAAAATCCACTCATCCAGCGCGGAAATTCTTTCTCAACTTCTGTGCAATGTGTAATAATTTCATGTTCTTTCAATAAGATATTCTCTGGCTTTCCTTTCTTATTTTGTATCTGAATCTCCTTTTGTGAAGCCATAACAACCTCCGTTAACCGATTTCTTTTTGAATGTAGTTCAGAATGGTTTCTTTCGCCTGTTCTTTTGATATACCTTCTAAATCAGACAGATTAAACCACTGGATTTCTTTATAGCGGCGAAACCAAGTAAGCTGCCGCTTTGCGTAATGTCTTGTATTTTTCTTGATTTGCTCCACCGCATCAGAAAGCGAATACAGTCCGTGAAAGTAATCAATCAGCTCTTTGTAGCCAATTCCCTTCATTGAAATTGCATCCTCTGTTAAGCCTATCTTTAAAAGTCCTTCAATTTCTTCCAGTAAGCCTTCTTTCATCAAAAGATCAACTCTGCGGTTAATTCTTTCATATAGTTCCTCGCGATTTCTGTTTAGCCCGACTAAAATGATAGAGTATTCGGCAGTTTTTATAAAAGAATCTTCAAATTTGCGAAGAGGCATTTCCTTTGAGTCGAGAATCTCTAGTGCGCGGATTACCTTTTTTACATTGTTTGGATGAATCCGCTCTGCCGCTTGTGCATCTTTCTGACGTAATTTTTCATGAATAAAAGAATTTCCGTAGGAAGCAGCCTCTTCCTGAAGCTGTTTTCGGAAACTCTCTTGCTTCGGGGAAACGGAAAAATCCATGTCATAAATCAGCGAATTGACATAAAGTCCGGTGCCACCGCTTATAATCGGCAGTGCTCCCTTATCAAAAATGTGCGCAATGTATTTTTTTGCGCGTTTCTGATATTCGGCAACACTAAACTCTGTTCTCGGGTCGATTTCATCCACCATGTAGTGAGGTGCTTTTAAAAGCTCTTCTTTTGTTGGCTTAGCACTGCCTATATCCATATATTGATAAATCTGCATGGAGTCTGCCGAAACAATTTCCCCTTTAAAGTGCTGTGCAGCCTTGATTGCATATTCTGTTTTTCCAACAGCAGTAGGCCCTGCGATAATTACAATGGCTCGCTTCAAAAAATCACCATTCCTTCTCATATTTTAAGTTCGTTTAAACATTTTTTCGATTTCATATTTACTCATTTTAATAAAAGTCGGTCTTCCATGCGGGCAGGAGAACGGGTTCTTCGTTTTGGATAAATCCTGTAAGAGCTGTGCTATTTCCTGTATATCCAAGGTGTCGTTTGCCTTAATTGCAGATTTGCAGGATTTCATGACAATGGCTTCCCATTTTTTAGGATCCAAAAGTTCTTCATCCTCCGTCAGATTATCACAAAAGTATTCTAAAAAATGCTCGGATTCTGTCAAGCTCATATACATTGGAATCTCTGAAACGCGGTAGGAGCGCTGTCCAAATTCTTCTAAAGCAAACCCCATACGTTGGAGGCACGACAGCCAATGTGTATCCTCATTTTTTAAATGGTAAGGGATTTCAATAAGGTAAGGTGTAAGGAGAATTTGTGCCGGTTTTTCTGCTCGCTGGTATTGCTCTAAAAGCATCTCATAAAAAATGCGTTCATGCGCTGCATGCTGATCAATCAAATAAAAGTATTTCTCATCGAATGCGGTAATGTAGGTCCCAAATAAAGAACCATTTGGGCGAAGATTCGACAAGTCAAATGCAGTCGTTCCATTTTTTTCTTCTACGCTTTTTAATGTATGCACGCTGTAAAGTGCGGTATCCTCTTCTAGGCGAAGTGCTTCCTCCGCTTGATCTTTTTTCGTTTTTTGATTGTCTTCTTTTTTATCATTTACAAAAGATAAGTTTTTATTTGCATTTGAAACAGAAACCTTCCCAGTATCCTCAACAGTTGCATCAATTCTGCCGGGTATAAAAGTAACCTGTTCTTTTCGCTTGGTTTCCAATAATTTTTTTATGTCAATCTGTTCTTCTTTTTTCGTCTGCTCCTCAAAACGAGGCTCTTTCTCTCTAAATAAGTTCTCCTGCTTTACTTCCGGTATGGCATCTTCTCCAAGCAGGGCATTTCGCATGCTATTTCTTACAAACTGATTTACGCTGCTTTCCTCTTCGAAACGAATTTCTTGTTTATTTGGATGAATGTTTACATCCAAATACGATGGGTCAATAAAGAGGAAGAGAAAAACGATGGGATACCTTCCTTCAAATAATTTTTCTGCATACGCTTCGGAGACTGCTTTGTCTAACACCTTGCTGCTGATGTATCTGCCGTTTACAAAAAAGATTTGATTTCGCCGATTAGTCTTTGTCTGATCAGGTGAAGAAATGTAGGCTTCCAGTCGAATGCCATCAGCTTCTTCTGTCAAGTGGATTAATTTTCTCCCAATTTCTTTGCTGTATATCGTTAAAATATTTGTGTAGATATCTCCCCTGCCGGGCGTTGAAAAAAGAATAGATCCATTATTAATCAACCGGATTTTAATCTCCGGATAAGCAAGTGCTATTTTTGAAACCAAATCAATAATCAAGGTGCTTTCCGTATGGTCTGCTTTTAAGAATTTGAGGCGGGCGGGTATATTATAAAATAAATCTGTTACAATGATTGTTGTCCCGTCCGGACAGCCGGTATCTGCTTTATCTGTTACCGTTCCTCCCTCTATATATAGGCGGATTCCGCTTTTTTCCTCCGGGGTCTTACTGATCAATTCCGTACGCGAAACGGCACAGATACTGGAAAGGGCTTCTCCTCGAAATCCAAGAGTATTGATATGATTCAAATCGGATTCTTTTTGTATTTTACTTGTCGCATGGCGCTGAAACGCAAGCTCTGCTTCTTCCTTTGGAATCCCGCAACCGTTATCTGTAATGCGGATATAGGATTTCCCACCGTTTCGTATTTCTACAACAATGGAATCTGATCCGGCATCAATGGCATTTTCCAAAAGCTCTTTTACAATGGAAATCGGTCGGTCAACGACTTCACCAGCGGCAATTTTATCAGCAACTTCCTTTGAAAGTGATTGTATTTTTTTTCGTTCAATCTGTTTCACCGGTAGCTCCTTTCCGCCTTCTCAGCAGCGTCCTTTAAGTCTTCTAAAATCGAAAAAGCTTCTGACGGAGTCAGCTTCATTAAATCGAGGTCATTTAATCTTTTTACAATTTCATTCGGTGCAAAGTCAAATAAGGAAAGCTGTTGTGTCTCTTCTTGTAATGGAGTAATTTCTTTTAACAAAGCTGGCTTTTTTCTTTCTTGGCTGCTCCCTTTACTCTCATCTTCCAGTTCTTCGAGCTTTTCTTGTGCACGCTGCAGAAGCGGTGATGGCACGCCTGCCAATTTTGCAACGTGAATTCCGTAGCTTCTGCTTGCACTGCCCGGAATGATTTTATGTAAAAATACAATACTTCCATTTTCTTCGGAAACGTCAACATTGCGGTTTTTTACACCCTGTAAACTGTCTTCTAAGACCGTCAATTCATGGTAATGGGTTGCAAAAAGTGTACGGATATGCTGTTTGTGATGACAGAGATACTCTACTGCAGCCCACGCAATGGAAAGTCCGTCATAGGTGCTTGTTCCTCTGCCAATTTCGTCTAATATGACTAGACTTCGTTCTGTAGCCGTATTTAAAATGTGAGCAAGCTCACTCATTTCAACGAAAAAGGTACTCTGCCCCTGCGCAAGATTATCAGATGCTCCGATTCGGGTATAGATTCGATCCACAATCCCGATGGAAGCCCGTTCTGCAGGGATAAAGCACCCCACTTGTGCCATCAGTACGATTAAGGCTGTCTGACGCATGTAGGTAGATTTACCTGCCATATTCGGACCGGTAATCAATAGCATACTGGTATCCGTTCGATTCAGATAAGTATCGTTTGATACGAAGATTCCATCCTTTATGGTCGCCTCAATTACAGGATGGCGGCCTTTTTCAATGAGAATCTCATCTCCATCATGGATTTGCGGCTTTACATACCCTAAGCGGCTACTGACTTCTGCAAAGGAGACTAAAACATCCAGTGAAGAGATAGCGGCTGAGGTTTCCTGAATCATTCCGATGCTGTTTTGTATTTCTCTGCGAAGCTCGGAAAAAAGTTCGTATTCCATTTGGTTAATTTTTGTTTCGGCATTCAATACGACAGCTTCTACTTCTTTTAGTTCTGGTGTAACATACCGTTCACAATTTGACAGTGTCTGCTTTCGGATATAATTATCCGGCACCAGCTGAAAATAGGATTTTGTTACTTCAAGATAATAACCGAACACCTTGTTGTAGCCCACCTTTAAGTTTTTGATGCCGGTCCGTTCTCTTTCTGTACTTTCTAAGGAAGCAATCCAGGCTTGTCCGTCCTTAATTGATTCCTTCATTTTATCCAAAGCCTCAGAAAATCCTTCTTTTATAATGCCGCCTTCTTTTATTGTATAAGGAGGCTCTTCCACAATTGCTAAGTCAATTTGATGATAGATGGATTCTAAGCTGTGTATTTTCGCTTCCAAACGTTCAAGAAGCGGATCGCTGCATTGTTTCAGCTCCTCTTTCATATCCGGCAGAACAAAAATAGAGTTTTTCAATGCGATAAAATCTTTTCCATTCGCATTGCCGCAGGCGATTCGCCCACAGAGCCGCTCTAAATCATAGATTTTCTTTAATCCCTCTTTCAAGTCGTTTCGCATGATAATTTCGTTAAATAAAAGTTCGACCGCATCCAGCCGTTCTTGAACCTGTGCTCCATTATTTAAAGGTTCCCGCAGCCACTGTTTTAACTTACGCGAACCCATCGCTGTGTGCGTTTTATCCAAAATGCCAAGAAGCGAGCCTTGCACCTTTTTTTCGAACAGCGTTTCTGTAAGCTCTAAATTCTTTACGGTCGCCTTGTCTAATGACATGTGTGCTTCTGTATCATATACATTCAAATGAGATAAGTGAGAAAGGTCTTGCTTTTGCGTCTCAAGAAGATAATTTAACAGCGCGCCCAAAGCAAAGCTTGCATAAGGCTGCTCGGAAAGACCGATTCCTTTTAGGGAGCTGACACCAAATTGAGATAAAATACGCTTTTGTGATGTAGCCTCTGAATAATAGCTGCTGTTCAATACCGTGATATATGCATCGGCCGTCGTCTTGATTTCCTGATCGAATTCTTCAAAGAGAACCGCTTCATTGACGAGGACTTCTTTGGCTTTTAATTTTACAAGCTCGTTTAGAAGCATTTCTTTTGCCGTTTCTCTATGAAATTCCGTGGTGCTGATTTCTCCTGTCGAAATATCACAAAAAGCCAGACCCGCATAAAATCCATCCAGATAAATCGAGGCAAGATAATTATTTTCTTTTTCGTTGAGCATGGTTTGGCTGACTACCGTTCCGGGAGTTACAACCTGTATTACCTCTCTCTTGACGATTCCTTTTGCAAGTGCGGGATCTTCCACCTGCTCACAGATTGCAACTTTATGTCCTTTTTCAACAAGTTTTGCTATGTAAGTATCCGCAGAGTGAAAAGGTACTCCGCACATTGGTGCGCGTTCTTCCAATCCGCAGCTCTTTCCCGTCAGAGTCACTTCCATTTCCTTTGAGGCAAGAATGGCATCTTCAAAGAACATCTCATAAAAATCACCCAAACGGAAAAAGAGAATACAATCTTTATATTTTTCTTTAATCTCCATGTATTGCTGCATCATGGGTGTAAGTGCCATAGCGTACCTCTTTTCTATTTTTCTAATTCTTGGTGGGAAGTTTCAACAATTTCCGCAGCCGCTTTTTCATAATCAAATGTTTCATTGTCTGGTGTTTGTTTGCATAAGTACATTAAATATTCGATGTTTCCCTTTGCGCCCGTAACCGGTGAATAGGTTAGTCCGCTGATATAGAAGCCTGCATTTTGCGCATAACCAGCTACTTTGTGAAGCACCTCCAAATGCGTGCTCCTTTCACGGACGATTCCATTTTTTCCAACCTGGCTTCTTCCAGCTTCAAATTGAGGCTTTACAAGACAAATGAGACGACCGGATTCCCCTAAAAGTGCAGCGGCCACAGGAAGCACAAGATTCAGAGAAATAAACGAAACATCAATGCTGATGAAATCTATCTTTTCTTCTAAGCTTTCCGGATCGAGATAGCGAATGTTGGTTCGCTCCATATTGACAACTCGTTCATCTGTACGCAGCTTCCAATCTAGCTGCCCATAGCCAACATCAACTGCATATACTTTTTTTGCTCCATTTTTCAGCATGCAATCAGTAAAGCCACCGGTTGATGCTCCAATATCCATAGCGATTGTATCTTCCAGTGAAAAATGATACAGCTCCAAAGCTTTTGCAAGCTTTAAGCCGCCGCGGCTGACATAGGGACAGACCGTACTTTTTATTGTGAACACCGAATCCTCTGATACAGAAGTGCCTGCTTTGTCCACCATTTTTCCATCCACTGAAACAACACCTGCCATAATGGAAGCCTTTGCCTTTTCACGAGATGAAAAAAGTCCTTTGTTTACTAATATGATATCCAGTCTATCTTTCAATAAATTTTGCCACCCTCTCTGCAACGCCTTCTGCATCCAATTGGTATTGTTTCATCAATTCGGAAACCTTTCCCTGGGAAATAAATTCATCCGGCCATCCAAGCTGTAATACCTTATGAGTGGTATTTCCATTTTTTTGAAGCATTTGACAGACAGCAGCGCCAAAACCACCAATTGTTGTATTATCCTCCAATGTAACCGCAAATTTTTTAGAATGAAGAAAGGAAGTAATACCCTCTTCATCCATCGGTTTTATAAAACGAACATTTGCCACGCCAAAATCAATCCCGTTTTGTTGAAGAAGCTGACTAGCTTGGCATGCAATTTTTGTCATTTTTCCAACAGCAAGAAAAACACCGTCTTTTCCTTCTGACAAAATTTCGATCTTTCCATTCAACGGTTCTGACACAGCATATTCTGACGGCTGTTTTTCTGCTTCACCTCTTGGATAGCGGATGGCACAAGGTCCTTCCAAAGTAAATGCATATTCCAGCATTTCTTCCAATTCTTTTCCATCCTTAGGAGCAAGAACGGTTAAATTAGGCATGTGCGATAAATAGGAAAGGTCAAACTGACCGTTATGTGTTTCTCCGTCATTTCCTACATTTCCGGCACGATCGATTGCAAAAATGACCGGAAGGTTCTGCATGCAAACATCAATTAAGACCTCATCGTATGCTCTTTGTAAGAACGTAGAGTAAATCGCCACGACTGGTTTCATCCCGTTTAACGCCATTCCTGCGGCAAAAGAAACCGCATGCTGCTCAGCAATCCCAACGTCAAAAATTCGTTTTGGAAATTGCTTTTGAAAGGCGCCCAATCCGGTTGCATCTACCATCGCTGCGCTAATTGCAACAACACGAGTATCTTTCTTCGCGATCTGTGCCAATTTTTTTCCGAAAACCTTTGAATACGAATCCGTTTGAGAAACAGCAAGCGCTTCTCCTGTATTCAAATCAAAGGCACCAATTCCATGAAACCGGTCCGGATTTTTTTCTGCATTCCGATACCCTTTTCCTTTTTTTGTAACAACATGTAAAAGAACCGGCTGATTCATGCTTTTTGCAGAGCGCATCGCTTGCAGCAAATCATGGATATTATGGCCGTCAATTGGGCCGAAATATTTAAAACCAAGCTCTTCAAAAATCGCGCCGGAGACAACCGCATACTTTACAGAATCACGAATGTGTTCGATTCCGGAGTAAATTCCTTCTCCGTATTTAGGAATGCCTTTTACGGCGTGTTTTACTTTCTTTTTAAAGCCCAAGTAGGTCTGGGATGCCCTTAGCTTCCCGAGGTATTGTGACATTCCGCCGACATTTTTTGAAATTGACATTTCATTGTCATTCAATACAACAATCATCGGGCGGTCAGATTGCCCTGCGTTATTTAGGGCTTCATAAGCGATTCCGCCGGTCAGAGCCCCATCACCAATCACTGCAACCACAGAGTAATCGTCATGCTTCAAATCTCTGGCGGCAGCATATCCGAGTGCCGCAGAAATCGATGTGCTGCTGTGGCCTGATGCATACATATCATGAATACTTTCCTGTGGCCTTGGAAAGCCGCTGATTCCACCATAGGTTCGTAAGGTATTCATTTTTTCGCTTCGGCCGGTCAAAATTTTGTGAACGTATGCTTGATGTCCCACGTCCCATACAATTTTATCTTTCGGTGTATCGAATACGGTATGAAGTGCGATTGTCAGTTCGACAACTCCTAGATTGGAAGATAAATGCCCGCCGGTCACCGAAACTGTATCTAAAAGAAGCTGACGAATTTCATAAGACAACAGCTCCAGCTCCTTCTCTGACATTGACTTTAGTTTTTGAGGAAAAGCAGTGTCATTTAACAAATGTTTCATAAAAGGAAATTCTCCTGTCATTTTTTAATTTGATTTAGTAAATATTCCGCGACTGTCGTAAACACTTCCGCCTGATCGTAGTAAGGCGCCATGATATTCAGCGCGTTCTCCAAGAGCTCCGTTGCTTTTCTTTGGGATTCTTCCAACCCATAAATGGCAGGATACGTGGATTTATTCTGAATCGCGTCAACGCCGACTTTTTTTCCGAGTTCCTCCTGATTACCGCAGATATCTAAGATATCATCAACAATCTGATAAGCAAGTCCAACGCATTCTGCATATATACTTAAATCACGCCGTTTTTGATCATTTGCACCGGCTAAATAAGCACCTGCCATAATTGCAGATATAATCAGTGCCGCGGTTTTATTTAGGTGAATGTAATCAATCATTTCTTTGGAACACTGCTTGTTTTCATTTTCTATATCAGAAGCCTGCCCCGCAATCATTCCCCTGCATCCGGCACCCTTTGAAATTTCATAGCTTGCTTTCACTCTGCAGATCAATTTATCAGGGTCATCAAAATAGAGCAACATATCTTTATTCATCGCTTCAAAAGCCGAATTCAAAAGCCCGTCACCGGCCAAAATCGCCATTGCATCTCCATAAACTTTATGGTTGGAAGGCTTTCCTCTTCGAAGGTCGTCATTATCCATAGCCGGTAAATCGTCGTGAATCAGCGAATACGTTTGGATATATTCCATGGCACAGGCATAAGGTAACGCCTGCTTTATATCGTGACCGCAGAAATCACAGGCAGCAAGCAGCAATACGGGACGAATCCGTTTTCCTCCGGCAGATAAGCTGTAGCACATTGACTCGTATAACGTAATACTTTTATGGTCAACTTCAGGGAGAAAGTCTAAAAGGTGTTCCTCCAGTAAATTTTTCATATGCAGGTATTCTTTGTTTTCCATGTTTCGTTCCTCCTTTTAGAATTCTTTACACTCTTGCGTTTTCTTATCATAAATTTCAATTCGCTGTTGTGCTTCCTTTAGTACCTCTGCGCATTGTTCGTAAAAAGAAATGCCCTGTTCATACTGCTTGATTGCTTCTTCCAGGGTACCGTCGTTTCGCTTTAACGCATTCGCCGCTTCTTCTAAACCTTTTAATGCCTCTTCAAAGGTTAGCTTGCTGTTTTTTTCCATCGCTTACCATCTCCTTCAAATCCTGTTTCCCATCAACTGTACAATCTAAACGTCCGCTTTTTAAGCGAAGCTGAATTTTACTCCCTATCTCAACGCTTGAAACTTTATTAATAAAATTCCCCTGTTCATCGGTAAGTATGCTATAACCGCGCTCCATTACCGCTAAAGGGCTGAGTGTATCCAATTTTTCTTTCTGATGATACAGCCGCAGCTCTTCGTATTTTAGGCGATTCTTAAGAAATTCCATCAGATTTTTTTGATCATTCATTCGCACTTGGATTTCCGCATACTCAAGCCGGCGAGACAATCCTTGCTTTAACGAAAGAATCAGATTGCGGCATGCGTTTTCTAATTCAAAGGTGTCTGGTACCGCTAAATGTGCAGCCGCTGTAGGCGTTTCCGCACGACGATCTGCAACAAAATCGGAAATGGTAAAATCCGTTTCATGTCCAACCGCAGAAATGACCGGAATGGCTGATTTAAAAATACTTCTCGCCACAGCTTCTTCATTAAAAGGCCATAATTCTTCCATAGAACCGCCGCCCCTACCTATAATCAGAATGTCAATCTCCGGGAATTTCTGATTGACTGCTTCAATGCTCTCTGCTATATCTTTTGCCGCATCCGGCCCTTGTACCAAGCAAGGGTAGATTACAATATCCGCGTACGTATTTTTTGATTTGATAATTTTAATAATGTCTCGTACCGCTGCGCCTGTCGGCGACGTTATAATTCCGATTTTTTTCGGAAAAAATGGAAGCTGTTTTTTGTACTTTTCATCGAAAATACCTTCTGCTTCTAATTTTTTCTTTAGCTTTTCAAACGCGATACTTAAATTTCCGATTCCTGCAAGGGTAATGTCTCTGACATTCAGAGAATAGCTCCCCCCTCTCTCGTAAACGGAAAGATAACCGGATGCCGTTATTTCCATCCCGTCAGAAAGTTCATAATGAAGACTCTGTAAGGCCTCAAAGGATAAAAAACAGTTTAATTTGCTGTCTTCATCCTTCAGTGTAAAGTAAACATGTCCAGAATTATGGTATTTTAAGTTTGAAATTTCTCCGATAATGGACACATTGCTTAAAATCGGATCGGATTGTATAATACGTTTTATGTATCCGTTTACCTGAGACACACGAAATGGTTTCAATGCCATAATGCTTTTCCTCCCAATAAAGAAGTGCCGACCGCATTGTCTGAAGAAAGCTCCGGTCTTCCAAAAAAGAGATTGATTTCAGTTTGTGAAAAAGCCTTTAAAAGGTAACTTCTTAAAAAAGCACTTGAGGAGACCCCTCCTGTGAATAAAAGCTGCTTGGTTTCTTTATTTTTTAACGCGGCGTTTGTCAACCTTACAAGGGCATCACCGATTTGTAGAAATAACTCGAAAAGCAACGTCTTCGCATCTTCGTTTTCTTCTGCTTCCAGCAGTCCTTTTAATGCCCGCATTGCCTGTGTTTCAATTCCGGAGAGATTAAGAAAGCAATCGTTTACCGGAATGGGTTTCAAACGCTTCTTTCCGTTAAAACGCGATTCTTTATCCCATTTGCTAAGTGCAATTTCATCCATTGCTTTTCCTGCGGGAAAGGCAAGTCCCATTGAAACACCAAAACGGTCTAGGAGTTGTCCAAAGGAAATATCCTTTGTTCCTCCAATCACAGAAATATTTGGAGCATTTACCTCTAAAAGCTCACATGTACCCCCGGATAAATGATAGGCGAAATAAGCAGATTGCTTCTCGAGTGGTGTACCGTAAGCTGCCGCAGACAAATGCCCTTCTTGATGGGAGAAGGTGTAGTACGGCACGGAAAGCGCATTTGAAAGCACCTCTCCGAACTGCATACCGGCTCTGAATACTGGCATATAGGAACCTTCCACTGGACGCGGCCTGCTGCTGACAGAAACCGCTTGAATGCGCGAGCGAAAGGGCTCTTTCAGTGCCTCTTTTAAGAGAATCGGTAAGTTCTCCATATGTTGAAAAAGGGCGTGTGATTGCCGCAGCCCTCTTTCGCCCTGTTTTACCGTCAATGCTATCCTTTTATCCATCTGAATTGTACCATCTGCATCAACTAGTGCAATTGATGTTGTATAGTTACTGGTATCAATACCAAGTATCATTTCACTTCTCCATTTTTTCTATTCATCTTTTTGTTCTTTGCTTCGTGCGATTTTTCCGAGTACACCGTTAATAAACTTACCGGAATCTTCTCCGCCAAATTTTTTAGCAAGGTCAACCGCCTCATTAATAGAAACAGAATCGGGAATATCGTCTCGATATAAGAGCTCTGTAATGGACAAGCGCAATATAGCAAGGTCTACTTTTGCCAAGCGATTCATTTTCCAATGGTCACTGTATGCTTCAATTTGCTTATCGACTTCCGTCCGATATAAACAAATCAAACGGTACATTTCTTCAAAATAATCCTTTTGATCTGTATCTTCTAAGGCTTCTTCTATCACTCTATTTTTTATAGAAACACTATAATCATCTTGTACTTCCATCTGAAAAAGCATTTGCATGAACCGTTCTCTTGCTTGTGTTCTTCGCACAAATCGCTCTTTTGGTTGTGTTTTTCGCATATATTCCTCCGATTGTATTTGCTTTATGGGTGCGCCTGCATTGTTTTTCCGTCCCGTGGACAGACCTCTCAGGCAGAAGGATTTTTCTTGGTATTCTGTTTAACATCTACACCTTGAACATGAATATTAACAGCCTTTACCTTTTCATCAAGCATATGTTCCAACTCTTTTTTTACATTTTTTTGAATATTGAATGCAACTTCTGGAATCTTTACTCCTAGAAAGACAATGGGATAAATATCTACCACAATACCGTAGTCCGTTTGAGCTACCTTGATTCCTTGATACAAAGGCTCTTTTCCTAACATGTTCGAAATGCTGTCAGTAATGCCTCTGCTTAAAGAAGATACTCCCTCTGTCTTTAAAGTGGCATTCATCGCGCACACAGCAATGACTTCATCGGATATTTTTATCGTACCATATTTTTCGTCATTCGTCGTGCCCATTCTCTTCACCTCTTGCCTATTATAGCAGAAATGCGAAAAATAGACAACGCTTTCAAAGTTTAAAATTTACTTTGAATCACGATTTGCTCCGCATTTCTTCCTGTTTCTCTCATCACGATATCATGTATTTTTGCCACATCTGTCTGGGATAATTCTTGTTTATTTACAGTGACGTTGACCGAGGTGTCAGTAATGAGGACCAGTGCATCGGCAAATCCTTTATTCTCAATCAAATTTTCCATTACTTTTTCTTGATTCATATAGTCAATAATCTTTAGCTTTTGCTGCGTTGCATTGTTTTTCTCCGGTCCGTCTTTGGTTTCATCAATAACCGCAGTCAGCATAGAAAGTATCTCATTACGATCCATATTAATTGTCGCACGCACCTCTTCAAAATAAGTATCTGTATTTTTCAGTTCTTCCAGGTTGTCTGAGGTTACAACAGCAGCCTCTCCCTCTCCTTGTGCCGCTCCGCTCAAGGTTGCCTGTGCATCTCCCTCCGAAGTTGCAATCGAAACCGGATCCGGACTTGTTCCGGGAACCTTAACTACATTGATACTGTCAACCAAAACTTCGCCGTCATGCATTTGCATTTCTTTTGTTTCATATTCTTCGTAGCCGGCAGATGCGCTTAAAGCATCTTTTGTGCTCAACCTGTTGTTTACCACACCGACGCATACAATCAGTGCCAACATGCTCACTAACACTACAATTTTTCTTTTTTCATACTTCACTTTTAACCCCTCCATTTTCTCTATTCCTTTTCAAATACGGTCACATTTCCGGCTGGTATATTAAATACGCCAGCGACGGCATTGATGATATCGTTTTTTATGACGACATTGCCAGCACCTTCCGCTGTAACAATGACTCCGTTAATTTTAGGACCGCTTTTTGATGAAGACGAAGAAAAAACGTTTACCGCCTCATCACTCTTGTAAGTAATAAATACCTCTGCATTTCCGACTCCTTTGATTCCGCTGAGTACCTCTGAAAGCCGGATTTCTTCTCGTGTCGCCGCAGAAGAATCACCATTTCCGATATATTCAGTCCCTCCATCATTGTCAACAATCTGCTTTCTTCCGTCTTTGCTTTGCGTCATAACATTTAGCAGCACAAGCCCCATAGACGCGATAACAACAACGGTAATCAATTTGAAGAACAGCTCTTTTATATTCACTTCATTTTTCATTTGCAGCTTCATCTTTTTCCTCCTTTTCCTTGACGATAATGTTTCTCTTTGACAAATTCAGGCAGTTGGACAGTGCTTTTCGCAGCTCTTCCTGTTCCGTCAAATCATTTGTATACAAAATCACTTGGTTTAACTCACCAAATTGCTTGCTGTTTCTATTCTCGTTAATGTATATTTCAATTACTGCCTCACTTATGCCTGAAAATTGCGTTTCTAACTCTTCTTTTATTCGTTCTGCAATTTTCTCCTTGTATACATCTGAAATTTGTTTTGTCTGCACTTGTGATAAATCATAGTCTGAAAGAGTATTTTCTTCCGTCTCATAAGAGTTTGAATCGGCTAAAGAATATGGTACTGCATGAAATGCTAAAATATCTTTTCCATTTAAGGCCTGCAGAGGGTAAAGCATGACGGTTAAAAGAAGCATTGAAAAAATAAATTTCAGATACCCTCTCATGCTCCCTCCCGGAAGAAGCATTTCTAAAAACGAGATTGCTAAAACGATTAGAAATACGTTTCGCACCCACTCTAAAATAAAATTCATTACAGCTCCCCTTTCACGCCGTCCCCATTGCGATGAGAACAGAAAGAAAAATTAAAAACAGGATAGCTCCTAAAAGCAAGACAACTGCCAAAGTAATGATTGTATTTCCAATTTCATCCAAGCAAACTGAAATTTTCTTTGAGCCAATCGGTTCAGCGATCACTGCCGCAATTTTATATACAATCGCAATTGCCACCAATTTTAAGAGAGGAATCAGTAAGAGTGTCAGTATTACGAGAAGTCCGAAAATACCGATTCCATTTTTTATCATTTTTGTGCAGCTGAGTATGATATCCATAGAGTCGGAAGCAAAGCCCCCGATAATAGGGATAAAGCGCTCTACAGAAAAGCGTGCAGTCTTTAAAAGCATCGTATCTACTGATTCGGTAGCTACTCCTTGTATTGCTGTTAATCCAGAAAATAAAGTGACGGAAAGACCCATGAGAAAAACAGCAAATCCCCTTAAAAATGCAGCTAGCTTTCTGATATAATCTCTGTCTGAAAGAGTGTTGACCAGTAAAAAAATACAAGACAGAAAAATTGCAGGAAGAATTAATTGTTCCATTATCTTTGACAGTAGCGTAATTGCCGCCAGTATGGCCGGATTTAAAACACTTCCCGAAGTAACATTTCCTGTTGCAATCATCATCGGCACTAAAATCGGCAGCAGGATCTGCATCGCAGAAACCATTTGTGTGACAGCGAGGCTGCACAGGTTGTACACACCGATAAAGTGACGCAGACATAACGTTGCAACAACACAGCTGCAAATCATACTTCCCATCTTTGATACGGTCTGTTCTCCAAACGAGGAGGACATATTCTGAAGCAGATTGACTACCATACAAATAAGAAGAATCTGTACGCATAAAAAAATGGCAGAACGGATTTCCATCAGAAAAATATCAGATACTCGGCTCAATAATTGATCCCATTGAAATAGAGGCTCTCCTTTTATCAGGCTTTGGATAATTTCTATGATGGATTTGTTTTCAAAAATCTGACCCTGTGCATTTGCCATCCCCATAAGTTCTTGCAATTCCTCCAAATTCATAGAGTTTAGCTGCTCATTGATTAAATTTTCCATTTCCAAGTGTATCACCTACTTTTTCAATTTACGGACTTATGGGCAGCAGATTTTCTAAAAGCTCCAAAATAGACATCATGACAGGAACTGCGAGATAAAAAATAAATAGTTTTCCAGCGAGTTCTACCTTTCCTGCAATTGCAGATTCTCCGGCATCTCTGCACAATTGTGCGGTAAAATCTGCAACGTAAGCGACGATGAGCACTTTAATCATGACGGAGAAAAATGCCTTTCCGTAGGTAATCTGATTGTAGATGGTATTTAGGAAATCAAAAATACTTCGCAGATGATAAAGCAAGAAACCGAACAGAAGCAAAACAGTAGAGATTACTATATAAATAGCAAGTTCTGGTTTATACGCTTTTACAATGGAAGAAAGAATCATACCACAAAGACCAATTGCACAGATTTGAAAGATATCCATGGCCTTTGTCCTCCTAAAATTGAAACATTGTCTTGACTGCGATAAAAAAATCATTGATCATCTGTATAATGATGACCAATACTACGATAATTCCGGCTAAGGTGGTCATCATTGCCTGATCCTCACGCCCCGCCCGAATTAAAACCTGGTTTAAAACTGCAACGATAATTCCAATGGCTGCAATTTTAAAAATAATATCTACATCGATTGTCATAAGTGTTTCACCGCCTATCTTTTTATTCCTTTTGTTTAACGATTCTTTATATCATATATATTCCTTGTCCAACGTTTTATGCAATGAAAAAATACCGAAAAGAAAAACCGTTTTCCGGTAGTCCCTTTCGGTATTTTTGCTGTTTTATCCTGTCCAATTTTAACGAAACCTATCTTTGGTCTAGCGCTTCCCTCCGTGCCGTTGATTGGCGGAAGCATTTCTTTAATTTTTCCGCATCCTCATTTTTCAGTGCTGCTTGAATGACGTCCAATTCTTTTTTAAAGTTGTCGATTGAATGGAGCAGGTTCTCTTTATTTTCAAGAAAAAGCTCTGCCCAAAGTGCCTCGTTCATGTTGGCAATTCGGGTAAGGTCGCGGTAGCTGTCACCGATAAAGCTTCCCGTGTCACGCCCCTGCTTATCACTGTTGATGAGTGCAACTGCCATCGCATGGGGAAGCTGGGAAGTAAAGCTGATCATTTCATCGTGGAAGTCCGGTGTAATTCGCTTGACTCTTCCAAATCCGATTTCTTTTACCAAGGCTTCGATTTTATCTAAATTTTCAGGACGATTGTATTTTGTCGGCGTTAAAATGTAATTTGCACCCTGAAAAACGGCGCTGCTCGCGTAGGAAAGTCCTTTTTTTTCACGGCCCGCCATCGGATGCCCGAAAATAAAGTCCACTTTACTTGGAAGCAATTTTAAAATATCCTCCATAATTGCTCCTTTTACGCCCGCAGTATCCGTTATCATTACGCCGTCTTTAAAAAAATCTCTATGCTCCTTTAAAAAGGGAGCAATCAATTTCGGATAAATTGCCAGTAAAATCAAGTCCATTTCGGGTAAAAATTCTCTTCCGTCGGCACTCCCTTCACATATGATATTCATTGCCTTCGCTTGTGCAATCGTATTTGCATCGGTATCGATTCCAAATACTTCAGTATATCCCCTTTCTTTGAGGGCCAATGCAAAAGAGCCGCCGATTACCCCTAGTCCTGCAATTGCTATCTTCATACCTGTACCTCTTTCACATAAGAACCTAAAAGCTTAAAGTCATAATTGTTTTTTTCAATGGCCAAAAGTGTCTGTCTGACGTTTTCGCTCTGCAGCTCCCCTTCAAAATCTAAGTAAAGGCAATATTCGAACACGCGTTCTTTCAAGGGGCGCGATTCTATTTTTACTAGGTTTACCTGATTTTTCGCAAATACACCTAACAGTTCATAAAGAAAACCAGCTCTGTTTTCCATTGAAAGCATCGCACTGAATTTATTACTTTTAGGGTCTTGTTCTAATGATTTACTTATGATGACAAAACGAGTCGTGTTATTTTTCTGATTGTGAATATTTCTTTCCAAAATAGACAATCCATACACTTCTGCCGCCCGTTCACTGCCAATCGCTGCCTTTATCTTTGAATTTTCTTCCTTCACCAGTTTTACACTGACCGCTGTGTTATGAAAAGGAATCAACTTCCATCCGGAAAAACGGCTTAGATAATTACTGCACTGTTCTAGTCCTTGAATATGTGAATACACCTCTTGTATATCAGAAAGTCCGGTGCCGGAAAGTCCGATTAAATGGTGGCGGATGGAGCAGTAGGTTTCGCCGACGATATAACATCCGTACTGTTTTAACAAATCATAGGTGGCAGAGACTGCGCCTGTGGACGAATTTTCAATCGGCAAAATACCGTAAGAAATTTCTTCATTGCAGAGCGCCAGAAATACATCTTCAAATTCCTGATATTCTTTTCTAGGCTGCTTTTCTCCGAAATACCGTATCAAAGCTTCTTCAGAAAAAGAACCTACCGTACCCGGAAAACCAACTCTTTTACTTGCTGCTTCCATCTGCGGCTCTCCTTTTCATACATTCATAGATTCCAATAGCACAGACTGCTTCAATTACAGGAACTGCTCTTTGTACGATGCAGGGATCATGTCTTCCCGGCACAGAGATTTTTGCATTTTCCTGTGTTTTTACATTAATCGTTTCCTGCTCCTTTGCAATTGAAGGAGTCGGTTTGATTGCACACCGGAACACAAGCGGCATACCGTTTGTAATTCCGCCAAGGATTCCGCCGTTATGGTTTGTTTTCGTCTTTACCGTAGTCTTATCATAATAGTAAGCATCATTGCATTCAGAGCCCTTTCTTTCGCTCATTGCGAAGCCGTCTCCAAATTCGATGCCTTTGACTGCCGGTACAGAAAACAGCAGGTGAGATAATGTCGATTCTACAGAATCAAAAAACGGGTCTCCGATGCCTGCAACGAGACCGATTGCCGCACATTCAACGATTCCTCCAACGGAATCACCGTCTCTTTTTGCATCAAGAATTTCTTTCTGCATCTGTTCTGTTTTTTCTTGGTCCAATACGGGAAATGGCTGCTGCGTTAATCCAAAAAGTATTTCCGGGGTAATCTCCTTCGCTTGCAGGGAAATATCCTGTACTTTACGAATCTGCTGAATATGTGCTCCGATTATAATTCCCTGTTCTTTTAATAACTGTTTGCAGATTGCGCCGCAAAAAACAAGAGGTGCAGTCAGTCGTCCGGAAAAATGACCGCCTCCTCGATAATCCGCTGCGCCCTGATATCGAATCACTCCCGGATAATCTCCATGCCCAGGCCGCATCAGCTGCTCTAGCACAGAGTAATCTGCAGAGTGTTCATCTGTGTTTGCAATGAAGCAGGCAAGCGGTGTTCCTGTCGTTTTACCCTGGAAGATGCCGCTTAAAATCTGAGGCGCATCTTTTTCGTGTCGAGGGGTAGAAAATGCGTCCTTGCCGGGAGCGCGCCGCCTCATCTCTTTGTCTATTTCCTGAACATCAATTAAAAATCCACTGGGCAATCCATTGATCACGATACCAATGCCATCTCCGTGTGATTCACCAAAAATTGAAATTTCCAGCTGCTTACCCCATATTCCGCTCATAGATAATGCCCCCAATCTTCTTGTAGTCTTCAAAAAAGTCCGGATAGGATTTTGTAACACATTCATAATCTTTTAGTAGTATCGGTTCTTTGCATACGGTAGCTGCAATCGAGAGCATCATTGCAATACGGTGATCGTTGTGACTCCAAACCTCACCACCGGAAAGTTGTTTTACGCCCTCAATCGAAAACCCGTCTTCCCGTTCTTGGATCTTTGCTCCAAGACGATTCAATTCTTGCGCAACCGCAAAAATACGGTCACATTCTTTTAAGCGAAGCCTTTGGGAATGGATAATTTCTATGCGTTTGCCCTCTTGCAGGGCAGCTGTTAAGGCAATTACCGGTATGATATCCGGGCATTGCGAACCGTCAATCGTAATAACTTCACCTAAATCAGGCGCTGTCAATGTTTTTATCAGATCAAAAACCGCCTTGTCTCCTTGTTTTGAATCTGGTTTTAAGTTATCAACTTTTACATTCGCACCTAATGCATTCGCACAAAGGAAGAATGCGGCCTGTGAATAATCACCTTCTACTTCGTAAGGCACATCCTGATAAACTTGGCCGCCTTTTATTTCATAAATCTGACTTTTCTTTTCTTCGATTTGCACTCCAAATGCATGCATTACAGAAAGGGTTAAATCCAGATATGCTTTTGATTCAAGGGGGGTTGTAATTTTCAAAGTAGAATCACCCTCTAAAAGAGGAAGTGAAAAAAAGAGTCCGCTGATAAATTGAGAACTGATATCACCGGAAATTGAATAATGACCGGGAAGTAAGGTGCCATTTACACGAAAATCGAGAAGTGCACCATCATGCTGCTGATATTGAATGCCGCATTGCTTAAAGATTGGGAAAAAAGGTGTCAGTGGACGCTTCCCTAAATTTCCTCTTCCTATAAAACGCCCTCCGTTTGTCAAGGCCAAAGAAATGGGGAGTAGAAACCGAAGTGTAGATCCTGATTCGTTACAATCAATGCATGCGTTCTTTTTTTCTCGAATTACTTGCATTCCGTTTACGGTAGCGAGTAAATCATCGGAAAGGTTTAACCTTAAAAAGGACTCGGCCTTGCTCAGTGCGGAACAAATAACGGCTCGATGTGCAATGCTTTTTGAAGGAGGGACCTGAACGCTTCCGGATAGCTTGGCTGGTTTTATTATTAAATTTCCCATAAAGACTTTCCTCCTTCGTATAAGTAGCTTTCTCCTATTTTTTTCAATAGAACAACGTTCAATTTATCACCATCTCGTTTTTTATCTCGCAGAATCACGCGTTTGATTGCATTTTCTGAAATAGAGGAAATCCCAACCGGAAGTCTGTGAGCGAGGAGAATATTTTTTATTTTTTCGGCAGTCCCCTTCGCTGTTAACTCGAGCGCTTCGCTTTTTTCAGTAATGTGATACATGCCGACAGCAACCGCTTCGCCGTGTGTCAATCCCTCATATTTCTGAATTTGTTCGATAGCGTGTGCCATCGTATGCCCAAAATTTAAAAGCATGCGACTTCCAGTATCTTTTTCGTCTTCTTCTACCAACGCCCTTTTTAGGTCGCAGCAGCGAAAGATAATTTCATCAATATGTTTCATAATAGATTCTCTGTTCGTGTTTGATGAAAGTAGCTCAAATAAATCCGGGTCTTTGATACAGCCATATTTAATCACTTCTGCCATTCCGTCTGTAAAAAACTTATCCGGTAAGGTGGACAGTACGAGCGGATCAATTAAGACTGCTTTCGGCTGATAGAAATTACCGACTAGATTCTTTCCTTGCGGAAGATCCACTGCGACTTTGCCTCCAACCGAGCTGTCGACTTGCGCAAGAAGAGAGGTTGGTATTTGCAGGAAAGGGATTCCCCGCAAATACGTTGCGGCAGCAAATCCTCCGATGTCTCCCACCACACCGCCTCCTAAGACGACGAGAAGGTCTTTTCGTGTCATTTCAGCCTGCAATAGTGCATCGTAGATTTTTTGGAGCTGCATTAAAGATTTTGAAGCTTCTCCCGGTTCCTGCGAGTAAACGTGAACTTTATAACCTTCCTCCTTGAGAGAAAAAAGCAAATCCTTCATATATTTCCCATTTACATGATGGTCCGTCAATACAAAAATTTTATTTCCTTGATAAATTTCTCGTATTCTTTCACCGGCTTCCGTCAGCAATCCGCTTTTAATATGAATGGAATAACTGTTTTCTTTCAAATTTACCCTTAATTGTTTTTCCATATGCGTCCTCATTTACTCTCTTTCTTTTCCTGTCTTCTTTAAAGCTCACGTCCTACGGCTTTTGCAATGAGACGAAGCTCTTCCATCACTTCACCAAACAGCTTTGGTTTTATCGACTGCTGACCATCACAAAGTGCATTTGCCGGATCGTTATGAACCTCGATAATCAGACCATCTGCTCCTACAGCGATTGCGGCTTTTGCTAACGGTTCGACCATCCAGTACTTTCCGGTTGCATGACTTGGATCGACGACAACAGGAAGATGACTTAATTCCTTAACTGCAGGAATCGCACTGAGATCAAGTGTATTTCTAGTGTAAGATTCAAAGGTGCGGATACCTCGTTCACACAGAATGACTTGTTCATTACCGCCAGCCATAATATATTCTGCCGACATCAACCATTCCTCAATGGTTGCAGAGAGCCCTCTTTTTAATAGAATCGGTTTTGAGGTTTTACCAAGCTGCTTCAACAGGTCAAAATTCTGCATGTTTCTTGCACCTACCTGAATGACATCCACTTCTCTTTCAAAGATATCCAAATCATTTGTCGACATAATTTCAGAGACAATTGGGAGACCTGTTTTTTTACGGGCTTCCATTAAAAGCTCCAAGCCATCATATTTTAAGCCCTGAAATGCGTAAGGAGAGGTTCTAGGTTTGAATGCGCCGCCTCTCAGGAAGTTTGCTCCTAATTCTTTTACATCCTGTGCGATTCCGCATATTTGCTCTTCGCTTTCAACGGAACAAGGTCCAGCTATGATTGCAAGCTTTTCTCCTCCGATTTTCTGTCCGCATATATCAATGACGGTAGGCATCGGATGAAATTTTTTATTTGCCTTCTTAAACGGCTCTGCCACATGCATTACGCGTGCAACGTTGCGGTTTGCCTCCAACTGAGAACGATCCACTTTACTGGTATCTCCGACCAAGCCCAAAACACTTACTTCTGTACCTACGATTGGATATACCTCAACGCCCTTTCCTCTGACAAGTGCGGATAATTTATCAATTTCCTCTTGTAAGGTGTTTGGTTTTAATACAATAATCATCTTTTTTCCCTCCGTTTTCTAATTGATTTCGTAGAACTAATTTTGGCAAATAAAAGAATTTATTCTACTTATTGGGAACTCCAAGTTCCCTTTGTGTATAAAAAAAGAGAACTCATCCCGCTGAGTTCTCAAAATTTCCAAAATAGTCTGGCTAATTATTTTTGATGTTACAAGACTCAAACGAATCGAAATATTTATATGAAAAAATGTCAGCGCTAAAATAATAGCCCCAAAAGTTAAAGTAAGTAAAGCTATTTAATTTTGCTGACATAGCATTTCTCATTTTCATTTCCTCTCTCGCATTTCAACTTATAACTTATGGATATCATAAACCCATCAAATGAAAATTGTCAACTACTTTTTTTATTCTTTCCATTTTATTTTTCTAATAATCATAAAAAACGATAAAAAATATTCTAAAAAAGCAGTAAAACAATAAGGATTCCTCCATAAAATCCAAGGCTTTGATACATTTTCCCTTTTTTCTTTTTTATTTCTGCCGCTTCGTTAATCTGTTCCTCCAGCCTTAGAAAAAACCGTTCGAAGGCACTCTTTTGTCCCGGAAGATCACTTTTGCCTAATTCCTGCCCTAATTGGATGAAAATTTCTTTATCTTCTTTTACCAGACTGCTTCGATTATAAATTTCTGAGAATGCGGCATTCCAACATTCATAAAAGCTTTTTTCTCCTTTCTTCAACCCTTCGCAAACTTCTTTGTAAAAGGCGGAGAGCAGTCCGCTTTCTTCTTTTGAAGAATTCTCCAAAAGGACCGGCAGGGTTTCCTTTGCATATTGTATTTCTGTTTGCAGCCGTTTTAAGCTTCGGTGGATTTCACGCAACTGCCGGTGTCGGTAAGAAAATTCCAATGCCTTTACCACTCCTGCACCACAGCAGGAAATAAGAATAAGAATACACAGCGCAAGTTTCATACAATGCTCCTTTCTCCAGAGTAAAGAATTTGATTTTTTTCATCCGTTATTTTTTTTACAGTTCCGATTCTCGGGTAGTTTCCTAAATATAAAATCCTTTGAAAAATTCCGCTTTCTATAAATTTCTTAGCTTGAGAGCGAAGTAAATCCTCATAACTGTTTCCATGGACGGTCGTCAAGAGGCCAACGCCTGCAGTGACCGCAGAATAAATGGCATCATAGTCCGCCTCTTTTCCAATTTCATCGGTTGCAATGATGTCTGGGGCCATGGATCGAATCAACATAATCATTGCTTTTTCTTTTGGACACGAATCCAGAACGTCCGTTCTTGTCCCTAAATCAAAGGAAGCACCAAAATGATCAAATCCGGCAATTTCTGAGCGCTCGTCACAAACCCCTACTTTAAAGCCATGTCCGCTTAAATTACGAATTAAGTCTCTGAGCATTGTCGTTTTTCCGCATTTAGGTGGAGAAATTAAAATTGTGTTATAAAAATGTCCCTCCTTGCTTGTCAAATATGAATAATAGGGTTCAGAAATTCCAGGAATCTGACGGCTTTTTCTAATGTTTAACGAAGTAATATTGGTAAGCGTGCTGACGATTCCATTTTCCATAACTGCTCTTCCGCAAAACCCCACGCGATGCCCGCCTTCTATTGTAACAAAGCCATTTGCAAGATCATGCTGGTGTGCGTAAACCGAATGATTAAGTATACAATTACACACATTATTAATATATTCTTTGTCAACCTTCGAATCAGCACTTCTCTTTAATACATATTCTTTATTTCCTGCATACAGTAGAATAGGATGTCCAATTTTAATGCGGATTTCCTGCAATTGCTCTTGTACTTCTATTGGCATACGCTGCAGCTCAACGGCTAATTCTAACGGTAATTTTTCAAATAAGGCTGTATTTTTCTTCATAAAAAAACCTCCTGTCCCATTTCCATTATATGCAGGAGAGACAGAAGGTTATGTGTCATATTCAATTATGCTTCTTGTGTTTTTTGTTCTCCAACGGGCAGCTCCTTTAAAGTCGCATTTTCATCTGGTAAAACAGACGGGTCTTCTTCGTTTGCAGCTTCCTTTGGTGTCAACATAATACGGACCTTATCAATTCTGCGATCTTTTACGGATTCCACTTTAAAGGTACATCCTTCATGGGATACAATACGCTCCTCCGTTTCATTTTCCTCTGGGATTTCACCCATCAAATCAATAATAAATCCGCCGATGGTTTCGTGGTTTTCAGATTCCAGCTCCAATCCTAATTCTTCGCTCAAATCATCTAAATAGTATTGTCCATCCACCATATACGTCGTTTCATCAATCAATTCCAATTGTGGTTCGTCATCATCATATTCATCGCCGATGTTTCCCATTACCTCTTCAATAATATCTTCCATCGTAACGATGCCCGAAAAGCCGCCATATTCATCAATCAAGATTGCAATGTGCATTTTAGAAAGCTGGAGTTCGCTGAATAGTTCGTTGATTTTTTTACTTTCCGGAACAAAAAACGGTTTTTGTAAAATAGGACGGATATCTACATTTTCAAAGCCGTGCTTTCTCGCTTCGATCATAAAGTCCTTCATGTAAAGCACGCCGATGATATCATCGCTGTCTTTGTTATAAACCGGAATTCTCGAATAACGTTCTTCGAGAAGCTCATCTAGATATTCAGTCAAATCGTCATTGACATCAATCAGGAATACATCCGTTCTCGGTGTCATAATCTCATAGGCCAATTTGTCATCAAATTCAAAAATGCTGTTAATCATTTCACGTCCGGTTTCGTTAATCTGTCCGGACTCCTGGCCCGCTTCAAGCAGAGAACGAATTTCTTCTTCGGAATACTCGTCAATCTGGTCGTATTGATCCTTTCCTAAAAGCTTTAGCAGAAAGGAGACAGAAAGCGACAACAGCTTGACAAACGGCGCAGCAATTTTAGAGATAAACAAAATTGGTTTTACTGCAAAGAGTGCCATTTTTTCTGCATTTTGCAGGGCTAGACGCTTAGGCAGAAGTTCGCCGAATACCAGTGTAAAATAACTCAAAGCCAAGGTTACTAGCACGATTGCAATTTGTGTTTCATAAGGGATACCAAACTGGTGCAGAAAAACAGCAATTCCTGCTGACATTGATGTGGCTGCAGACGCACTGGATAAAAATCCGGCAAGCGTAATTGCGACCTGAATCGTCGACAAAAATTTGTTTGGCTCCTCAATCAGCCGCTGAAGCAGCAGTGCTTTTTTATTTTCCTGATTGGCTAGCAATTTAATTTTATTTTTATTCAAGGATACAAACGCCATCTCTGCGGAAGCAAAAAAAGCATTAATCAGTATCAATAGTGCTAAAAATAATAATTTGAATAACAGTGGCGTACTGGGGTCTGGACTAGAGTCCATCATTTCTAAATTCCTCCTAATTAAATAAATCCTATTATATGTTTTCCATCAAAACTTAGTATATTATACCATAAATTTAATGAAAATTCAATCTTATTCTTTCTTTTTGCGAAGCATGAACTTCTCAGACACCGGTTTCGATACTTTAATTTTCAACATTTGCTGTGCATGCGGTGCTTCTGAGATGGCTTCCCCTTCTTCATTGAGCATAACTTCAATTTTTTGTTTAAAGTAGTCACTTGCCGGTCCAAAAATTTCAACTTCATCACCAAGCGTTATCTTATTTCTTTGTTCTACTGTCGCAAAACCTGTTGCCGCATCGTAATCATGAACGATTCCTAAAAAAGTATATTCTCGGTAATATGCGCTGCTTTCATAATTTTGATCTTCATTTGTCGGTCTGCGATAATAAAAACCCGTTGTAAAATGGCGGTTGCTGACCTTTCGCAACTCTTCCATCCACTCTGGCTGAACTTGATATTTTTCACCTTGCTCATAATATGCATCAATTGCTTTGCGATAAGCCCCGACAATCGTTGCTACATAAAAAATACTTTTCATTCGGCCCTCGATTTTAAGCGAAGAAAGCCCTGATGTAATCAAATCCGGTATGTGTTCAATCATACATAGATCCCTTGAGTTAAAGATATAGGTCCCTCTCTCATCTTCTTCTACCGGATAGTATTCTCCCGGTCGTTTCTCTTCTTGCAGGCTGTATTTCCAACGACACGGGTGTGCACACATGCCCCTGTTTGCGTCACGTTCAATCATGAAATTACTTAAAAGGCAGCGACCGGAATAAGAAATACACATAGCACCCTGAACAAAGGCTTCCAGCTGTGCTTCCTCTGGGAGGTTTTCGCGAAAGCCTTTTATTTCATCAAATGAAAGCTCCCGCGCAAGCACGATGCGCTTTACGCCCTGCTGATGCCAGAACGCGGCAGTTTTATAGTTTGTCGTATTCGCCTGAGTGCTTAAATGAATTTCTGCATCCGGAATTATTTCCCATATCATCTGAATCACACCAGGGTCTGACACAATGTATGCATCAATCGGTAAAGCTTTCAATTGAGAAAGATATTCTTTCATGCTCTCAATATCATCATTATGCGCAAATACGTTCATTGTGAGGAATCCTTTTTTACCACGCTCATGGGCATACTGCAAACCCTCACGCATTTCCTCAAAGCTGAAATTTTTTGCGCCTGCACGAAGACCAAACAGCTCGCCCGCCATATAGATGGCATCGGCGCCGTAATCAATTGCAATTTTTAGCTTTTCCAAATCACCGGCCGGAGCCAGAAGCTCGATTTTTTCCATACCTCTTTTATCCCTTCATAAAGCTGACAGCAACACCATCTCCAACTGCCAGCACACAAGTATCTGCTGTTTCCAGGTTCGTGATATTATGCAGATATTCTCTCATACGGCGTATAATTGTATTATATTTCCGATTTAGAACAAAGTCATCGGAAGCCGTCATCCCTTTGAAAAGAACATTATCTGACACAAGTAAGGCCTGCGGTGCGCAAAGGGGCTGGCAAGCATCCCAAAATGCCTGATATTGCCCTTTCGCAGCATCTATAAAAATAAAATCATACAGCTGCCTCTCTTTTTCCTGCACCTGTCCGTCTAAAAGAAGCAGGCTTTCTTTTGCATCGCCTGTGATTACTTCAATCTGTCCGGACATTCCAGCTTTTTGTATATTTTCTTTTGCAATTGCCACACTCTCTTCCGAAACCTCTAAAGTCGTAATTTCCACTCCTTCGCAAACAGAAGCAAAATAAATTGCAGAATAGCCTACAGCAGTTCCAATTTCGAGGATTCTTTTGGGTTTTCGCAGCCGTAAAAGATTCCCTAACAGCATCTCCGTATCTCTTAAAATAATAGGGACTTTATTCGTTTGTGCATCCACTCTTAATTGCTCTAAAAATGGATTTAATGGCTGGTACAGCTCGTCTAAATATGCGGTAACCTGCTCCGTCATAATGTTCATTCTCATTCTCCAAATGTTTTTTTAATATAAGCATTTTTATCTCTTAAAAATTGATCATAATCATGAGTAAATGCGTGATATCCGTCTCCCTTTGCTACGAAATAAATATAATTTGTTTCCGCAGGGTAAAGTGCCGCTTCAATTGCCTTAATGCCTGGTGAGCAAATTGGTCCGGGTGGAAGCCCCTTATTTTGATATGTGTTATACGGAGAATCTACCTCCGTGTTTTTCACGGTAACACGGTCAGTGCGTTCTTGCAGTGCATATTGAACTGTTGCATCCACTTGAAGTCTCATGTTAATCTTCAAGCGATTATAAATTACACTGGAAATCAAATCCATTTCATCTTCTTTGACCGCTTCCCCCTGTATGATAGAAGCGATTGTAATGACTTCATTAATGCTTAGGTTTAACTCTTTTGCCCGCTCATAATATTCAGGCTTAAACACTTTATCAAATTGTAATAACATGCGGTCTATAATATCTCGCTCCGAAGCAGTTGTATATACATCATACGTTTCAGGATATAAAAAACCTTCTAAACGGAGCTCGCTCTTTTGGGCATCTTTCAGGAAATCATAGTCATATTCTCCGGATTTCAGCTCCTGTAAAAAGAGTTCTTCATTAATTAATCCCTGTGCGTTTAATTTCTCGGTTATTTTTTTTAGAGTATACCCTTCCGGAATCGTAAAACGAACGGTGTTCACATTTCCCGAAACGATTTTCTCCATGATAGTGAGCATGGACATGCTTTTTGAAAGCATATATTCTCCAGCCTTATACTTCCCATCATACCCTTTTGCTTTAGATTCAAAACGAAAAATGGGAGTGTTGTTGATTAGCCCATTCTCTTTTAATATTTCAGCAATTCCTCCGGTTCCTGTCCCAACCGGTATCTGAACAGAAATCGGCTGAGAATTTTCTACGTCAACAGGTTTTACGGCTTTTTCTAAAAAAATAAAAAATGCCGCAGAAAACAGCATACATATGCTCGCTAAAATAAGGAGTGTTTTTGTAACTCGACTGCTTTTCTTCTTTTTTTTAGATTTCTTCCCCATACATACTCTCCTATGTAAATACAAAAAATATTCGCAGAATGTTACCACTCTGCGAAATCATTGCCTGTATTTATTTAGCTCTTCCTAAATATTCGCCAGTTCTGGTGTCAATCTGGATCAATTCGCCTTCTTCAATAAAAATTGGAACCTGAATTGATGCACCGGTTTCTACAACCGCTGCTTTGGTTACGTTTGTAGCTGTATCGCCTTTTACGCCGGGTTCAGTTTCAATGACCTTAAGGTTTACAAAATTAGGAGCTTCTACTAAGAACGCGCTTCCCTTATAAAATTTAATGGTGGCAACGTCATTTTCTCTTAAATACTTGATTGCATCCTCCACCTGCTCTTCGCTGATAGGAACCTGATCAAATGTTTCCTGATCCATGAAATAATAGAGTTCTCCATCATTATATAAATACTGCATTTGTTTTGTGTCAATGTGTGCCTTCGGGAATTTATCATTTGGATTAAAGGCTTCTTCTCTCGTTGCACCAGTTAATATGTTTTTATACTTGGTTCTTACAAAAGCTGCACCTTTTCCGGGCTTTACGTGCTGAAAATCCATAACAACATGTGGCTCTCCATTGATGTCAAACGTAACGCCTTTTCTAAAATCACTTGCATAAATCATTGTTTATTCCTCCATTGTAAATATATCTAATCAATCCTTTTAGATAATAATTAGCTCTTTTTCCGAATGAACCGTATTTATTATACCAAACGAAGTGACAATTGCCAAGTCTTCAATTCGAATCCCAAATTTCTGAGGAAGATAAATCCCAGGCTCAATCGTAACCGTCATGTTTTCTTTCAACGTGCCTTTTCCTCTTGGGCTTAAAGTTGGGGCTTCATGAATTTCAAGTCCGACTCCATGTCCAAGACCATGTCCAAAGTATGACCCGTATCCGGCATCTTCAATGACTTGACGAGCAAGGCGGTCTCCATCAATATAGGACATTCCTGCTTTCAAGTTATCAATCGCGTTCTTTTGCGCTTCTAAAACTAAGTCATAAATCTTTCGCTGTTCCGGTGTCACCGAACCAATTGCAACAGTTCTTGTCATATCGGAACAATATCCCTCTAAAACACAGCCAAAATCCATTGTTAGCAAATCACCGGATTCAATCTTTTTATCGGTGGGTACACCATGCGGTAAAGAGCTTCGTACACCGGAAACGCAAATTGTCTCAAAGGATAAGGCGGACGCTCCATGCTTTTTAAAGTACAGCTCAATTTCCAGTGCCGCTTCCTTCTCACTCATCCCCGGCTGTAATGTCGTAAGCATATAAGAAAAGCAGTCATCTGTCAGAGCTGCGGAACGCTTAATCGCATCCAATTCAAAGGCATCCTTTATCTGACGTATCTCCTCGACTAGGCCGCTGCAATCTTTCCAACTCACGTCCGGTACAACGTCTTTTAGTTTACCATAACTATTTACAGTTAATGTTTCGTTTTCTGTTCCAATTGTAGATAAATTCATCTCTTTTAGAAAATCAGTCTCGGAATATTTACTGTCAAGCAATATGATCTCATACATAGGGCAAGAATCTTTCGCCGCTTCAATATAACGGAAATCAGTCAAAAGATAACTTTTGTCTTGCGTCAATAGCAGATAGCAATTAGAGGAAGGAAAATCAGATAAATAAATCTGATTTTCCTTCTTCGTAATCCAAATTCCGTCAAGTTGTTTCTCTTTTAGTGCGTCCTGCACTTTGGAAATGCGTGATAAAATACGAATTTCCTTTTGTGAGTTACTGTCCAACGCGAATCACTTCCCCTAAAATTCCATAAATATCAGAAACCAACTTTGTGAAAGTGAGCTCTGCCTGCATATATTCAGCAGCCAAAGGGTCTGCCATAACGATCTGATATAAAGACTGAACCTGTTCCATAATGCTTTGATCCGCTGTTCCGGTTAGCATTTGCTGTGTCTGCATTTTCATATTTTTATCTTGAAAGTCATTAATCATCGCGCTTAATTCTTCATTCTTGGAAATCTCTTCTTTTTTCGCAATGTAGCTTTTATATTCAGGGGATTCTTTTAACGCTCTTGCCAGCTCATGTGCTTTATCATAAGGGTTCATCGCAACCTCCTACACTTCTAAGAAAATCGGTAAAATAACGGGACTTCTTTTTGTTCTTTGATAGATGAAGTTACGAAGTTCATCGCGAACTGCAACTTTTAATGCCGCCCAATCCTTGACGCCATCTGCATAACAGCGTTCCAGACGCGCTTCCACTACTTTTCTTGCGGAATCAATCAAATCTTCGGATTCTCTGACATACACAAATCCTCTGGAAATAATATCCGGACCTGACATTACCATGCCGGTTCCCTTTTGGATTCCGGCAACGACGATAATCAACCCAGCTTCTGATAAGAGTTTTCGATCTCTAAGAACAATATTGCCGACGTCGCCAACACCGAGGCCATCTACCATTACCGCAGAGCATGCAACTTCTTCTTTTAATTTATCGACTTTATTTCTTCGTAGAGAAAGGACTTGCCCATTTCCTAAAATAAAGATACGTTCTTTTGGCATTCCTAAATTTTGTGCAATCAGAGAATGCTGGCGCAAATGTCTGTATTCACCATGTACCGGCATAAAGTATTTAGGTTTGATCAAAGAATGAATCAATTTCAGTTCTTCTGCACAAGCATGCCCAGAAACATGAATATCTGCAATATCGTTATAAATTACTTCAGCCCCTTTTTCAAAAAGCTTGTTTACTATGTTTGAAACCGTTTTTTCATTTCCAGGAACCGGGCTGGAGGAAAGTACGACAACATCGCCTTTTTTAATCTGAACTGCCTTATGGTCATTGGATGCCATTCTTGCAAGTGCAGACATTGGCTCCCCTTGACTTCCGGTCGTAATAATAACCAGCTCTGAATCTTTTATATTTTTTATTTTATTCACATCTACCAAAACGCCGTCCGGAACTTTTAAATATCCCAATTCGATGGAAATATTTACAACGTTCAGCATGCTTCTTCCTGAAATCGCAACTTTTCGCTTAAACTTCACTGCCGTATCGATAATCTTTTGAACACGATGCACATTTGAAGAGAAGGTTGCCACTAAAATTCTGCTGTTATAGGATCGGAAAATGTTTTCCAAAGTGACGCCGACCGTTTTTTCCGAAGCAGTATAGCCTTTTCGTTCTGCATTCGTACTGTCTGCCAGCATCAACAGAACGCCTTTATTTCCAATCTCCGCTAATCGGTGAAAATCAATCGGTTCTCCGTCAAGCGGAGTATAGTCAATTTTAAAGTCGCCGGTATGGAATACTTTTCCTGCTGGAGTATCAATGGCCAGACAAATCGCATCTGCAATTGAATGGGTTGTGCGTATGGTCTCTACTTTGAAATCACCCATTTTTACTGTTTCGCCTGCGGTAATTACGTTTAAATTACCTTTTATGCCGTGCTCTTTCAATTTGTTCTCAACCAGTCCGAGCGTGAGTCTGGTTCCGTAAATCGGCAGATTGATTTCTTTTAATAAATAAGGAATCGCGCCGATGTGATCCTCGTGTCCGTGTGTCAGTACCATGCCTCTGATTTTTTCTCTATTTTTAATCAGATAACTGAAATCGGGAATCACGATATCAATTCCGTACATTTCATCATCGGGGAAAGACAGTCCGCAGTCAATGATAATTAAATCGTTTTTTGTCTCCAGGACGGTAATGTTTTTTCCGATCTCATTTAAACCGCCGAGTGGAATCAATCTGACGCTTCCTCCCCTATTGTTGTTGTTGGTTTTCAAAAAATACATCCTTTCTTTAATGCGGTCTTACCGCTTGTTATTTTACAACTACGTTCAATAATTTGCCTGGAACGGCAATTATTTTTACAATTTCTTTTTCGCTTAAAAGTGCTTTTACTTTTTCTTCGTCCATTGCAGCACTTGTGAAAGCATCCTTGTCCAGTCCCGTCGGCATCTGGATTCGTTCTTTTACCTTGCCGTTTAACTGAATCACAATCTCTACCGTATCTCTCACTAAGGCAGTTTCATCATAAGCCGGCCAAGCTGCCGCATATGCAAAACCTTCATGTTGTGTATACTCCCACATTTCTTCGCAGATATGCGGAACAAACGGATTTAATAAAAGAATTAGAGAATCAATTGCATGCTTAAACAGACCAAGATTTATATCATCTAATGTTTTGTAGCGATACATCTCATTGACCAATTCCATAATAGAGCTTAACGCTGTATTAAAGTTGAAACGTGTCCCGATATCCTCGGTTACCTTCTTAATCGTAGTGTTTAAGACAAAAGCTAATTCTTTATCTTCCTTTGTTTCTATTGTGAATCGTGCCGGTATTTCATTCGTAATTTCGGCAGCCTCATAGACTAGGCGGTATACCCGGTTTAAGAATCGAAAGCTTCCTTCCACTCCGGCATCGGACCATTCCAGTTCTTTTTCCGGAGGTGCAGCAAACAATATAAACAAACGGGCTGTATCCGCGCCGTATTTATTTATAATTTCTTCCGGACTCACTACATTGCCGACAGACTTCGACATCTTACTGCCGTCTTTTAACACCATTCCCTGCGTTAAAAGGTTCTCAAACGGTTCTTCCACCGGAGACCAGCCTATGTCATACAATACTTTCGTAAAGAAGCGCGCATACAGCAAATGTAAAATCGCATGCTCTACACCACCAATGTACTGATCTACCCCCATCCAATATTTCGCATTTTCCTTTGAAAAAGGCTCTTTTTCGTTCTTTGCATCGGTATATCTTAAGAAATACCAGGAAGAATCCAAAAACGTATCCATCGTATCGGTTTCTCTTTTTGCTTTTTTACCACAGCTAGGGCAAACAGCCTCAGCAAACGTTTTACTCGTTGTAAGCGGTGATTCGCCTTTCCCCGAAAAAACGACATCGGTTGGCAGCTCGACCGGAAGATTTTCTAATTTTTCGGGTACCCATCCGCACTCTTCGCAATATACCATAGGAATTGGGCAGCCCCAGTACCGTTGTCTTGAAATTAACCAATCCCGAAGGCGGAAATTAATCGACTCGGTCCCAATTTTATTTTCTTCAAGATATGCAATTATCTGCTCTTGCGCAGCCAAATTATCCAATCCGTCAAAACGGTCGGAATGAATCAGCTTTCCTTCTGCGACAAAAGCTTCTTTCAAATTATAAATATCAATGGAAGGATCCTTTGCTTCCACAACCGGTATGATTTCGAGGTCGTATTTTTTTGCAAAATCGAAATCGCGCTGATCGTGGGCAGGTACCGCCATAATCGCACCCGTACCATAATCCATAAGGACATAGTTTGCAATATAAATCGGAATCTTTTTCCCGTTCATCGGATTAATTGCATATTTCCCGATGAAAACACCCTCTTTTTCCAGAGTTGTTGAAGTTCGGTCAATATCACTCAAATGCTGCAGCTTTTCTAAAAAGCCCTTGACCTCGTTTTCATATTCTGTGCCGGAAACTAATTCACCCACATAAGGATGCTCCGGTGCCAGCACCATATAAGTAACCCCATATAAGGTATCCACTCTCGTGGTGAAAATCCGAAGTTTTTTATCAAATGCTTCTATGGAAAAATCCACTTCTGCTCCGACGCTCTTCCCAATCCAGTTTTTCTGCATCGTTTTTACTTTATTAGGCCAGCCTTCTAATTTATCCAAATCCTCAAGAAGGCGGTCTGCATAATCAGTAATTTTTAGATACCATTGATCTAAATCTTTTTTTCCAACACCAGTGGAACAGCGTTCGCATTTTCCGTCAACAACCTGCTCGTTTGCAAGTACAGTTTGACATGACGGACACCAGTTTACTGGATTTTTTTTCTTGTAAGCAAGCCCTTTTTCATAAAACTGAATAAAAATCCATTGCATCCATCTATAATATTCCGGAGTACACGTTGCGATTTCTCTTTCCCAGTCATAATTGAATCCCAGCTGCTTTAATTGTTCTCTCATTTCAGCAATATTTTGTTTTGTCCATACTGCTGGATGAATTCCGTGCTTAATTGCTGCGTTTTCTGCGGGAAGTCCAAAAGAATCCCATCCCATTGGATGAAGCACGTTATAGCCCTTCATCGTCAGGTAGCGCGAAGTCACATCTCCGATTGAATAATTTCTCACATGTCCCATATGAAGCTTTCCGGAAGGGTACGGAAACATCTCCAGAAGATAAAACTTTTCTTTTTCATAATCCTCTGTTGTAAGAAATGCATTTTCTTTTTGCCAAATATCTTGCCATTTTTTTTCAATGACACTAAAATCGTACTGCTGTTGCATCTTTCACTACCTCCTAATTTTCCGCTGCATCAAACGGAATAATTTCACAGTCTCCCCAAACTTTTTCGATATGATAGCGTTCTCTTTGCTCCAAAGAAAATAAGTTAACAATAACGTCTCCGAAATCCATTAAAACCCATCCACTGTTTCCTTTTCCCTCGATATGCTTGACAAAATATCCAATTTTTGCAAGCTGATCTTCAACCTCGTCAGACAAAGTAGAAAGCTGTCTTTCTGAATTTGCTGATGCAATCACAAAAAAGTCCGCAAATGAGGATTTTTCTTTTATATCCATTACCACGATGTCCAGTGCTTTTTTCCGGTCTAACACAGCGGCCACAGACAGCGCAATTTCTTTATTATCCATATAATCTCCTTTTTTTATATCATTGTAAGCCTCCAACGTGTTACAGTCGAGGTCTAAGTCGTTTTCAGCAACATACTGAATCGTATTTCCAAGCGCTTTGATACAGGCTGAATCTAAATCTTGATATGCCAGAATGCGAAGCGCCTCTACTCCGGGGTAGCTGCGCCCCGGCTCAATGGCATCCGCCAAATATATAATTTTCTCCAGCAAAGACATCCCGGCTCTTCCGGTTGTATGAAAACGCACTGCATTGCAGAGATCTTCATCCTGAATTCCGTAAATATCTTTCATTGCATCTGCCGCAATTCCTCCATGAACTAAATTCCCGGTTTCCCGAAAAGCATCGTGGAATAAAGCGCCTAATTCTGCTTTCTCAACATCTTCCCCATATGCTGCGGCTAATTTTTTGGCTTCCTCCACAACACCGAAGGTATGAGCAAGTCGTCTTTCTTTTAGATTCTTTTTTATATACGCTGTAATTTGTTCTTTGATTCCATTTTTTGTATACATTTTATTGTACCATTAATCGTTTTCATTGACAAGCAGTGGTGTAAATACGCACCTGAATTACTGCGTGTCGTATAATTGATGAAGTAAAGCATATTCTGCAACTGCATCGGGCAGCAAATATTTTACAGATCTACCCTGGCAAAATCTTTCCTTGATGTCTGTGGAGGAAATGTCTACCTGAGGCATTTCTACTCTTTCCACCTTCGTTTTATAACGTCTTCTTACCTCTGCTAAAATATGATCTAACGCTTCTTGCTGATATCCCGGACGGTTCCCAACCAAAAATGAAAATTCTGTCAATAGCTCTTCTGCGCACGCCCAGTCCATAATGCTCAAAAACGCATCCGTTCCTGTAATAAAGTATAGCTCTGCTTCTTCTCCCCACTCCTTTTTCAAAAATCGAAGTGTCTCAATGGTATAGGAAACAGTATCTTTTTTTAATTCATAATCCGAAACGAAAAAGTAAGGATTATGCGCAATCGCCTTTCGCAGCATATGATAGCGATCCTCCCCCCTAGTCGGTACGGTATTCAATTTAAAGGGGGAGATCTTAGCGGGTACAAAAATTACCCGGTTGAGCTGAAGCATGCAACGTGCCTGTTCTGCCAACAAAAGATGCCCGTAATGAACCGGATCAAAGCTTCCTCCAAAGATTCCAATTTTTATCATTTTTTACCTCAGCTTATCGGATTTTACAGAATAAGAGAGTTTCTGTCATTTCTGATTTATCGAATTTGTATCACTCTTCCAGAGGAAGTACTGTCGCAATCGCCAATTCTTCAAGCTGTTCCTTTGCAATTACAGATGGTGCGTCACAAAGCAGGCACTGCGCCGCCTGATTCTTCGGAAATGCCATTACTTCTCGAATACTTTGAGACGCGGTTAAAAGCATAACCAGTCGATCTAACCCATAAGCCAGTCCGCCATGTGGAGGAACTCCATATTTAAACGCTTCTAGCAAGAAACCAAACTTATTGTTTGCTTCTTCCTCAGACAACCCTAAGATTTCAAAAATTTTCGCCTGCAACTTCCGATCATGGATACGGATACTTCCGCCTCCAAGCTCCACCCCATTCATAATAATATCATAAGCCTCCGCTTTTACCTTAGAAGGGTCTGTATCCATCAGCGGAATGTCTTCCGTTTTTGGAGAGGTGAAGGGGTGGTGCATCGCCTGATAACGGCCAAGCTCTTCATTGTATTCGTACATCGGAAAGTCAACAACCCAAAGGAAATTATATTCCTTGTCATTCAAAAGTCCCAGTCTTCCCGCAATTTCTCTGCGTAAAAAGCCGAGCGTATCAAATACTACGTTTGGCTTATCTGCCACGATTAAAATTAAATCATTTGGTTTTCCGTCAAATTGGCAAATAATCTCCTGCATTTGCTCTGGAGTGAAAAATTTTCCAATTGATGAGGTATGCTCTGTCTCTCCTACACGAATCCAGGCAACACCTTTCGCACCGTACGTTTTTGCCGCATCCTGCAGCTTGTCGAGGTCTTTTCTGCTGAATCGATCAGAGTAACCATCGATATTGATTCCCCGCACATCACCGCCGGAGGAAAGCGCATTTTTAAATACTTGGAATTCACAGTCGCGAACCGTTTCATTCAAGGATTTTAATTCAAATCCGAATCGCAAATCCGGCTTGTCACTTCCAAAGCGAGTCATTGCTTCGTCATAACACAATCTTGGAAACGGCGTTTTAAGCTCTAGGTTCATTAGCTCCTTAAATAATTTTTTCAAAAATCGTTCTTGAGTTGCAATAACCTCATCTGCATCTACAAAAGACATTTCTAAGTCGATTTGTGTAAATTCCGGCTGCCGGTCAGCTCGAAGATCTTCATCTCGAAAACACTTCGCAATTTGAAAATATCGATCCGTTCCGGATACCATCAAAAGCTGCTTAAATAGCTGTGGCGACTGTGGAAGTGCATAAAATTTACCTTGATTTACTCTGCTTGGCACAATATAATCTCTGGCGCCTTCCGGTGTTGAGTTGATTAAAACCGGTGTTTCTACGTCAGTAAAACCCTCTTCATCAAAGAAATCGCGCGCAATCTTTGTTATTTTGTGACGAAACGTTAAGTTTCTCTGCATCTTGAGCTTTCTTAAATCCAGATATCTGTATTTCAGTCGAAGGTCTTCCGAAACGTTATCATCATCCTTTATATAAATCGGCGGCGTTTCTGACTCAGAATAGATGATTAAATCATCTGCAAATATTTCTATATCACCCGTTGAGAGGTCTTTGTTTTTCGATGCTCGTTCCTTTACCGTTCCTTTAATCCCTACAACAAATTCACTTCGCAGCTTGTCCGCCTTTTCAAAGAGTTCCTTTGGAATCGTATCGTCGAATACAATCTGCACAATCCCCGTCTTATCTCGCAAATCGCAAAAAATCAGTCCGCCCAAATTTCTTCGTTTTTGAATCCATCCATTTAAAACGACTTCCTTCTGCACATCCGAAAGGTTCAAGGTGCCGCACATATGTGTTCTCTTCAATAAATTAGCCATATTTTGTATCTCCTCTGATTTAGTATAGACTGAATCTATAATTTTATTTCGTTTCGAATTGCTTCAATGGAAATTTCTTTCTGCTCTGATGTCTGCATATTTTTCAGAGATACCACTCCTTTATCAAGCTCGTTATCTCCAATTACAATTGTATACTTTGCATGCAAACGATCCGCATATTTAAACTGTCCCTTTAAATTGCGCCCTACAACATCCATTGCCGCTAAAATTCCTTCTTTTCTGAAATCGTGCATCAATTTCAATCCAAATTGTTTTCCTCTTTCGCCCATTACTGCAATAAAAACATCTGTCGTCTCTTCTTCGGGAAACGCAATGCCTGCCGATTCCATCACCAAAAGCAATCGCTCTATGCCTAATCCAAAACCGACTCCAGGAGTAGACGGCCCGCCAATTTGCTCTACAAGGTGATCATAACGGCCTCCTCCACAGACGGTTCCCTGTGCCCCGATTGAGGAGGATACAATCTCAAATGCAGTCTTCGTGTAATAATCCAAGCCTCGAACAATTCCCGGGTCTACTGTGTAAGGAACCTCCATTGCCGTTAAGTTAGTTTTTAAATCCGCAAAAGCAGCTTCGCACTCTTCGCAAAGGTAATCCAACATTTTAGGTGCTCCCTGAACCAATTCCTGGCAGCTTGGAGATTTGCAATCCAAGATACGCATCGGGTTTCGGTCGTATCGACCTTTGCAAGTATCACAGAAGGCATCATAATTTGGTTTCAAAAATTCCTGCAAGGCAGCTCTGTATTTTTGGCGGCAGGTTGGACATCCAATGCTATTGATTCTCAGCTCTAGATTTTCAATCCCCAATTCATCTAAAAAATCCATTGCAAGCGCAATGACTTCCGCATCTGCCATCATATTTGATGCCCCGAAGGTCTCAATTCCTAATTGATGAAATTCACGCAACCGCCCGGATTGCGGCTTTTCATAACGAAAGCACGGTGTAATATAGTAAAACTTAGATGGCTGCACTTCTGCAAACAATTTGCTTTCTGTAAAAGCACGAACCACCGGAGAAGTTCCTTCCGGCTTTAATGTCAGATTTCTTCCGCCATAATCATCAAACGAATACATCTGCTTTTCAACAATATCCGTCGTATCTCCTACACTTCGCTTAAATAATTCTGTATGTTCAAAAATGGGAGTACGGATTTCTTTAAAATGATAACTTTTGCAAAGTTGTCTAAAAGTTTTCTCTATATACTGCCATTTATAAGACTGGGAGGGCAGCACATCCTTTGTTCCTTTTGGAATGTTTGTAATCATGAAATACCTCCGTTTTTTTCTGATGTAAAAGGAATAAAAATTCCTTCTTCCTTACGTCTGAGCATTTCTTCAAGACGTTCTGTATAAATTTCGTAGTTTGAAACATTCGGTACTCTCTCCAAGCGGTTTTCTTGCGGAAAATACGCTTTGCTGATTCCGCCCGCTCCAAGTGCAAGAATCGTCTGATTTTCTTCCATAATACGAATGTTATAAATATTTTCTGTTCCGGGTTTTGCATAGCCTACATTTTCAAAATTACCGGCCATATGTTTCTGGCGGTACATGTAGTAAGGAATGTATCCGTTCTCCCGCATCAGCTGTTTTGAGATGGCAAGCATCCTTCTCACTTTTTCCCCTTGACTGTAATGATAGTCTGCATTCAAATCAATTAGTTTTGACGCACGTTTTACGGCCAAGGTATGCACTGTAATATTCTGCGGTGCAAGCGCAATGATCTTGCGAAGGCTGTCTTCAAAATCCTCTGGTTCTTCTTCGGGGAGACCTGCAATTAAATCGGCATTGATATTCTTGATTTGAACCTCTTTTGCCGCAGCAAATGCTTCGATAATCTGTTCCGGGCTGTGCGAACGTCCGATTAAACCCAGAGTTTTTTCTTTCATCGACTGCGGGTTGATGCTGATGCGGTCAACTCCAAACTCAGAAATTACCTGCAATTTTTCTTTTGTAATGGTATCAGGACGTCCGGCTTCTACGGTATATTCCTTTAAATGCGATAAGTCGAAATTCTCTGCGACCGCAGCAAGCAGCTCTTTCAGCTGTGCTGCAGACAAGGTGGTGGGCGTTCCTCCTCCAATATAAATAGATTCAGCAAAGATACTGCTTTCTTTCATACGCTTTCCCACATAAGTAATTTCTTTCATCAAAGAATCTAAATACTGCTTTATTTTTTTTTCATCTGCCTGGTTTGAAGTAAAAGAACAATAGACGCAACGGGTAGGACAAAACGGAATACCAATATAAACACCTACCGCTTCTTTCTCACAGGCTGCAAGCACACTCTTCTGGTTTTCATATAATTCCCTCAGCAGTGCTATCTTTTCGTCAGACACATAATAGAATTCTTTAAGAAACTCATGAATTTCTTGTAAATTCTTTCCGTTTCGTATCTGTTCACCAATCAATTTTGCAGGCCGCACTCCCGTAAGGATTCCCCAGTCCGGTCGGAGTTTCGTATGAACGCTTAGGTGCTCAAATAAGTAACGCTTTGCTTCATTTCGATCTGTTACTCCATCTGGAATGCGTAATTCCACACAAGGAGCTTCTCCAAGAAAATCTTGTTCGGTTTGCAGAACTCCTTCTTCTTGCTTGATTGTTTCGTTGTTAAATAAAATATAATCAGATGGTTTAAGGAACATCTTAACCAATTCTTCCAGCTCATATTTATTTTTTATTTCATTGCAGTCAATTTTATACAAATGGATTATGCTCCTTTTCATGGCCAATGGTCGTACTTCCCATATGTCCCGGATACACCTTTGTCTCATCTGGGAGCAGAAAAAGCTTGTCTTTTATGGAGGATGCTAAGTCTTCAAAGGAGCCCAGCGGAAAATCTGTTCTTCCAATGGATTGTGCGAAAAGAGTGTCGCCGCTGAACAAGCAATCTTCTACTAAAATACACATTCCGCCTGGAGTGTGTCCCGGGGTCTCAATAAAACGAAGCTCCAAATTCCCAACCTGCAAGGTATCATCATCTTCTACATATAAATCGGCTTCTAAAGAGATACTGACGCCGCAAGTCTCTCTGGAAAAATTCACGGACGGATCTTTTAAAAATGCTTTTTCCTTTTTGCACGCAACCAGCTTTGCTTTCGGAAACGCCTGTTGATGGACACCAACTCCGCCGATATGATCCCCATGACCATGGGTCAGTACAATATATAAAATGTCAAGCTCTTCTTCTTCCGCTTTTTGAAGCAGGCCGGCATTTACACCACCGGGATCTACGATAAAACCTTTTTTTGTTTCTTCATCATAAACAAGATAAGAATTTACTTGCAATGCGCCGCTATAATATCCTTTTACAACCATACCCTTCTCCTTTAAAATAGTTTTTTACTGTCCAAAAGAACCGTCACCGGTCCATCATTTTCGATATGCACCAGCATGTCCGCCTGAAATACGCCTTCTTCTACATGCACTCCATGATTTTTACATTCATGAATAAATGCACGATAAAGATTGTTTGCTTCATCTGGGCGGGCTGCTTTGATGAAACTAGGCCGTTTCCCTTTTCTACAATCTCCAAAAAGCGTAAATTGAGATACCGCTAAGATATCCCCTTCTACGTCCTTGACCGATAAATTCATTTTTTCTTCTTCATCTTCAAAAATGCGAAGACCGGTAATCTTGTCTGCAAGATACGCGGCATCTGCAAATCCGTCGCCGTCCTCCACACCTAAAAGGACCATCAATCCTTTTCCAATGGAACCGGTTACCTTGGAGTTCACCGTAACACTGGATTTTAGAACTCTTTGTACAACTGCTCTCACAAGCTCCTCCTACTGATTTGTATTTTTAGAGAATTGATACCAACACGGTAATCTATTTTACATTATCGCCCGGTACACGTCTGCAACTCCCTGTATCGCCCGAAGAGAACGCAGCACCTTTTCCATCTGGCTGGTATTTGATATAGACAAAGTCATCGTTATATTGATAATGCGATCTTTTGCACTCTTTGCGTTTACACCTGTAATGTGTACGTCCATATCTTCACAAACGCGAGAAAGATCAGAGAAAAGTCCTTTTCTGTCTTCTGCTAAAATATGAATATCTGCATCATAAGATAAATCCTTTTTATCCTGATCCCACTCAACATGGATAAAACGTTTTCGTTCTCCTTCCGGTAAGGTTAATATATTTATACAATCCTTGCGGTGCACGGAAATTCCTCGTCCTTTTGTAATAAATCCGACGATTTCATCTCCCGGTACCGGATTACAGCATTTTGAAAAACGAATCAAAAGATTATCCATACCTTCAACGGTGACACCGGTAGGATTTACTTTTCTTTGTTTTTTCTTTGTTTCTGCTCTGGATTGTTCTTTTTCTTTTTTCTTTAATTCTGCCTGTTTTTCTTCATGGTAGTAACCCTCCAGCATTATCATAACTTTACTGAGGATAACTCCACCATAGCTGATTGCCGTGTATAAATCCTCCGCAGTTGAATAATTAAGTGCCTTCGAAGCCTTATTAATATACTGGTTCTTTAAAATTTGCTGCAAATCGTACCCCTTACGCTTTGCATATTTTTCCAGCATTTCTCTTCCCTTATCAGAGGTTTCTGATTTATTCTCTTTTTTCAGCCAGGCACGAATCTTATTTCTTGCCGTATTGCTCTTTGCAATTTTCAGCCAATCAATGCTTGGCCCTTTACTGTTTGATGAGGTCACAATATCGACAATCTGCCCATTTGACAAAATATAGTCGATGGGAACCATTTTCCCGTTGACCTTTGCACCGATACACTTTGCACCGACAGCCGAATGAATTTTAAACGCAAAATCAAGGGGCGTTGAACCGGCCGGCAGCTCTATGACGTCTCCTTTTGGAGTGAATACGAAAACTTGGTTCGAAAACAAATCTACTTTCAAAGTTTCCATAAACTCTCTAGGATCATTTAAGTCCTTCTGCCATTCTAAAGTCTGGCGAAGCCATGCAAGCTTCACTTCTTCTTTTTCGTGTGAAACTCCTTCTTTATATTTCCAATGTGCTGCAATTCCATATTCAGCAATTTTGTGCATTTCTTTTGTTCGTATTTGGATTTCAAACGGCTCTCCGTTGTCTCCTAAAACGGTCGTATGCAAAGACTGATACAGATTAGGCTTCGGCATTGCAATGTAATCCTTGAAGCGGCCAGGTAGCGGCTTCCACATCGTATGTACAACCCCCAAGACTGCGTAACAATCTTTTATTGTATCTACAATAATACGCACAGCAGTCAAATCAAAGATTTCGTCAAGCTGCTTGTGCTGGTATTTCATTTTGCGATAAATGCTATAAAAATGCTTGGACCGTCCCGTAATTTCGTAAGGAATGCTCAGTCCATCCAGAGATTGACGAATTTCATTCATAACGTGATTAATATTGTCTTCTCTCTGTTGCTTTTTTACTTTCACTTCCGCAACTAAATTGTAATAAGCTTCCGGCTCCAGCATCTTTAATGCAATATCTTCTACTTCGAATTTAATCGTGTAGATGCCGAGGCGGCTTGCAAGTGGCGCATAGATTTCCAACGTTTCCTTGCATTTTTCAATAATCTTGTCTTCTGTCATATAATTTATGGTGCGGAGGTTGTGCAAACGGTCCGCCAGCTTAATAATCAGTACCCGAATATCTTTTGACATTGCCAAAAACATTTTTCGCAGATTTTCAGCCTGCCGTTCTTCTTTGCTCTCATAAACGAGCGAACCCAGCTTGGTCACCCCGTCAACAAGCAAAGCAACCTCCTCACCAAAATCACGTTTTAAATCTTCTTGTGTGTATGGAGTATCTTCAACTGCATCATGAAGCAGGCCTGCAATGATTGTATTTTCATCCATGCCTAAATCTGCCAATATTTTAGCCACCTCTACCGGGTGAATCAAGTAAGGTTCTCCCGATTTACGGTATTGGCCTTCATGCTGTCTTTCTGCAATCCGGTATGCTCGCTCAATGATGTCGAGATCATAATTGGGATTTACATTCAACAGATAGTTCAAGAATTGCTCCATCATAAAAATAATCCCTTACTTTCCTTTATATTTTGATTTCTGCTCAGTCAGCTTTGTAAGATCATAGTAAAGAGGACTTGCAATGGTGATTGAAGAATAAGCACCTGCTGTAATTCCTACAATTAAAGGAAGTGCAAATTCTCGGATGGTATCACCACATATAATATAAAGTGGAATGATTACCAAAATCGTCGTAACCGATGTCATCAGGGAACGAACAATTGTCTGATTGATGCTCTTATCAATCAATTCCTCCAATTGGTTATTCTTCTTCATGAATTTTAAATTCTCACGGATACGGTCAAAAATAACAATCGTATCATTAATGGAGTAACCAACAACTGTCAGCATACCTGCAATAAACGGGTTATTGATTGTAACATGGAAAAGTCCATAAAAAGCAAACAGCATCAATACGTCATGCACCAATGCAACAATCGACGCGACACTAAATTTCCATTCAAAGCGAATGATGATATATATCAACATACACACGGTAGCAATCAGTACTGCTTTTACTGCATTTTTCTTGAGCAAATCCCCTACTGAAGGACCGATTAGCTGTGCACTGACCACACTGCTTTTATCTAGATTAAAAGTAGAAAACATATCATCATAAAATTTTGTACGAGCATCATTATCTAATGCCTGTACTGTTTTTAAAACAACTTGATCATTATTTTCACCGGCATGCTGTACCTCTGCCTGAATCTTATTTTCCTTTAATACAGCTTCCACGTCTTCAATCGAAACTTCGCGTCCCATATTGAATTGAATACGGGTACCTCCTGTGAAATCGATTCCATAATTAAAGCCTCTGACTAGGCCTGTACCGATTCCTACGATAATTAAAACAAGCGAAACAATATAAAAGATTTTCCGATGCTTGATAAAGGATACTTCTTTTTTGATTGCAAACATTTACTGCACCTCCTTTATACCGAAAAATTTGTTTTTCCCAAAATTCTTACTTTCTGCAAAAATAGAAAGATAAAGCTGTGTAACGACAACGGCTGTAAAGATACTTGCAACGATACTAATCATTAAAGTCATTGCAAAACCGCGAACCGGGCCAGAACCAAGTTGATATAAAATAATTGCCGCAATCATTGTCGTTACCTGTGAATCAATAACGGTAGACATTGCACGTCGGAAGCCTTCATGCGTAGCGACACGAATACTTTTTCCGTTCAACACTTCTTCTCTGATTCGGGAGAAGATAATTACGTTCGCATCGACTGCCATGCCAACACCTAAAATGATACCCGCGATTCCCGGCAGGGTAAGTACTGCACCGAAGGCAACCATGACCCAAATAACAATCAATACATATAAAATCAATGCGATATCAGCAGCGATACCCATAACCTGATACATTACAACCATAAAAACAATTACTAAAAGGATGCCGATGGCACCTGCAAGGATACTGTCTTTTAAGGAATCGATTCCAAGTGTAGGACCTACCGTTGCAGTATCGACTTCTTCTAAGCCTACTGGCAATGCGCCTCCGCGAATCAAAACTGCCAGATTTGCAGCTTCCTCATTCGTAAAGTTTCCGGAGATTTGTGCATTGCTGGAAATAACTTCGGAAACACCTGGATTTGATAAAACTTGTCCGTCCAAAAGAATCATAATCTGATTTGCCTGCATTCCTTCCACCGAAGGAGTTACCTGATTATTGACAATTCGTTCAGTTGCCGCTTTAAACGCTTTGGAGCCTTCTGCATTAAATTCCAAAGTTACGACATAACCGGCATCGAGTGACATGTTACTCTTTCCCTGGTTTTTAGAAACGCCGGCATTTTTCACCTGACTTCCATCCATGACAATGGTACCATCGGCCATGACAAACTGAAGCTGTGCCGTTTTACCAATCTGCGTAATTGCTTGATCTGCATCATCAGCTCCCGGCAAATCAACACGAATTCGCTTTTCGCCTTCTATTGTGACGACTGGTTCTGACAATCCCATTTGGTTGACTCTTTTTTCGATGATAGCCTGCGTTTGCTGCATCAAAGTTTTCAGCTCGGAACCGGTTGCGTCCGTCTTTGCCTCCATAACTACGGAAACGCCGCCCTTTAAGTCCAAGCCTAATTTTAGCCGATCTTTTACTGGCATGAATGAGCCTGCTCCCATTAAGGTAACAAACCAACATCCGCCTATCAGAATCGCCAAGACGATTGCTAATGTTTTTTTCATTCTTTTATTCACCTTCTCTTACGTATTTTTGCGAAATCTTCCGCGCAATCTGCTTCAATTCATTTGAATGCTACAGAATATTTTACTACTTTTTTGGGGATTCTACAAGCAAAATCTGCTTTAAAATCGCATTTCCCCTTTAATTCTTAAGATTTACACCAAACATTCCACCTAAACTTCCCAAAAAAACACATGGGAGATATTTATAATTTAAAAAGGAAATCGAGCTTTCCATTCCGGACAGAAGAAAGCTTATTAAAAGTATACTTAAAAGTAAAATACTCGCAAATAACGCTCCAAAAACAAGTCCTTTCTTTTTAAATACAACGCCCGCTTGAATACCGATAAAAAAGCAAGAAATTCCGCAAATCACTAGGATATAATAAAGCATTCCTTTTTCAGGCAGTGAGGTAAACATCAAAGCGAGAGACAACATTGTAAATAGAATAAAGAACAACAGAAACGCGAACACAAAAGCCTTTGCACCCCGTGTAATACAACTCTGTAATTCAAACCCTTTCATACTTCCTCCAATTCTGCATCGCGAAGGTTTTTCGGATGCGATATTGTTCTTTTTACTACAGGATACGTTTCCTCTCTCCATTTTATTCAATAAAAAAGGATTCTCAGATGTAAAATCAAAACCTCTTGTTTTTTTATTTATCTCACCCGAATCCCATTACTATTTCTCAAGTTATAAAAAAACAAGGGGAAACCCTTGTTTTTCAATGCAAAATGCTTCTTATTCTTTGTTGTTTTCTGATTCTTTCACAACTGGCTCCAGTTCAACATCCAGCTCTTCCTTTTCTGAACCAAGCTTCTTCAGTTTTTTAGGAAGTGCTTTCTTAGTCGTGCCTTCCACTTCTTCTTCCGCAATTTTTGCCTTAGATTTTGGTGCTTCGTTTTCTATCTTAGAAACAGCCCATCTCGTAATTTCAAATTTTGTTTTGTCTGCGCCGACCTGGATGGTAAGCCTTTCATCCTTTACTTTGACAACCTTACCATAAATGCCGCCTATGGTGACAATGTCGTCTCCCACTTTGATGCTATTACGCATATCCGCAACTTGTTTTTCTTTTTTCTTTTGCGGACGGATCAGCAAGAAATACATAACAACAATCAAAAGCACTAAAGGAATAAATTGCACTGCAAGTCCATTGTTCATAACGAATCCTCCTTTTTCAACCTACAATGAAAATTATATATTATATCTGACAAAAAGAAAAGGTTTTTTTATACATTTAATACTTGATTTTTCCTTTTAGCTGTGTTAATATAATTATGTTGCGCCGGCGTGATGGAATTGGCAGACGTGCGGGACTCAAAATCCCGTGGTGGCAACACCGTATCGGTTCGACCCCGATCGCCGGCACCAAATAAAAAAGACACAGTATAATGATTACTGTGTCTTTTTTTCGGTTTTTTATACTTTTTCTTTTTTATGTCTATTTTAAATTATTCGCATCAGTCTGTTAACGAAGAACTGCCGCTACACGCATCTTTACTAAGCATGACAAGTAGTTTTCCTTTATCAAAGGTGACTTTCGCCTCTTCTTCCAATATTTCATTACTCACTCCAATTGGAAAACTATGATCTAGCAGCGCATCTGTTAGAGGATATTTCACACCTCGAATCGTGACATTCTTACAATATTCTGTATAAGAAAATAAGGAAAGCTTATAACCTTCCCGCTTCGGAAAGGTGGTTTTTCCGGGGTTCAGCATCGTTGCGATGTTGTTCTCGTTTAAAAGAACTACATATTTACCTAAATCGCACCCGTAAGACAAGGCTTGTAGGTTTGCTGCCGTATGGTCTAGCCGACCTCCAATCCCTCCCACAATGCCAAAAACATGGAATCCCTGTTCAATCCCATATTTCAAGCACAAAAGCGTATCTGTATCATCCTTCTCTGCGGGAACTCTCATAACATTGTCCAAATCTTGGTCGGGCGCATTTCCCGAATCAAAATCTCCAATTACAATATGCGGCACAATTCCCTCTTTTTTTGCCAGTTCGTAGCCGCCGTCTGCACAAATAATAAAATCACTTTCATGGAAATTTAAACATTTTCGGATTTTTTCTTTCAAATATGCAGTTATGATAATACATCTTCTCATGCGATTCCTCCGTAGATTCGTTTCCTCTATTCTACCTTTCATAAAAAAAAAATGCAAGCCTGATCGACTTGCATTTTTTGTCTTAAAAACTCAAATTCGGACTATTCACTTTTATCTTTTTTCATTTTTGCAATTAGTTCACCGGATATTACCTGCTGGCCTTCTTTTACATAGATTTTATCAATCACACCTTCAATAATTGCAATGATATTTGTCTCCATTTTCATGGCTTCTATCACCGCAATCGGCTGGCCGGCACTGACTGCTTCTCCTTCTTTCACAAGAAGTTTAATGATATTACCCGGAATGTTTGCACCAATTTCATGGTCATCATCCGCATCTGCAATCAAAATAGACTGCTTGCTTGCTTTTGTATTGGCTTCCTTATCCTTAATCACAACCGAACGCGTGATTCCATTTACCTGGAATACAATTTCACGGTTCCCGTCCTCATCCGTATTCTTAATTTCAAGAAGTTTTACAACAAGAACCTTGCCTTCTTCAATCTTAACCTCGCAGGTTTCTCCTTCTTCAAGACCATGGAAGAAAATATCACTTCCCATATATTTGAAGTTTCCTTCTTTTTTCTGGTTGTTTATATAGTCTTCGAACACTTTTGGATATAAAGCATAGCTCAAGACTTCCTGATCCGTCGCTTCAATTGAGAATTTATCCTTCAAATGCTTCTTAATCAAATCAAAATCTTCATCCTCGAGCAATTCTCCAGGCCGCGTCGTAATCGCCTTTCTGCCTTTCAGAACTAGCTTTTGAAGTCTTTCCGGGAAGCCGCCTTCCGGCTGGCCCATCATTCCCTCAAAATAGGATACGATAGAATCCGGGAAATCCATATCTTTCGCCTTGTCGTAGATGTTTTCTTCTGTCAAGTCGTTTTGAACCATGAAGATTGCCATATCTCCAACCGCTTTTGAGGATGGTGTTACTTTTACAATGTCTCCAAGCATTTCATTTACGGTTTTATACGTTTCTTTTACATCTTGGAAACGATGCTCCAAGCCAAAACTTTGAACCTGAGAGCGCAGATTGGAATACTGGCCTCCAGGCATTTCATACTTATAGATTTCTGCTGTTCCGCCTTTCAGCTCAGATTCAAACTGGCTGTATACCGGGCGAACAGAATTCCAATAATTTGAAATTTCCTGCATCCCGTCCAAAGGAAGACCGGTTGCACGCTCTGTATTCTCAAGAGCAGCAACAATGGAGTTCAGAGCAGGCTGACTCGTCAATCCCGCAAATGCATTGAATGCCGTGTCTACGATGTCAACACCAGCCATTGCCGCCATCAATATGGTCGCACCGCCATTTCCGCTGGTATCGTGTGTATGGAGATGCACTGGAATCGTCAGCTCATTTTTCAGCGCTGTAATTAGCTTGTGCGCCGCCATCGGCTTGAGTAAGCTGGACATATCCTTGATTGCGAGAATATTTGCACCGCGTTTTTCCAGTTCCTTTGCCATTTTCAGATAGTAATTTAAACTGTACTTATCTCTTGTTTCATCTAAGATATCACCGGTGTAACAGACGCAGGCTTCCACAACTTTGCCTTGGTTACGAACTTCGTCCATTGCAACTTCCATACCTTGAATCCAGTTGAGAGAATCAAAGATACGGAATACGTCAACACCGGACTTTGCAGCCTGCTGTACAAACTTGCGCACTACGTTATCCGGATAGTTTTTATAACCAACTGCATTTGCTCCACGAATCAGCATCTGCAGCAGAAGGTTTGGAATCTTTTCACGAAGAATCTCAAGGCGTTCCCACGGATCTTCATTCAAGAAACGATAAGCAACATCGAACGTCGCGCCACCCCACATTTCCAATGAGAATAAGTCTTTGCCATAAACGGAAACTGCCGGTGCAATTTTCGTCATATCAATGGTTCTTACTCGCGTTGCCATTAAAGACTGCTGTGCGTCACGCATCGTCGTATCAGTAAGCAGCAGACGTTTTTGATCCAATACCCATTGTGCAAGCTTTTCAGGACCTTCTTTATCCAATATCTGTTTTGTACCAGCCAGCCCTTCAAGCTGAGAAGCCTCAAACTTAGGAACGTGTGGTACGTCAAATTGCGGTTTATTTCCTTTTCTTTCGTTGATACTCTTATTTCCAAGAAAACGAAGTACCTTTAATTCTTTATCTTCACTCGCTTTTATATTTAACAATTCAGGATGGTCTGCAATAAAACCAGTATCGCAGGTTCCTTCAATAAATTCTTGACTGTGAAGAACATTCATTAAAAAGTTAAGGTTCGTTTTGACACCCTTAATCTTCAACTCATCCAACGCACGGCTAGATTTATTGACTGCATCCTTCCAGGTTCTTCCCAAAGAAGTAATTTTTACAAGAAGACTGTCATAATAAGGCGTAATCATCGCCCCTGTAAATCCATTTCCTCCATCAAGACGAATGCCAAAGCCGGAGCCCGTACGATATACATCGATTACACCCGTATCTGGCGCAAATTGATTAGTCGGATCTTCTGTCGTCACACGACATTGAATGGAAAAGCCTCTTGGCTTAATGTCGTCCTGTGAGTGAATGCCGATTTCTTCGGAATCCAATTTATAACCCTGTGCAACTAAAATTTGAGCCTGCACAATATCAATGTTTGTTACCATTTCCGTTACAGTATGTTCTACCTGTATACGAGGGTTCATCTCAATGAAATAATGCTTCCCTTCTTTATCCAAAAGAAACTCAACCGTTCCGGCACTTTGGTAGTTCACTGCACCTGCGATTTTTAACGCATCGCTACAAATCGCTTCTCTTTGTTCTTCCGTAATACAAAGAGCCGGCGTAAATTCTACGACCTTCTGATGTCTGCGCTGAATGGAACAGTCTCTTTCATGCAAATGTACAATATTTCCAGATTTATCACCTAAAATCTGAACTTCGATATGCTTTGGACGCTCTACATATTTCTCAATAAAAATATCATCAATACCGAACGCTTTTCTCGCTTCACTCTGTGCGCTGTTAAATTCCGGAATTAAATCCTTTGCTTCTCTGACGATACGCATACCGCGTCCGCCGCCGCCGGCAGCAGCCTTCAACATAACCGGGTAACCACAGAATTCAGCAAATTTCACTGCATCGGCTTCCGATTTAATTGCCTCATCCACACCGGGAATCGTAGGAACGCCAACCTCATGTGCTACAATCTTCGACTGAATCTTGTCGCCTAATCGCTCCATCATGTGGTGTGTAGGTCCGATAAACTCTATGCCTTCCTCTTGACAAAGGCGAGCAAATTCTGTGTTTTCAGAAAGAAAACCATAGCCGGGATGAATGGCATCCACGCCTTTTGATTTGGCCAGCTCAATAATTTCACTCATGCCCAAATATGCTTCAACGGGAGCTTTTCCTTTTCCAACTTGGTATGATTCATCCGCTTTTGTACGAAACAGTGAATTTTTATCTTCTTCTGAATAAATAGCAACTGAACGGATTCCAAGGTCTCTACATGCGCGAAATACTCTGATTGCAATTTCACCGCGATTCGCAACTAAAATACGTTTAAATTTTTTCATAACTTCCCCTTTCCTGCCTTTATTTATAATCCTTCAAAAAGGCTTATTTCATTCTATCAAAAAAATAATATATCTATAGATTGTATCAAAATACGTCAAAAAATGCAAGACCTACTAATAAAAGCAGGTCTTGATTTGTAATATTTTTTTATTAAAAAAATTAACAGTACATTTTTAGCAAACTGTTACAACCCAGCCTTCTGGTCCGGTGATTTTTCCCCATTGGATTCCCGTCAATTTATCATAAAGATATTGGCTTATTTCGCCGATTTCCTGATTATTAATTTCCATGACATTATCATTATACTTTAGGATTCCTACCGGGCTGATTACTGCCGCCGTTCCTGTTCCAAATACTTCTTTTAAGGTTCCATTCTTATGTGCTTCTTCCACTTCCGAGATACTGATACGCCGCTCGCTTACCAAGTACCCGTCATTTTGGAGCAGCGCAATGACGCTTTTTCTTGTAATTCCACCTAAAATACTGCCGGAAAGCTCCGGTGTAATTACCTCATTCCCAATCCGGAAGAAAATATTCATTGCTCCAACTTCCTCAATATAGCGGTTTTCAATCCCGTCCAGCCACAATACCTGACTGTAGCCCTGATCATGTGCTTCCACACCAGCTTTTAGACTGGAAGCATAATTACCTCCAGTTTTCGCCATCCCAGTGCCGCCTTTTACCGTTCGCACATATTTATTTTCCACATAAATTTTAACGGGATTTAAGCCTTCTTTATAATAGGGGCCTGACGGAGAGGCAATAATAACAAAGAGGTATTCGTCTCCCGATTTCACTCCCAAATTCGCTTCATGGCAAAAGATGAAAGGTCTTAAGTAAAGAGAGGTATTCGGCGCACTTGGCACCCAATCTTTATCGATTTCTACGAGTTTCTTTGTCGCCTCAACGCAAAATTCCACATCAATTTCAGGGATGCAAAGACGGTCATTGGATAAATTTAAACGTTTAAAATTCTCATCCGGCCGAAACAGATTAATGGTTCCGTCTGCTGCACGGTACGCTTTCATTCCTTCAAAGACTTCTTGCCCATAATGCAGGCACATTGCTGCGGGATCAAGTGAAATCGGTCCGTAAGGAACTATGCGCGGCGAATGCCAGCCTTTGTCTTTTGCATATTCCATAATAAACATATGATCCGAAAAAACACTTCCGAAATCTAATGTACTTTCGTCTTCTGGTTTTTCTTTCGGATTTTTGCTCAGTTCGATTTTTATAGCTTCCAATGGTGTCACACCCTTTCTAAATTATCTTTCTATCTACACAAAACATTTTTATTTATACTCTTTCACTCACCAATTTAAAACCGGCACTTGTAAGTGCCCTTTTAATTTCTGCGACCTGTTCATTGTCTCGAGTTTCCATCCCAACTTTTAAAAAGCAACTGTTAATCGCCATATTTTGGTCACCGCGGTCATGGTGTACACTGACTACATTTCCGCCGCACCGGCTGATAATTTCGCTCACTCCTTGAAGCTGCCCCGGTTTATCCATCAGCGCAATGGTAAGCGTGCTGTTTCTTCCGTTCATTACAAGGCCTCTTGTAATCACTCTGCTTAGAATGCTGACGTCAATATTCCCACCGCTTACAAGGCTCACGACCTTTTTGCCCGTAAGGTCAATTTTATCAAATAAAGCCGCCGCTACAGACACAGCGCCGGCACCTTCTGCAATCAGCTTTTGTTTTTCAATCAACGCTAAGATTGCTGCCGCAACCTCATCATCACTAACCGTGACAATTTCGTCTACATATTCTGAGATAATATCATAGGTCAAATCTCCGGGATGCTTTACTGCAATTCCGTCTGCAAAAGTATCCACAGAGGCTAACGTAATCTTTTCTTTTTTTTGGATGGACTGGTACATACTTGGAGCACCTGCAGTCTGCACTCCATACACCTTGCAGTCCGGCTTCAAATGCTTGATTGCATAAGCGACACCACTGATTAAGCCGCCGCCGCCAATCGGAACAATGACCGCATCCACATCGGGAAGCTGATCCAAAATTTCAAGTCCGATGGTACCCTGTCCGGCGATTACATCTGCATCATCAAAAGGATGTATAAAGGTATATCCCTTTTCTTCTTGCAGTTCTACTGCCTTTGTATACGCTTCATCATAGGTGCCTTTTACGAGGCAGACCTCGGCACCATAACTTTTTGTTGCTTCTACTTTGCTAATCGGTGCTCCGTCTGGCATACAGATAATGCTCGGAATGTTATTTTTAGCTCCGGCCAGAGCAACACCTTGCGCATGATTTCCTGCACTGCACGCAATGATTCCTTTTGCTTTTTCTTCTTCATTCAGCTGACTGATTTTATAATACGCACCGCGCAGCTTAAAGCTGCCGGTTACCTGCAAATTTTCTGTTTTTAAATAGAGCTCTCCGCCCTTGTTTTCAAGGGCAGATGCTGCAATTAAATCGGTTTTTCGTGCCACGTTCTTCAATACAAAAGCGGCATGGTATATTTTGTCCAAAGTTAACATAGGTTTCGTTCCTCCCGTCCTATCTCATAACAGCTCCGGTGTTAGCGGAAGAAACCATTCTGGCGTACCGTGCAAGCCAACCCGATTTTACATTCGGCTCCGGTTGTACATAAAGCGCTTTTCTCTTTTCAAATTCTTCTTCACTTACCAAGGCATTGATTTTGGATTCCGGTATATTAATCTCAATTAAATCATTTTCTTCGATAAGGCCAATTTCTCCGCCGCTTGCGGCTTCCGGGCTGACATGACCAATCGAGGCACCCCTGCTCGCTCCGCTGAATCTTCCGTCTGTAATCAGCGCAACGGTTTTATCCAGTTTCATCCCGGCTAAGGCGCTGGTAGGGTTCAGCATTTCACGCATCCCCGGACCGCCTTTCGGCCCCTCATATCGGATTACGACAACATCTCCAGCTACAATTTTCCCATCGTAAATTGCCTGAATTGCCTCTTCCTCACTATTAAATACTCTTGCCGGGCCTGTGTGAGAAAGCATTTCCTCCGCCACGGCACTTCGCTTCACGACACAGCCGTCTCTCGCGATATTTCCCCAAAGCACCGCAATTCCTCCCGTTTTACTGTACGGATTTTCAAGCGGACGAATCGCATTCGTATCTCTTATTGATGCGCCTTTTATATTCTCACGAATGCTTTTTCCGGTCGCAGTAATTAAAGTATCATCCAGATACCCACCTTTTACAAGCTCTGCTTGTACAGCAGCAATTCCGCCCGCACGATTCAAGTCCTGCATGTGCGTTTCACCGGCAGGTGCTAAATGACAAAGATTCGGCACCTTTGCACTAATTTCATTAAATAAAGTTAAGTCTAAAGATACACCAGCTTCATTTGCAATTGCTAAAAGATGCAGCACGCTGTTTGAGGAACAGCCGAGCGCCATGTCGCAGGCAAGTGCATTTTTCAACGATTCCTTATTAATGATATCACGCGCCTTAATATCGTTTTCGACCAGGTTCATAATCGCCATCCCCGCATGCTTTGCAAGCTGCATACGTCCGCTGTGGACTGCCGGAATCGTTCCGTTTCCCGGCAAGGCAATCCCAACTGCTTCCGCAAGACAATTCATGCTGTTGGCCGTATACATTCCCGCACAAGAACCACATCCGGGACAGGTGTTATTTTCAAATTCCATCAATTTTTCATCATCAATCAAATTTGCTTTTCTCGCCCCTACCGCTTCGAACATCTGGGATAAGCTCGTTTCTTTTTCATCGACAAGTCCGGCCATCATTGGACCGCCGGAACAGACCACTGCCGGAATGTTCAGACGCACCGCTCCCATAATCATTCCAGGTACAATTTTGTCACAGTTAGGGACTAAGACCAAGCCGTCAAAGCAATGTGCCATTGCCATTGTCTCCACGCTGTCGGCAATGAGCTCACGGCTGGCAAGACTGTATTTCATTCCTAGATGTCCCATTGCAATTCCATCACAGACACCGATTGCAGGAACCATAATCGGCGTTCCTCCCGCAAGGCGTACACCCGCTTTGACCGCTTCTGTAATCTTATCTAAATGAAAGTGGCCCGGCACAATTTCACTGTGCGCGGAAACCACTCCAATCAAAGGACGATCCAATTCTTCTTTTGTGTAACCCATTGCATAGAATAAGCTCCGGTTGGGAGCACGTTCTATACCCTGCGTTACATTTGCACTGCGTAATGCCATAGAATCATCTCCTTATTTTTTCAACCAGCTCATCATCTTTCTGAGCTCTGCTCCTACTCTTTCTAATGGATGCTGTGCTTCCATACGACGTGTTGCAAGGAATTTTGCCTGTCCGCCGCTCTTAAATTCCTGGATAAATTCGCTTGCAAATTCTCCATTTTGAATTTCATGAAGTACCTTTTTCATTTCTTTTCTTGTTTCTTCTGTAATTAAACGGCTTCCTGTTCTATAGTCGCCGTATTCAGCCGTATTTGAAATCGAATAGCGCATCATTGCGAAGCCGCCGCTGTTAATTAAATCAACAATCAGCTTCATTTCATGGATACACTCGAAGTATGCCATTTCCGGCTCGTATCCAGCTTCCACCAAAGTGTCAAAGCCTGCTTTCATCAGCTCTGTAACACCGCCGCAAAGCACTGCCTGCTCTCCAAACAAATCGGTTTCTGTTTCTTCTTTAAAGCTAGTTTCCAAAATTCCGGCACGGCCTGCTCCAATTCCGCTTGCATATGCCAATGCGTAATCTTTTGCCTTTCCGCTCTTATCCTGATATACAGCAATCAAGCTCGGTACGCCTCTTCCTTCAAGATACTGGCTTCTAACAGTATGTCCTGGTCCTTTTGGCGCAACCATAATAACATCAATGTAGTCTTCCGGAACAATCTGATTAAAATGAATATTGAATCCGTGCGCAAACATCAGGACATCGCCATCCTTCATGTGCTTGGAAACCTGTGTCTTATAAATATCGGCTGCCGCTTCATCCGGAACGAGCATCATTACCAAATTGCCTTTTTCTGCAGCTTCTTCCACTTCCATAACGGAAAGTCCTGCTTCTTCTGCTTTCGCCCAGCTTGCAGAGCCTTTTCTTAAGCCTACTACAACGTTAATACCGCTTTGCTTCAAATTCTGTGCATGTGCATGTCCTTGACTTCCATAACCGATAATCGCTACGGTTTTGCTGTCCAATAAACTCAAATTGCAATCTTCGTCATAATACTTTTTAATCATGTTGTATTCTCCTTTTTTCATACTGCTTTATCTTTAACGATACGTAATACATTTATTATGATTTTAACGAATCCAGTAATTCTTTCATTTTATACAGGATATGTTACAGGCCCTCTGCTCAAAGCAGTAATTCCAGTTCTGCATACCTCTAAAATTTCATATTCACCTAAAACCGTTAAAAATCCATCAAGTTTATTTTGTTCTCCTGTCAGCTCCAACACCATGCTTTCTACCGACAAATCAATAATTTTCGCTTTAAATACATTCGCAATGGATGTAATATTGCCTCTGTTTGTTTCGTCTGCCGCTACTTTTACCAGGAGCAGTTCACGCACAAGGCTACCATCTGGATTTAAAGCAAATATTTCTCTTACTTCTTCTAATTTTGAAGTCTGCGCAATCATTTGCTCCAGCATATGCACATCTCCTGTAATCACCAAGGTAATACGGGAAATATCAGGGATGTTAGTGACGGAGACCGTCAAAGAATCAATGTTATACCCGCGGCGTCCAAACAAGCTGGTTACACGAGTCAGAACACCTGGGTGATTATTTACGAGTACGCTGACTACCTTTTTTTGCATCGACATTATGATTCCTCTCTTTCCTGATTAATCCATAATCATATCATCAATCGTTCCGCCTGCTGGAATCATAGGCAGTACCTTTTCATCTTTGTCAATGAAGCATTCAATCCAAACTGGACCGCCCTGCTCCAAAGCCTCTTTGAATGCCGCCTCAAACTCTTTCGGTGTAGAGGCTCGATATCCCTTTACTCCGAAGCCCTCTGCCACTTTCATAAAGTCAGTCTTTCGCTGCGGATCGGTATGAGAATATTTTTTCTTATAAAAGCTGGTTTGCCACTGGCGAACCATACCTAAAACGGAATTGTTCATTATAATAGTAATAATCGGCAATTCATAAGTCTTGACGGTACAGGCTTCATTTAGGTTCATATGAAAGGAGCCGTCTCCGGTAATGTGAATTACTCTTTTGTCTTTTCCGACACCGAATTTTGCACCAATTGCGGCACCGTATCCAAAGCCCATCGTGCCAAGTCCTCCGCTCGTGAGAAAGGAACGAGGTTCTAAGTGTTCTAAATATTGTGCGGACCACATCTGATGCTGTCCGACATCCGTGACATAAACCGTATTTTTTTCGGACATTTCACACATTGTCCGGATAATTTGATGAGGCTTTAATGTGCTGTCACTATCCGCCGGTTTATAATCTTTCGCCTGCCATGCTTGGATTTTTTTCATCCACTCAACATGCTTATTTTCTTCAATATTCGGAAGAAGTTTGTTAAATATACATTTAACATCGCCCACAATATTATAATCAACATATACATTTTTATTGATTTCACTTTGATCAATGTCAATTTGTATAATAGTTGCTTTTTGCGCAAAGTATTTCGGATTCAAAGCTACCCTGTCGCTAAAGCGTGCACCAACTGCAATTACTACATCAGCATCACTAATTACATTATTGGTACTGCTCTTTCCGTGCATTCCAATTAATCCCAAATTATGCACATCGTCATGGCAAAGTGCTCCGGCTCCCATCATTGTATGAACTGCAGGAATTCCGGCCTTATCCAAAAATTGTTTTAATTCTTTCGAAGCTTCTGCGGAGTTTACACCGCCTCCAAAATAGACCGCCGGTCTCTTCGCTTGATTAATTACTTCCGCTATTTTTTGAATTTGATCCATATTTTTTTCGACTGATTTTTCTGGCAAAACCCGTTCTTTTTTTATAAATTCACATTTTGCCGCAGTGATATCCTTTGGGATATCAATCAAAACAGGACCTTTTCTTCCGGAATTTGCAATACGAAATGCAGCGCGAATCGTATCTGCGAGTTCCTCCACATCACGTATCAAAAAATTATGCTTTGTAATCGGCATTGTAATTCCAGTAATATAGATTTCCTGAAATGAATCCCTCCCTAGTAATGAAGTACTTACATTTCCTGTAATCGCCACCATCGGAATGCTATCCATATAAGCTGTCGCAATCCCTGTCACGAGGTTCGTCGCGCCCGGTCCGCTCGTTGCAAGGACAACACCGGTCTTTCCCGTAGCTCTTGCATAGCCATCCGCAGCATGTGCCGCACCTTGTTCATGTGCAGTTAAAATGTGTGTAATTCGATCTTGGTAGTCATAGAGGGTATCATATATGTTTAGGACTGCGCCGCCGGGATATCCAAAAATTGTATCGACTCCCTGCTCTAATAAAACTTCTGTTAAAATTTCTGCGCCTGTCAAATTCATAGTTATTCACCGCCTTCCAATTCCCATCTTTGTCTATCTTTTGCCCTATAGTTTGAAAACCATCTGTTTTCGAGATGGTTATTGCACCTATTCTAACGGATACATTTTACTCTGTCAAACGATTTTTTAAAATTTTAAAAAATAATTAATTTCAGCTTTTTTAAATCAATCGCTCAAACAACTTCGCAATTATTTGTTAGTATACAACAAATTATACGATTTGAAAAGAAAATTGAAACAAAAAACATACAAATGATAAAAACAATATATATTTCTAATACGCTTTCTCGTTTCCAAAAATAAATACTATGCATATTCTATCAGAAACAGAAATATATAAAAATAAAAACTGTAAAATAATTAGAATGTCCTTCAATATTTTTTTTAAAACGGTGTTGACACATTCAAATTTATACAGTATGATATTGAAAACTTTATAATTAAATGCTATGACAGGGACAAAGTTTTAGAGGAATGCTTCCAGAGAGTTATTGGTTGGTGCGAAATAACACATTTTCTATAAACGAACTCACCCTTGAGCAGTCAGCTGAAAGATTTCTTAGGCGCGACCGGGCTTCTCACCGTTACATACGAGAACGTATTCGCAATTCTTTGCCGATACGATGAGCGGGTATTTTTTATACCAATAAGAGTGGTACCGCGGATGCTTTATAACGAGTCTCCGTCTCTTGTACAAATGTGCAGGAGACGGAGTTTTTTTATTATTTCCAAGAAATTTAAACTGAAAAAAAGAGAAATGGAGAAGAGTTATGAAAAATTTTGATAAGTACAAAATCGGCTATTTTATGCCTCCGTCCTGTGAAATGAGCTGGACAAAGAAAGATCATATTGAGAAGTCCCCTGTTTGGTGCAGCGTTGACCTTCGTGACGGAAACCAAGCGCTTATTGTTCCTATGAACCTGGATGAAAAATTAAAATTTTTTAAGTTTCTAGTCTCCATCGGATTTAAAGAAATTGAAGTAGGCTTCCCTGCTGCTTCTGAAACAGAATATGAATTTTTAAGAACACTCATTGAAGGAAATTATATTCCAGAGGATGTCACCGTGCAGGTACTGACACAATCAAGAGAACACATCATTCGTAAAACCTTTAAGGCACTAAAAGGTGTCAAAAAAGCAATTGTCCACTTATATAATTCCACTTCTGTATCGCAAAGAGAGCAAGTCTTTAAAAAATCGAAAGAAGAAATTATCGAAATTGCAGAGTTTGGCGCAAAGCTCTTTAACAAATATGCCGCAGCTTATCCGGAAACCAAATTCCAGTTTCAATACTCTCCGGAAAGCTTTACTGGAACAGAAATGGAATTTGCCGCAGAAATATGCAATCGAGTCATAGATATTTGGAAACCTACTCCTGAGAATAAGGTTATCATTAATCTTCCCGCTACCGTATCCATGTCGATGCCGCATGTATATGCAAGCCAAATCGAATACATGTGCAGCGCACTCCGTGACAGGAAAAATTTGATTGTCTCACTCCACCCTCACAACGACCGAGGAACCGGAGTTGCCGATGCAGAGCTGGGGCTTCTTGCAGGAGGCGATCGCATCGAAGGGACGCTCTTTGGAAACGGCGAACGTACCGGAAATGTCGATATTGTTACCTTGGCAATGAACCTATATTCACAAGGCGTTGATCCAAATCTTGATTTCAGCGACATGCCGTCTGTTGTCAACCTATATGAATCTGTCACCCGCATGCATGTTCACGAAAGACAGCCATACAGCGGAAAATTGGTATTCGCCGCGTTCTCAGGTTCTCATCAAGATGCAATTGCCAAGGGAATGACCTATCGTGCCAAGAAAAAGCAGCATATTTGGAGTGTCCCTTACCTTCCGATTGACCCAAGTGATGTAGGCCGCGAATATGAAACCGATGTGATTCGCATCAACAGCCAGTCCGGAAAAGGTGGAATCGGTTATTTATTAGAACAGAATTTTGGCTATAAATTACCAGATGCGATGCGTGAAAGTTTTGGATACCAGGTGAAGCATGTTTCTGATGAAAATCATAAGGAGCTCTCGCCGCAAGAAATCCACAATATTTTTACAAATGAGTATGTAAACTTATTCCACCCAACTGACATTACCAAAGTAAAATTCGAGCAAAAAGAAGGCATTATTGCAACAATCTGGGTTACAATCAATGGAGAAGACTTTTCCTTTACTGCAAATGGCAACGGCCGTTTGGATGCAGTGAGTAATGCCTTGAAAAAATGCCATCTTAAGCTTGATTACAACATCATTTCCTATAGCGAGCACGCACTGGAAAACGGTTCTGACTCCAGGGCATGTGCCTATGTAGGAATTGAGGATTCAAAAGGAGAAATCACCTGGGGCGTCGGAATTCATCTGGATATCATTTCAGCCTCTGTCAACGCAATGGTCAGTGCAATTAACCGAACTTTAAAACAACAAGAAGTATAGAAAGGAGTCATCATTATGGGAATGACAATGACACAAAAAATATTAGCGGCACATGCCGGACTGCCTTCCGTAAAAGCAGGGCAGTTGATTCGGGCTGATTTAGATATGGTGTTAGGAAATGACATTACATCTCCTGTCGCAATCAACGAATTTGAAAAATCGGGTTTTGAAAAAGTATTTGATACAAAAAAGATTTCTATGGTCATGGACCATTTTGCACCAAATAAAGATATAAAAGCTGCTCAGCAATGTAAGCAGTGCCGTACCTTCGCAAAACGCTTTGGCATTGAAAATTATTATGATGTCGGGGAAATGGGGATTGAGCATGCCCTTCTTCCAGAAAAGGGATTGGTTGCTTCTGGTGAACTTATCATCGGTGCAGATTCACATACCTGTACCTACGGGGCACTCGGCGCTTTCTCCACCGGTGTCGGCAGCACAGATATGGCTGCAGGCATGGCAACCGGTAAGGCTTGGTTTAAAGTTCCTGACGCCATTCGTTTTATACTGGCCGGAACGCTTGCAGAAGATGTTAGCGGAAAAGATGTTATACTGCACATCATCGGCAAAATCGGTGTTGACGGCGCTTTGTACAAATCAATGGAATTTGTCGGAGAGGGATTAAAAAGCCTGACAATAGACGACCGTCTCTGCATGGCAAATATGGCAATTGAAGCGGGTGCAAAAAACGGCATCTTTACTGTCGATGAAATCACAACCGCATATATGGACGGCAGAGTCAGCCGCCCTTATACCATCTACGAGGCGGATGAAGATGCGGTGTATGAAAAAACGATAGAAATTGATTTAAGCCAAATAAAACAAACCGTTTCCTTCCCTCACCTTCCAGAAAATACAAGAACGATTGACGAGGTCGGAGACATTAAAATTGATCAGGTTGTTATCGGCTCCTGCACAAACGGACGCCTATCCGATATGGCAATTGCGGCAGGCATTTTAAAAGGAAAAAAAGTGCACCGAGATGTTCGTACGATTATCATCCCCGCAACACAAGCAATCTATAAAGAAGCAATGAGGTTAGGTTATCTGGAAACCTTTATTGATGCCGGCTGCATTGTCTCCACCCCCACCTGCGGTCCCTGCCTCGGCGGATATATGGGAATCCTTGCGGAAGAGGAACGATGTGTGGCTACAACCAACAGAAACTTTGTAGGACGAATGGGCCACAAAACTTCAGAGGTTTATCTAGCAAGCCCTGCTGTAGCAGCTGCTTCAGCAATTACCGGAAAAATCAGCGGTACAAAGGAGGTAAAATAATATGAATGCAAAAGGATTTACACACAAATATGGTGACAATGTAGACACCGACGTTATTATTCCTGCGCGCCACTTAAATACAGCAAATCACAAAGAGCTTGCATCTCATTGTATGGAAGATATTGACGCGGATTTTATAAAAAAGGTAAAAGATGGTGACATCATGGTCGCTGGCTTTAATTTCGGATGTGGCTCTTCCAGAGAGCACGCGCCGATTGCAATCAAGGAATCCGGCATTTCCTGTGTCATTGCCAAAACCTTTGCGCGTATCTTTTACCGGAATGCCATCAATATCGGATTAGCGATTCTTGAATGTGAAGAAGCCAGTGACGATATTACAGATGGCGATGAAGTAACTGTTAACTTTGATACCGGAGTAATCACAAACCTCACACGAAATAAAACCTATCAAGCAGAGCCATTTCCTGATTTTATCAAAGAAATTATTCAATCGAATGGCTTGCTGAATTCAATTAACCAGTGATATAAAATATTATTTTAATGAAATAGAAAAAATCTGGAGATGAAATTATGAAAAAAACAATTACAATTATCAAAGGGGATGGGATTGGCCCCGAAATCGTAACAGAAGCAATGAAAGTAATCACCGCGGTCGGGAAAAAATATAATCATGAATTTGTTTATCAGGAAATTGCCGCCGGAGGAAATGCAATTGATACCTACGGCACTTCCCTTCCTAAGGAAAGCCTTGAAAAATGCTTAGATTGCGACAGTGTGCTCTTAGGCGCAGTCGGAGGTCCAAAATGGGATAATACAGACCCGTCCATCCGTCCGGAAAAAGCACTGCTCTCCATTCGCAGCGAAATGGGGCTCTATGCAAACCTCCGTCCTGCAAAACTATTCCCGCAGCTTGCCGAAGCTTCGCCGCTGAAAGAAAGCATTGTGGCACAGGGAATTGACTTTGTCGTTGTCAGAGAATTGATTGGCGGTATCTACTTTGGAAAGCGGAGTACTGCAACAGAAAACGGTGAATTGGTTGCGCGCGACGAAATGAGTTATAGTGAGCATGAAATTGAACGTATTGTAAGAATTGCCTTTGAAACGGCAAGAAAGCGTAATAAAAAAGTGACCTCTGTCGATAAAGCCAATGTACTTGATACCTCCAGGCTTTGGAGAAAAGTGACCGAAAGAGTCGCGACAGAGTATCCAGATATCACTTATAACAATATGCTAGTTGATAATACAGCGATGCAGATTGTAAAATCTCCTTCTCAGTTCGATGTCATTGTTACAGAAAACATGTTCGGCGATATTCTATCAGATGAAGCCAGCATGATCACCGGTTCGATCGGCATGATTCCTTCTTCCAGTCTCGGAGATGGTACCCGCGGCATGTATGAGCCGATCCATGGCTCTGCACCGGATATTGCCGGACAAAACATTGCGAATCCAATCGGCACAATCCTTTCTGCTGCTATGATGATGAAATACTCCTTCAGCATGACAGAGGAAAGTTCCACAATTGAGGCTGCGGTTCACCGCGTATTGAACCAAGGATACCGCACAGTTGATATTCTAAGCCCGGAAATGAAGCGAGTTTCCTGCAGCGAAATGGGCGATTTAATCGTTGAAAACTTATAGTATCCATATCAAAACAAATTAATCCTTTTATGGTAAACTAAAAAAGACAGCTCCATTTTATATATTGGTAGCTGTCTTTTTAATGCGTATATGAAAAATTCTCCAAAATAGAATCTTCCTTTCTGTTTACCCGGTTAAACTTATTTTTATAAAAGATTACTTTCAGCGACTCCAATCAATAAGCATCGCACCGACAAGGTTCATAATGCGGGAATTTATTTCAGGATACTCTGTTCGAAGGCGTAAAGGCTGAAAGGTCTTAGCATGTACAAAGCAATGCCTTGTCTCCCCTTTCGTTCTTAGTATTTTGGTTTTCGCATCATAAATTTCATACGAAATCGTGAGCTTGGCGCCTTTAAACTCTGTTACTGTGGTTAAGATAACAACTGTGTCGCCAAAATGGACTGGAGCTTTGTACTCACAAGCTACGCCTAATACCGGCATCATAATTCCCATCTCTTCCATTTCGTCATAAGGCATCCCTATTTTATTTAAATAATCAATTCTTGCCTCTTCAAACCATCGAATGTAATTCGAATGGTGTATCACTCCCATACGGTCTGTTTCATAATAATTTGCAGTTCGTGTAAAGGGCTCAATCTTTAACTCTAATTCTCCCATTTTACATCAACGCTCCTGCAATCGCTTTTACAGCAAGCGCAAAAACGATCACTCCTACTGCAATTCCAAAAATTGTAAACGTATATTTGAAATCCTTGTCCTTTCCGGTAAGACCGTGACCACATCCGCCTTCTTCTCCGCCGCAGCCATCTTCCCACCACGTTGGACCAGCCTCTTCTGATGACATACCTAAACATTCTTCTATATGTTTATTTCTTTTTTCTTCTTCGGAAAGCGATTCTTCAACTTCTGTCTGACAAAATCCACAATATTTACTTCCTTCTTGAAGCTCCCCTCCACAATTCTTACATATCATAAAACTCACCTCTGAACTATTTTTAATTTTTTCTCCCTATCTCATTTTATAAGGAGCTCTATTTTTATAATAGCATTCCTATCTATAAAGTCAAGCCAGGCTTATTCCCCCACCTTTTCTAGTTGTGCTTTTATAATTTTTTTCCATTCTTTTTCCGATTTTGATCCCGCATATTGCTTCCCCACAATTTCACCTGTACTATTTACAAAAAAGGTATACGGAATTACGTCTACATCCTGTAATTTTGCCTCTATTAAGTCTTCTGACGGCAATATGTGAAGGTAGGATGCATCGGTATCTTTCACAATTTCTTTTACAATTTCTATTTTATCTTCCGAAACGCTGCCGTCACGTTCAAGAACGTCAATTGGTATACCAATAATCTGAACCTTCTTTTCACGATACTCCCTGCTGATTTTCCCTAAATCCGGCATTTCCTTTAAGCACGGGCTGCAATAGGTGCCCCATACATTAACCATAGTCAATGAATATTCCGAAAAAATTTCCTGTGTAACTGAATTCCCATCTAAATCGATACTTTCAAAGTGGTTCATAGCCGGCTTGCTTTTTTCTTCGCTTTTCGCCTCTCCGGTTACTAGACCGTAAGTCCAATCTTGGATTCCTCCAAATTCTTTTACATTTTTATATCCCATTTCTGCGAGCTTTTCCGCTGCCTGCTTACTTCGATTTCCACTCCTGCAGTAGATTAAAATTTCCGCATCCATATCTGTGAGAAATGCAGGCTTGTCCGTTCCGATGGATTCATTCGGAAGCAGAAGCGCACCGTTTATGTGCCCCTCATCATATTCTTCCTGCGTGCGGACATCTAAAATAACAGCCTCTTGATTTTCATTGATTCTTTCATACGCTTCTTGCGCCGTAATCTTTTCATACCCGCTGTTCACCTGCTCTCCTGCCGTACAGGCAGTAAAAAATACAGAAGAAAATAGCAGTATTCCCGCCAAAAGCAACCTTACATATCTCATATGAAACGCCCTGCCTTATTTTTAATATTGTATTCTTATATTTACTTTTTTAACATAGTATATCATAAGTGCAAACCACATATTAATTTACTTTATGTGATGTACGAAACATAAACTATTTTTTTCGGCATATCATCTTATTAAAAAATTTTTTTAATAAAAAAGAACAATCAGGAAATTGCATGACTGTTCTTTTTGCTGAAAATAAATATTATTTCAAAATAAGATCCATTAAGCTAGATTCACGTTTACCGCTCTAATCTTGCTGCTGTCTCTTGAGTCAGTTTCAGTATCAAAAGTAACCTTTTGACCTTCAGCCAATGTTTTAAAACCATCTGACATAATAGCAGAGAAATGTACAAATACATCGTCTCCTCCGTCATCGTTTGAAATAAATCCAAATCCCTTTTCTGCGTTAAACCACTTTACTGTACCATTATACATATAAGTACCTCCTAAAATTATTGCAACCTAATATTCAAAAAGTTCACACATCTTTGTAAACCATAAATCGAGCAAATGACTTACAAAAACATGTGAACTCAATCGAACATTTAGTATACGCTTCATATTATACAAGCGGTTTGTATATTTGTCAAGAGCAAAAGGCTCATTCTGTAAAATTTATACAGAATAGCCTTTTGCAAAAAATAAGCCTTTAATATTTCGAATTCAATCCTTGCTCCATCTCCCGGGTTTCCGGCTGATGGTCAAGGATTTTCTTCAAATCCTTTTCTTCAGAATTCTCATCTCTTAATTGAAATTCATTGACCAAATCTTTAAGAAGACGAGCCTGTGCATATAGTTCTTCGCTTGCCGCTGCGCTCTCCTGTGCCGTTGCAGAATTCATTTGAATGACCGCCGAAATTTGCTCCATTCCTTTTGTTACCTCTTGGACTGCGTATGCCTGTTCCGAAGAGGCTTCTGAAATCTGTGCAATAGAAAGTGTGATCTCCCGCATCTCATTCATTACTGTTTGCATGGAGCTTGCAGTTTCATCTGCTATTTGCCCTCCATTTTCAACGAGATTCAGTGAACTTTCAATGAGTGCCGCAATGTCTTTTGATGCTTCCGCACTCTTTGAGGCTAAGCTTCTTACCTCATCGGCCACCACGGAAAAGCCTTTCCCGGCACTGCCCGCACGCGCCGCTTCTACCGCAGCATTCAAGGCAAGTATATTCGTCTGAAATGCGATTTCTTCTATTATTTTTATAATTTTTCCAATTTCCTTTGAGCTTTGGCTGATTTGTCCCATCGCTTCCAGCATTTGCTGTATCCGCTGACCGCTTTCATCTGCTTCCATGGAAAGAAGTTCAGCCTTCTCGTTTGCATGTTTAGCATGGCTTGCATTCAATGTTATATTATTAGATATTTCATTGATCGTTGCTGACAATTCTTCCACTGAGGTCGCCTGCTCTGATGTGCCTTGCGAGAGTGACTGTGCACTGTTTGAAACATGATCTGCTCCCATTGCAACCTGGTCTGCGCCTACATTAATCTGCGATAAAGTATCACTTAATTGGTAATTTATTTTTCGTATTGAAAGCAAGAGGTTTTCAAAGTCACCAATATAAGACTCTCTTCTCTTGGATTGAATTGCAAAATTCCCATCTGACATTTCACTCAGCAAGTAATCTGCATCTAGTATCACAATGCGAGTATTTTCTATCAGTTTTTCCGTTGCAGCTGCTAATGCTGCAGTTTCATCTTTCGTCTTTACGATTGGAACTGCAGAGCTTAAATCGCCTTTTTCTGCCAGTAATTCTAAGCGTTTTACACAACCGGCAATTGGATCTGCAATTTGTGAAGCGGTTCTTTTCGCTAATATAAATGCAGCGAGAATGCTAATAAAAAGTGTGATCAGCGTCAGCAACGCTGCGCTGTATAATTTTTGCATAAAGTCGCTTTTTTTCGCATCGACGACAAAAGACCACCCATTCGTTTCCGCGATGGGTGAATAGCTCAAAAATTCTGAGAAACTGCCTTCTTTCTCCTTCTGTATTTGTTTTCCTTGCATCACATATTCTTGGTTTGGATGTGCAATTACAACATCAGATGCATTTAAGATAAACGCATCGCTATTTTCACTTATTTTTATTTCTTGTACAATTTCACTTAAGAAACTGCCGCTGCGAGAAAAAACAACAACACCAGAAACTGTAGAATTTGGAATTCCAGACTCCCAAAGCGGCGCAGCAATGGCTACGCTTAATTCCCCTGTTGCTTTGTTAATCAAAGGCTCTGACATACTTGCGGTACCAGAAATCGCCTCTTTAAAATAGTCTCGATCCGCATAACTAATCCCGTCAAAGAGGCCCGTTCCATTTCTGTCCAACAAGTTTCCGCTTTCAAATTCATACGTTTGTACTCTTTGATTGATCAGTTCTTGTTTTAAAGAAAGGGTTGATTCCGGACTGGTCAGACGCGACAAGCATCCAACGTCATAAACGACTGCTTTATCAATAAGCAATTGACTGGATACTGATTCAGCACCTTGTTTTGTTAATTCCCCAATCGTTTTTTTTAATGTGAAATCAGTACTGCTATAATTTAACCAGATAGTAACGAATCCTAGAACAAGCGAAGTGACAACCACCAGTAAAATGGAAATCACAAGCAACTTGTTTTTTAGAGTTCTCATAGATTTACCTCCCAAAACAATGCTTTTCCGCTTCACCTGTTTTACCCTATTTTATTTTAAAGTCCATAGTAGTATATTCTGGTTTTACCATTTATGCTAGTTGTCCAAAAGACAATCAGAAAAAGAGAATGAAAAATCTTTCAAGTATGCCTCCAGCTCATCTGCGGGCAATGGCTTACTGAAATAATACCCTTGTATGTAATCACAATTATTTTGTTTTAACCATTGTAATTGGGCGTGGCTTTCAACACCCTCTGCAATGACTTGTATTCCCAGCTTATGTGCCATATGTATAATGTTTTTCAACTCATCGGGACTGTTTGCTTCGCTGATTTGGTCAATGAAAAATTTATCTATTTTTAAGTAGTCAATTGGCAGCTGAATTAAATTACGCAGTGAATTATACCCCGTCCCAAAATCATCCATAGAAATGGTAAAGCCAAACTTTCTCGCTTCATTTAATAAACCGCTGACAAAATCTAAATTTTTTATAATCCCCCGCTCTGTGATTTCCAGCTCAATTCGTTGAGGTTCAATGTCATTTTCTTTTACGAACTCTGTTGCAAAACGGACTAAATCGCTGTTTTTCATATCCTTCGAAGAAAAATTGATAGCCGCATTTACAGTAATTCCTTTTTTTTGCCATATAGTTAATTGCCGTATTGTATTTTCAATGACCCATTTTGTAATTTCATTGATGATGCCTATATTTTCTGCAATGGGAATGAATTTTTCGGGACTAATGATTCCTTTATCCGGATGTCTCCAACGCAGCAACGCTTCAATTCCAATTACTTTATTTTCATTCAAACAAATTTTAGGCTGGTAGACGAGATAAAATTCTTCATTCTGAATCGCTTCATGCAATGACAGCTGTATTTCATACTTTTCTTTGTTCTTTCTTTCTGCTTCTTCATCGTAAATATAAGGCTCGGAAGAATCCGGTGCTTCATCCAATGCCAGCTCCATTTTTTTAAACAATTCATCTGGACAGCAACTGTGAGAAGGGCAATGAACAATTCCTACCTTCATTATGATTTCAACGATAAAGCCGCAGACAGAGATTGGCTCTTTAAATTTTTCTAAAAACTCCAAAGCCGTCTTGTAAGTGTCAGACACCGCAGTTTGCGGAAAGATGGCAGCAAACTCATTATTGCATATCGAATAGACCAAGCTGGAGCTTTTTGTTTCTAAAAACATTCTAATCACTTTTTTCAGAGATTCTTCTCCGATTGTATAATCAACGTAACGATTGATATGATCCATATTCGCAATTTGAAATGCAACCAGCGAGAAGGCTTCTTTTGTCTTTATCTGCTTGGGTAAGTCGATCTTCAACTGATTTGCATTTGCTAAACCAATTGTGTCATTAAAGAATTTTCGTTCTGCTTTCTGCACTTCATATTTTTTCACTTCTTCCAGCAAAAGGCCCGTAAGATAGCCAACTATACAAAATATGAACAGACGAAAAATCCATTCCTTTGGTGTCTGCGTGATTCCTTCTTCCATATTTTTATACATAAACGGCCCCAGCGTCAGCCCGCCTAAAATCGCAGTCATAAAGGAATACTTCCTCTCACCTAGAAATGCCGCGAGTAATATCGGTATATACATAAAATGAGACAGCACAGATTGAGAACCGCCGTCTAAATACACCATGATGTCTGTCAATAAAATCAGAAACACAATAAAAAAATAACCTAACACTTGTTTTTTTCTATTTTTAAAATCATTAAGCATACTTTTCCCTTTACAAAAATTGTATTTATAATAAGAACTTTTACTATTATAATCTATAATTGTATATTTATCAAAATAAAATAATAACCCGCTAATTTTTTTATCACTCATTTTTATGAAGTGTTTTGCTCTATTATTTATTCTTTCTTCCTTTATAACACGGTAAGTGCCCCAAAAATTGCAAAAGGATAAATTTATAGATTTGAAGCACTTATTGTATAAGAGGGTTCACATAAGAAAATCGTAGATACGGCAAAGTTCTAAACAGTTTTTATAGGAAAGAATGAGAAGTAAAAAAACCGCTTTTCATATGATCGAAAAGCGGTTTTTAAGAAACATAGATTTAATTTTGGTTTTCCTGTGTTTTGGTAGTTCCGTTTGGTGAATTTGGTCTCCCTCCCTGGGAAGGTCCCTGCGGTCCCTGATTCGATATAGAAGAACCGTCTTCAGAAAGCCCTACTATCAGCTCATCCATCGAAATAGTCAGTTTTTCTGTTCCTGGTTTGTATACACCTTGTGTATCAATACCGTTTATCAGTTCACCGCTGGTGCTTCCTCCTGTATATAGAGTATATGTCTTCCCCTCTTCAATTTTAGGAGAGCTGATTACAATATTTTGAAACTCTTTATTCGAAGTATAACTGAGTACCGTATTTCCGTCTTCATCCAGTAATGCCACTACAGTGCCGGCTTCTATCGTGCTTGAAAAATTAACCATAATTGAGCCTTGATTCTCTGCAGAAGAGAAATTCTGCGCCATTCCACTGCTTCCGGAAGCGATAAAGGTTCCACCGCTGATTATAGCCTCACCGTTGTAATCTAACGCACCGTTCCCGTTATTTACCGGACCGCTTACAGCAATAACCCCACCTGTAATTTCTAATGCGCCGTTCGAATCGATTCCATCTCCCCCTGCATCAATAAGAACAGAGCCACCGTTAATTACAATTGAGACATCCTCAGCCGCATCCATTCCCCTTTGCTGTCCAGTTTCCTCTTCATCCGAATCTTCTCCTTGCGAAGCTGCATTAAGGCCGTCATCTGAAGCAACTATGGAGATATCTCCCCCATTAATGATTACGTTTTCTGCTTCCATCCCCTCATAACTCGTTAATACCTGGACACTTCCTGCATTCACGGTTAGGGTTGTATTGGCATGAATTCCGTCATCCCCGCTTTTTAAAGAAAGATTTCCTCCGTCAATTCTGACCATTCCATTGGAATGAACGCTGTCATCCGAAGCATCGACGGAAATGGTTCCTTCCGAGATGTAAATTGATACACCCGCCTTCAATCCTTTTGCACTAGTTGTTTCTGATTCTGTATCTTCTTCAACCTGCGAATCTCCTTGTTCAGAAGGTACGGAAGGCTGTTGCTTTTCTGGCGTGTCACCGGTTGCAGGAGGTGCTTGCATTCCCTGTGGTCCATTTTGTGTTCTTGTCTCTGCGCTATCAGCTTCTCTCATTCCTTTTCCCGTATTTGATGGCTGTGCGCCGCCAATCGGCTTCGCTTCCATATGTGTTTTCATACTATTTTCATTTCCATTTCCACTCACAACATCAATGGTACCATCTGTAATTTGCAGCTTTGTTTCCGCTTGTAGCCCGTCTTTTTGCGCATTAATTTGGAAAGCGCCTCCTTCAATGACAATCCACCCTTTTTCTGTGTCGGTATCGTTATTGGATTGAATTCCGTCTCCTCCTGCAGTAATCTGAATTTTCCCATCACAAATTGCCACAGAATCTTTTCCTCGCAATCCATCATTGACTGCCTCAATTGTCAGATCGCCTCCGGTAATTTTTAAATCGTCTTTTGTAAGAATCCCGTTTTGATAGTTTGCATTTACCGTCAGCTTTCCGCTCCCATTGATTGTCAAATCATCCTTACTGAAAATAGCCGCATTGGGTTCATCGGCGCCTTCCGCGAGCTGGTAAGACGCACCATCAGTTATGCGGTTTTCGCTTCCTTCTGCAAGAGTTAAAAAGACTTTGTCTGCCTGTTCAATATAAATAGCACTGCTATCCTGGCATGTAATATTTGCATTATTTAGAACTAATTGTACCTTGTCAGATTCTCCGGCTGAAACTTTAATCTGTCCATCGTTCCAAGTTCCAGATACTACATAAACGCCTTCCTTTGAAATCGTGATAATTTTATCTTCCACTTCCGCACCGTCTCCGCTTACCGAAGCATTTTCCTGATCCAAAGTAATCAAGGTTGCCGTTTCCGTGTCATAAGTCCCGTTTAAATCACGTTCACTGTACTCCACTTCAATCAAATCTTCATATGGCGTGCTCTGGCTGTCTTTTGAAGCAGCGTTTCCTAAACTGCACGCAGATAACAAAATCATGCATGTAATCAAAACCACCAGGCTTTTTCGTATTTTATTTTTCATAAGCTATCCTCCTAAAGTATATCGCTGTTGCTTTGCGGCCTTCCGCAAACAATGTTCAAATTTCCATTTCGGCACCGTATATCATCCAGCATGTTTTTCTCCTTTTTTACATCCTTTAATTCAATATGGTAGTATAGCTCATACAGGCTGCCCATATTCGTTGTTTTTACACGAATCAGCTTGGCATATTTACTGTATTTCCGAAATAAATCATTAAAAATATCGTTATAATCCAAACTTTCCGGAATCGTAATTTTCAATTCACGTTCTGCCGTCATCTTCTCACCAAACTTGGAAGTATAAAGGACAATGTTTGCCGCTCCAATCAGCAGAAGGAACAATGTCGCAATTCCTAAGTATCCCATACCGGTCGCCAGTCCGACGGCCATGGCCATAAAGATGCTTCCGATTTCTCTTGCGCTGCCGGGTGCGGAACGAAAACGTACCAAGCTGAATGCGCCCATTACTGCAATACCGGTTCCGAGGTTGCCGTTTACCATCATAATGACTACCTGGACAACCGCGGGCATCAAAGCCAATGTAACAACAAAGCTTTTAGAATAATGATTCCGGTACATATAAATGAATGAAACTACAATACCGAGCAAAAATGATACGATAGTACAGGATAAAAAATTTGTTAAAGTTAAAGTTTCTGTTTCGATTACTGTTTGTAGTATACTGTTAAACACACGCAACGCCTCCATTCTTTTCATGAAACATATAATAATTTTTATACCAATTCCCATACTTCGAAAAAGAGGTATGATAAATCTCAAGCTCCGTCAATTTCTTACTTAGCCAAATCGGGATTGCTCCTGGAATTTTAATTTCCATTAAGTATTTATTTTCCGGAAGAATTGCACTTCCCCAGGCGCCTTTCCTTAAATCCAGCGCATAATCTCTGCATAATATATTTGTATCAAAGGTAATTCTTAAATCTTTCTCTTCTTTATGATAGTAGGCCAAACGGTCGTAAAAGATATTCACTTTAGGAACTGGATTATAAAAGGCTAAGAACCAGTCAATTTCCCTTAAGATTTGACTCTGTGCCGGACGTATTCCCGCAGAAAAATACGAATTTGCCTGTCGCAGAGTCATTTCCTGACGCCGCTTGTATACAACGCCTTTATATTTTTTCTTTAGCTCAATAAACACCTTGCTATTTTCTGTCGGAATACCATAGCTTCGAAGACGCAGCTTTTCTTTGTAAACTGGCTTTTCAATTGATGTCCTGATCAGCTGATATGTATCGGTGTCAAAATAGGTATTGCATATCGTGTGCTTCCCGTATTGATCGAGTATCATCTCATCCTTTAGTAATTTTTTTAATTCATTATATTGTTCCGAGCTCAACAAATATTTCTTTTCCACTCGTTTAAAAACTTCCTGTGCCATAATAGGAATCCCCTCTCTTTTATTTTGATGTGCCTATCTTAACGTGGCAACCTTAAATTACACTGAAAAAGTTCTTTCAGGTTTTTTTCAGGTTTTCGTGTATAATGGATATCATATAAACCATATAAATGGAAGCTTTTATAAAAATACAGGAGACTATCATGCAGATTTTAATTGTAGAAGATGAAATACGTCTTGCTGATGCATTGGGACAAATTATGCGAGAGCAAAAATACATTATAGATATCGTTCATGACGGGAAAGATGGGCTTGATTATGCAATAAACGGACAATACGATTTAATCGTACTGGACGTCATGCTCCCTAAAATGGATGGTTTTTCTGTTGTAAAGGAACTGCGCAGCCGAAAAAATTCCGTACCGGTACTTCTTCTGACCGCAAAAGACGATATTACAGACAAGGTAAACGGACTCGACTGCGGCGCGGATGATTATATGACAAAGCCATTCTCGCCTGAGGAATTGCTAGCCCGCGTCCGCGCTCTTACGAGAAGACAAGGCGACGTTGCTCTGGAATCTATGGAGTATTCTGATTTACAACTGAACCTTTCTGCATGCACTTTATCTTGTGGTTCAAAAAATGTACACCTTGGATTTAAAGAATTTGAAGTTTTAAAGCTGCTTATGGCGCATCCTGAACGAATCGTCTCGAAGGACGAGCTGATTACAAAGGTATGGGGTTTCACCTCAAATGCGGATGATAATAATGTGGAAGCATATATTTCTTTTCTGAGAAAAAAATTCTACTTTCTGAATTCAAATGTGAACATTGGAACGATACGGAAAATCGGCTACCGCCTAGAGGTAAAATCATGATAAAAAAATTGCGTGTTAAATTTATCATTATCAATATGTTACTCGTCGGAGCGGTTCTATTGATTGTATTTATGACCTTTCTCTATTCTAACTACAAACGGTTTGAGCGCGACAGCAGCGACGCTCTCTTTCGTGCTCTGGAAGAAAAAGGGAGAAATGAAGCGGTTCTCCCTGAGATTAAAAAAAAGCCACCAAAGTCGAATACAGCGTTTTCCACAGTTCCGATATTTTCTGTTGAAGTTACTGAAAACGGCGAAATTCTATCTGTTTTTTACAAAGGGGTAAGCATTTCTGAAACGGACTTGAAAAAAGTTGTAGAAGAAGCAGTACAGAATCCGAATCAGAGCGGTACCATCAACGAGTATAAATTGCGCTATCTTAAAGCAGAGCACAACAGAAAAACCTATAAAATCGCCTTTGCCGACAGACAAAATGAAATTGCTATGATGCAAAATTTAGCAGCTTCTTCTCTATTAATCGGCGTATTTGGAATGCTGGCTTTCTTTTTTATTACCTTATTTTTATCCGCATGGGCATTAAAACCGGCTGAAAAAGCGTGGCAGCAGCAAAAACAATTCATTGCCGATGCGTCACACGAGCTGAAAACACCGCTAACCGTTATCCTCACAAATAATAAGATTTTAAGCGATAACCCAGATAAAACGATTGCCGAACAAAAAAAGTGGGTTGATAATACTGCCGCGGAGGGAAAACGCATGAAAAAGTTGATTGATGACCTTCTCTTCCTTGCCAAATCAGATACTGTAAATACCGCTTTCGTTTATCAAAAGATAAATTTAAGCGACACACTGTGGAGCGCGCTTCTTCCTTTTGAATCTTTAGCTTACGAAAATGGAATTCAATTACATTTTGACATTGGAGAAAATATCTCAGTGCATGGGAATGACGGGCAATTACTGCAGCTTTTTTCTATCTTGATTGATAATGCATGTAAATATGCCGGAGAAAAAGGCTACATTCATGTCACTCTGCATCAGACTTCTAAGAGCGAAATTCTTCTCTGTGTGCAAAACAATGGCGAACCAATCAACCATTCTGATTTACCGCATATATTTGATCGTTTTTACAGGGGAGACAAATCTAGAGTTCATAAACAGGGAAGCTTCGGATTAGGCCTTGCTATTGCAAAGAGCCTTGCTGAGGTAAATCGCGCCAAAATTTGGGCAGAAAGCGATGCGGAGAACGGTACAAAATTCTATGTAAAGTTTAAAGGACCCTATAACAATCATCCTCTATAACTTGTTATAAGTTTCATCTTTGAATCCTCCACCGAATGATAATAAAAAAACCGCCATTTAGCCATTGATATTTCGTGTTCAAAAATCAATTCTTAATGAAATGGCGGTTTTTGAGTCGGAAAATTACTCGTCTCTCTGCCCCATCCAAAAGGAAACTCCGATAGGGGTATTTTTTATCGTATATTGCATATGGTGTAGATCGAGTATTTGCTTTACAATGGCAAGTCCTAATCCGCTTCCTTCTATATTCCCTTCCGTATTCGATTCCTTACTCCTGGATTCTTCCGCCTTATAAAACGGCTCCCAGATATGATTCAGCTTTTCATCCGGAATTACATTACCTGTATTTTCTATTTCCAATCCCGTTTTCTCTATCCTTACAGCGATTTCTCCTCCTCTTTCACAATGACGCAAGCTGTTCGAAAAAATATTGTGAAACACCTTTGTCATTTGGATGATATCACCGCTTAAAGTGTATTCCCCTCTTTCTATCAGCTTCATTGTAATCTCTTTTTGCAGGAGCATCGCATGATATTTTAAAACTTCCTTTTTCACCAGTACATTCATGTTCATTTTTTCTAATTGCAATTGCTGTGTACCGGATTCAAGTTTCGATAAGGTAAGCATTTCCATTACCATATGATCCATTCTTTGCGCTTCTTCTGTAATTACCTGTAAATATTCTTCTTTCTTATCATTGATGTTTTCTTTCAACGCCTCTGCATAGGCACTGATGAGAGCAACAGGCGTTTTTAAATCATGGGCAACTCCATCCGTAAAACGGCGTCGGTTTAACTCGAGTGCCTCTTGCCGTCTATAAATCTCCCACAGCTTACGAGATAAAAGAATCCACGTAAAGATAAGCAAAAGAAACGATATTAAGTACACCGGTGATAAAGTCCACAGTGTATAAAGCCACGGATTAAATATACCACATACCACAACGTAGAATCCCTTTCCATCCATGACCTCTTTATCTTTAAAATAACAGATATCTGTCACCTTCATCTGCCAAAGTCCTTCTATATTATTATACAGATAGCCTTCTTTTAAATTAATATTATCCAATATGGCAGGGTCTGCTGCTAGTTTTGCTAAGGCTGACTTTTTCAAACGCTCTGCACTCAATACCCTACTATTTTCCAGTCCATCTTTTAGGGTGTAACCGCTTTCAAGCGAGCAGTCTATAAAGTTTTTCAACTCAAATCCATCTATATTCTCAGGATGGAAAACATATTCTTTCTCTAGCTTCTCATTTAATGTTTCGTAAGAAGCGCTAATTGAAGCAGTTCCATCTTCAAATGAGGTATAATTAACATCATCTACCTTATGTTCTTCTTCTGTCACAATGATTTTTTTCGGAACAATTTCATTATCCTTTATATACACGTCTGCTGTGATCTGATACTCTTTTACCAAATCCCCCGCTTTCACCTTCTTTGGTGAGGAATACGAGCTATACTGCCAATACTGTTCCAGCTCATTTATTTCATCAGTTTTCATATAATCATCCAAGCAGATTCCAAAGGCCTGTGTTGTCCAGCCCTTTTCTTCTTGGATATGCTCATTGATTACAAGATAATTTCCACTCTTACTAATCAAGGCGCCTTCTTCATCAAAAATAGCACATGCACCATATAAAAGAGGTTCTCCCATACTGCTTGCGGCAGAATTTGCTACCCGTGCGATGGCATACTGGTTTTCCGTATTTGGTTCTGCTTGATATTCAGAGAGGCTCTTCTGCGCCATATACACGGCACTGCTCAATTTATTGCGATTCACAACGGCAGTTCTGGAAACTACAATCTGTTCATAAATCACGGTAAAAATCAGCATAGTAATCAAGTAAAAAATCAAAAGTCCGCTCAATGTTCTGATGTATATTTTTCCCTTTTCCCTCTTATTTCTCATTGTCCACCTCGAATTTATATCCCATTTTGACAATCGTTTTTATATAGAAATCATAAGGCCGAATCGCCCGCCTCAGCTTTTTTACATGGCTGTCTACAACACGGTCGCTCCCCTCGAAGGTGAAATCCCATACTTGATTCAGCATCTGCTCTCTAGATACAATCCGATTTTCATGCCTGATAAAAAAAAGTAACAGCTTGTATTCTAAATTGGGTAATTTTATAAAGGTATTATCAATTTTTATTTCTTTTCGTTCAGGATAAATTGTAATTCCTCCTGCTTGAAGTTTCTCGCTTACAACGCCGCCAGCAGCTCTGTTCATCAGTGCAATGGACTTCGCATATAAAACTGCCAGAGAGAAAGGTTTCGTCACATAATCGTCCGCACCAAGACCATAACCGTAAAGCTTATCTGCTTCATCGGACTTTGCAGTCAGAAAGATAACCGGCACTTCCGAATCAGCACGAATTTTTTTACATAAAGAAAATCCATCCAGCTTTGGCATCATAATATCGAGCAGTATCAGGTCGAATTTCCGTTCTGAAAGAATCTCAAGCGCACTCAAGCCATCCCCTACAGAAAATAAGGCACACCCCTTTGCCTGAAAATAATCCTTTATGATCGCTCTCATCTTTTTTTCGTCCTCTACTAGTAGTACGTTATAGCTCATTTTATTTCCTCCTCGCTTATATCTTATTATACGGATATGTTTTCCTTATGTCCTGATAAATCTTTTCCGGAACACTCTTTTTATTGCTGATTTTAAGGTACAAAAAAATACTGTATAAAACAATACACAGTATTTTCTCTTAGTTCCTTATTCAGAAGATGAATGTGCTTTATGCATTTACAGCCTCCCATGGCGTGTACACACAATAACATTCTCTTGTTTCACCCATATAAATCCAAACATTCTCTCCCATTTCCAACTTTTCATCAAAGGTCAAATTGGGAATAAACAGCTTTACAGAAACTCGCCTCGTCCCTCGAATCGTTACTCCTTCTGCCGTAGGATTATCCCGAAAATTTTTAATTCTACTTTCTAAATCAAAGATTCCCGTTTCTTTTTTCAATGCAGGAATCACTTTCTCTGCTTCTGCGTACACAATGTTATCCGGATCTTTAAACCAGCTGATTTTCATAATAGAGTCCTCCCTCTCACACTTAGTGTTTCTTTGGAACATACGGAGCCAGCCTAAAACAAAAAAACCGCGACTTAAAAAGTCACAGTTCCGTTTTCACTGGGTTTATTTCAAGGCATCACATACACAACAATGCTGTAATCTTATACACTACAGAATCGCGTTCTTAATGCATATGCAATTTATGTATGTCTTCTGACTTGCGTATCATTACCTACTACCAGCCTTCCCAAGTTTAAAAACACAGTGGCTGCCATTTTTCATGGCTTTGGCGCAGGCTCCTCGCTTACAGCGGCGGCACCGTCCCGGATTTGCACCGGTGTTCCATCTTAGCCACCGGCAAACATCCGCCGGCGGAACATAAAATACACCATCTTTTTTTATTTTCTGCTAAAACACAAATCAGGTTCCCAAAAGGTTCAATCACATTTAATTTTAAATCAATTGGGGGCTATATCTATTTCCATCCTGATTTAAATTCAGTATCTCATTTTCTGTTGGATTTGTCAATTATACTTTTCTATTTTGCGGCGTAATAACGCGAGAGCGCTTCTATCTATCCGCCTGCCAGGCATGATTGACAACCGCATTTCCTTATGCTATTCTATTTAAATAATTAGCCCGCGCTAACCCTATATGAAAATATATTAAAATTCTTATAAAATTAAAACGTCTGCTCGCATCGTAAAAGAAAGGAATCAGAAATGAGTCATATGCATAACGGCTGCTGCCAAAGCGGCGATAAAAATATAAAGGGAACGAACACTGGCTGCTGTTGTGGCGGCTGTCACGCGGCCGCCCCTCAGGAAGAAGTATCAGTGTCAACGGAGGAGCTCCAATTTTTACAGAAGTTAGCACAGACACCTTACCTCCCACTCGCCAGCTTCCTATTGAAAAGCACACAATCAAACCATTTAGAGTCCGTAGCGCTTGCCCCTGTTTATCTAAATTCCAAAGCAGATTCCATGGAAACAGTCAAAAATACAGCCTCTCTCTTAAAGAGCCTGCATGAAAAAGGACTGATTAGCCTTGATTATGAGGAACCCTTGGAAAATGGTGATTATTCCGAGTACACAGACTCAGAATCATATGCTTATTTCAAAGAAACTGTGGCTGAAGCAGAGGGTAAGAAGGATTTTCTGTTTGACACTCCATCTCTGGAGCTGGGAAGTATGGCCCTCACTTACACTGGTCAGCTCCTCATTGATCGTTTGGAATAAATCCGCCGATACCATTCGGTGCTACACAGACGAATTTCCCAAGCAAGTCACTGAATTCATTGAATCACAGCATTTATAAAATCCACCGCAAACGCGAAAGGCACTGAAATAGCAAGCTATAGCAGTGCCCATTTTTTTGTTTTTGGATTGTATTCTAAATAGTGTCCAATACTTGCTATATTACGCTGTCGATCTAACAATTTATGGATATCATCTACGTTGAATCCTACATTGGGCGCAGGATAGATTCGGACTCCTGTATGGATTGAAGATATGGTGGCATTTTCAAAATCAAACGTGCCCCCTCCAATAAAAAAGTGATAAAGTGCATTCAGTATCTCTTCCGGAATGGGCGGCATGCTCCTTTTCCGTCCCATAAATACAGTCCGGATTTTTTTCTCAATCACAGCCTTATACTCTTTCACCTCTTGCATGTACACCTTTACCCAATAGTCATCATCGTGACATAGGTAAAGATACCTATTTTTCAGTGAAGTGAAAAATATTTCGTTCAACGGCCGCTTTAAATGCGCAGAAAACAGCAGCTCAGCGAGCTCTTCATCCGTTATTTTTTTAAGGTCTGCATCTGATTGCATATCTGCCCAGCAAAAATCACCGTAATTATATACATCCTCTGAAAGAAACTCTTCCATATCCGCTTCCGTAATGTATTCCAAGCAAGTACGCAAATCAAAGCGTGAATTTTGAGGAAACCCTCTCAGCATTAAAATGTTATTTGGACGCTTCGGCATTGCAGAGATAAAAAGAGAAAACTCAATCCCTGTCGCAAAGACAAATCCATCTTTTTCATTGATATTAATATGACACGGATAATATTTCATAAATTTCAACCTTCCTTTTTATCGATAGAAAGTAACCCACACTCACGATAACGCATGCAGAGGTGCCTTCCGATTTCTATTTTTAAAATACCACCTTGTAAATAGAAGCAGGAGCAGGTTAATTACCGTAACGACAAGTCCCCCTTCTGGCCCGAACAGGCCGCCGTTCAGTAAATTATAGCTTTCATATTCCGCGGTGAAGATACTTGGAATCGCTACTCCGCTTACATTCACCCCATAGACAGTTCCTTGAAAATAGTTCCAAAAAATATGAAACCCTACCGGAAACCATAAAGAACCTGATTCAATAAATGCGTAAGCAAGAAATCCTCCAATCAGTGTAATATTAAAAAAAGCAAGCAGGTTAAATTCTGCATTAGAGCTATGTATCGCTGCAAACACTATGCTTGATAAAAGAATCACTGCGTATTTATTTTCAAATGACCCTAGAGCAGTAACTACAAAGCCTCGATAACAAAACTCCTCCGCAAGCCCTACTAAAACAAATACGAATAAATAGCTTAGTGCAGCAATCGAAAGATTGGGGCTCCAGGATATAACCCTTGCATTTTTTGTGAGAAGAAGCACAAAGAATACAATTGACATTGCACTTCCCCCTGCAAAAAGTCCCGCCGCAAGCTGTATCATGTCAGAACGGGAAAACCACACCTTTATAGATTTTGGCGGATGTTTTAATAGAACGTTCAATAAAATTGACGTAACCAGCAGAAGGATTGCAAATTCTGTAGAAAGCAAAAGCCAATCATAGGATGCATACCACTGAGTATAAGCCTGTATTCGATTTTCTTTTCCCTGTACAGTCGATGTAATGTAATGATACAACCCGGAATCGACCAGCCAATAAAATGCAGAGGCCACAATATTATTTAGAATTACGCAAATCAAGATATAGAAGAGTCCCCTCATTTTTTGTTTTTTGTCTGTAACCAAAATTCCCTCCTCAAAGCAGCTTATTCGACTGAGATTCATTTTTAAATGTCAATTACAATATCAGCATACCGTCATCATCAAATTTAAATCCAGGGCCCCATGCAACTTCCCAATAATATCCGTCTAAGTCAGAAAAATAAGCGTGATATCCACCCCAAAAAACCTCCTGAGGTTCTTTCACGATTTTCGCTCCGGCGCATCTGGCGGTTTCAATCACCTTTTCAACGTCTTCTTTGTGTTCCACATTATAAGCCAGCGTAATGCCGCTAAACCCTTCCGTTATTCTTGGTGGAGCCTCGCTGTTAATGTCCTCTGCCAATCCCTTTAACGGATAGAGTTCAAACTTTGTTCCAGGTGTATTGAAGAATATAACATTAGGGTTATTTTCCTTTTCTTCTGTCTGAAAGCCCAATTGATCTCTATAAAACTGAACTGCCTTTTCCATATCCCTCACACCCAAACAGATACATGTAATTTTATTCATTTTTATTCCCTCCATTTAATAATCTCCTATGATCTCTATAAAACTGAACTGCCTTTTCCATATCCCTCACACCCAAACAGATACATGTAATTTTATTCATTTTTATTCCCTCCATTTAATAATCTCCTATCTCCCTTCCATAATATTTCCTCAAGCTTACCTTCTATTTCATGCATGTCAAATTATAGCGGTCTCCGCAAAACAAATTTTTGGCAAGGATATCCCATCTCCACAACTAATTCATCGGGAATAAAGTTCATATTATTCCTTTTCTTTTATCAATACTGCGTTAATACGCTATTTATCCAAATTATATCACAAACAAAAAATCGTTTCTATGAAATCCTTGCTCACCTCCAGTACAAACGATTATACGGGCCATATCCATTCTAATTTTTATAAGGATTGAATCGCACGTCATAGTGATTCAGCGACAATGCACCAAGCAGCCATCGGCAGCAAGATGGTTAAAGGATTATTTTTATGGTAAACTAATACACAATATGGTTCGCAAAAAAGGTCGAGAGGTTTCGTTTCGGCAAATGTTATGATTGGCTTCATAGGAGGTGAGGAAATGGAGGAACACAGAGAAGCGGTTCAGCGAATGCAGGACTATATTGCAGAACATTTATGCGAAAATATTACCTTGGCTGATTTATCGGCAGTATCGCTTTTTTCACCATGGTATTCCCATCGGCTCTTTACGCAGTGGACAAATATGACCCCTGCGCATTATATTCGGCGATTTCGCCTGTCAAAATCAGCACTAAAGCTGCGGGATGAAAACTGCAAAATTCTCGATGTAGCACTGGAACTTGCTTTTGGCAGTGTGGATGGATATCAACGTGCCTTTTTTCGTGAATTTGGATGCAATCCAAGTGAATATGCCACCGCCCCTGCTCCTCTTTACCTTTTCACTCCTTATGGCGTAAAGTACAAAGCTACCCGAAAGGAGATTAAAATGGAAACTGTAAAAAATGTATTTATTCAAGTCGTTGAGAAGCCAGCGCGAAAAGTGCTGATTAAAAGAGGGGTGAAAGCTGCCGATTATTTTGCCTACTGCGAGGAAGTCGGCTGTGATGTATGGGGGCTACTGCTTAGCTTGAAATCCGTCAGCAGAGAACCGGTTTCACTCTGGCTGCCTGTAAGCTACATTAAACCAGGCACCTCGGAATATGTGCAGGGTGTGGAGGTTGCAACGGATTATGCAGATACAATCCCAGAAGGATTGGATGTGATTGATCTTCCTGCCTGCAAATATCTGATGTTTCAAGGCGAGCCTTTTGCAGAGGAAAACTATTGTGAGGCAATCGAACAGGTGTGGAGCAGCATTAAAAAGTACGATCCTAGTGTAATTGGTTACACTTGGGATAAAGGGAACCCTCGCATTCAGCTTGAACCAATCGGTACAAGAGGTTACATTGAATTGGTCGCAATTAAATAAGCTTTTTTTAATTGCACAGAGTGATCAATGATCCTTCTGTGCTATTTTCAATCAATCTTGACCATCTTATTTCCCAGGTAGCCCCACCAATGCTCTCCACCGTGGACTCTCTTTTAAATAGGCATAGGTTTCCTCATCACAGAATCCTTTCATCAGATCTTTTCGGATTTCTGTAAGCTGTTCCCTGCTTATTTCCTTAAAATTCATATGTGAATAAAGCGGCGATTTTGTAAAAGCACTTATGCTTTCAAGGTTTGTAAGCATGCTTTCCACAATTTGCAGAGTTTTCGTCTCATTTTTTTCCCGTATCGCCAATTCAATTCCAGGAGAAACTTCATGATACTCGCCAAATTCAAATAGATTCGCTAATTTCTGCATCTTATCAACCAGCATGTGTGCTTTATCATAGTTCTTTTCTTCGAGTGCCAGCATGTAAATATGATAGAAATTCATATTTTGGTTTTGGTATCCGGCATAGAGTATTTCCTCATATGCTTTATACGCTTCCTCTTCCCTCCCGGTTTTACTGCAAATCATAGCCTGCTTCCGTTTGCGCTCTGGATTATCCTGAGAGAAATAGGTAAGGCATTTCTCAGCCTGCTCGTATTCCTCCTTGCTCATATAAAAATAATATAGTGCTTCAGCGGCGCCCTCTTGCATCCCCGTATCCTTACTTTCCAATACACGCTTATAGGAATCCAAGATAAAGGTATCATATTTTTCTTCATTAGGAAGTTCCCTCCCTTGCCGCTGACTGTCTAATATTCGAGCCATCCAAAGAATTAAATAATCGCAGTTTGGGTATTCCATAAAGCATTGCTTTACCCATTGGAACACTTCATCAAAAGGTTCTTCTTTTAGTTTTCGATTTATTTGTTCTATAAAGCAATCTGCTTCTATATTAGAGAGTTCTTTTTGGTGAGACAGCAAGGTGTCTATAGAAATATCTAACAATCTGGCAATAGGCGACAGTAAGGAAATATCCGGCAGAGAATAGCCGTTCTCCCATTTATTTACAGCTGGAGCACTCACACCAATACGCTTTGCCATTTCCTCTTGCGTTAAATTTTTATCTTTACGGCATTTTCTAATTATAGTTCCAACTTGCATAATTGTTCCCTCCAGTTTCTTTTCTTCTCTTAAAATATATCATGCAGGGGTTTCTTATACAATTGAGCAACCGTTAACCCAGAAGAAAATAAAATAACGGTTGCTCATGTTTTCTACTATTTAATTGAGGAAATTGCATAATTCCTCAACTATTGAAAATTAGATATAAATCCTATAA
>CAUQTI010000001.1:0-284830 GCA_963521065.1 uncultured Anaerovorax sp. | reverse complement strand
AGTAAGTCATAAATAGTTAAACTTTTCGAGTCTACAATATTGACACAAGTCCAAACTTTCATTAAACTTTGTTTTTTTACTTCATCGAAAGTTTGCTTTCCTTAGTTTAACCAGTTTTATATTTTTTTGCTTTTATATTTCGAAATTTTATCTGTATTCTTTCTAGGAAATCGCACAAAATAATATTGCTGCAAAAGTTTATAAAACGAAAGGAGAAAAAAATTATGAATCACAATTCAAGTATCGGATGTTCTGTATCCGAATGTAAGTTCCATTGTCAGGAGGATAATTACTGCACTTTAGATAAGATTAACGTAGTAAAGAGCTCTTCCACAGCAAATTCTGCACAATGTACAGACTGCGGAAGTTTCCAAAAATAACCGCAAAAAAAAAGCCGTGCAAAAATGCTCCGGTTTATTAATGATGTTTTTAGTTTTTAAGAAAAGCCTTAGGAGTTCAAATCCTAAGGCTTTTTTCATGAAAACCGCATCCGCAATATTCAAATAAGCGTTTTCTCTAAATTATTTTTTAAAAATTTATCCATCCGTCAATCAGTGCTTCATGATTTTTCATCCATTCTCGAGCCGCATCCACCGGTTCTCCGTCACCTTCCTCAATTGCGCCCATCAAGTCGCCCAATTCAGCTTCTGTCAGCTTAAAATTCTTTAAAAATTCAGCTACCTCCGGCATATCCTCTTCCAAGCCTTGTCTAGAATACTTATGAATGTTCTCCGCCTCACCGAATACACCTTTAGGGTCCTGCAGCACCTTTAAGTCCCATTTTGCAAATTTCCAGTGCGGAGCCCAACCCGTTACAACAATTGGCTGATTCGCATCAATTGCTTTTCCTAACGCAGCAGTCATAACTGGTCCGCTTCCGGTAAGAAGCTTATAATCTAGATTGTATTCTTCCATTGCCTTTTCCGCTGCGCCCATTAAACCAGCACCCGCATCGATTCCTACAATTTCACCGCCAAATTTATCTTTGTTTGCATTCAGCTCTTCAATACTGTTGATTTCGACATAAGCCGGAACCACCAAGCCTAAAAGCGCATTCTCATAGGAAACCCCCAGATCTACAATTTTATCTCCGTATTCTTTAATATAATCTTCGTGAGTAACTGGAAGCCAAACGTCTAGGAATGCATCTGTGCTTCCGCTTGCTACAGAAGCAAACACAGGCGCAGCATCCGCCATAGTCAGCTCTACCGTATACCCCATTTTGTCTTCAAGTACCACGGCCGCGAGGTTGGTCATCGCGATTCCCTCCGCCCAGTTGACATACGCTAGATTCACGCTCCCCTTCGTATCGGTAGGCTCAGTGTTTCCGCAGCCAGACAAACCCACCATCAAAATTAATCCAGCCGTAAGTATCCCGATTAGTCTTTTTCTCATTGTCTCATCCTCCTTTTTTACGCTGATTTATTTGAAGAGCGCTTGCTTAATAGACTCTTCAAAAATGCTCCACCTGATTTTTTTGATGTCGCACCCAGCCCCTGTGTAATTCGATCAAGCAGCATAGCCATAATCACTACCGCAAGACCTCCCTCAAAACCTTTTCCAACATTCATCTGTGTAATGCCCTCATAGACCGTTTTCCCCAATCCGTCTGCCCCAATCATGGCGGAGATAACAACCATTGAAAGCGAAAGCATAATGGTCTGGTTAAGTCCTGCCATAATAGTCGGAACAGCAAGCGGAACCTGCACCTTGAGCAACAGCTGCAACGGTGTGGCACCAAAGGATTTGGTTGCCTCCACGATGTCCGCAGGCACTTGCCGGATACCGAGGTTCGTTAGTCTGACAATCGGCGGCATCGCAAAAATAATCGTAGCGACCGCCCCCGGTACGGTTCCTAGGTCAAAAAAGTAAACAGCCGGAATTAAGTATACAAACGCAGGCATAGTTTGCATAAAGTCTAAGATTGGCCGTATAATTTTGTTCGACATATCGCTTTTTGACATCAAAATGCCAAGTGGTAATCCAATCATTAAAGCAATCAGGGTAGATGCACTGACCAACGCCAACGTTTGCATTGTTTTATCCCAAAGGCCCATATTGTAAATGAGCAGAGGACCGATTCCCGCAAAAATAGCAATTCCTTTTCCCACAATCCACCAAGCAAGAAACATCACGGCAATAATGAAAACAGCCACCGGAATCGCGGACAGAAGCCATTCAATGCCATCAATCATGCCAGAAAGCGCTTTCTTGATTGCGAAAAAAAAGTCTCCCCAACTCTGTGTCATCCAATCAATCCCTCTTTCCACGACATCACCAATAGGAATCTTTGCACTAAATGTCATATTCATCTCCCCCTTCCCCGATAATTCCTGCCAGCACAGTAGACTTAAATATGATGCCCTTCAACTTTTTATGATCGTCTACCACGGCGACAGGATAATTTGAATTTAAAAATAACGGAATAATTTCCTCTATTGATGTATCCGGCCCCACAGATTGAATATTTTTATCAATAATCGCTTCCAATTCTTCTTTTCCTTGCTGAATCAGAGCAGATACTTGATCGATTGTAACAATTCCGTGCAAAACGCCATTTTTATCGGTAACAAAAATGCTTGAAATTCCCAGATCATTCATCTTGCGCATAGCCATCCGCCGTCCCGATTTTTCAATCACGATGCATTCGGCACTGCGCATAATTGCTGACGCGGTGATGATCTTCGTACGATTGACATCTTGCGTAAATTCACGGACATAGGCATCAGCCGGATTTTGCAGGATTTCTTCCGCGGTTCCGATTTGTACGATTACGCCATCTTTCATTATGGCAATTCTATCTCCAATTTTTAAGGCTTCATCTAAATCATGTGTTATAAAAATGATAGTCTTCTTCATTTTTTGCTGCAAAGAAAGCAACTCATTTTGCATTTCTTTACGAATCAACGGATCAAGCGCACTAAAAGCCTCATCCATTAGCAAAATATCCGCTTCCGTAGCAAGTGCTCTCGCAAGCCCTACTCGCTGCTGCATACCACCTGATAACTCGCTCGGTCTTGCATTTGCATATCCCTTTAATCCTACGACTTCCAAGATTTCTTCTGCTTTCCTTTTGCGTGTTTCAGGCCGCACATTTTGTATTTCCAGTCCAAATGCCACATTTTCCAATATCGTTTTATGAGGCAGAAGCGCAAAATTTTGAAAAACCATTGCGATTTTTTTTCGTCGCCTTTCTCTGAGACTTGCAGAAGACATTTTCGTAATATCTTCACCATCAATCAACACAGTTCCGCCGGTTGGCTCAATTAACAAATTCAAACAGCGTATGAGCGTTGATTTTCCGCTTCCCGAAAGCCCCATTACAACAAATATTTCTCCTTCTTCCACCGAAAAGGATGCATTGTTTACGCCGACGCTGTGCTTGTGCTTTTTTAAAATACCCGCTTTATTTATCCCTTCTTTCAGTAAGGGGATTACCTGTTTCGGTGATGGTCCAAATATTTTGTATAACTGCTTGACTTCTAATTTCGTCATTATTCTCTCCTTAAATACAAAGTGACAACATGTAAATATATTTAAGTTGTAACTTCAATAGAATAACATAGCTACTTTTATTTGTCAAATAGCACCCTTCTCAAATAGTGTGTCTTGCGCAATCTTTGGGAAATTTAACACAAAATAAAAGCAGATTCCCGTAGCTAGAGAATCCGCTTTTATTTTTCTTAATTTCAAATGCTAAATATTCGGATATAAAAAGTTTTTAACCCTTTCGTGGCAATTTTCATCACCTACATAATACAGGATATCGCCTTCTGTGATTACTGCATATGGGCCGGGAGAGATAATAATTTCTTCTCCACGCCGAATCGCAATAATGGTTGCTGAGGTATTATGCCAAAACTGGCTTTCAGAGAGATTTTGTCCAAGAGAAGACGCCTGCTTCGTAATTTCGGTTTCAAATGGAGAAAAAGGATTTACAACGCGAAACCGTTCTGTTTTATAGATCAAATCGCATACCATCGACTTTAATTCTTCACTCTGATGAATTTGCTGGTTGACTCGGTCCAGAATACCCTTTTTCAAATCACTCATTTGACTCACAGAATCAAATTTATTAATGAAATCTTCGGCTCTTTTTTTAGACTTAATCAGAACACCGCTGCCCTTAATAATTTCTACAATTTTCATATCCGCCAAAACACTGACTGCCCGGCGTGCGGTTTCAAAGGAAACTCCATACTGGCTGGCTAAAGCAGAGCGGACATATATTTTTTCATTTTCCGGATACTCACCACAGGCAATCTTCACAGCGATATCCGCTGCAATCTGTTGGTATCTCGGTATATCAATTTTCATTGCTGCACCTCAAAATAATAATTTAATAATGACTTCTTATTTTTCTGAAAGAAAAAGTCAATTTGAAGAACATTATAAACCACTTGACTGTATTTCTCAATACAATTTAAAGGTTCTCTCTATATTGTCTACCGAAATCATCATATTTGTTGACAAATTCTTACTTTGAGAATTTCCTTGAGGTGGTATTTCACAAGTGAAAACTGTAAAGTCATGCAAAAACATGGACAAATAGTAGCTCTTTTTTATTTAAAAATCTTTCAAAAAAAAGAAAAACCGCAGCTCTCTTTTGTTGACGCGCCGCGGTCTCCTTTTCCCTTTTCTTCTATTTCTGCTCTTGTTTTATCAAGAGAGAGGAGAAAATCCCTCCTTTTTCTCTCAGCGTCTGCGGTGTACCCATCTCCGCAATCGTACCGTCTTTTACTACTACAATTTTATCCGCACCGGATACGGTTCTCATGCGATGTGCTATAATCAGAACGGTTTTATTTTTTACAAGCTCACTCAACGCGCGCTGTATTTTGCTTTCATTTTCTACATCAAGAGACGCAGTCGCTTCATCCAATAGAATGATTGGCGCATCCTTCAATATCGCTCTTGCAATGGAGATCCGCTGCCGTTCTCCGCCGGATAAGCGCTCTCCATTTTCACCGATTCGCGTATCATACTTCTGCGGCAGCTTCTGAACAAATTCCTCACACTGCGCCAGCCGTGCTGCACTGATGACCTCCGCATCGGTTGCATCTTTTCTCCCCAGCCGTATATTCTCCATAATGCTGGAATTAAATAATGTGACATCTTGAAAAACAATGGAATAGCAATTCAATAAGGTCTCCGGATCAATGCGAGAAACATCCTCTCCTCCTAGCGTAATCTTTCCTTTTTCAATATCCCAAAACCGGGCGGATAATTTTGCGATCGTACTCTTTCCGCCTCCGGAAGGTCCAACCAATGCCGTTACATCCCCCTGCTTGGCGATAAAGCTTACATTTTTTAAGGTCTGGACAGCTCCCTGATAGGAAAAATCAACGTCTTTAAATTCGATATCATAATTCTTCGGACGAAATTCCGTTTTTCCCTCTTGTCTTGGCATTTCATCCATCTCCTTCATTCTGTTAATGCGAACATTCAGGAAGATAAGGAGGGCAAAATTATTCATTGTCTCCATAATCGGATTATAGATACGGGCCGTGACGACAAGGAAAACAAGGTAGGTAAAAATATTTATAGTTCCAGCTGACAGCAAATATGCGCCTACCAGCATCACACTCGGCAGACCTAATTTCAGAAAAACATGGGACAAGTTAATAAGAGCACCTGCAATCAATTCACCCCTGATTAAACTCTTTTCATAATGATCTAACATTTCCCCCAAAGAATCTGAAAAAGCAGCCTCCCTGTTATAAGACTTTATTTCATACACGGAATCCAGACCCTCTTGTATTTTATCTGAGATGTCCCTTTTTTCATAATACATATCCATGTGCATGGTCTTTTGAAACTTTCTCGACAAGCAGAAAATGAGAATCGCAACCGGAACTACCCAGAACACGGCCAAGGACAACTGCCAGTTGTACAGAAACATCATAAGCCCCATCACAACAACAGTGATAACTGCCGCATAGATCTGTGGAACGGAATGGGAAAAGAGCATTTCAATTTGTGTCGCATCGTCCATAATGGTCGCACTTAAGTCTGCAATATCTTTTTTCCCAAAGAAGGATAATGGTAATTTTCGAAGCGTCTCGGCGAGGCTGATTCTTCTTCTTGCACTTTCCTCATAAATTTTCGTATACGCGGAATCATATTGAAAATATCCAATGATAAACATGACGAAAAACAGCGCGAGTGCCATAATCACATAGTAAAGAATTCCGCTTTGCGGTTGATTTGATGCGCCCAAAATCCGGTTCATGTACTCGTCTAAAAACTTGAAGCTGAGGATCACTGGTGCCATAAAGCTAATATCCATTAAAATAGTCCAAAGAATTGAACGGCTCAAGTCCTTAGCGCCCTTTTCGGACATGGCATATCTATTTTGAAAATACTTAAGCATTTTGACCTCCTTTGCTCTTTCTCTCTTTTGTGACCAGCTTCCATGCAACAGATTTTTGGTATTCTTCCCACATCGTCTTATACAGTCCGCCTTTATTTAAGAGTTCCTGATGGGTCCCGGATTCTGCAATTTTTCCGCCCTCAATCACAATAATTTTATCGACATTTTGTACACTGGTGAGCCTGTGTGCAATCATAAGCGTTGTCTTTCCTCTGCTGAGTTCTTTCAGTGCTTGCTGAATCAAATGTTCATTTTCCGGATCTGCAAAAGCAGTCGCTTCATCTAAAAGTACAATCGGAGCATCCTTTACAAAGGCTCTCGCCAGTGCAATCCGCTGCTGTTCTCCTCCGGAAAGATACGTTCCTTTGGAGCCGATTATCGTATCAAGTCCATCTGGAAGGTTGTTTATAATTTCTCTTGACTGTGAAAAACGAATGGCCCGGTTTATTTCCTCTTCTGTGACCTTTTCTTTTCCAAAAATAATGTTTTCTCGCAGTGAGCCCTTAAACAGTTTTGTCGTTTGAAAAACAAAAGAAATCTTTTCCATTAACTCTTTTTTAGGGATTTCTTTTACATTGACACCACCGATAAGAATTTCTCCTTCATCCGCATCCCAAAATCTAGCGGCAAGCCTCGCAATGGTTGTTTTTCCGCCTCCGGATGCACCTACCAGTGCGACTGTTTCCCCTTCTTTTAATTCGAAGCTTACGTTATCCAAGACGCGTTGCTCGCTTCCTTCATAAGAAAATACGACCTCCTTAAATTCGAGGCGATTTCCCTTGCTCGCTTTGACTTCTTCTGCCTGTTTCATATCGGGGTAATCAAGCAGTTGATCCAGACGATCAATGGCTTGCTCTGCAATGAGCGTATTCTGCTGGAAATGCATGGACTTCATCAAAAGCATTGTAAAAATCGGTGAAATCAAAATATAAAAAATAAAATTTGCAAGCACAAGTGGGATATTATCTCCGTTTTCCATTAAGAAAATTGCCATCGGAATCAGCAAGAATGCGGCCGATTGCATGACTGCACTGTAAAAAGACATCGGCCTGCGCCATAAAAGTGTATATGCCAACACCATTTCTTTGTATTTTATGATGCTGTCGTAAAATCGTTTGAAGGAAAAGATTGTCTGTCCAAACGTTTTTACAACCGGTATTCCCCGGATGTATTCAACAGATTCTGCGCTCATCTCTTCCAGTGAATCATAGTATTGTTTTTGAAATTCTTTCCCTTCCGCACTCATCATAAAGCTCATTGTAATAAAGCCTAATATAATTGGAACTAAAGATACCAGTCCCATCTTCCAGTCAACTGTAAAAATTAAGAGCATTAAAATAATCGGTGATACGACACTGCCAGCCATATCCGGCAGTTGATGCGCTAAAAAAGTATGTGTTGTTCCAGCTCCATCATTTACGATTTTTCGCATTTTTCCGCTTGCGTGCTTATCAAAAAAACCAAGCGGCATTGAGATGATTTTTTCCATGCCGACCTTCTGCATCCCTACCTCAACGCGAAAGGCCGCTAAATGTGAGCTTAAGAGCGACAAAAAATAAATTAAAATGCTCCCTGCAGCACTTGCAAATGCAATCCATGCGTAAACCTGAATATCAGAAATTTGAACTTCCTGCGGTGCAGTCAATAAGATGCGTGTTATGTACCACACCAATACAAACGGTACAATATTTAATGCCGCAGAAAGCCCTGATAAGACTAACGCGATTGGCAAAAGTATTTTCTTATTGCCCATATAAGGTACAAATCGCTTTAAAATAAATGTATTTTTTTTCGTTGGCATACTGCTTTTTCCTCCTATATTTCTTTTTTGCTGCCTTCTATTAAATGACCGATTGGCGCTTTTCTCTCGCTTTCACTGAATGCTCTTCTCAACGAAAAAAAATGTGTACAATGCGATCGTTAAAATTGTTCTTAACGGCTGGAATGGAAGCGAGAACACCCATCCATCTCCACCGTTCTCTGTGCGAATCAAACAAATTCCATTCTTCTACAAAACAAATGCCAGGATGTAAAAATTCTATATCCTGCCCGTTCTTAAGCCCCCACTTTACTCTTGCATCTGTTTTTTTAAGCGTTTCATGCTTACCGCTAGCCTTTACTAAAAGTCGAGGAAACATTTCAAACAGCATATGTGCTTTTGGAAATCGTGTAACCAATCGCCCCATCAGCTCAATCATTTCATTCTCCTCAAAATACATAAGTACACCTTCGGCCACCAACAGTACCGGGCGCTTCTCTGCCTTTTCAAGAATTGCCTCCATCCAGAAATCATCAAATACAGATTTTGCAATCATCTTATAGCGTTCATTCTCTTGAAAAAAAACTTTACGAATCGAAATCGCTTCCGGAAGATCTAAATCGTACCAAAGAATTCTCCCGTTATCGACTCTTAAATATCTCGTGTCCAATCCGCACCCGATGTTAATGATTAACGCTTCCGGATACTTGCAAATGAAATTCTTGACTTCGCGGTCTAATATCTCCGTTCTAACGGCGACACCTACCTGTGTCAGCCATGAACCGTCAAATTTCGAGAAATCATAGTCGATTTTTTCTGACATCTCAATTGCTTTTTCATCATAAATAATAGGCTGGCTTCTTTTTGTCTCCATCGCTCTTGCCCATAGCGGAATCAGTAATGTTTCCGGTACTCCTCTTAGTCCATGCTCCATATCTCTTCCTTTCACAAAAACGTATCTTTCATCTTTTGTTAGATATATCTAACAAAAGATGAAATTTTTTGAGGTCTAAAACCCCATTCCTTAAACTTTATTTTTAACTTGTCTCAACTTGAGATTTTCGCTCTTGCTTCCCCCTGACGATCTCAATTCCCTAATCATTTTATACCTGAATATAACAGTGTTATGTAACACTGTTATATTCAGCATATTATATTTCGTTTTATCTGTCAAGAATAAAAATAAAATACTTATATAATTAGCAAGTCAGCATTTTTCGCCGAAGGCTGCTTCAAATTTTAAAAATATTTTGGTTAATTCCGGATCAAACTGTGTGCCTGCATTTTTTTCAAGTTCACCGCAAGCATAGGTATGAGAATGTGCGCTGCGGTAAGAACGGTCACTTGTCATTGCGTCATAAGCATCACAAATTGCCGTTGCTCTTGCAATCAGAGGAATTTCTCTTTCTTTTATCCCAAAAGGATATCCTTTACCATTCCAATATTCGTGATGATAAACAGCAGCATCTCTGCAAAGAGAAAGCAGATAACACGGCTTGCCTGAAAACACTTGAATCTGTACTCTTTGAAATAATTCTAATGCATATAGTGTATGACCGCGTATAATCTCTAATTCTCGTTCCGTGAGCGCTCCCGGCTTTGTCAAAATTTCACTTGGAATCCGTATCTTCCCGATATCATGGTAAAAAGCAGCACATCGAAATAACCCACAGTGCTCAGAACAACTCTCTCCCAATTGTTCTGAGCATATTTTCCCCATGAATTGGTGCATTAAAATCCCTACATTTGACATATGCTCAATTTGATCGTACGGAAGAGACTTAGAAAGTAATTCTAAAACCCCTTTTATTCTTTCTCTGCCATCAAATACAGCAAGCATAGGATTTCCCCTTTCTCAGTATTTCAAGGCGGATGCCGGAACGGAAGACATCAATTCCGTTTCGCCTTCACGGCTCCCTGCGCTTGCGTACCCGGCTTCTTTGTGCTCTTTCAATTGAAATTTTCTTATTTCTTCGCGCAAAGTTTGTGCCTGTGCCGCCAACTCCTCACTGGAGGCAGAGCTTTCTTCTGCGCTGGCCGCATTTGTCTGTATGACTGAGGATACTTGCGACAAGCCTTCATTAATTTGACCTACCGAAATAACCTGTGTCGCAGAAGCACTTTCAATCTCACGAGTCGCATCGGCAACCCTTTCTGACTTCACAGCGACCTCTTCAAGAATGAGAACGGTCTCTTGTGCCAATTTTTCCCCTTCGGCAACCGACTTCACAGTATCTAGGATTAACTCTGTCGTTTGTTTTGCTGCTTCTGCTGACTTTGCTGCCAAATTCCTCACTTCATCCGCGACCACAGCGAAGCCTTTTCCTGCAGCACCTGCACGCGCTGATTCTACCGCTGCATTGAGCGCCAGAATATTTGTCTGAAATGCAATGTCTTCAATCAGCTTTGTTACGCTTGAGATCCGGTCAAAGGATTCACTGATTTTCCGCATGGCTTGATTCAGTTTCTCCATGTGCGTATTCCCCTCGTCTAATCTGGAACCAGCTTGTGCCACATAATCTGCTGCTTGCTCCACGCTGGCTGCGTTACGCTCTGCCTGCTGCGTTACCCCAGAAACAGCTGCATTTAGTTCTTCAATTGTAGCCGCCTGCTCCGTTGCACCGGACGCGAGTGCCTGTGCCGCTGCCGAGACCTGTTCTGCTCCCGTATTTACCTGTTCCGCCGAAGTATGTATCAAGCGAAGTGTTTGGTTCAAATCAAAAACAATTTTCTCTATTGCACTGCGGATGGCATAAAAGTCCCCTATATATTCTAACTCCATTTGCACTCGCATATCGCCCGCAGACATCCTGCCCAACTTGTCTGAGATGTCATTTATATAACTTTTTAAAACTTGAATCGTGGAACGAAGTGCTTCTGCTAAAATACCCAATTCATCATCTGAATGGTATTCCAACTCAATATTTAAATCACCGCGAGCCAATGCCGCCGCAGTTTGTGCCATCTTTGAAAGAGGGTGAGCAATCATCCTTTGAACCAGTAAAACCAAGACGAATACCGTTAATAGAAGCAGCAGCAGCACAACCAGTGCGGATACCCCAATGGCAGTGCGAATTGCACGATTTGTGGCTTCCAACGATACTCCGGCAAAATATACCCCTATCCGTTCTCCTTCCGAGTCCACAATCGGCTTATATGCAGTTGCAAAGGGAACCCCCAGAATGTCTCCTTCTCCGAAATATTCTTTCCCTTCTTCTAAAACAGCTTGCGCAATATCTTGGTCAATCTTTGTTCCAATCACACGTTCGCCACTATTTAAAATGGTTGTATTGACACGTTCATCTCCTATAAAAATAGTAAATTCATTTCCGGTTATCTCTTTCAGCTTATCTACAAATTCTGTGTCAATCCACGAATAGCCCGTCGAAATCACCCCTATAATTTGCCCCTCTGCATTTTTTATAGGTGTACCGGTACGCATGCTTAGTTTAATTTCTGTGCCCAAATCAATATGTGTTGTCGTTTCTCCCTTTAAGGCCAATGAAATATTTTTTTGATTTATGATAGAATCTCCTGTTTTATCGCTATGTGTACGCGCTATGACAACGCCCTGCGTATCCGTTACCGTTACAAAGTCTACATCAAGCTCTGACTCTTCAATCGCTTGAAGTACCGCTGCTTTTAGCTGGCTGGAATTTTTATTGCTCACAGCGAGGATTACATCTGCATTTTTTGCAATGCCTGCGGCTGCTTTCTTAGAATCTATTTCTTCATCCTCTATTATAGATTGCATATTGTTCAGCGCCTGCTGGCTGCGCTCCGTATTGATGCTATTGACAACACGTCCCATGCTTGCAGACATAAAAGCGACTGCAAAGACACTCACCACTAAAATGCCTGCCGTAACAAAAATTGAAAGTTTAAATCCTAATCTTCGAACAATGGGAAGATTTTCTGAGCGGGTTTCGGCATCCTCAGTTTTCCCCTTTTTTAAAATTCTCTTACCAGCCTGCTCTTTTCTTTCATTTCTTTTCACTTTGCTTCCCTCCATACGGTTTCTTTTCAGCCAATCTTTTATTTTCTTTTATAAAACACGTTCTGTTTTTATCAAACTTTTACAAATGATTGTTTTGACCTTACCTGAATACAAGAATAAAATGATATCCTTACGGGAATTCTATCAATTACAAAATACTGTAGATTATTTTCTATGAAACCGCAGTATACCTCATACTGCGCCCAAGCTAATTGTATTCCTGTAATTAGCTAAGATTTGATGCAAGCCGGACGGCGGAATTGACGGCAAAAGGAATACTGCCCGCGTTCTTTATATAAATTCTATTGAATTTATCAATGGCAGCTTTCTTATGCTCCATAAGAGAATGTGCATAGATATTAAGTGTGATGGAAACGCTGGAATGCCCTAATATCTCGCTGAGTGTTTTTATATCCACATGCAATTCCAGCGCTCTTGTGGCAAAGGTGTGACGAATTGCATGAAACTTGCGCTCTTCCAAACCCGCCTCTGATAAGATTTTTTTAAATAATTTCTGATAGGAACGCGGATCAATCGGAACCTCTTTCCCTGAAAAAATATAATGATTTTCATTTTTACAATTTGCCTTGTTTTCGTTTATTCGTTTCAATAAAAAATCGGGAATCGGTATTTTTCTAACTGACTTTCTGCTCTTTGGTGTCCCGATAGATAACGTTGTTTTACATCCTTCTGTGTGGAACGTTTTCACTCGCGAAACGGTTCTTTTAATAGAAATCGTTCCTGCTTCCAAATCAATATCACTCCATTTCAAACCACAGAGTTCACCAAGGCGTATACCGGTGTTAAAACAGACAACAATCCCAATTGCCCGTTTATCTTTACACCGCATTGCAATCTGTTCAATGAGTTGCTGTTCCTTCAATGTAAAAATCTGCACTTCTTTTTCCTCTGTTTTGGGAAGCGTAACAAGATTAAGAACCTCCTGCCGTATGGATGAATTCTTAAGAATTTCCTTTAACGCAATTTTAAAAATAGTCAACACTTTCCGCTTTGAGGTTTCTGCAATGCCAGCATCTAGCCTTATCGTTTTTACAAACTCTTTTACACTGTCAACTGTAATTTCCTTCGTGCTTTCTCTCTGAAAAAAAGGGAATACATAGTTATGCATACAGTTATAATAGCTTTCATATGTGGATGGTTTTATTTGCCGAGAAAGGCTCCCTTCAAGCCATTCATTAAATAATTCCGGTGGTTTTTCAGAAAGCTTTTTCTTCTCAAAAATTTCCTTGTCTTCGTGAAAGCGCTTTATTTTCTCTTTTACTTCTTTATACGTTTTTGCATAAAAATACTGATATTTCCCGCCAGCCTTAGGAATTCTCCCTTCCCAACGCCCATCCTTTCGTTTATAAATATTCTCTCCTCTGCGTGACATAATACAAGCTCCTTTGCTGAATTTATTACTATTTTGACTCTTATGATGACGGCGATTGAATTGAGGGTGATTGAAAGAGCCTATAGTGGTTGTTAAAATTCTGTCGATATTTCCTTTTTTTCTACCCCCAAATATAAATGTAAGGGGCAATTTGACAAACAGCAAGCAGTTAATGTATAATAAGCTGTCGAAATACAGAAAATTATGACGACGCAGTATGAGGTATACTGCGTTGTTTTTATAAGAAAAGAAGGCGCTTTGGGCGCCTTCTTTTCTTATGTTTTATACTAATTTGCATTCGTTATTTTTTTATCTCATACACTGACACAAGAATATCTCCTGCTTTTTCCCTATAAAAGACAATCGCGTTTTTCCAATTATCATCTTCTGTAATAAAAATATTTTTCGAATATCCGGTTTCCCCTTCATCGAATATGGAATCTAGCGTTACAAAGGCATCACCTGCACCGGAATTACCCTCGTATGAGTAATAAATTCTCCCATCCTTGTCTGGCGCTACTTCTTTTTCGGAAATAAGCTTCCAGTCTTTTTTTAATTCCTTAATATCCGGAAATTTTATATTTTCCTCTGCCTCATTCTTGAACTCTTCTCCCTCATGTGCTGCTTCTTCCTTCAATTTCTTTAGATATGCCTCTGCCGCTTTTTTATCTGCCTTGTCTTTTTCCAACGGGAGGTGAAATAAAAGGTTCATCCCTTCATATTCTTCATTTTTAGAAATCGTTCCGCTCTTCTCATCAAATACATATGCTTTTCCGTCGAAGAAGTTGGTGTTACTGACGCATAGATAAAGTGCTTTGTCTGCAAAAAGTTCAATCGTATCACACTCAATGATTCGGTACATCACCCCACTTCTCACAATCTCTATATATCCGCCATGCATCGTTGCAATGTTATACTCTGCAGGATTCAGCGTTTGAATCAAAGGCGAAACAAAGAAAGATTCTCTCCCGTAGCTTTCATCTGAGGTATCTGGCATAGGTGTTCCGTCTTTCTTGGCAATTGCAACAACCGCATACGTTTTCCCTGAATTGGGTTTCTCTCCTTTTTCACAGAAATCGCTCAAATCTTTTCCGGATGTTACTCCCAAAAGACTTACCTTATACTTCCCATATGTTTGAGATTCCTGCATTAAGATTGCTTCCTTGCTTTCAAACGCAGCGGCCAGTTTTTTATCTCCATATTCCCTGGCAATATCATTCGGCGTCAAAAAATTCCAAGCCGCAAATGCAGTTACGGTGCAACACATCACTGCGAAAAAAACGGCGGCAGCAACCGGCAACTTTCTTACTTTTCTTTTATTCATTTTTAAATTCTCCCCTATTCTCTTTAAAATTTTTTCATTCAAATCCTGCTTTGGCTCATACTCCATAGAAAGGGCATTTTTCAGTAATTGGTCTAACTCCTTATCTTCCATATCCTTTCACCTCCAGATATTTTTTTATCTCTTTTCTCGCTTTGTGAAGACGACTTTTCACCGTACCCTCTGGAATGTGTAAAATCGAAGCGATGTCTTTCAGCGGCATTTCCTCTGCATAATACAAATACATTGGCATTCGATAGTCTTCCTTTAATTCTTTCACGGCCTCAGTCACTACACGCTGTCTTTCTTTTTGCAGCAGTTTTTCTTCCGGGCCGTCTACTTCCCACGCCGCACTCTCACTATAGCATTCTTCGGGCTTTCCGCTTTCTATGACGGCAATTCGTGAGCGCCACGCAAATTTCCGCTTACGGTTTTTCCACAGCTTCACTGCTACAGACAGCAAATAGCTTTTCGGATTATTCTTTTCATCAATCCGGCCGCATAGCTCAACTGCTTTTAAAAAGGTATCTTGATAAAGCTCTTCTGCCGCTTCTTTCTCTTGTGTCAGCTGACAGCAAAAATTGTACACATCCTTACCGTCCGCATGAATTAATTTCTCTATATCTGCAAGTTTCAATTCCAATTCCTCCACATGTGGTTTTGCCCTTCACTTGTATATGGTAATCACTTTCCGGTTGGTTCACAAAGAATAAAGCATTTCCAATAAAAAATAAGCTGCAGGCTCTATCCCATAGCTTATTTCTTTGATTTGCACCTTCTAAGATGTGTTTTTTCTCCGTTTTAAGATAACATCATTTTATCCCAGTAAACGTCTTATCATGTAATCTGTCAATTTAGGGATTCTTTCAAAGAGGTCTTTTTTAAATACCCGCTCCGTATATTTGTGCAGGTCTTTGCCCCAAGGCCCTAAATTCAGTACAGGAATCGGCTGTTCCTTTATAATATCTAGTGGAATATAGTACATATCTCCCCAAAACAACATGTTATCTTGAACGTACTCTATGTTCTTTTCATCTACAGTAAACATAGCATAACTCAAATCAGATATTCCCGTAAAGTAATTTTGCACATAAATACCACTTCCAAATTCTTCTTTTGTGTATGCTGCTAATCCCTGCAATAGTTCATTCATTTCTTCGGCGTTCTTTAGCATAGAATTGCTTGTACTCGGGTAATACGGCGCTGCTAATGCAATTACTACAATTGGGGACAAATCACTATAGTATTCTAAGGTTTTTTCCATCAGCATATAAGTGCCCTCTACTCTTGACAACTCACCTTTATTGATTTTTTCCTCCAAATTTTTTTGGAAAACAGCCATTTCATTCTTGAATTCTTCCCCTTTTTCCGCTGCAATTTCATTGTAAATATCCCCGTAATACCGGACATTTGGTTTCCATGTGAGCTCTGTCTTTTCCTGCCCCGTCATCTCTTTATATTTTGTGTAGCTCTGTTTTACATTGTCGATTACCTCTTGAAAGGCTTCCTCACTGATTCCTTTTAGCGCATCCAATATTTCTTTCGGGGATTTTGTAAAGGATAGCACGGACATAAATCCGCCTGCTGAAAGCGGCAGGGAAACGTCATATACATTTTTTCGGTCTTTAAAATAAAGCCATGCCGGAGGCGTCGTGACTGTATTTCCTGCTTTTTCAATAAAATCTGGATTCAGCTCTGTTTTTTGTACGATGGCAGACAACAGGCTGACTGGGTTCAGACCCTGATACACCTGTCCGACGTGAGCCAGCTTCCCTCTGACTAAAAAAAACGGCATAATTTTACCCACCGAGCCGTCGTATACCGTTATGCTGTTTTCCTCCACTTGGTCATGCGGCTCCACATTTAAAAGCAATTTATAGTCAAGAAGATGCTTCTCCTTTAACTCTTTGAGAAGATAGACGGCGGATCTCATTCCTGCCGATAGATTTTCTTCATCCGGCACTCCAATTAACAGAAGGTTTCCACTAAAGTCTTCCTGCTTTGAATATTCCTCAAAAAGTGTAAGATGAATACACCCTCCCCCTTTCATATCGGATGCCCCTCTTCCAAATAACCAATCGCCAGAATCCAAATCCGCTTTCGCCGCTTCATCTAACTCGATTTTTCCCTCTTTTAAAAGCTTCTCTAATTGATAGGGCTGATAGGCATATTCTTTGTATTTCCCGTAATCCTCTGTGTCCACTGTATCCGTATGGTGCAGCATAATAACGGTCTGATTTCCGGTTCCCTTTAACAACGCCCACGGTATTTTTCTTTTTAAATAATCCTTCTTAATATCGTAGAACCCACAATTCTTCGGATTTTTCTTTAAGTAGTCCAACGAGTCGAACCATTCTTTAAAAAAGCTTTCATTGTTTTTTTCCAATGCAGTCCCTGTATGTGTCATCTCACTGACGTAACGCAGTAAGTTATTTTCTATTTTTTTTGAGCGTTCCATTTTTTATCTCCTATTACCCTTCTTTTTTAATGGAAAAGAATTTAACGGCAGCTCTTATCATCTAAAATGCACTGCCATTAAATCCTTTTTTGGTCCTTTAGTTTACATTATCCCTATTTAATTTTTTTGTCAATGCTTCTAATTCTTCCGGATAAATTTCCTTTGCGATTTTATGCCAAAGCGGTGCATTATCAATGCCACATCGTTCCGGAATAAAAATGGGATCAATCCCCATTTTCTTTTGTTCCTCGTAATCTTTTAGGGTCGCAAACCCATATTTTCCGATTATTAAAATAGCGATGATGTTAATCCATGCAATCATACCCACACCGATATCTGCGAGATTCCATGCAAATTCAGAGCTTTTCACACTGGCAAACACAACCATTCCTACTTGAATGATTCGTACTACATTTGTGATGAGGGGGAGGTGTTCATTCCCTTTAAAAAGATATGCCACATTGGACATCGCATAGTATGCAAATGCGAGTAAGGTGGTAAATGCAAAGAAAAATACAGCAATGGCAATGAACGGTCCTCCTAATCCATGAAAAAGCGTATCAATTGCGGCTTGTGTAAACCCAACCCCGACTCCAACGCCCGGTAGGTTTTCCACGATATAGTTTCCATTTCCGTCTACAACATTATAGGCCCCTGTAGACAGAATCATAATGCCTGTCGCGGTACAGACAAACAGGGTATCGACATAAACAGAAAATGCCTGTACCAGCCCTTGTTTTGCCGGATGGGAAACTTCTGCTGCACCGGCCGCCATTGCACCGGTTCCCTGTCCTGCTTCATTGGAATAGACACCTCTTTTGATTCCCCACAGCACTGCATTTCCGAAGATACCTCCAAACGTGGCATTCATGTTAAATGCAGAGGAAAAGATTAATTTAAACATCGCAGGAATCTCCGCTGCGTGCACCACCAGCATAATCAGTGCTACGATGATATAGGCAATCGCCATAACCGGAACGACGATTTCAGCAAATTTTCCGATTCTCTTTACCCCTCCGAAAAGTACAATTGCAAAGAGTACTGCAACACAAATTCCTGTAATCAGCGGATTAATTCCAAATGCATTCTTAAAAGAATCCGCTATATTAAATGCCTGTACTCCCGGCCCGGTAAATCCGCACGCTATAATAACTGCTACGGTAAAAATAATTGCAACCGCTTTGCTTTTTAATCCTTTTTCTATATAAAAAGCTGGACCGCCGCGGTATTCTCCGCCAATGTCTTCCTTCCAGACTTGCGAAAGTGCCGATTCCACATACGCAGAACCTGCTCCTAGAAATGCAATAATCCACATCCAAAAAATCGCACCTGGTCCTCCATAAAAAATAGCAGTCGCCACACCTGCAATATTGCCAATTCCGACACGCCCACCCAATGCCATTGCAAAGCCTTGGAACGAAGAAACTCCGCTTTTTGAACTTTTTCCGTTGACCAAAAGCCCTACCATGTCTTTAAAAAGCCGAACTTGAGGAAACGCAGTCCGAACCGAAAAATACAAGCCTGCGGCCAAACAAACGTAAATGAGAGATTTACTCCATAAAATAGCACTTATCTGTCCTGTAATTTCTGTGACACTCATTTTCTTGCCTCCATAAATCTTTAAAATTCCATATACATCTCAATAACAGGATTTCCGCTTAAAAAGCAATTTTCGAAAGCCTCCTTTCTTTTATTCTCACAATTCTTATAGAGCAAGTATTGTGCCAAAAAAAAACAGCCTGCAGCGGCCTGTTTTTTCAATTTTTTAAATTTTATAAAAATATTTTTTAAAAATATTTTTAATCTATAGTTTATTATAAAAAAATTTTTATCGAAGCTTATATTTGACGATTTTGTAATTCAATCGTTGTGGCGTTATCCCCAGCTTAAAGGCCGCTTCGGTTAAACTTCCCGAAGTCTTAATTGCACGCTGTACTAGCTCCTTCTCATAGCCATCCACAGTCTCCTGCAAATTGATTCTTTCTTCCGCCGTATCACTGGCACTTTCCGCTCCGGTTTGCGCCGCAATCTGGTATTCAATCGGAATTGTACTTTGGTATTCAATAGACCGAATAAACTCCTGAATGTCCTTTAATATGATTTCATCTCCACCTTCTTGATTAAATGCACTTTCAATCATATTCTTTAGTTCTCTTACATTCCCCGGCCAGCTCCAACTTCCCATGATACTTTTTACCATTTCGCTCAGTCCGCTGATATTTCGGTTCATCTTTTTATTATATTTCTCAATAAAATAGGTGGCTAATAGCAAGACATCATCCTTTCGCTGCCGAAGCGGCGGAATATAAAGCTTGACAATGCCAATCCTGTAATATAAATCTTCACGCAAACGCTTTGATGCCAGTAAATCCTCCAGCTTCTCATTTGTCGCACAAATAATGCGTACGTCAAAAGGAATATCTTTCTGTCCTCCGATATGCCGCACTTTCTTTTCTTCAATTACTTTTAGTAGCTTTACCTGCATAGAAAGCTCCATCGAATTGATTTCGTCTAAAAATAACGTTCCTCCATCCGCAAATTCAAATAAACCTTTCTGTGTCTGTGCACCGGTATAGCTTCCTTTTTCTGTCCCAAAGAAAATGCTTTCAAAAAGATTCTCTGGAATTGCGGCACAGTTTTGTGAGACGAAGGGCTTTGTTTTCCGCCTGCTGCTCGTATGTATGGATTGCGCAACCAATTCTTTCCCGGTTCCGGTCTCTCCGTAGATAAGAACCGTAGAATTGTTGTCCGCAATCATTTGAATCCGCTCTTTCAATAAAAGCATTTCTCGATTCTGGGTTATAATATCCTTCAGCTGATAAAACTGACTTCCATCTTGCTCCGCTGACCGGTGTCCAATCACTTTAAGAAATCTTGAATAATCCACCACTCCAATTAATTCACCCTTTTCAAGAATCGGCATTGACGTGCAAATTAAAGAAATCTGCTGATTTAAACTGTTTGTTAAAATCTGCTTTTCATTAATGATTGACTTTCCGCTGCTTAAGGTTCTCAGGATGGTACTTGTCCCTTCGTTTAAACTGGGATATACCTCTAAAATATGCTTTCCAATCATAAGCGCAGGAAGCTGAGTATAGTGCTGGCAGGTGCTGTACTCCACAATTCCTTCCTTATTACAAATAACAATTTCAGTATTATCTCCACATATATCTATAATTTTTTGTACCTGGCTCAGTGTTTCAATCATAGTAAACCTCGCTTATAACATCAATGTAATCGTTCTTTCAATCAGAAAAGATTTCAATGCCTTACCGCAATCGAATAAGGAAACTTAAAATTGTGAATAAGATAGATTATACTATCAAATGAAAACGAGGAAAAGATTTTATTAAAAAGCAGTGAGATAATTTTTTCATCTATTATCCGCAATCCGGTCCTGTTTTATAATAAAAAGACCTTTTCAAGTAGATAAACTTAAAAAGGCGCTTCTCTAAGAAGTCATTAAATTTTTGTACTATTTAAAGCAACGCTCTCGTTAAAGCAACTCTCGTGCTATTTTAGAAAGCTCTTCAATTGCAGAAGATATCATTTCTTCATCGATATAAGCAAAAGACAGCCTCAGGGAATGTGTTTTGCTTTCATGATAAATATTACCTGTATTCAAAAGAAGTCCTTTACGCAGTGCATGGTCAAATAATTTTTCTACGGGAAGCTCATCCACAAAATCCACCCAAATGTAATATCCTCCGGCAGGTTCATTCCATGTTGCAATATCTTTTAATGAATATTCCAGTGCATCCAGCATCTTCTTTTTTCTTCTAGCTAAAATGCCTCTAAATTCTGTTAAAAAAGCATCGTAGGAACCATTTAGAAAAAGTTCATTCAACAGCATCTGTGACAGAGAGCTCGCACCGTAATCAAGCTGCATCTTCACATCCCCCAGCCGCTCAATAATAGATTCCGGCCCCACAACCCATCCGATGCGCAAGCCGGGCGCAAAGGATTTGGATACCGTCCCAAGATACAAAACAGAGCCCGATTCATCCAGCACCTTGAGCGGCCTTGGCGGCTTGTCTGTATGGTATAGCTGACAATAGGCATCGTCTTCAATAATCGGAATGGCATTTCGATTGCAGAACTTGTAGACTTCTTTTCTGCGCTGCTCAGACATTACAATTCCCGTTGGATTATGATGCGTGGGAATCGTATATAGCAGCGATGTACCTTCTTCTTTCCGATTGTCTCTCATATTCCAATATTGCAATCCCTCTGCATCCATTGTGATTCCCTTCAAACGCATTCCCGCAGATTGAAAAACCTGCAAAGAATTGATATAAGATGGAATTTCACAATAAATCTTTGAATTTGGCTTCAGCATGCTGATAGAGATTAGCTGCAAAGCCTGCAGGGATCCAGATGTAATCAATATGTTGGAAGCGTTCGCTTTAATTCCAAAGTCTCTCAGACGATGGGATAGGGTCTCCCGCAGTTCATCCAGACCTAACGGCCCCAGATAGCTCAAATCTTTCATCTTCGGAGCAAGTGAATAAATCGCCTTTGTAACTGCCTCCTTTGGAAATAAATCTGGAGACATTTCTCCCGTACCCAGTCTTGTAATCCCCTCCACAAATTCCAGCTTATTGATTACCTGAATGGTCGGCAGATTTTCCTTAAAGTAGCCGGATTTTACGTAACTTCCCCAGCTTGCTTCCTTTGCAGATATCATAAGTGACCAGGTATTGCTTATAATAACCGTTCCTTTTCCAACTCTGCCCTCTAAGATTCCATACGCCGCTAAGATTTCTAATGCTGTCGTTACGGTACTCCTATTCACCTGAAATTTTTCGGCAAGAACACGCTGAGACGGAAGGCTGTATCCTACCGCCCAATCACCCTTCGATATTTTTCTCGATATATAATCTACAATCTGCTGGTATACCGGTTCTTTTGATTTTTTATCTGGAATCCAGTCCAGTGTAACTGTTTTATTCATCGCTGCTCCTAAAGGCTCACCGCATCACTCACTTGAAAAAATGTGAATCCATTGACATCTTTTCTATTCTCTTTAAATAAATTCGAAATAACTTCCTAGTTCTAGCCGTTTTGCTTCCTCATACACTTTCACAGCCGTTACATTGTCCTGCACGCCCATGCCCGTCGTATCGAAAATCGTGATTTCTTGATCATTTTCTCTCAATGGCTTTTCTCCCGCTAAAAGTTCTCCGATTTCAGCGTAAATATCCTCTTTTTCAATGATACCTGCAAGGATTGCATTTCTTGTTTCTCCTCTGCTGACACACTGTGCAATGCTGTCATTTACAATTTTAGCACCTTGAAAAATTTGAGGGTCCCATTCATTTTTCCCCGCCATATCCGCACCTACCGCAACAAGATGCATACCCGGCGCAACCAGTGCACTGTCTATAAAAAATTTCTTGGATGGTGTCGTTGAAATCGCAATATCAGCTTCTTTCATTGCAAGCTGTACGCTCTCGCATAAAACGACCTTTACCTGCGTGCGTGATTCGATTTCTTGCTTATACTTTAAAAGAGCTTCCGTATTTTCACTGTAGACTCTGACTTCCTGAATATCCATCACCTGGCACAAAGCAAGCACCTGCATTCTCGCTTGTCCGCCGGTTCCAAAAACAGCCACTGTCTTTGCATCTTTTCTCGCCAGTAGTTTTGAAGAAATTGCACCTGCCGCTCCCGTTCGGATTCCCGTGATTAAACTGCCGTCCATTACACACAATGGTGCTCCTGTCAGGCCGTCAAGCAATACAATGGTTCCAATCATTGTGGGTAAGGAATTTTCTTTTCCATTATTATAAAACCCCGAAGCAATTTTAACCGAGATTCGCTCGTTTAATTGATTATAACATGATTTAATATCGGTTTCTCCATTCTTTTCCGGCATCTCTATCGATACAATCTCCGGCTGCTGTACCATTTTTTTATGGTAGGCGAGATAGCCTTCCTCTACTGCACGAATGACTTCTTTCATAGATAAGGCGGCTTCTACCTCTTTTATACCAAGCAGTAATGTCTTCATCTTCTCCCATCCCTCCTGTCTCTTTATCGGCCTGCGGCCGGCAGACCGATAAAGAAAAAAAGCTGTTATATAAATTTTTCTTCCATTAAAAATTCTTCAAATTTAGCAAGGCTTTCCGGAACATTTTTTCGTCCATATCCCATTCGGAAATACTGATCGTCCATTCCATAAATATCGGAAGGCAAAAGGAGAACTCCTTTTTTATCCACGGCGAGCTGGCAAAATTCTTTTACCGGCATATCAATCAAAAGTTTATGATAAGCCACAGGGCCGCAGGTAATTTCCTTTTTTTCAAACAAATTTGGATAGCGTTCGAAAAATTCATCCACCAGCTTCTTATTCTCCTTTATAATTGCAATATTTCGCTGTAACAGCGCATCGCTGTGCTTGAGTGCAACCTTAGATAAAAACTCAGACGGCGCAGAGTCACAGATGCTCATATAGTGCTTGAATTTTACCGTTTTTTCTAATACTTCATGGTCTTTACTTGCCAGCCAGCCAACGCGCAGCCCTGCAAGTCCGTAAGCCTTTGACATAACGCCTAAGGATGCGCATTTATCATAGTGGTCTGCCATCCAGACTCGTTTTTCTCCATCCAATTCCAGTCCTTTATAAACCTCGTCTGCAAATAAATAAATTCCATGTTTACTGCAAATTTCACATAACCGCTTAATCTCTTCATTTGTAAAGGTGTATCCGGTTGGATTGTTGGGTGAGTTGACAGAAATCACCTTCGTATTGGGTTTGATTAATTGTTCCAGTTCGTCAAAATCAACCTTCCATCCCGTTTCACTATCTCTAATATACCATTTTGAAAACTCACAGTTTGGAACCGAATTGGCAACCTCATATGCAGATTGGTAATTCGGGTACATTACAATCATATGATCCCCTTCTTGCAGCATCACGTTCATATAGCCAAAGATTGCTTCTTGCGCCCCATGGAATACCAGAATATCTTCTGCAGTCATGTTTTCATATAAGGAGGCAATCTGTGTTCTCAGCTCCGGATCTCCCCAGGTTTCTGTATATCCCAGCCATTGGTTTAAATACGCTTCTTCTGCGCCTGGCTCCATAGAAAGCAGCTCTTTTGCCGTCATGGACTCACAATCTGACTGTGTCAACAAATACGGTGCGGTAAATTCATAACGGCCAAAATAACACTCCAGTTTAAAATCATTGATTTTCATTTTTTAATCTCCATTCTTGCTATCGGGACAAAGGAATCGCCCCTTGCAGGAACAACTCAACTTTGAAAGGATAGCGGTTGATTTGCCTTACGGTGGGACTAAAACAATTCGTATACCCGTACCAGCATTTTGCTTCTACTTCTTCCATGTGCAAAATGGCACATAGACTGCAAGGTTGAAATGCTTTCATCCTTGCTTCTTCGTTAAAATTAATGTTATCTACGCGTTTAAAGTTCTTTGCCTTCTTTCCATTTAAAGCAATCCTTCTCTTATTCTTCTTTCCTGCAGGAGAAATGGCAATTGGCTTCTTTTCCTCTGCTGCATTTAAGTCTTATCCAGCCGAAAGGGAGCCGTTTTGTACCATTTATCATGATAATAGCATGCTTTTTTTTGATAAAATACATCCAATCAAAAAAATAAAACCAACCAATTTTTAAAAAATACTTCTGATGTAAATCGCCTTTGCACAAAAAAATACGCTTCTCATGCTTTGGAAAGAAGATTGCTGACACAAGCCTTTCACAAAGAGAGAGGAAAGAACATGCAGATTGTTTCTATATTAAAAATTGTTTTATTCTTTGTAATTTTGCGATAAAACAAATTTTACAACAGGTTTTGATTAGAGTAAAATAAGGTTAATCATTCCATTTCACTCCTTTTGTCCAATATTCGATATATTATAAAAAATAGAAATCAGGAGGTATCTCTTTATGAACAAAAGAAAAAAGGCAGTTGCTTTACTTGTAACAACTGCTTTATTGTCCGCAGGGCTAACCAGCTGTCGTTCTTCGGAAGAGCAGGATACGCCCGCATTATCCCTGCAGTCCGGTTTTGCAGCTTATCAGGAAGTCCCTGTAACTGTGAAACCAGCTGTCAAAGATTACAAAGTGGCTGCTGACCTAAGTAATGTAACAAATCAAGATCGCTTTACTTTTTCAGGCGAAGCAAAAAAATTATTAATCCAAAATGGGTTTGTCGTCATTCCTTCTAACAGCAGAGAATTTTTTACCAGCTATGAACTCAATCGATATGATTTAACTCCAAATTTTATAACAACGGACTCGATGCTCCACAACTACCATCTCTACTTCAATTATCTTCTCCGCACAATGGAAAAGGATGTGCTCTATGGAAAGCTTACGGTGTTGACTGAATCCATGCTGAAAAAAAGCCAAACACAGTATGATACCGTAAAGGGTACGGATTGGGAAACCGCAGCGAAGCGCAACGTTGCATTTTTTGGGGTTGCCGCCAAGCTTTTAAATTCTGAGCTTGAAATACCTTCTTATGTCAGCAGCGAGGTAAAGGCTGAATACCAACTGATTTCGGAACAGAAGGAATCTTTTAAAGCCTCTCCAGTTATAAATATTGGGAACACCGCTGACCCTCTCAATGAAGATTATACACAATATATTCCCCGCGGTCATTATACAAAATCGGACGAGCTAACGCTTTATTTTAAAACGATGATGTGGTACGGACGGATGTCGCTACGGGCTTCAAATGAAGAGGAAACAAAATCTGCTGCCTTGATTTCCCTCCTGCTTAACAATCAAGAGGATTATGACAACTGGAATAGCATCTACGAACCGACCAGTTTCTTAGTAGGAAAAAGCGATGACTTAGGCTTCCCGCAATATTATGAGATTTTAAAAAATGCCTACGGCAGCATTCCTAAATTAAAGGAGTTAACTTCAAACCCGAATAAATGGAGTAAATTTCTAAGCGGAGTAAACGAATTGAGAGCACCCTCCATTAACTCCATGCCGATTTATGATAAAACAATTGAACCAAATCGTGAAGACGAAACCAAAGCCTTCCGGTTTATGGGGCAGCGATTTACACTGGATGCCTCCATCTTCCAGCGTCTTATTTATCGAGAGGTGGAGGAAAACAGCAAAAATGAACGGCGCATGCTTCCAAAAGGCTTGGATATCCCGGCAGCAATGGGTTCCAAAGAGGCTTATTCCATCTTGGAGAGCATGGGAGAAACCTCCTATAAAAACTATCCCGAAAATATGAAAAAAATTCAGGAGACAATTGCGGCTTTGGATACCGAAACACAAACACAAAACCTATACTGGTCCTGGCTCTATACACTTTCTCCTCTCACTCTGGAAAAAAAAGCAGGCTATCCTTTTTTCATGCAAAACCAAGCATGGACACGCAAGCAGCTTGAAACCTATTTAAGCAGCTGGACTGAGCTGAAACACGATACTGTGCTTTACGCAAAGCAATCTTATGCAGAAATGGGCGGCGGCGAGGATGATTTAGATGACCGCGGCTATGTAGAGCCAAATCCGGAGGTCTATGCCAGACTTGCCGCACTGAGCCGGATGACAATCGACGGTCTAAAAACACGAAGCCTAATTGATGAAAGTACTGCGGCCTCCTTGGAACAGCTCGAAACGCTTGCGCTCAAGCTCAAAACAATCTCAGAAAAGGAGCTGAAAGAAGAAGAATTAAGTGAGGAAGAGTATGACGTAATTCGAAGCTTTGGCGGTCAGCTTGAGCATTTTTGGATGGAAGCTCTTAAGGATCAAAATGTTGAAAGCCCTACCGAAGTATACCAAAACCCTGCTGCTTTAATCACAGACGTTGCTACAGATCCTTCCGGCAGTGTCTTACAAGAAGCCACCGGTTACATCAGCGACATCTACGCTGTCGTACCCGTCGCAGGAAGTCTTCGGATTGCAAAGGGTGCTGTTTACTCTTACTATGAATTTTCTCAGCCGTCAACAAACCGACTGACGGATGAAGAATGGAAGGAGATGCTTTCCAATGACGAAACACCTCAACCACCGTCATGGACGAAGAGCTATACCGCACCAAAAGGCTCTTCTCAATGGTGAAAACGGCCTTCTCACGGAAAGCAGTGCAGATCCTTCTCCTATTACTGTTTCTTTTTCTTCTCTTTTTCTTCCTCAGGCTATCTGAAAATCAACCTTTCATGCTCCAGCAGGACGGTGATTTGAATGAAAACGGGGTAGAAGAAACCTATACGCTGTCCAAACATACGCTTTCTATCACAGAAGGCACGAAAGAAATCTGGACAACGCCAAAGGAATATTCCGTAGACAGCTTTGCGTTCGGGGATATTAACCACGATGGAAAGCTTGAACTGGTAATCAGCTTATGGAAAACCGGCAGCTTTGGAAAGCTGAAGCCTTTCTGGCACAAGCAAGTAAACACGGATTATAAAAATCACTTGTTTGTTTATCGGATTCAGGAAAACACAGCGAAGCAAGTCTGGTGTTCTTCTAATTTGGACCGCCCCATTCTCTCCTTTCAAGTCGAGGATTGGGATAAAGACGGTTTAAAGGAATTAGTAGTAAGAGAAGGGGAATATCAAAAAACGCTTTTCGGACGTTACAGAGCGGTTGAAAATCACAGAGCGCGAACCGCTATATGGAAATGGGAGGAATGGGGCTTTTATTTAGAAACAGCAATCCCTTGATTAAGCTTTTTTCTTCCGTCGATTTCCTTTCGTATAAAAACAAACACGACTCTCTTTTAATATGAGAACGGAGAAGCAAAAGGAATTTTTCCCCTTCGCTTCTCCGTTTTCTTTACTGTTTCTAAAAAAGATGAGATACACTGCAATTCGACCTTTTATTTTATTGTAAGAATCAAGCAGCTTAGCAAGCATATCTTTTTATTTCTTTCTTCTTAACATCCATTTTACCAATTCAGAAATCAAAATAACGCTAAAGGTCACTGCAAAAATTTTCAGCCACATAAGGAGCGGAAGCGGAACTGTTCCGAAAAATGCCCCTGCAAACTGTATGATGAGAATTTGCAGCAAAAATGTAATGCTAATTACCAAAAGCATGACTTTATTTTTGAAAAGGTGTTTAAGGATGCTCGTCGTGTAAAGCTCGCGGCAATTAAACGCATTAAAAAGCTGAAACAGTGCAAACAAAGTAAATAGAACAGTGGTCATTTCTTCATTTTTTGCGCCCAAGAAATTGAAGGCGTATTGACATAGAAAGATAATTGAAATATACAATCCAGTCAAGCCAATCCTTACAAACATTGCTCGTGATATAATGTTGTCGCTCCGCTTTGTCGGCTTTCGCTTCATCAAATCATCATAAATTGGTTCCAGCCCCAAAGTAAGCGCCGGAGGGCCATCCATTATGATATTAATCCATAGCAGCTGTAACGCGGTAAACGGTGCTTTTAGCCCAAGCAAAATTGACGTAAACACGACGATAACCGAGGAAACGTTTACGGTAAGCTGAAACTGGATAAAACGTTTAAAATTCTCGTAGATTCCTCTTCCCCATGCAACTGCCTTGACAATGGTAGAGAAGGAATCATCTAAAAGTACAATATCACTCGCTTCCTTAGAGACCTCTGTTCCCGAGATTCCCATAGCAATTCCCACATCTGCATTCTTAATGGCAGGTGCATCATTAATTCCATCGCCGGTAACCGCAACTACATGGCCCTGAGACTTTAGAAGCTTCACCACACGCATTTTGATTGAAGGTGTACTCCTTGCAATAACGCTAATTTGGGGCAGCATTTCAAGCAAGGCCGTGTCACTCAGTTCCTCAATATCTTTCGCCTCTACTGCAATATGATTTTCATTTAAAATATGAAGCTCCTCTGCAATGGCAATGGCTGTAATTTTATTGTCACCGGTCAGAATTTTCAAATCCACTCCGGCACTCCGACAGCTTTCAACGGCTTGGTATACATCGGCACGCAAGGGATCTGAAATTGCTACAAAGCCGTCAAATACCATATCCTTTTCCATTGCCCTGTGATGCACTTCGTCTTCGTAATTTTGCATCTCATCCAACTCTTTATGCGCAAAAGCAATCACTCGCATCGCTTTTTTCTGCGCTGTTAGGATAAATGATTCTATTTCCTTTTGCGTTTCATCGGTAAGTCCGCACATGGAGAATACACACTCCGGACTTCCTTTTACATAGGAAATTAATTTCCCGTCTACCTTGCTGATCGTTGTCATATGCTTAAGCTCGGAGGAAAACGGAAACGCATGCAAAATATCATGGTCAGCACGCTCATTTTTATAGGACTTATTTCTCTTTTCCCTGATGGCGGAGCTTTCGTAAAATTTCAACATTGCGCATTCCGTCGGGTTCCCTATAAATTCCCCTTCGTTTGAAATCTCTGCAGTCGTGTTAAGACAGATATTATGAATGAGCCAATCACAAGAAAGCTTTGCAGGCTCCTGATGCCACCCTCCGTCATAAAACCCAAAAACCTTCATCTTGTTTTCGGTTAGAGTTCCTGTCTTATCTGAACAGATTACGTTGATACATCCGACAGTTTCAGACGCAATCATTTTTTTTACCAGTGCATTCTGCTGTGAAAGCTTTATAATATTAATCGATAAAGAGACCGCTACAATCGTCGGTAACCCTTCGGGCACCGCTGCAACAATCAAAACGATGCTCGTTACAAAGGCATCCAATACCGATTCTAATGTAAGTGTCCCTGAGGCTGCAAAGGAAATCAGCTCCGACGAAAAAACAATCGCAGCAGCAATAATTCCAAGAATCGTAATCGTTTTACCCAACCTTGCAAGCTTTTCCTGCAACGGGGTGGAGACACGCTCGCTCGTTCTGAGCTCCCCTGCAATTTTTCCGAATTCTGTACTGTCCCCAACTGAGGTTACTAGCATTTTACTGTGCCCCCCTGTTATAAAGGTTCCGGAATACAGCATGTTCGCTCGTTCTGCAAGCGGCACTTTTGAATCCAAAAGAATACATTCTGCATCTTTTGAAACAGGTACGCTCTCGCCGGTCAACGCCGATTCATCTACAGAAAGCCCCGTGCTTTGCAGCAACCTTCCGTCAGCAGGTATTTTATCCCCTGTTGAAAGCAGCAGAATATCCCCTACTGTAATCTCTTTCTGCGTCCGCATTTTTGTGTCACCATCGCGTAACACCTTAACCAATGTATCGTCACTAATTTTTGATAATGCCTCAAATGCCTTCGCACTTTTTCCTTCCATTATGACTGTAATCATTACCGACAGGAAGATTGCGGCGAATATCCCGACACATTCTAGAAAATCAGCCTCCGCTCCCGTAGCCGCACGGATTACATTTACAATCAGCGCAATGACGCCTGCCATAATCAGCATTAAAATCATCGGCTCCCTCGCAGCTTCAAAAATACGTTTTGCCCAAGATTCTGCCTCTTCTTTTTTCAGTACATTTTCTCCGTAAATTTCACGGTTCTTTTCCGCCTGCTCCTCCGTCAGTCCCAATCGTTCATTCGTATGGAACGTCTGAATCAGCTTACCTTTGTCTTCTTGAAACTCCAACAATGTCTTTTTCTCCTTTTTACTTTTTTCAAAATAAAAACTCGTGCACAGCCGTAACCATGCACGAGTCAAAAAAAGACCATGCACGGTGATACCATGCATGAGTCTCGTTCATTAAGACAAGCCAGACCAAGCGGTCAGTATGTTGACTTGTCACGCAAATCTGCGCAAACTACTCCCTCACGAGTAAATTAAATTGTTTGTCCATTATGCCATATACTAAATATTTTGTCAAGGTTGATTATTTCTTTTCATACCTGCTCAAGCACATCTCAAATATCTTTTTAACATCCTCTTCATTCAATGGTTGAAATGCATATTTTAAGCCACCTAAACGCACAGATTTTTCCGCCATAATACCAAAATTTTTATTGTCTATTCCAATTTCGTCCAGACTACTGCTTAGCTCTAGTGTTTTAAAGAAAAACTCCGAAAGGGAATCAATCGCCTTATCTGCAATTTCTGCATCCGGCAAATCAGCATTAATTCCAAACACATTTATTCCAAATTGCACATATTTAGATAACGTTGTGTCATTTATGCAGTATTTCATCCAGCGCGGTGTAAGAATTGCAAGTCCAAGCCCATGTGTAATGTCATAGATCGCCGATAATTCATGCTCCATAGGATGACAGCTCCACGCGTGTGTCTTTCCGCCTTGTATAAAACCATTAATCGCCCAAGAAGAGGTCCACATCAAATTTGCGCGCGCTTCATAATTTTCAGGCTCTTTGATGGCGATTGGTGCATACTTTACACCGGATAAATTTTGCTTTTACAAAGCTGCGAATTGCTTTTAAGCCAATTCTTTTTCTTTTATTGTATCAAAGATAGAATCATTAGAAAAGTGAAAAAATAAATTCATATATTTCTTAACTGCCTTATAAACGCTTTTTTTACCTCTTTTGAAAACGTGCGACTGACGGGTATTCTTTTCCCATTTGCAGCAATGGCTTCCTGTTTTCTAAGCTCACGAATTTTTTTAATATTTAAGGCAAAGGCTCGATGGCAGCGAACAAAGCTTTCTTTCTGAAGCTCGTTCAAAAGTTCGGTTAATTTTCCAGGATAATATACTATTTCGTCTGATAGCGTAACTTCCACCTTCCGCCCCACTGTTTCCATACATATCATCTCTTTTACAGCAATCTGTATTTTCCCTAAATCCGAATCGAGTAAAAAGAAGTGATTCGCAAAGCGATTTTGATAGTCGCTCAGAATCAATTTCTCTAAAAGCTCACTGTCTATCGGCTTAATCAAATAGTGGAGCGCTTTTACATCATATCCTTCTAGTGCATAGTCTTTGCTGGAAGTAATAAAAATAATTGCTGCTTCCTGATCTGCTTCACGCACCTGTTGTGCAAGCTCCATGCCGCTACATCCATCCATAATAATGTCTAAAAGAATCAAATTGTAACGCTGCTTCTCCTGACAAAACGCATGTAAAAAATCCGTGCTGTTAGAAAACATCGATATATGATATTCTATATTTAATCGGTCAAGGATGGTCCGGCAGGCTTTTTCCTGCGCATCAAAAAATAGTTGCTCATCCTCACACAAGGCCACTCTGTATATCATTTTTCACCGCCATTCATTTCATTTTATTCCATTATAGCATTTCTCTGCCAGCAGGAAAAGATTTGCTGCTGAATGGCACAGGCTGGATTCCTTAAGGCGACGGCTGATTCCCAATGAAAAACCCAAAGGAGCAGATATTGAAAACTTTCCGAAAAAAAATAAAGAGCATAGAACGGTCCAGTATTTTATTTGCAGCAGTCATTCTGTTTTCCTCTGCTTGCATTGCTCTGCTGCTACAGTGTTATTTTCAGGCATATAAGCAGCCTTATATGCTAAAACAAGTAATTGATCTGTCTGAGGGCTGGAAATATCATACGGAAAACATACCTGAACACAGTTTGGCGACGCTGCGCACCGGCCCAAAGCTGCAAAGCGGAGAAACTCTGACCTTATCTCGAAGCCTAGACACCAAGCTGACAGGAGCAGCTCTTCTGCTCCGTGCCAATCATCAAGCTGTGAAAGTCTCCCTTGATGGGGAGCTTCTCTACAAAGACCCCACTTTAGCACCTGTGGAAAATCCCGGTATGGCACTCCATTTTATACCACTCCCCCAAAATTACCTTCATAAAACACTCACTGTTGAAATCAGTTCTCCCTATAAGCTCTACGCCGGGCGTACAAGCCCCATCCTCATGGGAACGATTCCGTCGCTGGAAGCCTATGCGTTATCTGACTCCATGCGCTCACTTATCATGATGGCAATGTGCCTTTTGATCGGCTTCGGGATCATTGCACTTACTCTTTTACAGTCCTTTAAAAATACATTACAGCCTCAAAATCTTGCAATTGGAATCTTTTCTATTATTTGGGCTCTCTATTATATCTGTACAGAATACATTGCGTTTCAATTTTTTACACCTTTTTGGACGTCTACCCTCAGTCTGATGCTGTACTTTTCATTTCAGATTCCTCTGACGCTGTATTTTTATTTTTCCTTTGAGCGCTATAAAAAATATCTCCTGCCTGCCGTCCTCTTGCATGGCAGTTTTGGAATTCTCTCCATTCTTTTGCAGCTTTTTCACCTTATTGATTTACCGCGCCTCATCAGCGCCAATAATGTAATCTTAGGCGGACTGCTCTATACGCTTGTCCTGACTATTTTGGAAGCGAAGAATGGGAATCAGCCGATGCGACTTGCAGCGCCTTTCTTTCTTCTGGCATATCTGTCCATGCTATACAATTTCTATGTATTCTACACTAGGCAGGGTGTTGTACCTTATACCTATAAAGATACCTATTTTCTGCTGCTCTTGTGTATACTGGTTTACAATGCATGGCATTTTTTCAGCGTTTATTACCAAGGCCTTCGAGAAAGAGAGGTTCTTCTTCTGCAGAATCGACTATCCACGGAAAGCTACGAGCAAATCAAGGCTCACCTCCATCAAATAGGCGGACTAAAACACGAGATGAAAAACCATGTTGCTGCCCTGCAGACCTACTTAGCAAGTGAACGGTACGATGAAGCAAAGCATTACCTCGAAAGGTATGCCGCTCAATCAGAAGAAGTGACAGGCATCGTTTACCATGAACACTTTCTGCTGAATGCAATGATAGGTAGACTTCTCCATACTGCAAAAGAGCAGCATATTAAGGTAGAGCTGGACTTGACCCCCTGCCCGATTCGCATTGCTGATCCGGATTTTTATAGCCTACTCAGTAATTTGCTGGACAATGCACTGGAGGCTTGCAAAAAGGTTCCCGAAGGAATACCTACGTTAATCTGCCTGGTCATTTCAAGACGCGAGCCATATCTGCACATTACTTGTCAAAACACCTACACAGGAGAACTATTTTTGTCTAATGGTAACATCCAGAGCAGCAAACGAGAAACAGGTCATGGCTACGGCCTGTGGACTGTAAAAAAGATTACAGACTCTTATGATGGACTTATCGATATCGAATTTGATCAGACTACGTTTACCGTTACGATCGCACTCAAGGACTGATAGCGGCCTGGTTAACACCGTATATCATTGATTACGTATTTTTATCTTGTTTGCTTCTATTGCAAGTTAGGTCATTTTTCTTACCAGTTTTGCATCTGCTATTGTTGGCTAAGTTCATTCGCGATAAAATAAAAGGTAAAAATTATAGCAGGCAAGTCTAAGCACGTTGTGAAGTTGTGTAAATCTTTCCAGCTTTGCAGAAATGGATTCATAGGAGGAACTCTACATGGGAAAAAGAATGAAAAGGAGATTATCTCTATTATTAGCAACTATACTGATTGTTTCAATGTTTTCTGCGCCCTTACCGCTGACCTATGCTTCAAACATACCACTAAGCCCACCTATGTTACGCAGCAGCGCAGATATAATTGATTTGGAAGATGCAGACACCGATTTACAGAATGCCGCAGCTGCCAGTAATGGCAAGTGGATTTATGACGGAAGCAGCGTCATTACCATTACCCAAGGGCCCGTGACCATTACCGGCTCAACTGCTACTAGACGAATTATTGTAGCGGCTGACTTTGATGGAGAAATCACATTGCAAGATGCGAAAATCAAGGGGGAAGTCTCTGCTTTTCAAACCCTCGACCGCGCAAAGGTTCTACTTGTCTTAAACGGAGTTAACGAGTTAAAGAGTGAGGGATGGAACCGTTCTGCTTTGTTTTTATCCAGAACTACAGAGCTAACCCTACAATCCGGCACCGGAGCGGCTAAATTAAGTGCTTCCGGGCATCCTTTTGTTTCTGCAATCAATCCTAATCAGGGTGCTTCTATTACGATATCCGGTGCCCATATCCTCTTATCAGGTGCAGAAATCGACTTATCTCTTGGAACAATAAATATTACCGGTGGCACCATTGAAAACCTCAAAATCCATGCCGAATTGACCACCATAAGCGGCGGTAATATCACGGGTTCCTCTGTTATTACGGGTGCTATCAAAAATGAAATTGGAGAACAACTTTACAAGAACACACTCCCCTTACCCTCTATCACAACCCCCACTAAGGTGGAATCTCTTTTCATAGAATACAACGGTGTCCCCTACCCCTACAGTATCACAGATACTTATACCGACTCGGCGGGTAACTTGACTCTTTATCTTCCGGAAAAGTCCTCCTATCCGGCAGATATCACTGTAACTGCCGGAGGGCAAACAACCGTATCTACTTGTGATGTGAGTAGCCAAATCCCTTTATTTCCTATTGAAGTAGATGGTTTCTTCCAATTAAGCAATACTCTTAGTACACTGCTTTCCAATGCAGATGGAAAGACCATCAAGCTGTTGGGAGATGTATTGGTTCCTTCTACAATAATCTTTTCTGTCGATACGGCAACCCTGGATCTAAACGGGCACAGTATCACAGCACCCGCACTTCCTTTTTACACACAAGCCTACAGCATAGTCCAAATCAACAGTGGTACACTTACCATAATGGATTCTAACAGTGGGGCTAAGATACAAAGTCCTGCAAATACATATCCCTACTTGCCTGAATCCGCAGGTGCGCCCAGTATCACAGTCCGGGGAGGAAAGCTTCTTCTAAAGGGCGGAAGTGTCATTAGTGGCAGAGGTTATGAAGGAAACTTAGCACTTGGAGGTCCCGGTATCTTACTGACAGATGGAGGTGTTGCGGAAATCGCTGGGGGAATGGTCACAGGCTCTTACGGCTACTCCGAATATAATCCCGGCTATGAATATGCAATCATCGGCAAGGATAACAGCAGCGTACTGTTTGCTGACGGCGAAATAGCAGGCTATCAATTGCAGGATAATGCACAATTCATGGAACTGGGCGGGACGCTTCTTGCTCCGAAAAACAAAACCCTACCTCGCGTCATTTCCGATACCTCGACGCAATATCTAGTGGTATTTCCGAGCGCTGCGAACCTCTTTCGAAAAGCAGTTCTCAGCTCAGCTTCACTGATCGGTGAACAGGCAAATGGCGGCACATTTTCATGGGAAAGTCCTGATCAAATCATAACCGAAAGTACCTCTATGATTCGAGTATTCACTCCAACAGATTCCCGACTTTCACCGGTAAAGCAGGTGATTCCTGTGAACGTACTCCCTGACACGATTGTCCCCTCACCTGGCGGTCCAATTTTCACTTCTCTTGTGGGGCAAACAAATCTAACCTTAAATTGGCCGTATGCGACAGATACGCTAACCTCACAGGATGCCTTAAATTACTATGTTTATCAATCTCTCAGCAATAACATTACCTCTGCTGAGGATTGCGATACCAACGGCACCTTACTTAACCTCGACGGAACTTTAAATATAAATACACTTTCCGTCACAGGACTCACCCCCGATACCACCTATTATTTTAATGTTGTCGCAGAAGACGAGGACGGCAACCGTGCAGCTTACTCTATGCTTCGTGCATCCACCGCTCCGGTTTCTCCGCCAACCTTAAGTGTTACACCGGCAGCACTCTCTTTCGGCAGTGTGGTAACAGGCCAGCACGACACCAAATCAGTCACCGTGGAGAACTCTGATTTGACCGATACCATTGATTACCAAATTAGTGGAAGTGACGCTTTTTCCGTCAATCCCGGCAGTGGTTGGAGCACCTCCGGCGGAGGCATTCTTCTTGTTGTCTTTTCTCCTACAGAGGAAGGAGCTCACATCGCTACGCTGACCATCACTAACACCGCTGGTGATGAGATATCTGTCGGCCTGTCCGGTAACGGGCACACGCATTTGTACAGTGATGTCTGGGAGCATGATGCGGACCAACACTGGCACGAATGCGCATGCGGAGAAAAGATTGCTATCGCCCTCCATACAGAAGACAGCGGTACCGTAACTACTGCCCCCACTTCCACAGAAAGTGGGATCCGCACCTATCGTTGTACTGTCTGTGAAAGAGAACTACGCACCGAAATCATTGCGGCTATCGGCGGAAATCGCTCCTCTCATCGCAATAGACCTGTTGTTCCTTCCAGCGAAAATGGCTTTATTCTTCTCAATACAGTCAAGGTTCCATATAAAAAAACAGGGAGCGACCTTACCTCCCAAATTTCAGCTCAGGCCTTCAAGCAAATCACAGAGAATGCGGCGCAATATGAGAACGGCAGTAAAATCGTCCGATTGCGTTACAATACCTTACCCGATTCTGAAAATCTAAATACGTTGACGTTAGATTTTGATGCTTCTCAGGCCAAAGAAGACGTTCCCTCCACTTTCTTTTTGGAGGCCCCGTTTGGTTCATTGATTTTCACTACAGCACAAATGCGAGATTGGTTTGACGGCAAGCTCGGCAAATATACCATCACTCTTACAACGTCCAGCTTAAAGGTCAATATAACGAGAGACGGAAAAAGCGTAGGCTGGAATAAATCTACTCCTATGGCGCGAATCGGTGTATCAACACTTTCTGAAACTATAAAAGACACTGCAACGTTCATCATCAGTGACCCAAATGGACAAATTCTGCCTACCAGCGTGTACGGGAAAAACATGGTTTACGCTGACATTTTTAAGCTTGGCACATACAAAGTGGCAACCGCCTTAGCGAACGAGTTTTCCGATGTAACAAGCAATGCGGCAAACTCAAGTATTGATTTCGTTACGGTACGAGGGCTTCTCTTCGGGACAAGTGAAACGACTTTCTCGCCTAATGTCAATATAACTCGATCAGACTTTGTTATGGCACTGTGCAGACTATCCAGTGCAGAGATGAGTAGTAATCAAGCAAGCAGCTTCACGGATATTTCCGATTCGGAATCCATCCCTTATATTGAGTGGGCATATCATAATCAGATTATATCCGGTGTCGGTGGAGGCAAATTTATGCCAAATTCACCAATTACAAGGGAGCAAATGACACTCGTCCTATCAAATTATGCAAACACTATGAATTACAAGCTTCCTTCTGTTAACCCGGTGTTACCATACGCAGACAATGAAAAAATAAGTGACTGGGCAAAGGATACGGTAATAACTATGCAAAAGGCCAATATTATGACGGGAAAAGGCAATCGTCACTTTGACCCAAAAGGCAGCGTCACCCGTGCGGAAGCTGCCATCATCCTGCATCGGTTAATAGAGCAAGTTGCATCCACCAATTTTTAAAATATAGTAAAAACGTCCTTTCTGTCTTGGATGATAACTCATTCTTAACAGAAAGGACGTTTTTTGTTTCTGATTATTTTCTTTTCCCCCAGAAACTGCTACCACTTCACAATATCCTTTTTTTTAAAATTACGACGAGGAACGGCTTCACTCAAAGATTGCAATAATAACCAAAGCTCCTTTCCTTCACTCCTTTAAATCGCCTGCTTTCTTCACAAATCGTCAATTTATGATATACTTTGAAATTGTAAATTCAACACATTCGTTATATCCTACCTGGTAAAATCAGCTCTATTGTTGGAATCTAACAATGCACTCTATGGAATTTGACGTAGAGTACATTGTGGCATAAACTATCACAATTTTTGCACTACATACCGATATATTTCACATAATCCGATATCGACATAAGCTGCATTTCAAGTTTTGATTTTGTATCTTCTGATACATAATTTTGTGTAGCCAGTTCATATCCTGACTGTTCGACAACTTTCAAATAGTCATTTACGGTTGCTTTAATTTTTTCGTCCTTGCTTTTCAAAAGTTTACCGCAGTTGCGATAAATTTCAAGAACAGGATTACAGGATGCAAACACCACTTTCACAGTTTCAAAATTATTGTTACCCGGAAATCCACAATTTGAAATAACAACAAATTGTTGTGTTTTGGGTTTGGAATCCGCAAGGTCAAAATTATCGTCTGAATTTACAATCAGCGGACTTTTCAGTGGTGCCAATCTATCTACAAAATTTTTGAGAGCTGCCGTCATATTCCAAGTGTAAACGGGTGTTGCGAAGCACACGACATCAGCAGAATTATACTTGGCTAATAGTTCAGTCATATCATCCTGCATCACGCATTTGCCTGGTGTTTTAAACCAACAGGTGAAGCACCCCTTGCAATGTCCGATATTTTTAGTAATCAAAAACACATTCTCCGTATCAGATCCAGCTTTTTTTACACCATTTAAAAATGCTTCTGCAATCACATTTGTATTACTGCTTGCTCCAGCAGGACTTCCGTTAAATACTATAAATTTCATTAAATATTGTTCTCCTTTTTACAATAATTGATAAAGCAGACCATGTTCTAAAATGTAATATTTTGAATTTTTCATATTTCCTCTTACAGAATCATTATAAGCTACATCGCGGACAGCAAATTCGCAATATTTACTTCGAGTAGGTTAGATAAATCACTAATCAAAGAAAGTTCTGGCGTACCAATCCCGCGCTCCCATTTAGAAACCGCCTTATCGCTAATTTCCAACTTATTCGCAAGCTGTTTTTGCGTAAGTTTATGCTCTATTCTTAAAACTTTTATAAGCTTACCAATTTTTTCGTTCTTCATAAGATACCCCTCACTTGATAAAGTATACCGATTACTTCTTGTTTTATCAATAAACGCTCCGTAGAGTTTAAAGTATCGAATAAATACCCTGAAAAAAGTTGCCTGAAAAACTGTTGGAAATCCAATATTTGGATGAAAATACTATATGATATTTGCAGCTCCAAGCACTATGTGTTAAGCTTTCTTTACCCATATTGGATACCTCCTTTGTTTTGGTGCGGTCGACAAACCATCATCGTCGTAATATTGGAGTTTTTCCTTTTCTACTTGAAGCTAAATCTTTTCAACTTCAATATAGCTGGTGCTTATTTGTTCCTTCTTCCTATCGTCAGTCGGAACCTCTACTAAAGCTACAATAAAAAAGTGCCTTCAAAGCAAATTTACGCTCGAAGGCACTTTTTTTATTGGTGGAGAATAGGGGGATCGAACCCCTGACCTCATGATTGCGAACCATGCGCTCTCCCAGCTGAGCTAATTCCCCAAAGGATTTCAAATAAATTGTTTAGAACAATGTCATTATACTCTCCTTATTTTTATACTGCAATTAGTAATTTTAAGAATCAAAAAACTTCACCTGCCATTAATACACTTTAAAAATATGTTATACAAAATTTTAATATTTATCACGATTAGCATATCAACAAATTTTTGACACATAATTATGCCCCATAGCACTAGAATAATAACCCAATCCAACCCATAACATATATTGTAACACGTAGCATAAAATGTTCATATTCTAATGAATTACATCCTATGGAGAAATCATTATGTTAAATCAATATTTCGCTCAATACCGTTGTAATTTCTGCAATGCTTGCCAGGGACAATGTTGTTGTAATGAGGGCTATTATTGTTGTCAAACAGGCCCTACCGGTCCGCAAGGTCTGCAAGGTGACACAGGCCCTACCGGTCCACAAGGCTTGTTAGGTAACACTGGCCCTGCCGGTCCACAAGGTTTACTAGGTGACACAGGCCCTACCGGTCCACAGGGTTTGCTAGGCAACACAGGCTCTACCGGTCCACAAGGCTTGCTAGGTAACACTGGTCCCACTGGCTCGCAAGGTCTACAAGGGGACATCGGTCCTACCGGTCCACAGGGTTTACTAGGCAACACAGGCCCTACCGGTCCACAGGGTTTACTAGGCAACACAGGCCCTACCGGTCCTCAAGGCAATACCGGTCCTACCGGGCCTTCAAATATGGAAATGAATGTTATGACCGTTAGTCTAGGGAACGTTGACACTGTTGTCACACCGAATGAGGGCAGCGGCAACAACCAAGCGATGGAGGCAATTGCCTTCGGCGGAGACTTAGATATTCTGGATATTCATCATATTTCTGCATATGTAATACAGGTAGGAGCTGGAACGGGACAGTTTCAGATGGCAGTCTTGGAAAATTTAACGAACACTACAGCTGCAGTGATAGGCATAACAAATATTGTAACGTCTATTACAGGCGGCTTATTTCGGCTGCCTCTTACTACTACAATTAACATAGAAGCAGGCCAAATTTACTATTTAGCTGTATGGAATCAGGTTAATGCTTCCCAGTTAGGGGCAAAAACCGCTGGAATTCCTACGGTTGGCGATGCACCTCCCATTAACTTTAGAATCCAAAATTTATCTTCCGGCTTTACCTTAGGTGCGGTGCTCAGTACAAGTGATGTCAGCCTTCTACGAACCCCCTGGCTTTGTGCAATGCAATAATTTCTAACTAGATGTCTCGCATAAATATGGATGTGAATCATCTTTTTAATCACGATAAAAAACAATCCGGCCGAAACAGATTTACGCTACGTCTATTTCAGTCGGACATTTTTTATCCTTTCTTCAGGATAAAAGCACATGGCACATATCTAGATTTTGTTTATAAATTTTCTGAATCGCGATACATATAAATGATTCGACATGGCTAAGTATTAAATAGGACCTAGCCTTGTTTAAATAAAACTGCAAAATAGACTGAATAACTGTTTTAATAAGCCGCTTTAGTTTCAATCATTTCATGTTGCATTTTTGTAAAAAAGGTTAAAATACCTATGGTCCTTTCGGTTATTTTTATTGCTGAAAAGTAAATAATACTTTTATTCGTAGTATCTACGGAATGTGTATTTTTTAATTTTAGCGCCAATAAAGCAAAAATCATGTATGGGTTCAAATCCTCATACGTGACTTTAATTTGTATCATTCGGCCAAAATAGATGCATCCTACGGTGTGGACAAAGAAAAACGCATATTTCATAGTCTTCTTTTTATTTTCAGATATGGATTTGAACTATCACTTCATCAAACAATATAATCAAGAATTCAAAATATTATGGTGCTTCCCGTTGTGCCCATAATCTTATAAAATGATTTATGATAATCTCATGTATAAAATAGGATATGGTCTGCCTTGTTCATCCGTCTCGGTTCTTTTGTAAACTTGAAATCCCATGCGTTCGTAGAACCCTCTTGCTTGTGGGTTTTGCTCATTTACCCCTAACTCGTTAATGGAGTATTCCTTAATACCGTATTCAACCAATTTTTTCCCCAAGCCACGTCCACGTTCTTTGGGAGCTATAAATAACATTTCAAGTTTCTGTTCACCTATCCCCATGAATGCAATCGGATCACCGTTCTCATTCTCAGCAATAATTAAATGAGAAATATCCGTTACTGCCTGTGGAATATACTTTTGTATATTGTTTATTTCTGCGTCTGATAAAAATAAATGTGTTTCTTTCACAGATTCTTTCCAGACCTCCATAAGTTGCGCTATCAGTATTGAATTTCTGTCTTTCACTTTGATTATGTTCATACTCTTCCTTCTTGTTATATAAATAAAGTGTATTTTCCCTGATTTTATCACCGACAAAACAAAAAGTCATGTATGGGTTCAAATCCTCATACATGACTTTAATTTGGTGAAGGCGGTGAGAGTCGAACTCACGTCCGAAAGCATTTCCACAGGACTTTCTCCGAGCGCAGCTGGTGGTTTCATGTTTCGCCTCAATGATCGCCCATCAGCAGGCTATCCTTTCAGCTATCCTATTGTTCCCCCGTGCTACTAGGAGCTCACACAGAGTTTTCCTGTATAATTGACGCCAGTGATCCGGCCTACAGGTGAACCGGAGCTGACGACGCGCCGCTTAGCGGCAGCTGCTTATGCAGCTAAAGCGTAATTGTTATTATTTTTAGCGTTTATATTTAAACGTGCCACTTTTTACGTAGACTTGGCAACTACGGCTCGCTTATCCGGCTTCTACACCCCCGTCGAAACCTTTACGCCCCCATACTATGAATAAAGTTTTTACTTTATATATACATTATACCTTATAATGCTCTATTAAATCATTAAAAATTTATTAAATATAGAAATTTTTATGGATATTTTTTACATTGCAATTTTACCCCAAAAAAATTATAATAAAACGGTTTGGTTTTATTATTAGTAAGGAGATTTTTATGATTCAAAAATTAGAACAATATTTTCAGCTTGAAAAACACAAAACAACGATAAAAACAGAAATAGTTGCAGGTATCACCACCTTTATTGCTATGGCTTACATTCTGATTGTGAATCCCAACATTCTTAGCCAAGCGGGTATGAATTACGGTGCTGTCTTCACAGCAACTGCCCTTTCCGCACTTTTAGCTACCTTTTTTATGGGAATATGGGCCAAGCTTCCCATCGCGCTCGCCCCTGGAATGGGCCTGAATGCTTTCTTCACTTATTACGTTGTCCTTCAGCTTGGTTACAGTTGGCAATTTGCATTAACTGCTATTTTATTAGAAGGAATTATTTTTATTTCGTTATCTTTCTTTGATGTACGTGAATCTATTATCAATAAAATGCCGGCAACACTTAAGAAGGCAATTTCCGGTGGAATTGGACTGTTTATCGCTTGTATCGGCTTAAAAAACTCGCATATCATTGTCGCTGATTCCTCTAATTTAATTACTTTAGGTGATCTTTCCGATCCAACCGCACTTCTGTCTTGCATTGGCTTGGTCTTGACAGGAATCTTCCTTGTAAGGAAAGTTCCCGCTGCTTTGCTCCTTGGAATTGTAGCAACCACATTAATTGGTTTGCCGCTTGGAGTCACAAAGCTTCCGGCTTCTGTAATCAGCCTTCCGCCAAGTCTTTCTCCGATATTTTTGCAATTTGATTTTTCTAATTTCCTGACTGTGGACATGCTTTTTATTGTCTTCACGTTTCTTCTCGTCGATATCTTTGACACCGCCGGCTCTCTGATTGCTTTTGCAATGCGCGCAAATCTTTTAGATGAAGAGGGAAATTTCCCACATGCCAAACAAGCACTTCTGTGTGATGCGGTCGGTACTACGATAGGCGCCTGTCTTGGCACAAGCACCGTAACCACCTTTGGAGAATCCGCTGCCGGAATGGCTGCCGGAGGCAGAACAGGCCTGACTGCATTGACAACGGCATCCTGCTTCTTGCTGGCACTTTTCTTTTCTCCGCTGATTCTTATTGTACCGAGTGCGGCAACGGCTCCGATTCTTATTTTGGTTGGCTTGTTTATGGCGGTTCCGATAAAAGAGATTCCTTTCGAAGATTATTCAGAAGGAATTCCGGCATTTCTAACAATCACGATGATGCCTTTCTCTTCCAGTATTGCAGATGGAATCGGATTTGGCACAATCTCTTACTTTGTCTTAAAGCTAACAGGAGGCTCCGAAAAGAGGAAAGATTTAAACATTATGATTGTCATAGTTGCGCTTCTATTTTTATTCAAATATATCTTTGTCTAAGATACTTGCGTTCTGCACCCGCAAGATTACAAAAAAGCATTGGCTACTGCCAATGCTTTTTCATTTGCTTTTCCATGCGTCGATCCGCATCTTTTTTCGCGATGTCGTCCCGTTTATCAAACAGCTTCTTTCCTCGTGCAACAGCAAGCTCCATCTTCGCCAATCCTTTTTCATTCAAGTAAACTTTCAACGGAATGAGAGTCAAACCTTTTTGTGTTGTATACCCGATTAACTTTCGTATTTCCTGTCGATGCAACAGCAGCTTTCGCTCTCTCATAGGGTCTGTATTATAACGGTTTCCCTGCTCGTAGGGGCTAATGTGCATATTATAAATCATAACTTCCCCATTATCAATTTTAGCATAGCTTTCTTTCAGGTTCACTTTACCCTGTCGGATGGATTTTATCTCCGTCCCTGTCAGTACAAGTCCCGCTTCATACACTTCATCTATAAAGTAATCGTGCCGTGCTTTTTTATTATTCGCTATCAGCTTCTTCTGTCCCATTCTGCGCACCTCCTCTATAAAAAGCCTACTTCATCAAAAGGGTAAAGCCGCAGAACCACTTTCCCCAAAATATCCTTTATCGCTACCTGCCCTATACTCGGATCTCTGCTGTCAAGGCTGTTTCCCCGATTGTCCCCCATCACGAAGATACAATTTTTTTCAACGATTGTTTCATCCATTTCTCCGGGAGTAACTCCACCATAGATGTAGTCCTCTTCTAAGGCCTTTCCGTTTCTGTAGACGATGCCGTCACTTACAGAAATACGATCGCCAGCTATGCCGATTACTCTTTTAATTAAGTCTTTTTCTTCGCCATTTTCCATATAGATATGTGCTTTAAATACGATAATATCTCCATGTGCAGGCATCCCCTTAATATAAGGAATCTTATTCACAATCATATAGCTGTTCGGCTGTATTGTCGGATACATCGAATAACCCTTTACCAGCGTCGGCTTAATGAAGCTTGTGATAAGAATCGCAATTACCAATGCCATTAAGACCGTCTTCACAAAATCCCAAACTGCTGCCTTCATGCTCTCTCCCCTGTTTCTCTCAGCGATAACTTTACTAGGCTGTACGATTATATATATTAGATACGTTTTTACAATCTGTCTATTAAAACATTTTTTGTTTCTTAAAGAAAACTAATTTTATGAAATGGGTACAAACGCAGAAAGGCTTTCCCAACTAAACGTTTCTGTTCAACACAGCCAACCTCCGCGTCCCGGCTGTCTGTACTTCCCTGCCGATTATCTCCCATTACAAACAGGCGATCCTCCGGCACCGTAACGTCTTCCATCACCGTAGAAGTGTACTGTTCTAAAGTGTACCTTTCGCTCAAAGGCTTATCATTTCTGAACACCTTACCTTTGTCAATGCGAATTACATCTCCAGGCAATCCCACTACACGCTTAATCAGCAGTTTCTCTTTGCCGTCTGGCGTTTTTAAATCGCTCTGAAATACAACAATATCTTCATACTCCGGGTCCTCAAAGGTATACGCCTGCCTGCTTAAAAAAATGTAATCCTGTTCATCAAGCGTCGGCATCATTGAATGTCCCCTTACGATGGTCGGCTTGACAAATTGCAGGATGATTAATCCAATCAGTATGGCAAGCACAATCTCTTTTATCCAGTCTTTCGTAGCTTGGCTCAAAAATACCCCCCCTTGTTTTTATTTGCAGCTTCTTATTTTTTATGTAAGATTGCTGATTTTAAGTATTTTCAGCGATAAAACAGGCTTCTCTAATCTAAAAATCCAATTTTATTAAATGGATATAATCTTAGAAATGCCTTTCCTACCAATCGTTTTTCTTCAATGAATCCCACATCCGGATCTCTGCTGTCGATGCTGTTTTGACGATTGTCTCCCATTACAAACAAGCTGTCCTCAGGCACTGTAACATCTGCCATAACGGTTGAGGTATACTGCTCTAACGTATAAGTCTCATCCAGAGGCTGCCCGTTTCGAAAAACAGTACCATCCGCAATACTGATTACATCACCAGGTAAGCCGATAATTCGCTTAATCAGTCGCTTTTCTTTTCCCTCTGCCGTTTTCAGATCACTGTGGAATACAACAATATCACCGTATTTCGGTTCGCCGAACGTGTATGCCTGCTTGCTCATAAAAATATAATCGTTTTCGTTGAGCGTCGGCATCATGGAATGCTCTTTAACAATCGTAGGTCTTATAAACTGAATAATCAACAGTCCAATAACCACGGCAACCACAATATCTTTAATCCATTCTTTTGTATTTTGACTCAAGTAAATCAACATCCTTTCTCTTTTGTATTATTTCCCTAATCATAGGTTATTATTTTTCTCCGAATAACTCATTTTTTATTGACTGCATGTTCGGCGTAAAAGGTGCTGTCACCGTTTTCCCTTTCAAATAGGCTACGGGGGCATATGCATCCGCAAAGTGCAGCTTGTATGCATGTAAAAATTGCGTAGATAATCCAAAGCGTTTTTTACATTCCCGATTCACTTTTGCATTTCCGTATTTTTCATCCCCAATTACGCAATACCCTGCATTCTGCATGTGTGCCCGAATTTGATGGGTACGTCCGGTTACCAATTCAATCTCCGTCAAAGTATATCCATTCGCATATTGTACAGGGCGTGCAATCGTTTCCATTACTCTTCCGCTATTTTCATCCTTTAAGGTATGTACACTTATTTTATTCGTCTTTTCATCCTTCTGCATTCGGTCCACTAGATGCAGTTCCTTTTTCAAATGACCAGACACAATCGTTAAGTAATATTTCTTTATACTGTCTTTTTCACGAATCATTTGATTCAGTGTCTGCAAAGTAGGGTTGTCTTTCCCAAAGATAACCAGACCTGTCGTGTTACGGTCCAGTCGATTTACCGGTGAAGGAACAAACGTGCGCTCGACACGCGGATGATATTCCCCCGTCTCAATTAAATAACTGATGACCTGGTTTGCTAATGTATTCTTTTTTTCAGTTCGGTCACCATGCACCAAAAGCCCGAAGGGCTTCTCCACAATCAAAATGTGCTCGTCTTCATATGCAATTTGAAACTGCTTTTTCGATTTCTGTACTTTTTTAGACGTTCGAAACGCTTCACATTCCTCTTCTGTGATGTAAATGTTCAGCTCATCGCCAAGGTGCAAAGTACTTTCTGCCTTGCTGCGCTTTCCATTCACTTTTACATCCTTGCGAATCAGTTTGTAAATATAGCTTAGCGAAGCTCCGCTGAAATATTTTTTCAGAAAACGATCCAATCTTTGGTTCTCTTCATTTTCTGTAATTGATAGTTTTATCATGCGCCCTCCTGATGCAATTATTACTTTGCTATTATACATCATTTTTTCTAAAATTGGAAATGTGAGAGCGGTGTAATTGAAATTTAATAATCCTAAGACGCCTTTTTATTGAGATTCTGAAACGATTATGGTAAATTATAAGGGAAGTTTGACGAAAGTCACGGATAAAAGGGGAACGATTATGAACAAATTAAAAGACATATTATATGATAAAAATGACCTTCTTGTGGTCGTTGTTATACTTGCTATTGCTGCACTGATTATCTTCAACCGAGTCGATGCGATCATGGCTTACCCTCAGACAATGCTAGCAGAAAACGAAGCTGACAAGGACGAACCGGTCTTGTCCAGCGATTTGACAGGAAATGAAGATCCACAAAATCCTAACACAGATGAAAACAAGCCTGCCGATGCTCCCTCAAATGGAGAGGGCGTCGATAAAAATACCGACCAAACACCGGCAGATTCTTCTAATGTTAATTATTCCGTTTACATAGAAGCAGGGTCTACCGGATTGAAAATAGCACAAACTTTAGTTGACTGCGGTCTCATCAAAGACAAAGCTGCATTTATCAATGCGGTCACTGCCGCGAGTGCGGAAAATAAGCTGAAAGCAGGAAATTTTATCGTTCCTGCCGGCTCCACACCGGCACAGATTGTGCAAATTCTCACCAAATAAGTATGCCGTCTTTATTAATCTTCTAACAACTGCAATACTCGATCTAAACGAGCCTTCTGTTCTGTGTTCATCATTCCGCGCAGAGAACGGATGGCTTTTATTTGTTTTTCATACTGCCCCCTGTCCGATTTCATACTCTGCTTCAGCTTTAAGATTTCTTTCAGCAGTTCATCTTCACCCTTTCCTTTGTATGCCTCTGCCATCTGCTCTGCTCGCTTCATGTTTTTTTCATTTTTTCCAGAAAAACCAACCTGGTTTGCAAGGTCCATAAGCAGCTTCTCATTAATATCCATAAAAAAACCTCCTTTTTTCTAATGATTCTCTTATATATATGCACCTTTTCGCCTGCACTTTCATAGAATAGGAAATAAACGCAAAAATGGAGGATACTATGAATCCATTATTACTTTTAATCGTTTTTTCAATTTTTTCAAGCGGAGGGCCATCAACCTTGAAGAATAACCCTTACATAAATATTCCGTCCATACGGAAATCGTTCCTATCGCCGTTTTTATCGCCTCTTTCATCCAATTATTTTGATACTTTCAAAATGGAACTTCTCCTGGACCGTCTTAAAGCAATTACGGAAGCTCTTGATAAAATCAATCATCTGAATCAAATGCGGACACTGCCGCCCAGCAGAGAAAACTCCATCAATCGTATTCAAGAATCTCTGGATGCCGCCAGAGGCTTTTTAATGGACACAGATGCGGAGAAGAAAATTGATACTTTAAGTAATACCATTTCGAGTGTCAAACGGCTTCAAGGCATGGAAGGTCTTATGAAAAACCTAGGACCAATCCTATCTATGCTGGACAATGGTGAAAATGATAATTAGGGATAGCAACTTCTGCTCTTTCGGTGTATACTTTCTATAGGAATATGTGGAAATTCACCTTTTCACATCACGTATAGCCATTGAAGGAGGATTTATTATGGCATTGGTAACAACAAAGGATATGTTTTCAAAAGCATTGAACCGTGAGTATGCAGTCGGCGCTTTTAATGTAAACAATATGGAAATCATACAGGGTATTGTCAGCGCTGCAATGGAAGAACAAGCACCGCTTATTTTACAGGTTTCTGCCGGAGCCAGAAAATATGCAAAGCCGGTCTATCTTCGTAAGCTGGTTGAAGCCGCAATTGAAGATTCCGGTTTAGATATCGCACTCCATTTAGACCATGGTGAGGATTTTGAAATCTGCAAAAAATGTGTAGATGACGGCTTTACTTCTGTAATGATTGACGGTTCCAAGCACGCATTTGAAGAAAATATCGCGCTCACGAAGCAGGTAGTAGAATATGCACATGCACACGGCGTTTCTGTAGAGGCCGAGCTGGGCAAGCTTGCCGGAATTGAAGATGACATTAAGGTGGACAGCCGCTCCGCGACCTTCACCGACCCGGATGAAGCCGCTGAATTTGTAGAGCGAACCGGCGTAGACTCCTTAGCCATCGCGATTGGGACGAGTCACGGCGCATATAAATTTAAAGGAGAGCCTTATCTGGATTTTGAGCGCTTGAAAAAGATTCATGCTCTGATTCCAGAAACTCCGCTTGTTCTTCATGGAGCCTCAACGGTTCTTCCTGAATTTGTAGAACTGTGCAATCAGTATGGCGGTAACATTCCTGGTGCACAAGGTGTTCCTGAAGATATGATTCGAACAGCAACGAAATACGGTATCTGCAAAGTAAATATCGATACAGATTTACGTCTGGCAATGACCGCAGAAGTCCGCCGCCACCTAGTGGAAAATTCCAATGAATTTGACCCTAGAAAGTATCTTGGACCTGCAAGGGATGCAATCCAAGCTATGGTTCAGCACAAGATTAAAAACGTCTTAAATGCAAGCAATCAAAGATAAGCCTTCTACTGAATATTTCAACTGGAACACAAAAGAGATAAGAAAAATCTTATCTCTTTTTATTTCTATAAAGACGCGATACACTAAGGCGATACACAGCAATGCAAGCGATAACGAACAATAAAACCATTTTCATACACCAATTAACAACAGACCGCTCGCCAACGCGATATATGGTACCAGCGGGCAAGTTGATTCTTTTTGATAGACTTTGAGGAGTAATAAAAGCCCACACCCTATGCCACACAGCACCATAGCGCACATTAAAATCCATAAAGTACTGTCAAATCCAAAATATAAACAGAGAGAAAAAAACAACTTAATATCTCCAAATCCAAGTACTTCCTGCCGAAAAAGAACCGATAAAAAGAGGCTCGTGCTCCAAAGAAGAACAGCAATCAAAATTGCCGATAAAAAAAGAGTTCCAAGTTCACCAATCTTTCCTTCTGAGATTATTTTTACTGCAGAAAGCAGTAAAAGGGCAACAATCCATTGATCTGCGACAATTTGAAAATAAAAATCACCGACAGCTGCCTGAAGCAGAATCCAAACAAGACTGCTCTTTAGAAGAAAAGATAGAACCTCCCCGTCCCCCGTACAAGAAAGTGCGATGCCGAACATAAAAAATACCAAAATAACAAAAACACCTAATAGTCTCCTATTTTCTTTATGAAGAGGAGCACACCTTTCAGCTTGTCCATACTCGCAAAACCATTTCTGCGGGATATTCCTCCATGCCAACATCCATACGCTTCCTAATAAAATTCCTGCTAATCCACCCATGATGATATACATACTGCCGCCTTTCTTTTGGTATATTATTATATAAATTCAATATATTTACATATTAGTTCAAAATTTTTTTCTGTGTATCATTCTCAGACTCCAAACAATGCTTCCTCAAAGTAATCCGGTATTCTTATAGATTCAGAAAATCAATTAGGATACCACATCCAACACCAATACTATATAAAAGAAAGGTAATCCAGAGATTATCCTTCCAATTTTGGTTTGCTTTAAATAAAACGGCGAATCCAATTCCAGCACCCGTGCAAAGTCCGGCTACCGCAGATCCAAAGCTAATTCCGCCTGCCAATAGCAGCTGCGTGATTACCAGCGAAACCGCACAATTTGGTATAAATCCAAATAGCCCTATTATAAATGGCTGAAAAATACTGTCTGCCATTAAAAAGGAAGCAACTGCATCTTCTCCGATATTGTAAAATATCGTATTTAGCAGAAAAGATACGATTAAAATAAATAAAAATGTCGTCGCCGTATGGAAAATTGCTGCTGAGAAAATCCCTTTCCCGCAATGGCAATGCTTGCAGTCAGCGCTTTGTTTGCGCAATGCTGAAAATGAAAAAGTTTGTTTTTGGTTCCGCTCTGCAAGATCAATGAGAAAGCCGGCAGTGAAGCCGATAAGTATCTTTATCCCAATAAGTTTTAAGATGAGTCCACCACTTTCAGGTGCCGCAAGGAGCACGGGAATTGCTTCGTCCGAGGTCGATAAAAATACAGCAAGTAAGGTCCCTCTCGTGATGACTCGCCCGCTATAAAAATTTGCAGCCGCAACAGAAAATCCACATTGAGGAATCGCGCCCAAAACAGCTCCTCCTAGCGGACCATAGCTTCCTGCATTTGCTAAAACCCTTTGCAGCTTGTCACTGGATCGGTGTTCAATCACCTCAATGAGGAGGTATGCAGCCAGTAAAAACGGCAGCATGCGGATACCATCCAAAAATGTGTCTATCAAAACTTCTTTCATAAAAATTCTCCTTAGACAATTCTAACACAGGGAATCATAAAAGTCAAAAAATTCCATAATTTAGAAGTCTTTTGCATAAAATCACCTTGTACTGCTTATGGATTTTCTTTGTAAGATTCACTCTTTTACAATATTTCTTATCATTGTGTTTATTCCATCGAGTTATTGACACTTACACTTTTTCCCTAATAAATAAGCAAGCAAATCACTCTTAAATAAAGTACTTGCTTGCTCATCTAATCCAATTGCTGCTTCTCTTTTCGCTCTATTTTTTATTGATCAACCGAAGCCATATGCTGAATCAACATTAAAATTTTACTGGAATAACCCCATTCATTGTCATAAAATGCAATTAACTTAAAGAAACGGTCATTCAGCATGATGCCTTCTCTTGCATCAAAAATAGAGGTGTGTGGATCTCCGATAAAATCACTGGATACAACTTCGTCGTCCACATATTCCAGGATTCCTTTCATTGAAGTTTCTGATGCTTCCTTCAATGCCTCACACATTTTTTCATAAGTGGTAGGTGTTTTCAGCATGACGTTTAAGTCAACCACAGAAACGTCTGCAGTCGGCACACGATAGGAGATGCCGGTCAGTTTTCCTTTCAAGGAAGGAATGACCAGGCCAACCGCTTTTGCAGCCCCTGTGGAAGACGGAATTACATTGCCGAATACCGATCGGCCTGTACGCCAGTCTTTTAACGATCTGCAGTCAACAACCTTTTGCTTTGCCGTTGCCGCGTGAATCGTAGACATAAGGCCTTGCTCGATTCCGAAGTTGTCTTCAAGAACCTTTGCAAGAGGTGCAAGGCAGTTTGTCGTGCAGGATGCATTAGACACAACTGTCATATCCTTTGTATACTCCATGTGATTTACACCCATGACAAAAGTCGGTGTATCCGCGTCTTTTGCCGGCGCGGAAATTACTACCTTCTTCGCTCCGCCCGCCAAGTGCTTGGATGCTGCTTCTGTTGTAACATAGGCCCCGGTAGCTTCCACGATATATTCCGCTCCACACTCTGACCAAGGGATGGATGCAGCATCATTTTCACCGTAAACCGGAATTTTCTTTCCATTTACAACAATTCCTTTTTCGTATGTATCCAAAGTGCCCTGGAATCGTCCAAAAATGGTATCATATTTAATCATGTATACCATGTAATCCAAATCAGCATTTCTCACGTTGATTCCGCAGATGTCAATGTTCTCTTCTTTCATTGCAGCCCGAAATACAACTCTTCCGATACGTCCAAAACCATTAATACCAACTTTAATAGCCATTTTAACTGGTGTCCTCCTTTTAAAACCTTTCCTAACACAAAATATTGGGCAAATCAGCCCGCTATTTCTATGGTAACACAGATTGCCCCAAAAGTCTTAAGGAAATAGCAAGTATTTTAATAAATATTTTTTTGTCAATCCATATTTTTTGCCGATTATTTATTGCATTCTCAAAAAATGCAGGATTCTTTTCTCTTATTATTTTCCGTTAAAAAAGAAATAAATCAAGACTAAAATACCAAGTGCAATGCGGTAGTATCCAAATGCTTTAAAGTCATATTTTTTGATATAGCTCATCAAGAATTTTATGGATAAAATAGAGACGATAAATGCGACTACCATACCGGTTAACAGAAGCGTAATCTCCATTCCGGTAAAAACAAATCCGAATTTCAAAAGCTTTATAAGACTGGCACCAAACATGACGGGAATTGCCAGATAAAACGTAAATTCCGCAGCAACGACCCTTGAGGTTCCCATCAGCATACCACCGATAATGGTAGAGCCGGAGCGTGAGGTTCCCGGGATAAGCGATAATACCTGAAAGATACCGATACAAAAGGCCGTTTTATAACTGAGCTTCGATATATCATTGATTTCAAAATGCTTCTTGCGATTCCCATTCTCGATTAAAATAAACGCGACACCATAGACAATAAGTGCGACTGCAACAACAACGTAATTATTAAATTTGCTTTCTACAATGTCATTCAACGGAATTCCTATAACGGCTGCCGGTATCGCTGCAAAGATAATCTTAAACCATAGATTGAAAATATCCTTCTTAATAAAGTCCGTCCCTTTCTTAAATGAAAAAGGGAACAGCTTATCCCAATAAAGCGCGACCACTGCTAAAATTGCACCCAGCTGAATTACAACTAAAAACATATTCCAAAATTCACGGCTGACGTTCATCTTGAGAAATTCATCCACCAAAATCATATGTCCCGTGCTGCTGATCGGAAGCCATTCTGTAATGCCTTCGACGATGCCTAAAAAAACTGCTTTTAAAATCTCAATCAATTCCATATTCCTTCCCCCTCTTTTACTGCGGCTCCCTTTTGAATTTTTGCCGTCTCTCAAAAACAGCAGGCTCCGCTTGCCGCAAAGCCCACCTATAACTTAATTAGACTATCAAAAATACAAATGGCTGTCAATATTTCCAATTCGATTTTTTTCCGCCTCACATCATATCCTCGTCCGCTCCTTCATATATATAAGGTAATTGGTAAATTTTTCACTTAAAACTGATTTTTGTGCAGGTAAATTATCTTTAAAGGAGTGTCGTGCATTATGAAGGATTATATAGAAGAACGCGTTTTAGATCTTGCTAGATATATTATTGAGACAAAAGCTACGGTTCGGTCTGCCGCAAAAAAATACCGTATATCCAAATCAACTGTACATAAAGATGTGACTGAACGCCTTCAGGAGCTAAATCCAGGACTTTGTCAAGATGTAAAAAACGTGTTGGAAAACAATAAAGCAGAACGTCACATCCGAGGCGGACTCGCCACACAGAAAAAATATAAGAAAAAACACAGATGAATCGAAAAAAGAAATAGCCGCGGAGATGTTCGCGGCTATAATTTTGTCGTGATGAAGCCTCCGCTGCGCAGCTCCATAACTTCAGAAAACCCCATTTCCCGAAGCTGTTTTAACACCTCGGAAAACGCATAATCCAAGCCTTCTGCTGCATGCGCGTCTGCACTCAAAATCAAATTTGCATCCAGCTCACGCAGCAAGCCCAAAAGCGGAGCTGCCGGATACGGGGTATCACAATAACCGCGGAACATGGCTCCGGTATTGATTTCTATTACAGTTCCTGCTTTTACAATTTTCTCCATTGCTTCAAATGCGATGGCTTTATAAATCGGTGAGTTCTCATCAAAAAAAAGATTTCCGCGATTCAGCTTCCGAATCAAATCAAAATGCCCTAAAATAGTCGGTTTAAAGGTCAATGCCATATCTTCCACATTTGCATAATATGCTTTTATCATCGCGGCAACGTCACCGGAAAAGCCTTCTTCAATGCAAGCCGTAAGCTCGGATTCGCAAGCATCCACTGCATAATATTTTCCAGTCAGTGGACTTTGCACATAATGAACGCTCCCAATCGTATATTCCCATTGGCAAGGATCAATCACAGAATAGTAATCCCATTCAATCCCACATAGAATTTCCATCCTGCCGTTATATTCTTCCTGCAATGCACTGATTGTTTCCCTATACGCTCTCGTATTTTCCAAATTCATACCACAGCTTTCATCAAATGGTGTATAGGAATGCCCGCTGAATCCCAGACAGGAAAAGTTTTTTTTCATGGCCGCAGCCGCCATCACTTCCGCGCTGTCTCTTCCATCACAAAAATTTGTATGGGTATGCACATTTGAAGTTACTACCATTATTTCATACGCTCCTGCTTTACCTTGTGGTCAATCACATGCCGTTTCGCCAGCTCTTCTGTGAGCTCGCTGCATGAAATCCCCATCTCCGCCATAAGCACCATCATATGGTAAGTAAGATCAGCAAGCTCATATATCGTTTCCTCACGATCCTTTTTAGAAGCCGCTATAATGACCTCAGTTGCCTCTTCTCCTACTTTTTTCAGAATCTTATCCATCCCTTTCTCAAAGAGATACGTTGTATAGCTTCCTTCTTTTTTGTTTGTTTTCCGCCCCTGAATCATCTCATATAACGCATGGTAGGAAAATGGTGTAAGTGCTTCACTTAAATACAAAGGCTCATAAAAACAGCTTTCTTCTCCGGTATGACAAGCCGGGCCTTCCTTTTTTACTTCTATCACAAGAGAATCTGCGTCGCAATCTGCATAAATGCTGACGATATGCTGACGGTTTCCGCTCGTTTCTCCCTTTCTCCATAAGCACTGCCGGCTTCGGCTGAAAAAGCACGTTGTTCTCTCTCTAATGCTGATTTCCAAACTTTCTCGATTCATATATGCAAGTGTCAACACCTGTTTGGTATAGTAATCCTGTACGATTGCGGGAATGAGTCCCTTCTCATCAAATTTTAATTCCATTGCACTACTCCCTTCAACGCACTTCAATTCCGCATTCTCTTAAGTAAGATTTCAAATCGCGGATGTTTACCTCTTTAAAATGAAAAATGCTTGCTGCCAACCCTGCATCAATCTGCGGATACCGAAACAGCTCCTTGAAATCTTCTTTTTTCCCAGCTCCTCCGGAGGCAACAATCGGAACGGACACGCGCTCCGCAATGGCCAGAAGCAGCTCCAGATCAAACCCGTCTTTTACCCCATCTGTGTCAATGCTATTAATCACCAGCTCCCCTGCCCCGCTCTCTACACCGTCTTCTGCCCATTTCAGCGCATCTATTCCGGTGTCCTCTCTTCCTCCTTTGGAAAAAACGTGAAAGCTGCCGTTTACACGCTTTACGTCCATGCTGAGAACAACGCACTGCTTTCCGTATTTTAACGCCGCTTCACGGATTAATTCCGGCCTTTTTATAGCTCCACTGTTAATGCTTACTTTGTCTGCTCCACATTTTAAGACACGATCAAAATCATCAAGTGAATGAATCCCTCCTCCAACGGTCAGCGGTATAAAAATCTGACTGGCAACGCGTTTCAAAATATCGGTAAATAAGCTGCGTTCCTCTACGCTTGCGGTGATATCGTAAAAAACCAGTTCATCCGCACCCGCGTCATTGTAAAAACGTGCCATCTCCACGGGGTCAGCAACATCCTTTACCCCTTCGAAATTAATTCCCTTTACTACACGTCCGTTTCTCACATCCAGGCATGGAATAATTCTTTTTGTTATCATCGGAGAGATCCCGCCTTTCTTTTAAATTAATTTCATTGCTTCTTCGAGTTTAATTGCGCCTGTATAAAGCGCTTTTCCTACAATCGCAGCCGCCACGAAATCTTTTAGCTGCATCAATTCTAAAATAAAACTGATGCCGCCGGAAGCAATTATATTCAATTCTTCTATTTTAGAGAGTTCCTCATAGATTTCCATGTTTGTTCCTTCCAGCATGCCATCCTTTGAAATATCTGTATAGATTACTGTTTTTACGCCCATCGCCGAAAGTTCTTTACAAAATGCAACTCCATCTGTGCTGGTCATTTCCTTCCAGCCTCGAATCGCTACCATCCCGCCTTTTACATCGACACTGACCGCAATCTTATCTCCATATTTTCCAACCATTTCTTCAAGAAACGGACGATTTGTTGCTGCCGCTGTTCCTAAGACAACGCGATTGACGCCCGCTTCCAAGTAACGCACAATTCGTTCTTCATCTCGGATTCCGCCGCCAACCTGCACAAAGAGCCCTCCAATCTTCACGATTTCTGCAATCATGTCAAAATGGGCCAAAGTCCCGTCCTTTGCACCATCCAAATCCACAATATGTAAGTGAGTGGCGCCTTTCTCCTTTAAGCCCTTTGCAACTGCCACCGGGTCTTTTCCATATACCGTCATTCTTTGATAGTCGCCTTGAAACAACCGAACGGCCTCCCCATTATAAATGTCAATTGCAGCAAAAATATCCATATTCTTTCCTTTCCCGCCGAAGCGCTGCTTTCTATTTTTCTTTTTATATTCCCATGCACGGAAAGCATCAATCATAAATATAAGAAGGATTGCAAAATTTATTAAGATAATTCTGCAAATGCCTGCAAAATACGGAGTCCGGCTTCACCGCTCTTCTCCGGGTGAAATTGTGTTCCGCATACGTTCTCCTGTGCGACAACACCGGGTATTTCAATTTGGTATTCTGAGACAGCCACTGTGCTGTCCTCGCATCCTGTCGCGTAAAAACTGTGCACATAGTAGACGCAATCATCCTTCTTACTATATTTTAAAAGAGCGTGCTCTTTTTTCTTGTCCAGGCGATTCCATCCAATATGAGGGATTTTTAAATCTGCTGATACAGCCGGTCTTAAAGGAGAAACCTCGCCTTTTATTAGACCAAGACCTTGATGTGTTCCAAATTCAAAGCTTCTTTCAAATAAAAGCTGCATCCCAAGGCAAATTCCTAAAAGTGGTTTTCCATGCTCTGCCTGCTGGCAAAGAATCTCAGAAAGCCCCGCATCCTTCAGTTTTTGAGCAGCGTCAGCGAAGGCACCGACTCCCGGAAGCAAAATATGGTCGGCTTTCACAATTTCACTTTCCTTGTTCGTAAGTATACTTTCCAGCTTTAAATAGTCTAAAGAAGAGCGTAAAGAAAACAAGTTCCCCACGCCGTAATCAATGATTGCAATCATCTGTCCCCCTCCTATAAGAGTCCTTTCGTTGATGGAATTTCATCCTTATACTGAATATCAATGGAAACTGCCTGCGCCAAAGCTCTTCCCAGGCCTTTAAATATCGCTTCAATGATGTGATGGCTGTTTTCACCTGCCAACTGCTTTATGTGCAAAGTAAGGCCGAAGGCTCGGCAAAATCCAAGTAAAAACTCTTTTACTAACTCCGTATCAAAACTGCCTACCTTTTGCGACGGAATCTTGACATCGAAGACCAGGCATTCTCTCCCGCTGATGTCCAGGGCGCATAAAATCAAGGCTTCATCCATCGGCAGTAAAAAACTTCCGTAACGCCGAATTCCTCGTTTTTCACCAACAGCCTGTAAAAATGCACTCCCTAACGCAATGCCGATATCTTCCACCGTATGATGATCATCCACCTCTACATCCCCTCTGCAAGTGACCTGAAAATCAAATCTGCCATGCTTTGAAAACAAATCCAGCATATGATTTAAAAATCCACAGCCTGTGTCATTCTGATACGTTCCACTGCCGTCTAAATTCAATTCCAGTGCAATTTTCGTTTCCTGCGTTTCCCTTATGATTTTGCTCTTCCTCATCATGGTTTCTACCCTTTCTGCGCGCTTTCCAGAATCTCCTTTGTCACTTCATAAAAACGTGTCATCTGTTCATAAGTACCGATTGTAACTCTGACAAAATCGGAAATCCGTACATCATTCCAGTGACGCACTAAGATTCCGTTCCGCTTTAACTCTTTAAAATAAACAGCTCCGTCGATCTGTGGATGCCTTGCAAATATAAAATTGGCTTTTGACGGCAGAACTTCAAATCCCAGTGTTTTTAATCCCATTGTAAGCTTCTCTCTCGTGTGTATGATTGCATCTGTGCACTGTCTGAAATATTCTTTGTCTGCAATCGCCTCTTGTCCCAAACGCATTGACAGGCGATTTACATTATATGGATTAAAGCTGAATTTTATTTTATTTAAATCTTCAATGATTTCCTTTCTGGAAAGTGCAAAACCAATTCGGGCCCCCGCGAGGCTCCTTGATTTTGAAAAGGTTTGTATCACAAGAAGATTATCATATCGTTTCAGAAGCGGAATACAGCTCTCTCCGCCAAAATCAATGTAAGCCTCATCAATAATTACTAAGTTTTCAGGGTTTGTCTGTAAAATTTTCTCAATGTCTGTAAGCGGAAGGCAAATGCCCGTCGGTGCATTCGGATTTGCTAAAATAATATTTCTTCCGCAGGCAAGATAATCCTTAATATTGATTTGGAAGTCTTGCACAAGTGGTATCTTTACCGCCGGCACTCCGTAAAGCTCGGCAAACACTTTATAAAATCCATAAGTAATCTCCGGAAAGCAAATCGGCTGTGTTTCATTATGAAATGCTTGAAATGCAAAAGCGAGCAGTTCATCCGAACCATTTCCCACCAAGATCTGCTCTTTTTCCACCCCATAGTAATCCGCAATTGTCTTAGCAAGCTGTCTACTTTCAGGATCAGAATAAAGGCGTAAATTTTCCAGTGTTTCTCCGTTCACTATTTTCATCGCTTTCGGACTTGGCGGATAAGGACTTTCATTTGTGTTGAGCTTAATATACTGCATATCCTGCAGCTGCTCCCCCGGTGTATAGGGCACTATCTGTTCAAATTTTCTGCTTAAAAAACGGCTCATTGTATCGCCTCCTCCTCGAAGCGGATGGTGACACTTTTCGCATGTGCCACCAAGCCTTCCTGCTCTGCAAAATATGCAATTTGATCTTTCGCCTCACATAGTGCCTCTTTTGTATAATAAATAAAACTGGATTTTTTAATAAAATCATCGACACTTAAGGGACTGGAAAACCGTGCAGTTCCACTTGTCGGCAAAATGTGGTTTGGTCCGCCAAAATAGTCTCCAAGCGCTTCTGGGGCATACTTTCCGAGAAAGATCGAACCAGCATTTCTTATCTTCGGAAGTAATGCAAAGGCATCCTCTACACAAACCTCCAAATGCTCTGGGGCAATCTCATTTGCGATTTCTACCGCACTTTCTATGTTCGCAGTCAGAATAATTTTCCCCCGCTGTAAAATGCTTTTTTCTGCAATTGTTTTCCTTGGAAGAAGCTCCAATTGTTTTTCAATCTCTTTTTGCACTGCTTCTGCCAAGACTCTGCTATCGGTAACCAAAACAGCGCTTGCCAATGCATCGTGCTCTGCCTGACTCAACAAATCCGCTGCGACAAACGCAGGATTACAGCCTTCATCGGCAATGACTAGGATTTCACTGGGACCGGCAATCATGTCAATGTCAACGAGTCCATACACCTTGCTTTTGGCCGTGGCAACAAAAACATTTCCGGGTCCCACGATCTTATCCACCTTTGGCATACTCTTTGTTCCATATGCCAAAGCGCCAATTGCCTGCGCTCCGCCGACTTTAAAAATTCTCGTCACGCCGGCAAGCGCCGCGGCTGCTAAAATACTGTCTGCAATGTTTCCATTCTTGTCCGGAGGGGTTGTCATTATTATTTCTTTCACGCCGGCGAGCTTTGCGGGAATTGCATTCATAAGTACACTGCTTGGGTAGGAAGCCGTACCGCCCGGCACATAAATGCCAGCCTTTTCAATTGGAGTTATTTTCTGCCCCATGACAATTCCATCTTTTTCATTGATGATAAAGCCACTACGAACTTGATGCTGATGAAACGTTTTGATGTTTTCTGCCGCCTGCTCTAAAACAGCACGAAATTTCGGCGGAATCCGCTGTAATGCAGCTTGTATTTCCTGCTGACACACTTCCAATTCTTTTAGTTCTACTCCGTCAAACTGCTTCTCATATTCAAAAAGTGCCTGATCTCCTTTTTCACGGACTGTACACAATATCTTCTCTACTGCCTCCGCAGCATTCTCATTTTGTGCTCGCTCTCTGTCCAATATGTCACTTAAACGAATGCGCTCACTTTCATAGATTTGAATCACGCTGTTTCCTCCTCCCTTTAACTTAAACGATTTTCCGAAGCTTTTCAAGCATGTCGTTAATCATTTCATTTTTAAACAAGTAGCTGCTCTTATTTGCAATGAACCTGGCACTGATTTTCTTAAACTCATCTATAATTTCTAAATTATTTTCTTTTATGGTATTTCCGGATTCTACAATATCCACAATAACATCCGATAATCCCAATAGCGGTGCCAATTCAATGCTCCCATTCAGCTTGATAATATCAATATCGCGGTTTATCTGTGCATAATACTCCTTCGCAATATTCACAAACTTCGTTGCAACGCGAAGTGTCCGGTCCTTTTCTTCTACATAACCTTTTTTGGCTGCCACTGCCATTCGGCAGTTCCCAAGCTTTAAATCCAAAAGTTCATAGACTTCCGGCTGATACTCTAGCAAAATATCCTTGCCGACAATCCCGATATCCGCAGCATGGTGCTCAACATAAATTGCAACATCACTTGGCTTCACTAGCAAATAGCGAACTCCACTCTTCGCGTTTTCAAATACAAGCTTCCTATTTTCCTCATAAATGCTCTTACAATCGTATCCAATGCTCTCCAAAAGCTGATATACCTGGTCGCCCAAACGCCCCTTTGGCAATGCGATATTTAACATTTGCTCTGCACCTCTTTCAATCCTTCCTCCGTAAAGCAATATAGGGTCTGGTATCTCAATCCTTTCGGTATACTCGACGATGCCCTTACCCTCTTCCCTTCTTTTATCAGCTTTTGGACTGCTTCTGTCAGCTTTGTACAATCTACACCTTCTTCATAAAGGATCATTGCTTCCACATCATGAGCGGCTGGTTCAATTGGCAAATAACGAAGCTCACTAAGATAGAGTGCAAAGCCCAAGGCGCCGCTATCCTTTCCCATCTTTTCCATCATTGCAGAATATTCTCCTCCGGCAAGTACGCTTCGCGGCAATCCTTCCACATAACCCCGAAAAATAATCCCATTATAGTAATCAATATCATTTACCATCGAGAAATCCAATTGGAGTTTTTTACCCAATCCTAAGGCTTTTAACGTCGTGTAAACTTCTTTTAACGCACTTAAGCTTTCGTGCATTATTGCATTTGCTGCAAGCTCTTCCGCTCTGCACAGCGTCTTTTCAAATTCACCGCATAAAGAAAGTATCTTCTCAAGGCGGCCTCGCTCTGTTTTATTCAGCCCGGCATTTTCACCGACTTTATTCAATTCATCCTTATTTTTACTTCGAATACATTGGAGAATCTGCTTTTTTTCCGTTTCTGCAAGGTTTAATTCATCGAGAAGGCCAAGCACAAAGTCCATATGAGATATTGAAAGAATAAACTGTGGGCTAATTGCGTTCAAGCTGTTCTCTGCTAGCAATAATACCTCTGTCACTGCATAACGGTCTACATTTCCAATGACCTCCAGCCCCATCTGGCTAATTTCCTTATATGTATGACTTTCCTTACTCTCCCGGTATACATTCTCAATATAATAAAGCTTCTCTGTATTCTCCTTTCCTGCCTTCGTATTTTTTACAATACTCAATGTCACGTCCGGCTTTAATGCCAATAGCTTTCCGTCTAAATCGGTAAACGTAATTACATTTTCGCTAGCTAAAAACCGTTTGTTCATCGCGTATAAGCTATATTCTTCAAAACGGCCCATTCGATATTTCTTATATCCGTAGGTTTCATATAATCCTCGTAACTTCAGAGTTACTGCTTCCTCTGGCTTTAATGATTTTACTTGGAGTTGCATTTCTCTCTCCTTCTTCATCTATTTATTTTAGCTTTTCAGCTTTACCGCTTCATCGCTACATCGCTTTACTACGTTAAATTATTTTAATGAATTTTATCATAAAAATTTTCCTTATGCAAGCAAAAAACGAAAAAAGCTATCACATAAAAAAACAATTTTTTTCTATGAGATAGCTCTCACCGCTCTACTTTATATAGGAAGAAGGGTCCTGCACCTCTCCATTCTTTTGGATTTCAAAATGCAAATGCGGAGCATCCAGACTTTCAAACAATGCGGTATTTCCTACTCCACTGATAACGTCACCCTGCTTGACTACATCGCCCTCTTCTACCATCTTATTCGTACTTAAATTTGAATATTGACTGATAATTCCATCCTCATGCGTAATTTGAATTGTAATACCGAGCCTATCATCTGTATATACCTTTGTTACTGTTCCGCCTGCGGCTGCAACAACCGGTGTATCTAGGGGAGCCTCGATATCAATCCCGGTATGAACCGTAAATTCATCTAAGGTTTTTGAATAGATTGGGACATCCATCGCAAAATCTTTTACGATTGCCCCGCTTACCGGGCTGATGAATGCACTGCTTTTTTTATTTCCCTCTGCGCCTTCTGCCGGAGCCTTGTCCCTGCTATCCACGGTTGGCACCGGTTTTACTACATCCTGATTTGGCACTGCGTTCTGCTGCTTTTGCTCATTTGTCAAATCTATACCGTCATTTCCATATTTCGCCATCCATTGTGGATAAGAGCGGACCGCAAAGACAGTTCCAATCAGAACCAGGCATACGCAAATTACCGCAATCATCATATATTGCAAGCTTTGTTTTTTCTCCTCCTGCTGAGGAATGTACTCATTTCCATTTTTTAAACGCATATAAAAACACCTCCATTGCTATTCTTTCCTTTCTGAAAAGAATTCATACAATAAGGTGCTCTGATTTTAAAAGAAAATTGCAGCGGCAATCGGTGCACAAACTGCGGTTGCCATTCCTGCTAGCGCAATGGCTAAGCTACTCATCGAGCCTTCAATTTCTCCCTCTTTAAACGCTCTTGCGGTTCCGACCGCATGAGAAAGTGTACCAATCGCAATTCCTTTCGCCACTGGATGTGTGACACCCATAATTTTTAAAAGCTCTGGGCCGCAAACTGCTCCAAAGCAGCCTGCCACGACTACCATCGCTACTGTTAGAGACGGGATTCCTCCAATCTGTGCGGCTACTTCAATTGCGATCGGGTTTGTTGCACTTTTCGGAAGCATAGAAATCAGAATAGTTTCTTTTGTTCCCATTAACTTCCCGATTAAAACTAAACTTGAAATAGTAGCAAGCGTGCCTGCTGCAATCCCGGAAAAAATGGGAAGCGCATATTTTTTCAGCACATCTAAATTACGATAGAGCGGAATTGCCAATACTACTGCGGTCAGAGGCAAAACAAAGTTGAAAAACTGACAGCTCTCATTATATTCCTCAAAAGAAATCCCCGTGATTGTTAAGAATGCAATCAGGAAAGCCGAGCATACTATAATAGGCTGAAGAAAGGTACATTTCGTTTTTTGCTGGATCCAGATTCCTGCCGCATAAGCCAATAAGGTTACTAAAATTGCCCAGTATGGACTGCTTAAGAACAAAGCCTTCATTGTTTCTCCTTTCTTTCATTCAATTTTTCCTGCAAAGAAATAACTGCTTGTGTTACTTTCCCTGCAACAAAGTATCCAATCAAGATAGAAGAAAATAATGGAATGGCGATTTGTAAAAAGGATTCTCTCATCAAATCAAAATATAGCATCAATCCAACGGTAGGTGCTACAAAAAACAACGCTAAATGCTTTATGATAAAATCAGCAGTCTCTTCTACATCTTTCAGCTTTACCCAGCCAAAAATAAGTGCAAGAAGCAATAGCAAAAGCCCGATGACGTTTGACGGGAGAGGCACTCCAAGTCCGTCTGACGCAACTGCTCCAATAAATAATACACCCAATAAGATGTACAATTGCTTTATATACAAAAACTCACCTTCTATCTTCTATTTTCTCCAGTCTTTCTATAAAAATTCTTTTTATTCCGACCGGCAAAGAAATACGCTTTCTATTTTATCATAAAATTTCTTGCGCGGGAAAGTCTTTATGGTATAATAAATACAAAAAATATGTAAGAAAACTAGAAAATTTTCTTGTGATGTATTTATTGTATCGGTGTGAAGCAAACCGGAGCAACGGGTTGCACTTATGATAGAATAAATACAAAAAATATGTAAAAAGCCAGAAAATTTTTTCGTAATATATTATTGTGTCAGTGTGAATGAAATAAGCTTACACAATATCTGCGCAATAATAAAATAATTACAGTCTACCTGAGCTCTTTATATATGACACAATACGTCTTTATGCAGCTCTGAAAATAAATGAAGGATGAGGTATGTGTATGTCAAAACTGATTATGGCACAAGAAAATGGAAGAAGTATGGGCGGCCCGGATAAAATTTTTGGGGTCAGCAATTTAGCAAAGAAAAGAATTTCAGAAATCGGTAAAGAAAATGTTATAAATTCTACCATCGGCGCTCTGCTTGATGACGACGGAAACTTAATTGTTTTATCCTCTGTCATCGACGCACTGAAAAACCTTGCACCGAAGGATTATGCGGAGTACGCTCCGATTGCAGGAACTCCGGAGTATCTTGCTACTGTGAAAAAAGCAGTCTTTGGAAAATATAACCCAAGCGGATATGTGGAAGCCTGCGCTACGCCCGGGGGCACTGGTGCGATACGCAACGCAATTCAAAATTACACCAAAAGAGGTGATACGGTGCTGACTTCAGACTGGCATTGGAGCCCTTACGGCACCATCACTGCCGAGATTGAACGAAAGCTGGCTACTTATACACTATTTGATGAGGAACAAAACTTTCATTTTCGTTCTTTTGAAGAAAATCTCAATCAAATTTTAAACACACAGGACGAAACGGTTGTAATCATCAATACCCCAGCTCATAATCCGACCGGCTATACTTTCACTTTGGATGACTGGGATAAAGTGAATCAAATCCTGAAAAATGCAGCAGAAAATAAAGAGAAAAAAATTACGCTGCTTGTTGACATCGCTTATTTGGACTTTTCCGGAGATGCGGATGAATATAGAGAATTCTTTTCAAAATTAGAGGATTTTCCGGAAAATGTCTTAGTTCTGATCGCATTCAGTACTTCAAAAGGGTATACCTTGTACGGGATGCGGTGCGGTGCATTGCTTTGCATGACGCCGAATAAAGACATCGCTGATGAATTTAAGATGGTTGTATCCTTCTCTAGCAGAGGCTCCTGGTCAAATGGAACGCGTTCCTCCATGGTCGTTCTTTCTCAGATATTTGCAGATGAAGCGCTTCTGTCCAAGGTGACTGAAGAACGCGAAAAATACCTTTCCTTACTGACGAAAAGAGGCACAGCCTTTATGAATGCAGCCAAGGCATGCGGTTTAAAAACCTGCCCGTTTGACTCCGGTTTTTTCATCACCATTCCTTGTAAGGATGCTGACAAAGTCGGTGAAGAACTTCAAAAATCAAATATTTTTGCGATTCCAATCGGAGAAGGCATCCGAATATCCATTGCTTCTATCTCAGAAGAAGCCTGCGGAAAAATTCCTGCAAAAATTGCAGAAGCCATTAACCGGTGACGGGCTATCTTTAATAACGGCTAAAACACAAAAGCAGTTTCCGAAACTATACGGGAACTGCTTTTAAATAATGAATATTTTTACCTGTTTTACTGAACTTTTCTTCATATTCCGTAACAAATTGTTTTGCTTCTAAATTTGTCTCATGGAGGTTATCGGTACATTCTGAAAGCTCCATATCATTTCTTAGAAATTCTTCTACTGAAAAAGCGAATAGCCCATCATTGTCTGTTTTAAACTCGATGCAGCCTCCCTTTTTTAAAATCGACTTATATCCTGTAATATAGCGAGTATGCGTCAGCCGTCGTTTCGCATGGCGGTCTTTGGGCCACGGATCACTAAAATTAAGGTAAATACCATCTATCTCCCGTTCAAAAAAATCGGTTAATTCATTGATGTAATCTGTAATGAATTTAACGTTTTTTAATTCTAAATCGGATGCTTTTTCCAAAGCGCGTAAAACAACACTTCCCGCACCTTCCACCGCAATATAATTGCAGTTTGGATTGCTTTTTGCCAATGCCGAAATAAACTGTCCTTTTCCGCATCCGATTTCCAGATAGATAGGGTTTTTATTCCCAAAAACTTCGCTCCAATGCCCCTTATAAAGCTTTGCTTTTTTTAGTACGAACGTGCTGAACGCATCTATTTTTTCTTCCTCATTTTTTATCTTACGCTGACGCATGTAAAATCCTCTCTTACTGCTCTATTTTTATCGTACAGAAACTGCTGCATTCTTTGATTTAGCTTATCCGCAAAAGCTAACATTTCTTCGGAAGAGTACGCGGTGAAGCAAGCAGAAGAATCCAAAAGCATTCCCTGTTTTTTAAAGGTCTGCAAATACCACTGCTTGGCACCTTGTAATTCCTTGCTCATTTCCTCCAAGTCTTTGAAGGCAAGAAGCTCTCTGCAAACCGTTGTGCGAAATTCATAAGGAATACTACCCTCTAAAAGAAAGTCTATGCTCTCGCAGATTGCCGCTTTATCAACGGTCGCCGAGACAACTTCACAATACCGATTCAACGGCGCTTTCACATCCATCGCCACATAATCCAAAAGCCTTTCTTTTGCCAGCTGCTTTAATAAAAGCGGTTGTGTTCCATTCGTATCAAGCTTGATCCGATATCCCATTTCTTTTATCTTCACACAAAGTGAATACAGCTCCTTTTGCAAGGTGGGTTCTCCACCAGAGATACAAATGGCATCTAGAAATCGTTTTCTCTTTCGCAAAAACTCAAGAAATGCTTCTTCGCTTATTTGCGGCTCTCCACAATTTACAATCTCTGGATTGTGGCAATACCCGCAGCGAAAATTGCATCCGCCGAAAAAAATTACGGCGGATGCATTCCCTGGATAATCAATGAGTGATGCTTTTACCAATCCTGCCATCTTCATTGCAAAGCGGCTTTCGTTTCTTGTATTATTTCTTCTTTCACCGCTTTCTGTGATTCCAGCTCTTCTTCCTTCTCAAGGCTGACAGAAACAGAAAACGCCTTCCTGTCTTTATATTCTTCTTTCTTTCCTTTGTTCCATGCCTGAACCGGGCGATGGAATCCAACGACACGAGTCCACACTTCTGCTTCCTTCCCGCAAGTCGGGCATTCAAAATGCTCACCTGCGATGTATCCGTGGTCATCACAGATGGAAAACGTCGGTGTAACAGTGACATAAGGAATTGCGGTATTTTCCATGATTTTTTTAATAAAGACCTTACAAGTTTCTATGTCATCAATCTGCTCTCCGATAAAGCCGTGCAATACGGTTCCGCCAGTGTACGCTGTCTGCAGCTTTTCCTGCATTTCAATGGCTTCGAAAATATCATCTGTCGCTCCGACAGGAAGCTGTGTAGAATTTGTATAGTAGGGCTCTTCATTTCCTTGTGCAATGATATTCGGATACAGTTTTTTATCCAATCTTGCAAAGCGGTAGCTCGTCCCCTCTGCCGGAGAAGCTTCTAAATTCCATAGGCTCCCTGTCTCTTCCTGGAAAAGCTGAATCACTCTGTTCATAAAGTCCATGATTTCTACGGCAAAGTCATTTCCCTCCTGCGTCATCAAATCGACACCGAGAAGGTTTAAGCAAGCCTCATTCATCCCATTTAAGCCAATTGTGGAAAAATGGTTTTTAAAGTATTCTCCGGTTGCACTTTTTACACCAGATAAATAATGCTTTGAATAAGGGTACAGCCCGATTTCCATATATCGTTCCAAAGCATCTCTTTTGCAGTCGCAAATTTCCCTTGCATATTCCATCAGCTTTCTTACTTGTTTCTTAAATGCAGAGACATCTTTGGACTCATATCCAATCCGAGCCATATTTAAGGTCACAACATTGATGGAGCCGGTCAAAGGGTTTGCGCCAAACAGGCCTCCTCCGCGATGACGAAGCTCTCGATTGTCAAGACGCAGCCGGCAACACATGGAACGAATGTCCTCCGGAGACAAATCTGAATTTAAAAAGTTCGCAAAATACGGCGTTCCAAATTTTCTCGTCATTTCCATAATGCAATTTGCCGCCTCAGAGTCCCACGGAAAATCCTTCGTAATATTTACGGTTGGGATTGGGAAGCTGAACGCTCTTCCAGCACCGTCTCCCTCCATCATAACTTCACAATATGCGCGGTTAAAGAGGTCCATTTCCTTTTGGAATTCACCATAGGTTTTATCCATCATCTTTCCGCCGATAATGACGCCTTGGTTCTTTAACAGTGAATGAGGTGCGATATCAAGTGTTATATTTGTAAACGGTGTCTGAAAGCCTACACGGGTTGGTACATTTAGGTTATAAACGAACCTCTGTACCGCTTTCTTTACCTGAGGATATTCAAGGTTATCATAATAAATAAAAGGTGCTAAATAGGTGTCAATGCTAGAAACAGCCTGTGCGCCCGCCGCTTCTCCCTGTAATGTAAAAAGTAAGTTTACAAGCTGCATCAATGCAGACTCAAAATGCTTTGGCGGAAGAGATTCAATTTTTCCCTTTGCGCCTTTAAAGCCTTGCATCAAAAAGGCTTCTAAATCCCATCCACAGCAATAGGGCGCCAAAAGACCCAAATCGTGAATATGGAGATCGCCGCGCATATGCGCGTCACGCAATTCTTTCTTATATATTTTATTCAGCCAGTATTTTTTCGTAATGCTCTCTACAATATGATTGTTCAGTCCTTGCAGCGAATACCCCATATTTGAATTTTCATTTACCCGCCAGTCATCTAAGGATACATATTCTTCAATCATCTGCTCCGCATCCATGAATAAATTATTCGCGGTACGGATATCCTGCCGTTCTTTTCTGTAAAGAATGTAAGCTTTCGCCGTTCTCGCATGTCCCTCTTCGATTAAAATCTTTTCTACCACATCTTGTATGTCTTCCACCGAAGGAATGCTTGCCGCATGACTTTCTTTGATTACAGCTTCCACCAGTCCGGCTAATCTCTGCGCTTCGATCTCGTCGGTCCCCCCCACCGCTTTCGCAGCAGAAAAAATAGCCTGTCGAATTTTGGAAAGATTGAAATCCACAATTCCACCGTTTCTCTTCTGTACCTTGGTTATGCTCATTTTTACCTCCTAAACCCCAGCATTACACTGTCTGTCGTTGTTATTGTTTTTTTAGTCACTATATATAGTATCCGATTGCAATATTGATTGCAAGGGATTTTTTTGTCGTTTCATGGCTCAATTACAATCACAGCCGTCTCATCCTTGTGATACCAATCATAGAGAAATTTTGCGTGTGAAGTATAATTTCTTACGCACTTATGAGAGAGTGGTATCGTGCCTATGGATGCAGAAAATTCTTTCAATCCCGGATCAATTCGTTTTCCGTCTTCCCATTTATAAGAAACCGATACACCGTGAAGGTACGCACCTCCGCAAAAGCGTAGTGCGTGTGGAGCGTAGCCTTGAATTTCATTCGTTCCATCCTTTACATAGTAAAATTGAGGCTTCTTTTCCATCGCAAAATAAAACCCAAGCGGTGTTGGCTGCGCGTATTGATTGGTAGTGCCGGTTGTGACCAGTGAATACGATGCAATGATCCAATTTCCATCCTGCTTTTCAAAGGAAACAATGTTTTGGTTGCCCCGGTCAATCACAATTATCCTAGAAAGAATCTTCATTGCTTCTTTCCTCAGGATATATCGCTCCGGAATATAATATTTTGTTCCATTTTGGACAATCTGAACATGCCAAAAGCTATTTACTCGCTCAAGACACTTCACTAAAGTTCCATCTGGGATATAAATAAAACGACTCTGCGCTGATGCACTGAGGTACCCCGGAGCACTCTGGCTGCGCAGCGTCCCTCCCTCATCGACTTCTTTCCCTTCACACAAAGGCGGAAGCCCATAGTAATTTTTATAATTACTGACGTAAGTGAGCGCGTCACTCCCCATTTCCTGCTCAAGCATCTGTATCTTCTCTTCCATCTGCTGAAAGTCAAAATACCGTCTGGAAACAGACGCTGCTTTTACAAATCCAAATACTTTCTTTAATTCCTTTCCGGTTTCATCGTTTAAGTAACTGGCATCTTCCGCGATTTCACCATCTCCCCTTTCATACCAAAAAACATGGTACCATTTCTCAGGCTCATTCTTACCCTCTCCTTTAAAAAAAGTAATGCTTTCAATGTATTGAAGCTTTTCCCATTTTTCAGAGGTCTTTAAAATTTTTGCTTCATTGGATGGTGCAGCAAAAACACTAGTCTTTGACACGCACACAATATAAGAAAAGGTCATTGGATACGCATCATATTTTAATTGCATCGAAAAGGAAGGTTCTTGAAGCTCTTCCTCAAGAATAAAATTAAGCTTCTCATCTTTTTGACCCTCTTCGCTTACCGCATTCGAAGGTTCACTTACCTTTACACGCAAAACGGAGAGCTGTGCATTCTCAGAAATTCTTTGCGGCAATAAAAGAACGACGCTCAACAGAAGCATCGCTGCACACCCTGCACACAAAATAGGAATCGGCTTCATCGGCATCGCTCCATCTCTTAGGATTCTAACGAACTTATTATCTTATATGCACAGTACTAAAAATATAGACGTAAAGCCACTGTATTTAAGAAAAAGGCTCACTTCCCCTCTTCTGATTTACAACGAAAGAAATTTCCAATTTTTCCACAAAAAAGACGGCATTGCCGTCTTTTCATCCAGTGATTTATTTAAATATATGTTCGTGTTTTTTTAACAGCTTCATAAGCGGAATTCCAAACGCATAGCAGGAGATCAGCTCTCCCAATCCAACCCAAAGCATGCACGCCCACGCTGCAACCGGAACACCATACGCATAGTGCAACATCAATCCGATAATCACGCCGTTTGCAAGAACAGGCGGCAACGGTACGAGCAGCGGATGCTTCCGCAAAAGATACGAGCCCATTGCTGCAAGCAAAGTCGTCAAACTTCCGAAGACAATATCTAAGACTCCGTAAGGTCCGATTACGTTTGCTAAAAGACAGCCTACAAACAAACCAGGAATCGCTGCCGGTGTAAAATACGGCAAAATCGTCAGTGCCTCTGAGATTCTCACCTGCATCACACCATAGCTAAATGGCATGAGCGCCAAAGTAAGTGCAACATAGATGGCGGCAATTACCGCTGCCTGAATGAGAAATAATACATGTTTAGACTTCATGTGTGTCTTCCTTTCTTTTCAGCTTCGTATAATGTCACCTCTACTTCGCTCTTCTTATTTACTTTTTTTATTTTAGCTTACAAGACATAGGCCTGTAAGGTTAAACCGATAAAATATACACCAACGATAAAAAAGGCAATGCCATCCCTTCTTTGCAGATACATCCCATTCATACGAGTTCTGTGCTCTCCCCCTCGATAGCAGCGTGCCTCCATCGCCATTGCAAGATCTGTCGCAATCCGAAATGCACTGATAAACAAAGGTACCAGCAAAGGAATAAGTGCCTTTGCTCTTTGCATCAAATTTCCGCTTTCAAAATCCGCCCCTCGTGCCATCTGTGCTTTCATAATTTTATCCGTCTCTTCTAAAAGCGTTGGGATAAAACGCAGCGCAATTGTCATCATCATCGCCAGCTCGTGCGAGGGCATACCAAAACGCTGAAAAGGAGAAAGAAGTCTTTCAATTCCATCCGTCAAGCTCATTGGCTTCGTTGCCAAAGTTAGAATGGAAGAACCCATAATCAGCAATACCAGACGCAATGCCATGAATACCGCATTATAAAGGCCTTCTCTTGTAATTGTAAGAACTCCAAAAGAAAGCAGTACCGTCCCTCTTGTCATAAACATATTTACAGTAAACGTAAAAAATATGATTAAAAAAACCGGTTTCAGCCCTTTCGTAATAAAAGAAATCGGCACCTTTGACACCCCGATGCAAAGTGCTAAAAAAAGACCGGCAATTCCAAAACCGATAAAGTCCTTTACCAGAAATAAAGAAATCAGAAATATAAAGGTGCTGATAATCTTGACTCGCGGGTCTAATTTATGAACCCATGAGCTGCCCGGATAATATTGTCCTAGTGTAATATCTCGAATCATTTTATTGTTTTCCAATCCATCGGCAAATTTCTTCCTCAGCTTCCGAAATCGTTAAAATATCTGCAGATACCGGAGCCCCTTTCGCTTTTAATCGGTACATTACTTCTGTAGCAGGGGGCAATGCTAAATTTATATGCTTTAATTCGTCTGCTCTGCGAAAGATTTCATCCGGAGTTCCTGTCATAGCCAAGCGTCCGCCGTCCATTACTAAAACTTTGTCCGCAAGTCTTGCAATATCACCCATATTGTGAGATACCAGCAGAATCGTAATCTCCTCTTCCCTCCGAATGGTTTCTACCATCTGCAAAATATCGCGGTGCGCTTTCGGATCCAAGCCAGCTGTGGGCTCGTCCAGAATCAAAACTTTGGGCCGCATCGCAACAACACCTGCAATTGCAACCCTCCTTTTTTGGCCTCCCGAAAGGGCAAAAGGGGAACGGTTCGCAAGCAAATCATAATCAAGTCCAACAAGCTGCATCGCTTCTTTTACCCTCTGCGCTGCCTCTTCTTTTGAAATACCTAAGTTCAAAGGGCCAAAAGCAATATCCTTTTCTACAGTCTCCTCAAACAACTGGTACTCCGGATACTGAAACACCAAGCCAATTTTTCTGCGAATGTCTCGCATTCTGACCGACTTATCTGTAATGTCCATTCCTTCGATAATTACCTTCCCCGATTTTGGTTTAAGCAATCCATTCAAGTGTTGAATCAATGTGGATTTTCCTGACCCTGTATGCCCAATAATTCCTACAAATTCGCCCTGATTGATTTCGAAATTGATATGATCCAACGCAATCGTCTCAAAAGGCATGCCCTCTGCATAGATATGTGTCAGCTCTTTTACTTGTAATTGCGGCATAAAAAATCCACCAGTCCTTCTGTATCAATGACCTCCTGCGGTACCAGGATACCTCGTTTTCTCAGGCGTTCTCCAAGCTCTACCGCAAGCGGTACATCCAAATTCAATGCTTTGATTTCTTCCGCTCGTGTAAATACCTCGACTGGGGCTCCGTCCATAACAACCTCTCCGTCTTCCATGATAATCACACGATCCGCTAAAGCAGCTTCCTCCATAAAATGTGTAATCAGCAAGATGGTAATCCCGTCACGGTGTAAGGTGTCAATAATCTGCATGACTTCTTCTCTGCCGTGTGGATCAAGCATCGCTGTCGGTTCATCTAATATAATACATTCTGGGCGCATCGCGACAACACCGGCGATTGCAACCCGCTGTTTCTGTCCTCCTGATAAGAGGTGCGGTGCATTTTTTCGATACTTATACATGTTGACACTCTTTAAGGATTCATCGACTCTCCTGCGTATCTCCTCAGGTGCAATCCCTAAATTTTCGGGACCAAATGCGACGTCATCTTCAACAATTGAAGAAACCAGCTGATTATCTGGGTTTTGAAAAACCATCCCTGCGGTCTGGCGTATCTCCCAAATCTTTTCTTCGTCCCGTGTATCATAGCCATTCACATATACCGCGCCGCCGCTCGGCAGCAACAGTGCATTTATATTCTTTGCAAGCGTCGACTTTCCTGAGCCGTTTTTCCCTATAATTGCAGTAAAACTTCCCCGAGTCAGGTTCAGGCTCACATCGTTGACGGCCTGCACCGTCTCTTCTTCATTTTCGTCTCTGCTATATTCAAAAATCAAATTCTTAATCTGAATGATTTCATCTTCCATTTTATTGCTTTACTCTCTTTTCTGCTTCTGTTATCAGCCACGCACAATAATCAAAAAAGGTTTTACTCTCTGTTTTATTTTTATAATTCAGCTGGTAGCCATGTTCATCCAAATAGGAAAAATACTCTTCTAACGTCCATCCTGTAATAGTATCTGGGTATTCTTCTATAAATGCAGAATAGGATTTCTTCGCCTCATCTGAAAACTGCATCGTCTTGTAATCAAAAATCGGACTATTATTGGCTCCCATCAATACAAAATTCATATACATCTCATATAAGCTTTTTAAATCGTCAGCTACCAGATGCCCTTCTCCATATTGACGAAGCAGCACTTCCACCTGATAGGCTCTTTGCACCAGCTCCTCCAGAGGAAGAAGCAACGTTGCATTTTGAATGCATGGTTTCTCCGCTTCTAGTGCTTTCATTTGATATAAATGGTATACTTCCGGCAAAATATATTTTTGGTAATCTGCGGATAATTTTGCATAATCCAGAGATAATTTCACTTCATCAGTCTGCATCTTGACTGTGATATCGGCATTCTCCATTGCTTCATCAAAGGATTTTAATTCATCAATGTTCTTCGCCATCTCTCGAGACTTTCCATTTGCGCCATAAAACCCCTTCATCTTTTCAAGCAGAGTCTTATCTACTTCTGAATTAATATAACGCAAAGCATAATCTTCATATTCCACGAGCATGCCGCTCGCTCGCTCTTCATCCAGCTTTCCAATGTATTTATCTAAATAGGTCTTAGTGCTCACTAATTTCTCAGGAGTAATTTGACCGGTTAACATTTCTTTGAATTCACTTTGAATGGTATCCACACTCTTCCCACAGGCACCCAATAGGAGCATTAATCCTGCCAGAAAGAAAATTAGAATACTGCGTTTCATCGTCCACTTCATAAATTATCCTCCTAATCTTATTTATTATAACCTAAAAAAAAGAACTATTCAACTATGTAAAAATAAGGAAATCGACCCACTTTTCTGCGCATTTCATTACAATCCAATTACAGGTTTTCCATTCCATTGCCAATTCCATTCTCAAATGCTATATTAATAGCAGAAGATACATAGTGATGTTCCTCTACAGTAAGGGCAGGAACGTTTGAAGGGAAGGGAAGAGAAATGCTTATATCTATATTAAAAAGGATGGGAAGCGGGCTTTTGGCTGCGGCACTGGTCTGCTCATTATCCATTCCAAATATTGAGGTCTATGGTGCTTCTATGAAGGACATCAAGGGGCATTGGGCCGAAAGTTACATCAATCAAATTATTAACGCCGGAATTGTCAAAGGCTATGAAAACGGAACCTTCTTACCCGATAATCCCGTTACGCGTGCCGAATTTTCACATATGATAAATTCCACATTAGGAAATACGGGAACTTCTTCGGTATCCTTTAACGATACACCAAGTGCGGAATGGTACTACAGCGATGTTGCAAAAGCACTTTCCGCTGGCTACGTCAGCGGTTACAGCGACGGCAGCTTCAAGCCGAATAATCCGGTCACCAGACAGGAAGCAGCGGTTATGCTTGCCCGTATCGTACCGACTTATGGAAAAACTGCTGATATCAAAAATTACAAAGACTATTCCTCCGTGGAAAGCTGGGCTTCTGACTCCATACAGCGCATGGTAGGAAAAGGCTATCTCGGAGCTTATGACGATGGAAAGCTTCATCCTTCGGATAAGCTGACCCGCGCTCAGACATCGAAAATTATCAGCGATATTTTAAATAAAGAATCCATTGTAAAGACTGACCCGAATGTAACCTCCAACGGTACTTCTTTAACAAATAAGATTTACTCTAATGGTGTAACCATCAGCCGTTCTTTAGGAGACGGCAATGCTTATCTTGAAAATTGCGTTGTGCTTGGAAAGCTGTCTGTTCAGGGGGGCGGAGAAAACAGCGTCAATATTTCTAATTCGAGAGTCGTAAATGCGGATGTGGCAAAGACCTCTGATTCCGTCCGTGTTTATTTAAAAGGCGAAAGTAATGTTGAATCGGTTAATGTCTCAAACAGCGCTACGCTGCAGACCTCAGGCCTGCAAGGCGGCAATTTTGGACCGGGATTTAAAAAAATCAATGTGCAAAGAAGTGCGAAGGTTATCTTCACCGGTAATTTCCCGGAAGTAAACCTTATTGGCTCGAATGCAGAAACCACCTTTACCGCAGGGACCGTAAACACCCTGAATGTAGCAGCGGCTGCAAGTGCAACGGATGTTACCGTTGAAACAAATGCGAGCATTCTTGACAGCGATATCAATGCTTCCTGCGGCTTTCACGGAAACGGTACCATCCGTGCAATGCGTGTAAATGCAGACGGCGTCACTTATGCGAAAAAACCAACCAATGTTTATGTGCATGCTAATGTGAGAGTAAGACCAGATGAAAGCGATACAAACTCCGAAATTACCATGAGCCCATCCAATCGCGCAACGAAAGTATCAAGAAACACAGATATCACGTTGACTTTTAGAAAAGCGATGACACTATACAGTGGAAAAACGATTACTTCCTCTAATGTAAGTGATTTTATCGAATTACGCCGGGGCTCCACGAATGGAAGCAAGGTCAGCTTCAGTGCCTCCATTAACTCTGCAAAAAAGATTATTACGATTGATCCAGATTCTAAATTAGATGATGATGAAAAATACTATGTCATTATTGATAAAAACGAGCTGAAAGATTCGGATGGAAGCGGCAACTCTGCCTTCTCTGCTTATTTCAGTACAGGCGATAGCGACGACAGTGATATTACGATGAGTCCTTCCCCGAAAAAATCCAACGTTTCCAGAAGTACCGATATTACATTGACTTTTAAACGTGCCATGACACTATATAACGGCAAGACAATCACGTCTTCCAGTATTGAAGACTTTGTTACATTGCGAAAGGGTTCTACAAGCGGAAGTAAAGTAAGCTTTAGTGGATCTATCAACTCCGCAAAAAAAGTCATTACAATCAAGCCGGATTCGAAATTAAATGATGATGAGAAATATTATGTGATTATCAGCAAAAATGAGTTAAAGGATTCCAACGATGATGGGAATGCTTCTTTCTCTGAATATTTCAGCACCGGTGACAGTGACGAGCAGGATGGCGATATTACGATGAGTCCTTCCCCGAAAAAGTCGAATGTTTCCAGAAGTACAAATATCACGCTTACCTTTGAGCGCGCGATGACTTTATACAACGGAAAAGCAATTACGTCCTCTAACATTGAAGATTTTGTCACTCTGCGCGAGAGAACTTCAAGCGGCAGCAAGGTGAAATTTACAGGGTCAATCAACTCTTCAAAAAAAGTGATTACCCTTAAACCAAAATCAAAGCTGGGTGATGATGAAAGATATTATGTTATCATTGATAAAAATGAATTGAAGGATTCAAAAAACAACGGAAATTCTTCTTTTTCTGCCTATTTCAGTACGGGGGATGACGACGGTGACGAGTACACGACGTTTAATCCAAGCAATGGAGAGAGCAGTGTCTCTGTAACGATTGAGCCAACCATACGATTCTCCGAACGCGCGGTAAATTATGACGGCACGACGATTCGCTCCAGTGACCTCAGTGACATCGTTGATTTCCGTGTAAGCAGCTCCAGCGGAAGCAAGGTCAGCTTCAGTGCAAGTATCAGCTCCGAAAGATACATTACCATTACACCTCGTTCTTCTCTCAGTGAGAATACGAAATATTACCTTGCAATTCGAAGCAATACTGTAAAAACCTCTTCTGACCGTGTAAAAATACCGTCTTCCTATGTGACCTTTACCACAAAAGGAGTTGTAACACCGCAGATAACGAGCCTGACAACCACTTCCAGCGAGAACACAATCACGGCAAACGTAGCAGGAAATTACTCCGGCACAGCATATGTGATGCTCGTCGGTGGATCGGACGCGACTCCAACCGCTGCACAAATGATTTCAAATAACGGAACTGCAACCGGCAAATCGGTTTCTGTTTCCGCAAACACAGCGAAGTCCGTTGTATTTTCAGGACTGAGCTCAAAGACAACTTATAAAATTGCGACCTTTTTACGCAGCAGCAATGGAGACTCACCCGTTTCTGTGAAAACAGAATCCACAAGCACACCTTCCATTCCTTCGGCACAATTGTCTTCTTTGTCAGTAGACGGCAGACAAAGCTTTTCACCTTCCTTTAGTGCAAAAACTGCATCTTATGATGTCGTAATGCCATTTGGAAGTACAAGTGCGGTTGTGAAAGCGATAAACGATAATGGCTATGCTAAAATCAATAATGACGCAGCAAATGCCTCCGTCAGCAGTGAAATTATTCTTGATCCAGGTAAAACAACTACAGTCACTGTCGTTGCTTCTGGAAATGCACAGACAAATTCCACTTACACACTTAAGATTTCTGTATCCGGAAACACCGGTATTTCCAGCCTCAAGGTAAACGGAAATGAAATCAGTGCAAGCGGCACAAGCTTTACCGCCGATCTCGGCTCCGGAACCTCTACGGATGCGGAAATTGATATCACAGCAGTAGATCCATCTGCTCGTATTCGATTGACAGGCAGCAATACCGGAAGCTATTCCTTGCGACTTCAGGATATCACTGAATCACAGGAGCTAACTTTCACGGTTACATCAAACGGAGAGAGCCGTGAATACACGTTAAAGCTGAAATTTACTGCAGTGCAAACGCCAGATCCTGATCCAACGCCGCAAAACCCAGATCCCGTACAGCCATAAAAATAATATGAAAAACCCGTTGGATTTTCCAACGGGTTTTTGTTTTCTTATCGTTACGTTTACTCTTCTTGTGTTTCTACATCTGCACCAATCTGTCGGAAGCGCTGATACCTCTGCTCAAGTAACTCTTCATTACTCAATTTTAAGGCTTTATCAAATGCATCAAACAAAAGATCTTCCAGCAAATAATATATTTTTCTAAAGTCTTTTCCTTGCTCTTTTTCTTTGATTACTTTCTCTATTACGCCCAGTTCATACAGCTCTTTTGCGGTCAGCTTAAGACATTGTGCGGCCTCCTTCATTTTGGAAGAATCCTTCCAAAGAATACTGGCACAGCCCTCTGGTGAAATCACAGAATATACAGCATTTTCAAGCATCCACACTTGGTCAGCAACCGCAAGCGCAAGCGCACCTCCACTCCCGCCTTCACCGATGAAGACTGAAATTACCGGTGTTTTTAATGCCATCATTTCCATCAAGTTTTCCGCAATTGCAAGACCTTGCCCTCGCTCTTCTGCTTCAATTCCGCAATAAGCACCTGAAGTATCCACAAGACAAAGGACCGGTCGTCTGAACTTCTCTGCTTGCTTCATAAGCCTCAGGGCTTTTCGGTACCCTTCCGGATGAGCTGCCCCAAAGTTTCTCTTTACTTTTTCCTTGGTGGTATGACCTTTCTCTATACCAATTACGGTAATCGGCATATTCTTTAATTTTCCAATGCCTCCGATTACTGCAGGATCATCTGCATATCTGCGGTCTCCGTGAAATTCCATAAAGTCACTGATTAAGTTATCAATATAGTCCTGCGAGGTTGCTCTTCCCTTTGCACGGGCGGCCAACACTCTCTTATACGCTTCCATTATAGCAGCACCTCCTTACTGTGAAGGGCTAGCAGCTTCGTCAAATATTCTTTTTGGTCTTTTCTCTCCACAATGGCATCGACAAATCCTTTTTCCAGTAAAAATTCCGCACGTTGAAATCCTTGCGGAAGCTTTTGGCGGATTGTCTGTTCAATCACTCTAGGCCCTGCAAATCCAATCAATGCTTTCGGTTCTGCCAAAATGACGTCACCCTCCATTGCAAAGCTCGCGGTAACGCCTCCAGTCGTGGGATCTGTGAGAATCACAACATAAAGGTTTCCTGCATCACTGTGCCGCTTCACTGCACCGCTGGTTTTTGCCATCTGCATCAGTGACAAAATCCCCTCCTGCATCCGCGCCCCTCCAGAGAGTGTATACCCAATCACAGGCAAGCTTTCTTTTGCCGCGTATTCAAACAGCCTTGTAATCTTTTCTCCAACCACAGTTCCCATACTTCCCATCATAAACTTGGAGTCCATGGCAAAAACGGCCGTTTCAAATCCTCCGATTGCTCCTTTAGCACAAATCACGCCCTCGGCTTCTCCGCTTTCTTTCTTCGCATCCTCCAATTTTTCATCGTAGTCAGGAAAGTCAATGCGGTTAAAAGAAGTTATTCCGCGATACAGCTCTTCAAAAGAACCTTCATCTAAAATCATATGCAGGCGGTCCCTTGCTCCAAGCTTAAAATGCTTGCCGCAGGCAGGACAAACGTGGCTATTTTCTTTTACTTCTGATACAAATAGGGTGTTTTTACAGTCAGGGCAAGAAATACAGACATCGTCCGGAATGGATGGCTGTGAAATCACCTGCTCAACTTCTCGGTATTCCAATTCATTTTTGGGTTTTCGAAATAAACCTTTTTTTAACATGAACTACCCCCTTTTCTCTCTGGTCTCCATGAAGTTCGTATAGTAATCTCCCTTAATGAAGTCCTCCTCTTCCAAAATGGAAAGCTGAAGCTCTGTATTCGTCGCAATTCCACCTATAATCAGCTCACATAAAGCAGCGCGCATTTTTCGGATGGCTTCTTCTCTTGTCTTTGCATGTACAATCAGCTTCCCAATCATGGAATCATAAAAAGGCGGTACAATATAATCCTGATAAATGGCAGTGTCAAAGCGAACCCAAGGTCCGCCAGGTATATGAAGCAAGTCAATTTTCCCCGCACAAGGCCGAAAATCCTGTTCAGGGTCTTCTGCATTAATACGGCATTCAATCGCACTTCCTGCAATTTGAATATCCTCTTGCCCCATATCTAAAGGAACACCTGCTGCAATCCTTATTTGCCATTTTACCAAGTCAATCCCGGTCACCATCTCTGTCACAGTATGTTCTACCTGCAGTCTTGTATTCATTTCCATGAAATAAAAGCTGCCATCCTCACCCATGAGGAATTCAATTGTACCGGCATTTTCATAGCCTACTGTTTTCGCAGCTCTTGCTGCGATTTCAATCATTTTATTTCGAGTCTCGCTGCTCATTGCAGGAGACGGGCTTTCCTCTATCAGTTTTTGGTTTTTCCTCTGAATCGAGCATTCACGCTCGCCGAGACAAACCACGTTTCCCTGCTTGTCACAGAGAATCTGCATCTCAATATGCTTTGCCGGGGATAAAAATCGTTCCATATAAACGGCGCCATCCCCAAATGCCGTTTTTGCTTCGGCAGAGGCTGTTTTAAATGCCGATTCAAATTCTTTCACACTGCGCACCAGCCGAATTCCCCGGCCTCCGCCTCCGGCCCTTGCTTTTACCAGTAAAGGAAATCCGATCCGCTCGGCTTCTTTCTTTGCTTCTTTTATATCTTCAATGACATCGCATCCAGGCGTAACAGGTACACCAGCTTGCTTCATTGTTTTTCTTGCCTCATCCTTATCTCCCATACGGCGAATCACTTCTGCTGACGGACCGATAAATACGACTCCACACTCTTCACAACGGTGAGCGAATCTTGCATTCTCGGAAAGCAAGCCGTATCCCGGATGAATTGCCTCCGCACCGGTAACAACCGCAGCCGATAAAATCGCGCTCATGTTCAAATAGCTATCTTTCGGTGAAGGAGGCCCAATGCAGATGCTTTCATCTGCAAGGCTGACATGCAGAGCATCGCGGTCTGCTTCTGAAAAAACAGCGACTGTCGCAACGCCCATTTCCTTACAGGCGCGTATGATTCGGACTGCAATTTCTCCGCGGTTTGCAATTAATATTTTTGAAAACATGGATTATCTCCTTATTTCTTTACCAATGCAAATGAAAATTCTGCACTGACGCATAGCTTTCCATTTACACTGCCCTTTCCTTTTGCAAAGTAAAAAGGTTCTTTCACCCGCTCTATACTACATTCCAGCTTTAACTCATCACCGGGTTTTACCGGGTTTCTAAATTTTACGTTATTCAATCCCGTAAAATACGGCGTAGCCTTTGCCTCTTCTTCGTCAGCATTTCCACCATGAATCAGAACACAGCAAGTCTGCGCCATAATTTCACAGAGAATCACACCGGGAACTACCGGATCTCCGGGAAAATGCCCTTGCAAAAACCATTCATCGCCTTTTACCGTGTAAAGCCCTTCTGCTTTATTTTCTCCCACAATAGATGCCTCGTCAACTAAAAGCATCGGCTCTCTATGCGGAAGCAGCTTCTTAATCTCTTCTCTTTTCATCGTTTCACTCCCAGTATGGAAATTTCTCTTATCTTACATAGAACAAGGGCTGCCCAAATTCTACAACTTCTCCATTTTTCACACAAATTTCTGAAATCACACCATCGTATTCGGAGGTGATTTCATTCAAAAGTTTCATGGCTTCTACAATGCAAATAACATCTCCCTTTTTCACAGAATCACCTACTGCTACATATGGAGAATCATCCGGAGACGGTGCGGCATAAAAGACTCCCACCATCGGTGATTTGACCGGCAGTCCTTCCGGCATTTTTTCTGCACTTCGATTGCCTTCTGACGCATCTGCCGAAGTCGCTGTAGTGCCGCATGGCACAGCCGGTTGCATTTCATTTGGAATCGCGGTAAGTGCCGGTGCATTTAAAAACGCACCGTTCGCAAGGTTCTTTTCCATGCGAATCTTTGTTGTTCCTTCCGTAATTTCTAAACAGCTCAGCTTTGATTCCTCAAGCAGCTTTATCAATTCTTTTATTTCTTCAATATTCATGCCGATCCCCCTACTTTTCTATTTTTCGGAATGCAATGCAGCCATTATGGCCTCCGAATCCTAGAGAGAGTGATAAACCCAGCTTTACATCAGCTTCTACACTCTGATTTGGTGTGTAATTTAAATCACACTCTGGATCTGCTTCCCTATAACCGATTGTCGGTGGTATTTTTCCATTTTGAAGTGCAAGCACAGTCGCCGCTGCTTCAATCGCGCCGGCAGCGCCTAGCATATGTCCTGTCATTGACTTTGTCGAGCTAATATGTGCCTTTCTTGCTTTTTCTTCGCCCAATGCCATTTTAATCGCTTTTGTTTCTGTTTTGTCATTCAGCGGCGTACTGGTACCGTGTGCATTGATATAAATACGGTCTTCTTCTGCCAATGATGCATCGAAGGACGCTGCCTCTTCTAACGCAAGGGAAATCGCTTTTGCACCGCCCATCGCCTCAGGATGCGGTGCCGTCATATGATATGCGTCATTCGTATTCCCGTAGCCGACGATTTCTGCATACATTTTTGCGCCTCGTTTGACTGCATGCTCATATTCCTCAAGGATTAAAATAGCAGCACCCTCTCCCATAACAAATCCGTCCCTGTTTTTATCAAACGGAATAGAACTGCAGGCAGGGTCATTTTTTTGTGTCAATGCCATACAATTTGTAAAACCAGCCAAAGCAAGCGGCACAATCGTTGCTTCTGTTCCCCCTGCAATAATGGCATCCGCATAGCCAAATTTAATGGTGCGGAAGGCTTCTCCGATGGTATTCGTTGAAGTTGCGCAGGCAGTAACAATCGGAAGGCTTGGTCCCTGTGCATGAAAACGAATGGCAATGTTTCCGGCTGCCATGTTTCCAATCATCATTGGAATGAAGAATGGAGAAATACGGCCCGGTCCCTTTGCTAAAAGCTTTTTCGCTTCTTCAAAAAAGGTATCCATACCACCGGTTCCAGAGCCCACATAGACTCCAAGGCGCTCCGTATCCATATTTTCTTCCGTTATTTTCGCGTCTTCCATCGCTTGCACTGCTGCAGCTACTGCATATTGCGAAAAAAGGTCCTGCTTTCTCGCTTCTGATTTTTCCATATATTTTAAGGGATCAAAATCCTTGACTTCAGCTGCAATCTTAACTTTATAATCCGTTACGTCAAATCTAGTAATGAAGTCGATTCCATTTTTTCCGTCTAGTAAATTGTTCCAAAATTCATCAATCTGATTGCCCACCGGAGAAATGGCTCCAAGTCCGGTTACTACAACTCTTCTCATAATCTTCCTCCTATCTTAAGGCTTCCTTTTCATATCTTGCACGAAATCCCTCAGCCAGTTCTTCAAATAATTCTTTTACTGTCGAGATACGATCTATCCGATATCCGTTTGCCCCGATAAAAGCAAATCCGTTTTCAATCTTTCCATGCACCGCATTGATCAATGCAGAAGAAATACAATACGGGCTTTTTTCTTCTTTACAAGTCTTGATACAATGACGTGTGCAGTTCGGCGGATTCTTCAATCCTTTTTTCGCATCGGATAAAAAGCGATTAATAATTGCCCGCCCCGGCAAGCCCACCGGGCTTTCTATAATGCCGATATCTTCCTTTGTGCAGTCAATATATGCCTGCTTAAAAGCCGGGTCCGCATCACATTCCTCGGTTGCCACAAAACGTGTTGCCATCTGTACACCGCTCGCACCGAGCTTTAACATTGTATAAATATCTTCGCCTGTATATACACCGCCTGCCGCAATCACAGGAATTTCTTTTTTTGCGTCTTCTTCTATTCTCTTCGCTTCTTCAACAATCGCAGGAATCAGATTTTCCAGACGATAAGCAGGATCATTAATCTGCTCCGTTGAAAAGCCTAAGTGCCCTCCTGCCATTGGTCCTTCTACGACAAACCCATCGGGTGCGTATTGGTAATGTGTCATCCAACGCTTTGCAATCAGCTTTGCTGTTCTTGCCGATGAAACAATCGGGACAAGCTTTGTCTTACTTCCTTCAATCAAAGCTGCCGGTAAATTCAAAGGCAATCCTGCACCTGCAAAGATAATGTCAATACCTTCTTCCACCGCAGCTTTTGCCGTCTCTGCAAATTCAGAAATAGCAACCATAATATTTACACCAAGAACGCCTTCTGTCGAAAGCTTCGCTTTGCGAATTTCCTGCCTTAAAATAGAGATATTTCTGCTTTCTTCTTTTTTTACTTCAATCTCACAAGGAATTCCCAAATATCCAAGCCCTACGGCAGAAATTACACCGACGCCTCCGGCTTCTGCTACCGCAACGGCTAATTTTCTACCGGAAACTCCGATGCCCATACCTCCCTGTACTATTGGAGTGGGCAGGCGCAGCTCACCAAATTTGAGCCCTTTTCCATACCAATCAAACATATAGTCCACCATCTACCTTAATGATTTCTCCCGTGATGTAAGCCGCCTTTTCACTGGCAAGAAATACAGCAACATTTGCAATATCCTTAGGGCTTCCCATTCTTTTCAGCGGAATTGCTGCCACTGCGGCTTCTTTTGCTTTTTCAGGGAGCTTTGCCGTCATATCAGTCTCTATAAACCCAGGGGCAATCGCATTGCAGGTGATTCCTCTGGAGGCAAATTCTTTGGCAACCGTTTTGGTCAGTCCGATCAGCCCGGCCTTTGCGGCGGAATAATTTGCCTGCCCAGGATTTCCCATCATGCCGGAAACAGAAGTGATATTAATAATCGTTCCCTGACGCTGTTTTAGAAATGACCCGCTGACATGTTTAATCATATGAAAGGCACCTTTTAAATTCGTATCAATGACTTGATCAAAGTCCTGTTCTTTCATAGTCAGAATCAATCCATCCCTTGTTATTCCTGCATTGTTTACAAGAATATCTATCTTCCCAAAGCGTAAGATTGCCTGTTTTACCACATCTCCTGCTTGCGCAAAATCGGTGATATCGCAGGAAAAGGCTTCCGCGTCAACACCAAGGCTTCGAATTTCTTCGCATGTCTTATCTGCCGCCTCCTGATTCGAGGCGTAAGCAAATGCAATATTAGCCCCATTTTCAGCCATAGCCAGCGCGATGGCTTTCCCGATTCCTCTGGATGCTCCTGTAATAAATGCCGTTTTATTTTTCAACATAATGCTCTCCTAAACCACCGCGTATTATTTTAATGCTTCTAAAACACGATGCAAATCGGTTTCAGTTTCGACGTTATAGACAGATGCCTGCGGTGCAATCTTTTTAATCAAGCCGGAAAGGGTCTTCCCCGGCCCCACTTCAATAAAGGTGTCAAATCCGTCTGTTATCATATTCTCCACTGTTGCTTGCCATAGTACAGGGCTCATAACCTGCTCTGTAAGCCACTGTTTGAAGTTCTCTTTCGTATAAGGTTTTGCGCTGACATTTGCATACACCGCACATCCCGGTGCTTCTACCAGAAGGTCTTGTAAAAAAGCATTTAATTCGTCAGAGGCTGCCTTCATAAACGGGCTGTGAAATGCACCGCTGACTGCGAGCGGAACCGCCATCCCGCCAGCATCCTTTACCGCCTTTATCAGTCCTGGGAGTGCTTCTTTTTTTCCTGCGACTACGGTCTGCGCAGGGCTGTTAAAGTTCACAGGAAAGGTTCCCGTATTCTCAGCACACAATGAAACAACAGCTTCTGGTTTCAATTTTAATACGGCTGCCATTCCTCCCGGATTTTCCAATGCTGCATTATGCATTGCGTCTGCCCGCTTACAAACAAGTTTAAACCCATCTTCTAAAGAAAGCATCCCTGCAAAAATAAGTGCAGGAATCTCTCCCAGGGAGAAACCCGCTACTGCGTCAGGGGAAATACCCTCTGCTTTTAATGCTTTTGCGATTGCTAAATCTACAGCAAACAGACAGGGTTGTGTATTGGCGGTAACAGAAAGTTCTTCTTTTGTACCGGAAAAACACTGCTGTATTGTTCCCGGACGCAAAACCTCAATTTTATCAAAAACAGATTTTGCCGCATCGCTGCAGTCATACAATTCTTTTCCCATACCCGCATATTGCGCACCTTGGCCGGCAAACACAAAAGCTATTTTACCCATTGCATTCCTCCGCGAAGCACTTCTTCCGCCTCTTTGAAAATTTCCTGGATGATTTCTGCCGCCGTCTGCTCTTCCTTTACCATCGCTGCAATCTGGCCCGACATAAAACTGCCTTTTTTTTCATCACCTAAAATAGCAGCCGCATAGAGTGAGCCTGCACCGAATTTTTCCAATTCTTCATCTGACACATCGCTGTTATATTCCATCTTTAAGAAGGTTCTTGCAAAAGGTGTTTTTAAAGTCCTTACAGGATGGCCAAGCCGCTTCCCGGTCGTCATCGTATCAATATCTTTTGCTTTTAATATTTTATCTTTATAATTCTGATGTACATTACATTCTTTTGCAACTAAGAAGCGAGTTCCCAGTTGTACACCGACTGCGCCAAGCATAAAAGCAGCGGCAACACCTCTGCCATCAGCGATTCCTCCGGCCGCAAGCACTGGAATATCCACTGCATCACAAACCTGCGGCACCAATGCCATCGTTGTAATCTCCCCTATGTGTCCTCCGGATTCGCCGCCTTCTGCGATCACAGCAACCGCCCCTTTTCTGGCTACCAGCTTAGCGATACCCGTTGATGGTACGACAGGAATTACTTTGATCCCAGCCTCAATCCAATCCTTCATATATTTCGACGGATTTCCGGCTCCAGTCACTACCACTGCAACTTTCTCTTCTGCCACTAACTTTGCGACTTCCTCCACATGCGGGCTCATCAGCATAATATTTACGCCAAATGGCTTATCAGTAAGTTTTCTGGCTTTCTGAATTTCTTTTCTCAGCCATTCGCCATTCGCATTCATCGCAGAAATAATCCCAAGACCTCCGGCGTTGGAAACTGCGGCTGCCAAATCAGCATCCGCAATCCAAGCCATGCCACCCTGGAAAATGGGATATTCGATTCCTAATATCTCACAAACTGGTGTTTTTATCATGACTAACCCCTATTCCAATGCAGCATCAATTGCCTTTACCACGTCACCAACTGTTTTTAAATCCTCATTCATTTCGAGTGAAACGCCAAACTCGTCTTCAAGGTTCATAACCAGTTCTACAGTATCCAAAGAATCCAGCTCTAGTTCAGCCCATGTGCTCTCCATCTTAATCTTGTCTGCTTCGCAGTCTTTCGCGTCCACTAAAATGTTTACTACCTTTTCAAATGTTGTCATATTCTTATCCTCCAATTTACTCTTTTATTTGCTCCAACGCAAGATGCAGGCACCTGTTGTAAGGCCGCCGCCGAAGGAGCTCATCGCTAATAGGTTTCCTTTTTTCAGCGTTCCCGCTTTATTGGCTTCATCAAGAAGCAGCGGAATCGCTGCTGCTGAGGTATTTCCTCTGCAATTTATATTGGTGAGAAATTTTTCTCCATCAATATCCAATCGATTGATTGCCGAATCCAAGATTCTCATATTTGCCTGATGCGGTAAAACATAATCAATCTCTTCTCCGGTTACTCCTGCGAGCTTCATCACCGCTTTAATATCTCTGCACATGGATGAAACTGCGAAACGAAAAACTTCTTTTCCGTCCATTTCCAGAAAGGTTTCTTTCACTTCCCCTTGTCTGAATGGGCAATTCCCTGAGATGTTTGGGGCAGCAAGTGCATGGGTATTCCCTTTTGCCGTTAAACGAATGGCAAGCAAATCATTTCCCTCACCTAAGACAACGGCTCCTGCACCATCTGCAAAGATAACACTTGTATTGCGCTCTCTCCAGTCCACCAGCTTCGAAATTGCTTCCGCCGCAACAATTAAAATTTTCATTTTATCATTTCTTGCAAAATAGCCTGCCGCTACGTCCATCGCATATAAAAATCCCGTGCAAGCCGCATTTAAATCAAATGCAGGACATTTTGCCCCAAGCCGCTCCTGTAACACACAAGCCATTGATGGTGTAATATAGTCAGCAGATAACGTCGCACAAATAATCAAATCCAGCTCTTCTGCTGAGACGCCGCTGTCTTCTAGTGCACGTTTTGCGGCTGTTTCTGCCAAATCTGTTATGGTTTCCTCACCGCAAATCCGGCGTTTTTCGATTCCGGTTCTTGTTCGAATCCATTCGTCACTCGTATCCATAACCTTTGATAAATCATCATTTGTTATGCAAAGAGACGGCAGGCCGCTCCCGGTTCCCAATATTCGAAAGCTCATTTTTTGTTCCTCGCTTCCAGTCTTTTTTTGAAAAACTCATTCAATTTTGTAATACCTCGTACCAAAATTTCTTTTTCCTCTTCTGTCATTCCGGCAGCCACGTTGCGTACCATATTTTCATGAAAATACTGGTGTCCGGCGTTTACCTTATGCCCTAACCGGGTCAGTTTTACAAAAACACGCCTCCCGTCATTTTCAGATTTAATCTTTTCAACATATCCCTTTTTCGCCAGCTTATTGATTGCAACTGTAACAGAGGGCAGCGTAATATTCATATCCACTGCAATGGCACTAATGGTTTTCCCTTTTTCCTTATCCTTTGCTACTGCCTCCAATAAATGTAATTCATTGATTGAAAGATTCGATTGCTCTGAATTTCGAACTGCCTGTTCCTCTATTTTCAATATAGAACGAAAGGTGTCTGCCAACAAACCATTCAATTCTCTGGAAAATAGATCCATTTGCTTCCTCCTTGTGTACGATTCACCTATAATAATTAATTAGATTAACAAACTAATTATAAAACTGGGTACTTAGTTTGTCAAACTATTTTATCTATTTTTCCATAATTTTACTTTTTTCCGATTTGTTGTATCCTTTTTATTTTTGCACTAAGATACTTGCAAATGCTATCTTTCCAATGCGTATTTAACGCTCCACTGCAACTAAGCGTCTAATTGCTTCCTCTTCCGTTTCTACAAAAAATAGATCCTTCCCACGGTTGCTTTCAAAAATAAAATCTTTCAACGGCTTGCTTGTATAATGTGAAAAATCGTCTATGATAGCAACCTTCCTATTATATATGATAAACTTTTGTATGATTTCCCCAGCAAGGCCTGTACTCAAAATAAAAAAATCTTCCATTCTCGTACAAGTTCTATTTTCATTATTATATCCATTCTATCCCTTTCCGTAAACAATAAACAAATGGTATAATTTCTTTATTTACTAACAAAAAGGAGACTGCATTTACTAACGGATCAATGCAGTCTCCTTTTTCGCTTCTTTTCTCTTCCTTTATAATACGCTCACAAAGTCAAATGGTAAGTAAGTTACACCTTTTTCTACGCGTGGTGCTTCTGACATTTTCTCCGCAGTCGTCTTTCCATTTTGCGTTACCTTATATTCTGTATCACCGACATTGATACTATATACGGTCGCTCCTTTTGTTAATGTAAGCGGCTTATTCTCAGCAGTCCATTTCACGGTATACCCTTTCATCGTAGCCGCATCGCGAATTGCTATGCTTGACGTGAATGGATTCCCCATTTTCTGCTGTGTCCGTCCATTGCGATCCATCACAAAATATAATAAATCGTCATACAGATGGTCTGCGTCTGCACATGCTTTCTTCGCAATATTCATATGCAGCTTCGTTATGTATTCTTTTGCTGCCGCCGGATCTTTTGCATAGAGAGAAAGCATCTGTTTTTCTGCTTTTTGCATATCACTATAGAGGTTCTCTTCGTAAAGCTTCCAATAATCCTTAACTCCTTGACCGTAAAAACTTCTATTCTGCTCGGCTAAAGCGCAGATCCGTTTAAATTTCCAATATGCACCATCGTAATTGGGCCGTTCTCCATCCACTTTATACGCTGCGTAGGTATCATTAATTCCACTGAAATTTGGTAAAAATACGGAATGCTCTGCATTTCCAAAGGCCAGCCATTGCAATGCGGAGATCTCAGCCGGATAATTTTCTTTTACCTGAATCACGTGAATCTGTGATTGCCGCTCTACTCCGATAAAACGAAGGGCTTTATTTTCCGGCAGTTCCCCATCGTACTTCGTACCTTCATAACGATTACGAAGCACATCCATTACTTCTAGTGCCGAGACTTTTTTGTCCGGAGCATAAAACAGAGGATAATATGTTTCCGTTTTATACTCTCCTACTGTCGATGGTGCGAGTAACTTATGGCCCATCCATGTACGCATATTCGAATAGTCTTCTCTCGCTTCTCCAAACGTTGCTGCAAGATGGACTTTATTATCAACTTTCTTTGTCCAGCCATTTTTATCCGCAGTAGTAAATAAATCCTTGTGATACATAAAGTTCTCTGTATCTGCCGGATCAACGGTTTCTATCATAAATTGATTCCCGAAAACAGCTACTTTATCTGCCGGCATTTTTTGTGCCGCCCACAAATGTCCGCTGTAAACCTCAAAAATCCACGCTTCTTTCTGATCAGAGAGCAGAATCACATTGCCTTCTTCTGAACCAGAGGTTTCAATGATGCTCGCCAGGAGCTTGACTCCTTCTTTCGCTGTCTTGCAGGTTGCTGCAACGATTCCCGTCAATGCCGCTTCGCGCAAGGAACCCTCGACATATGGATCTACACTTTCCACCGCGGCGCTTGCATATGCTGACACTGTCGCACTTATGGATAATCCATACTCGTTTGTACATGCGCCCGCATAAGTTCCATCCCCTCCATCGGAATAGTCCGGAACCATCGTATATTTATACGTCGTATCCGGAAGCTTATAGGAAAACCCATTTACATCGTCTATGGTACGCCCCGGCGTGTTTTCTACCCGGTCAACTACCACGAACAGCTTATTGTAAGCACCGGTTCCTTGATCTTCACTTCTTGCTAAAATCGTACTGCCGTCTGTGCTTACGTCCTTTCCTACATAAACCGCGGTGCAAGCAAACGCACTTGCCGTACTGAGGGTTAACACAATAGCCAACGTAACCGCTAAGATTCTAAATCTCCTCATATTCTGCCTCCTTAAAGCATCATTTAATAATTTAGGAATCGTTCTATTTTATTTTACTATAGAATTTGGTATACGTCTATTGCTATAATTTTAATTTTCTAATTTTTTTAATTATTTAATTATATTGTTTTTAGCACATATTGTTCGATATTTCTAACAACAGAGTTTCTATATTGTTAGAAGTAATACAGTATACTATAAAACCCTCTCACCATATTTTTAGCGGCTTTTCCCAAAGCTTGATTTTCTAATCTAATTTTGGGGATGCAGCGGCGTTTTGCCATGGTGAGAGGGTCTTCTTTAATGCTTTGCGATTAAGTTATACCAGCTCCTGCCAGTTTGCAGGATAAACAAAGTAGGCATACCGTGCATAGTCCGGCGTGCTGAAGGAGATATGGCTATTTTTCGGGATTAATATAATATCGCCTTTCTTTCCAGTAATCTTACGTCCTCCGTCAATGAGGATTTCTAAGGTTCCATCAATTACATAATCAAATTCATCATAAGTAAGCGTCCATTCAAAATCGGCGCCGTCAAGAAGCTCCATAATTCCGGCACCCATTCTTGGGGCTTCCTCTAGTGTCACAATATCTTTCAGCTTGACATCATTTCTTCCTTCAAAAGCTTCTGTCCTAACGGTATCGGTATGAACCACCAATATACCGCTCTGGTCTTTTTCCTTTGTAAATTCTTCTTTTTCTCCCTGTGTCTGCGTCAGAACACGCTGCACAATTTCTCGAATAAGCTCTTCACTGACATTCATACATTATCCTCCTCCGTGGTACGGCGTGTCTTTTTTATGCCGCTTTTTCACTATTTCCTTCTTCAATCTTGCTCAATAGCTTCGGAGCTAACGCATTTGCCAAAATCAAAGCACTCACACCGGCAACCAACTTCCCGACAACAACCGGAAAAATCATGTCCGGGTTATTCCCTGCAGTAAATCCTAAATGATCCCCAAAGACAAAGGCCGCGGATACGGCAAATGCGACATTCAAAAGTTTCGCTTTCGGATTCATTTCGTGCAAAATGTTAAACATGGCAATGTTATTTGCTAAATTGGCAACCATACCTGCGGAGCCCTTGTCATTCATGCCAAGAACTTTTCCGATTCGTTCCAAAGCGCCTCCAAAGGTATTCGTAATCCAAAGCACCATCGGAAAGGCTCCGGCCAAGACAATTGCAATCTGACCGCAAACGAGAAGCCCTGACTCCAGGCCGACGACACCGCCATTTTTATCTGGGTCCACCATGATGTCAAAGAGCGGAAAACGAATTCCGGTTAAATATTGGAAAATAGCAATCCCGGTAAAGATGGTAATGATAATCGTCACGCCGGTTCCGAAACGGTTAAATCCGTTAATCATCGCACTCGGCTTAAACCACAGTCCTAATACAATCAGGCCGGCTACGATCATGACTGGTATCAGGTTAATCAAGATACGAATCAAGCTGATTTTATACGGTGTAATGTTCATGACCAGACCGCCGGCAATGCATCCTAAAGGCAGAGTAATCAGTCCTGCAAGAACGCCGGCTGCCAAGTATGGCCTATCTTCCTTTTTAATGATAGACAGCGCAACGGGGATTGTAAATACGATGGTCGGTCCCATCATGGATCCAAGAATCAACCCGGAAAAGTTTCCGATAGTTTCATCAGCCGCCAGCTGCATTGCCAGCGGGTAGCCTCCCATATCACAAGCAAGCAATGTCGTTGCAAACATTGCAGGGTCTGCTCCGAAAATTGTGTAAATCGGTGCAATGAACGGCTTTAATAAAATAGATAATACCGGTGCGGCGGCAACCACTCCTGCCATAGCAATCGCAAGAGGCCCCATCGCATTGAAGCCTTCGTCAAACTGCTCTCCATAGCCGAGCTTATTTCCTCTGATTTTATCCACGGCACCTATTAACATGAAAATCGTCATAATGGTTACGATAATAGAATTAACGGTCAGATTGGAAAGATACGACTGCAGGCTCGATGTCAATACGGATACATCAAAAGCCTCGATCAACTCATTAAACATAGACTACCTCCCATTTCATTTTTTCTGCGGAACATATCCGGCATAGATTATAACAAATTTTCCAAAAGCTTCGGAGACGGCCTTGGTATGACCGTACTTCCCACTATAAGTTCACTTTCTCTTTGTGCCGCTGCGATGGCGGCTTTTACCGCTCCCACATCCCCTGTCAGCGTCACGAATCCTTTTCCCCCAATTGCACAACCCATACGGACCTCTATCAATGTAATGTTTGCTGCTTTCGCCGCGATATCTGCTGCAGTAATTGCGGATGCGATGGAATAAAATTCAATCACTCCGACAGCACCAAGCTGTCCCACCGGGTTTGTCATATTGATTGCTCGTGTCACCTGCGTGTCAATATTCGGGATAAACAAAGTGTCCACCGCACATTCTCCGCCCCGTTGTATGCCCTCCTTCATAGATGCCTCTACCGCGCCGGTTTCTCCGCCAACTACGACAAGGTATTTACCGGGGCAAACGGTAGAAGCTTTTAACAGTTCCACCTGTGCCGCCTTTACCATAAAATCACAAACCTCAATTCCCCTTGCGATACTGTTTAATTCTACCATTCCGATTGCATTTGCCATTGCCCTCACTCCTCACTTCCCGCAATTACAGCCTTTTCATTATCTATAGATATAATTTCCCCGCGAATGCTGGCATGCAGATTTGCACAAAGCGCATTGTCTCCAGTGCTACCGATTAAATCCCCCTTCTGAACGAACTCTCCGACCATTCTACAGGGCTGTGCAGGTGCACCGATGTGCTGCTTGAAAAATAGGGTTACTGATTGCGGTGTGTATTCTTTACAAGGTTCCGTCACATGTAAACCAGAATATTTCATCAATCCCAGCCTTGCAATCAAGCGCTCCGTAGGGATTCTTCTCGATGCAAGCCCTTCTCGGGTCTGAGGCGACTGATTCTTTTGTGGATTAATCTTTCTTGCAGCAAGCTTCTTTTTGATATATCCGTTTACTTTGCGCGGAGACAAGCCCATCGGGCAGGCAAACATTTCACAAATTCCGCAGTCACAGCAATTGACTGCACTTCCGAATGCACGCTCATACTCTACATTATCTGTTATTTCTTTTTCTCTGTAAAGATTTCTCATTACCTGACTCGGGCGGATCTCATGCCCAATCAAATAACGCGGACACATATCCGTACACATTTTACACTGAATACAGGCACTTCTGGTCTGCGCCGCAATGACAGAAATAGGAAGCTCCGACCGCTCCGTTAGATAATGATGCTTCGGGAGCAAAAGAATATTTCCAGTTGTCTTTGTGACAAATTCTGTTTCCGCTTCTTCTCCTTTGCATACTCTTCCCATCATCGGCCCGCCAAGGATAAAATCATATTCAGCAGAGAGCGGCTTTGCCAGTTCAATGCATTCCTTTACGGAGGTTCCTATTGGAACATGCAGCATCAACGGCTTTTCTACCTCCCCTACCACTGAAAGGTACTTATCTGTGACCGATTTTTCATCAAGGGCTTCTCCCACGTTCAAAACCGTTCCGACATTATCGACGACTGCTCCTACATGGAGCGGAAGTCCTCGCTCGGGCACACTTTTTTCAATGACAAGCTGTACTAATATTTGTTCATCACCCGCCGGATAAAAGGACGGCATCTGAACCAATTCAAAGGAAGAATTTTGTTTTTTGATTGCAAGGGACAACGCTTCGATTTCTTCTTTATATTTACTTTTCAAAGCAATGACCTTGCGTTTCACTCCTAAATGTGCAGCAATCCGCTCCGCAGAAGCAATCAGTTCTTCCGGAAAGGTCCGCATCAAATATTTGTCGGTCTCAATCAGAGGCTCACATTCCGCGGCATTTATAATAAATATCTCCGCCTGCGCCGCCAGCTTCACATGAGTAGGAAATCCGGCACCACCGGCTCCAACAACGCCCGCAGACTTGACCGCATCAATTAGTTTCATAGAATCACCCCCACTATTTTGCGTCGGTTTACAGTACACTTTTATCAATTTCCTGGTCATCCACAATCCCTACAACCGTGGCATCCACAGGTGTTTTTGAATCGCCGACCGCACTGCGTGCAGAGCTTCCGGAAACAATCAGCACGGTCTCACCCACTCCGGCCCCAATAATGTCTGCTGCAACAATAGGGCTGTTCTCACGATTTTCATTGAGTAAATCTACCGGCAGTACGATTAACAGCTTTAATCCTGCCAGCTTCTCTTCTTTTCTGGTTGCCCAAATCGTTCCAATTACTTTTCCTACCTGCATACGTTTCCATCCTCTCTAAAACACGCTTTCTCTTTCCGGTTCTTCCGACCAAGCTCTTATGAAGCAACTGAAACCAACCGAATTTCTCTCTGCTTTGCGTAATCCCTTGCCAAATCTGTTACAATCGTTTTCTCAGAAATTTGTATTTCTGTAATTTGCTGCGTGCAGGCTTCATGGATATCCCGCTCGGTCAACACTCTCTTTGTTACATGCAAGGCTTGTTTTTTTCTTTCTGTAGGCATGTTTTGTGGCTTGATTTCACACACTGCTTCCCCGGCGCATTCTTCACATAACACTGCGTACAACTTTCTTGTGTCGCAAATCAACACACCGGAACGCTTCAACAGTGCGACATATTGAAGCATATGATCATAGTAGGGCCCAGGAGCTGTATCTTTGTAAGTGAGAAGCTCCAATCCTTCTGAAAGAACAATCAACTTCTTCCCCATCAAAATCGCCTGGACCGCAAGCTCTGTCAATGGAGTGTCACCCATTCCATTCGCTATTTTTACCAAATCTGTGTTACTTATTTTACAAAGCACGATTGTGTGCACAGATGACAAGGAACAAGTATTCTCCTGCACCGCCGCACATTCCACGCTCCATTTCCCGCTATCCGCAATCGTCTTCCACAACGCTTCGCATTCTTCACTGTGTGTTTCCGACAAAATAAGCAGCTTTTTTTCAAGATTGCAAGGAAGTACTTTCTCTTCGCTTTTTACCGCGCTTTGCTCTTGCAGCTTTTGCTTCACTCTAAATAGAATTTCTTCAACCAAATCATTCCATTCCATCTTCTCGCCTCCTCTCTATCCGGCAATGCAGTTCATCGCAATTCCCACAGGAGTTACCAAGAACGGATTATCCGGTTTTATTGTTGAAATCCCCGTCTCTTTTTCAAAAATTTTTTCAATGCCGGTTAGGCAGCAGGTTCCTCCGCAAAGATAAATTGTATCAATCTCTCCCGGATGCACATGCCGCTTTACGATAGATGCCATTTTTTCCACTACGGCTTTCACAATAGGTAAAATCTCTTTGTGCCTGCTGTAGTCCTGCTTCATTTCCTCGGCCTTTGCAAAATCAATGTGAAGATTTCCCGCAAGTACTAAAGAAATATGCGTTCCTCCGGTCGGCTCATCCTCCATGCGAATTACCTCTTTATCACGAAGAACGGCAATCCCTGTCGTCCCGCCGCCAATATCTACAACGGCACCATTTTCAATTTGATACACGGCATTTGCAGCAGAAGGTTCATCCAAAACGTTTGTCACTTCAAAGCCTGCACCCTCCGCCACATAAGTGTGCGTGTTTACACTGCTTTCTGTCCCGGCGGGCATTGCAATCGCACAATTTAACAGCTCTCTTCCGCCTAAGCGTTTCTCCAGCTTTCCCTTTAAGTCCTTTACAATCTGCAAAGCACCTAAATAGTCTACGACAACCCCGTCTTTCAGCACACTGGCAGCCTGTTTCTCACAGGCAATCGGATGATTTTCTTCATCCAACACAACGATAACAATATACGCCGTTCCCAGATCCACCCCGACTTTCAGCTTTCCCCCGGATGGAGAAAAGGTCATCTTTTCTGACTCGGAAACCTGTTCCATATATTTATTTACTCTTTGCAAATCCATATTACATTCCGCCTTTTTTATTTTCGGATTTTCCCTATCACAAACCCGCTGCAGCCTGCCGCATTGGCTTCGTCTGTATCAATATGTGCCTTGCATCTGGATTCTGCGCTGATTCTTACGACTGCACTCAATACCAGAGGACGTGACGTCATCAATTCCAGCTTGACTCTCTGATGATCTGCTAATCCTAACGTGCTGCCCGCCTGTGGTGTCATGTGAATGTGTGCCTCAGCAACGATTACACCTTCCTTTAAAGAAACTTCTCCGCAAGGACCTTTCAGAACGGCAGCCCCCGAATTTTTTAAATCGCCTGACAGGCGAACCGGTGCCTCAATTCCCAATGCCATGCAATCGCTCATGGAAAGCTCCACCTGCGTCGCTTTTCTGACCGGCCCAAGAACAGAAACTTTTTTCTCTCCTTTCGGTCCGATGAGAATCACTTTTTCCTCCGCAAGAAACTGGCCTGGCTGCGACAGCTCTCTCTTCTCTGTCAGCACACCATCTTTTCCAAACAGTGTCTCCAAATCTGCTTGACACAGATGGATATGTCTTGCTGAAACTTCTACCTGCACCATGGCATTTTTCTGAATTGCCGCACTTACTATCTCTGCTATCTTCTGCTCCATCTTCTTTTCTCCCTACTGATACATCCCTGCCAGATATCTGCACATCATAATGTGCAATGCACTGGATAAGCGGTTTAAGGCCTCCAAAAGGTCCGGCCGGCTGCATCTTCTTTTTTCAAGAAAGGCCATTGCCGCTGCCACTTCAACCTCTCTGACAGAAGTACGCAGACGGTTTAATATGGCATAGCGGCTGCCCATCTTATAAGAAGGAAGCTCCATTTGCTTGATCTGAAAATACTTCATCGGATTGTGAGACTGTGCTCTCAGCTCCTCGTGTGTTAAACCAAGAATGGAATCATTGAAAAATTCTTCGTCCAGTACATCACACCGCATAATCTCACGCAATACGGATAAAATTCCATCTAGATCCTTTAAAAGCTTTTGGCATTCCCCGCTTTCGGATAACACCGCCTGATCCAGAACAAGCTGTGACTGCATGGAATCCAGCTTTCCTCGAAAATAAATGCGTGCGTGACTCTTCACTACAAGCACATTGTCGTAAAGCTGGCACATATATTCCGGCTTTTCCGTATAGTAGGCTCCACTCTCAAAGTCAATATAGTTTGCCCTTGGGGGCTCCGAAATCTGTTTTACAGACTCCGGAGCACTCTCCGCTGCCGTTTTCGGTGCGGTACCTTTCGGAGCAATTTTTATCTTACGCTGCTGCAGATATTCGCGGCCGGCCGGTGATAACAACTTCCCTTCGGGAATATAATACACATCCGGCTGTTCATTGCGCAGCTCCGCCCGTAAAATGGCTTCTGTTATTACCTTCAAATACGCTCACCTCCTGCCTCTGTTTTGGCGATCCTCTATTTCTGGAAGGAAGGAAGTATCAGTTCCACTTCTTCATGCGGTCTAGGGATTACATGAACAGAAACCAATTCGCCTACGCGTTCTGCTGCCGCAGCCCCCGCATCGGTCGCCGCCTTTACCGCGCCGACATCTCCTCTCACCATGACGGTCACAAGACCGCCGCCTACATGCTCTTTTCCAATTAAGGTTACGTTTGCGGCCTTTACCATTGCATCTGCCGCTTCAATGGAACCTACCAGTCCCTTTGTCTCAATCATACCTAATGCTTGCATCGCTGCCATACTCTCTCCTCCTTACTTTAAAACGGGAAGTATCAGTTCCACTTCCTCATGCGGTCTCGGAATTACGTGAACAGAAACCAATTCGCCTACGCGTTCTGCTGCCGCAGCTCCTGCATCAGTCGCCGCCTTCACCGCACCGACGTCTCCTCTCACCATGACGGTCACAAGACCGCCGCCTACATGCTCTTTTCCAATTAAGGTTACGTTTGCGGCCTTTACCATTGCATCTGCCGCTTCAATGGAACCTACCAGTCCCTTTGTCTCAATCATACCTAATGCCTGCATTGCTGCCATATTCGTTCCTCCTTATCTCTTCTCTAAACGGCTTCTAATTGCCGTATAATCTCTCTGACGATTTCATTGACCTGATTTTCCTTTAAATTGATGCAATTCAAGGATTTGTTCGATTGTGCTGCATCATTTCTTATCGCTTCCATGCTTTTTATCCCATACGCTACATGACGTAAGTTATACAGCTGTTCCGGTCCTACATTTTCACTGGTTGCACTTCCGCCGACAGCACCGCATCCGAGCGTCAATGCTGGCATCAACCCTGTTGAAGCACCAATCCCGCCCATTGCGCCGGGGCTGTTCACGATAAAACGTGATACCGGAACGCGTTTTGCAAAATATTCTATGATTTCCTGATCTTCTGAATGGATAATAAAGCTGTGTCCGGCACCCTCGTAATACAGAATCTCACAGCACCGTTCACAAACCGCTTTGTAATCTTTTTCTGCGTAAAATGCCAAAATCGGTGTCAGCTTTTCATTGGAATACGGATGCCCTCTTCCGACTCCGTCCTCCTCGGCTACGATAATCCGAGTCCCTTCGGGGATCGAAAGCCCGGAAAGTGCCGCGATATCTTGTGCACTTCTTCCTACGATCATCGGATTCATTGTTCCGTTCGAGCGTAAAATAAAGCTGCCCAGCTTTTCCTTTTCCTCTTGATTCAGAAAATAAGCACCCTGACGTTTCATTTCAGCCTGGATGGATTCTTTTTGGTCCAAATCACAGATAACGGATTGCTCTGTCGCACAAATCGTTCCATTATCAAAAGTCTTTGAATCAAAAATGCACTTCACTGCTTTCTCCAAATTGGCACTGCGCTCAATGTAAGCCGGACCATTCCCCGGTCCGACACCAATTGCCGGCGTTCCTGAGGAATATGCAGCCCTTACCATTGCAGAGCCACCAGTGGCCAAAATCAAAGCTGTATCCGGGTGACTCATCAACACATCCGTCGCCTGCACTGTTGGTAAAGAAACACAACCCACAAGTTCACAGTTTCCTCCCGCCTCTGTAATGGCCTGACGAATTACCTTCACCGTTTCCAAAATGCAGTTTAGTGCATTTGGATGAGGTGAAAACACAATTGCATTTCCTGCCTTAATCGCAATCTCTGCCTTATAAAAGACGGTAGAGGTTGGATTTGTTGATGGAATCAAACCTGCAATCACGCCTACGGGCACTGCCAAAGCACGGGTTCCTGCTTCTTTATCCTCCTTGATTACACCTATGGTCTTCATATCTTTGATGCGGTCATATACTCCCTTACTGCCAAAAATATTTTTTATTTCTTTATCGGCAACGATACCAAACCCGGTTTCATCATGGGCAAGCTGTGCCAACCGCTTTGCATTGCGAACGCCTGCCTCTGCAATGGATTTGACAATATTGTCAACCTCCTCCTGGTTTTTTTGTGCCAATTCGAGCTGCGCTGCTTTCGCACGCTCTACCAACTCTCTGACTTCCTGTACAGACAGCAAATCTTTATCATAAAGCAGCATCAGTCTTCTCTCCCTTCCTTAAATTTGCTGATTTCTTCGATTAACTTTTCTTTTTTCGCAAATTTTATTTCATTTTTCGTCATCGCGGTAACGCCTAAGGTTCGAGCAAGCTGCCGCAATTCCTCAACGGTTCTCTGAGACAAATTCAGCCCTTCTTTCTCTACAGCCGCCACAGCCTCTGAAAGTGCTTCTTTTTCAGGTGCAGCCTTTGCCGCTTCTGAAAAATCAGACTCTATTTTTACCTCTTCTTCTCTGTATACAGCGGGTTTTTGTTCTTCAAGCAAATTCATAATGCCTTCACTTGGCCTTGGAATCACATGCACGGATATCACTTTTCCTACTCGCTCAGCCGCCACAGCAGATGCATCCATTGCCGCTTTTACAGCACCTACATCACCAGCCACAATCACTGTTACCAAACCGCCTTTTACCTTAGTGACGCTGTGCAGGGTTACATTTGCTGCTTTCAAAGCACTGTCTAACGCCTCTACTGCGCTTAAAAACCCTCTCACTTCTATCATTCCTATGGCTTTCATAAGCTGCCTCCTTCCCCGTTAAGCTAAAGGGTTCTCGGCAACAAATTCAATTGCAGCGGCAAAGGCTTCGCACGCCGCCTTGCATGCAGACTGGCTTCCTGTAAGCAGAGCTCCGCCAAAATTGGTTTCAGAAGGCGGTGCATACAGAACACACATTTTCACATCAGCCGCTTTCATTGCAGCATCTATGCCATACACGGCTTCAAGCGGAGGCGCAATCAGATAAGCAAGTGCTTCTCCTTCTTGAATTCCGGCTCCCTCTGACAGATAGGATCCGGTTCTTGAAATGCAGTGTGCATAATACGGAATGGAATCATCTTCATTCGCGGATACGAAGTGCGCAACATTTTCAATAAAGTCAACGCATGCCTTTAGTCCACTTTTTATTTCTGCAGGATTTGGACCTGCCAAAATACCGATAATTTCTCCCGCCAGCTTTGTATTCGCATTTGCAGCGCCGCCGTAGAAGCTCTTTGCATAGACAACCTTTACATCTGCTGCTTTTGTCGCTTCATCCAAAGCGGTATATGTCACATCATCGCAATCTGCGGTAATCAGTCCCAACGATCTTTGGTCCGGGCTTAATCCTAGTTCTTTTGCCAATTCCGGGTTTACATTCGGAATCACTTTCGTTGCCAATACGGTGGCTTTCAAAGGATCTCGTTTCATCTTTTCAATTCCTCCTTTTTCATTACAATTTTAAATTTGTTCCGCTTGCTTTCTTTTCCAGCATAAGCTTTATAATTTCTGCGATGTGTGCTCCGGCTTCTACCGGCATCGTACCTGCTTTGTGAATATTTGAAACTACAGTTCTTCTCGCTTCCGGCATCCCGACCGTTGCTTTGTAAGCAATATAAGCACTCATTGACTCTGCGGTAATCAAGCCAGGCCGCTCTCCAATCAAGACACAGGTAACCTCTGCATTTGTGAGTTCGGAAACCTGATCCATTGCGCCGACACGTCCGTATTTTACAAAAAATGGAGTACCGACATCAATGTGCTGGCTTTGCAGGCCCTGCATAATACCCGGGAGTAAATCTTCGATGTTTGCCGCAACCGCAGCAGAGGACAAGCCATCCGAGACAAAGATCTGAACGGTTGGATTTTTTTTGCACTTTTCTTTTATTGCTTCGATTGCTTCCTCACTCAGCTTTCTTCCAAGATCCGGCCTTGTCAGGTACACGTCCTTATTCTCACACTGGCTCTGAACGATGAACAGTTTCATTTCTTCCAAAAACGCTTCATCTACATTGTTGAAAACAGCATCTTGTGCTGCAGAATGTGCTGCCTTAAATTGCAGCATCGGATCCGTCTTATATCTCGCTCCGCACTTTCCAATCCCGAGGCGGCAAGGTGCAAATTGCTTTAACTCTTTATATGCCTCACCATTCTGCGGATTTTTCACTAAATACTGCTGCCGGATATCGACTTCCGTTACGTCCGAAATCAAGCCATCTTCGATTTCTACATTCTTTTCCTGTCTTTGAGACACACCGCAAGTTTTTTCTTCTTCCGGTGAAGCACAAAGCTGCATCTCTTTTAAGACCTGCTCAATGATCTGCTTTAAGTCCGTTTGTTCCATTGTTTTACCTCCCTTCTACTTCTTCAAGAATACGGATGCATCTCCTGCTAAAGGAGTCAGCTTTCCATTTTCCGAAAATCCCATTTTTTCCAGCCAAAGATCAAATTCTCTGATCGGCCTTAATCCAAAAATCTCACGCAGCGCCGCTGCTTCATGGTAACCTGTACACTGATACATCAACATACAGTCGTCTCCCTGCGGAACGCCCATAATATAATTACACCCAGCTGCAGTCAAGAGCGTTGCCAAATTCTCAATATCATTCTGGTCTGCCTTCATATGATTGGTATAACATGCATCACAACCCATCGGGATTCCTGTCAATTTCCCCATAAAATGATCTTCGAGGCCAGCTCGGATTACCTGTTTTGAATCATATAAGTACTCTGGTCCGATAAATCCGACTACTGTATTGACCAAGAATGGATTATAACGTTTTGCAAAGCCATAGCAGCGTGCCTCCATCGTCACCTGATCCCAACCGTGATGTGCTTCTGAGGATAGCTCTGAGCCTTGACCGGTTTCAAAATACATTACATTCGGCCCTGTGCTCGTGCCTTTTTTTAACATCATATCGTGCCCTTCATTGAGCATAGCGGCAGTCAATCCAAAGGCTTCATTTCCCTTTTGGGAGCCTGCAATCGATTGAAACATCAAGTCAATCGGCGCATTGAATTTATCTGCGGCTTCTATTTGTGTCGTTACATGTGCTAAAACACAAATTTGGGTCGGTACGCCCCATTTATTTTTGAATTCATCAAAGCTCTTTAAAATTCTCGCAACACTTTCTACCGAATCGTCTACCGGATTCAATCCGATAACAGCATCTCCGCACCCTAAGCTTAATCCTTCCATTACAGATGCCATAATGCCCTTTGGGTCATCCGTTGTATGATTGGGCTGAAGTCTGGAAGAAAACGTCCCCGGCAATCCAATCGTAGTATTACAATGTGCAGAAACTCTCATCTTTTTTGCGCAATAAATCAGATCTAAATTTGTCATCAGCTTGCAGACTGCTGCCACAATTTCACTGGTAATTCCTCTTGAAGCTCTCCTTATCATTTCTGATGTCGTCGTCTCATCCAACAGCCATTCTCTGAACTCTGCAACCGTCATATGCTTTAACCCATTAAAAATCGGCTCGTTGACTGCATCTTGAATGATTCTTGTTACCTCATCTTCCTCATAGGGGACTGCCGGTTGATTACGCAGCTCTTCCAATGTAATGTGAGACAGCACAACTTTAGCAGCCACACGTTCCTCTGCGGTTTCTGCGGCAATTCCGGCTAATTTGTCACCGGATTTTTCTTCGTTTGCTTTTGCCATCACTTCTCTGAGTGATTTAAACTCATATGTGTGGCCAAATAGCTTTGTTTTCAGTATCATGCTCCTTTTCACCTTTCCTTTCCTTATATTGATTTCTTCCAAGCGGAAGCCATCTATGAATTAAAAATCAGGGTTTTAATCACGACAGGCAGCACATGACCACCTCCTACCGGTTCACCCAAATCCACATAATCTCCGCTCTGCGCCTTGATTCCGTCAATGCAGACAACCTCTGCCTTTCCTTGGAGTTTTATATGCAGAGCATTTCCCAGTGCTTTCCCAATATCCGCCTCCAGCATCACAATAAGAGGCAAGTTGTTTTTCTGTATGATTTCTGTCGCGGCAATGATTGCATCTGCCAGTGCTTGAATGGAAGAAAATGAAGAGTAGCGATTTCCTTTTAAGAGAATCGCAACTGGTTGCAATTTGTCTTCGGATTGATAAATATTCATTTGCCGTAAAATTGCCTGTGAAATAAGCTCGGGACTTTCCTCATCTGCATCTGCAAGACGAAGAATCGGAACATTCTTTATCGGCAGCTTTTCCCTCTGGTAAAAAATAGTGCTCCCGCTTACTTCCGTTGTATGAGTTCCGGCTCCGACTACAGTTGCCCGTATCGTTTCATCGCTTTTATAGCACTCTGCTTTTTCTAAAATTCCGCATTTCCGAATTTCCTGACCAAGAAGCACTCCGATATCTCCATACCGAAATAAGTCTTCTTCTTCCGGCTCATACACATATCCTGCCACACCACCGGAGAAGGTCAGTGCATCAATTTCCAATCCATTTGGCAGCCCTTTTCCATCATTTGTATAAGGAACAACGATCTGACCTGCTCGCTCGGAAAAGTGTAGTGCTTCCTTTATCTGCTCCGCCATCAGCTTGCAAACTTCTCTCAGCTTCTCTTCTTCTGCCGCTTCTCCTATTTCAAGTGTAATCCCGCTTTTCCTTGCCAGCTCCTTTAATCTTGAGTAGATATATGTGATTTTCCCCTCTTCTATTTTTATAAGACGTCCGCCGACATCAAGGCAGCATACTGCATACAAGCTTCCTCTCCGAAATACAGAAATATTAGTCGTCCCGCCTCCGATATCTAAATTAGCGACAATATTTCTATTCTCTTCACTTAGCCGGTCTGCCCCTGCTCCTCTTCCGGAAAGAACCGATTCTAAATCCGGTCCGGCCGCCGCTACAACGAAATCACCTGCGAGATCACTGAGACTGTTCAATACGGAATTTGCATTCTGTTTCCGTGCCGTCTCTCCGGTGATGATTACCGCCCCAGTCGTGACCTGTTCATATGTCATTTTTGCATTTTTATATTCCTTGCGTATGATCTCACTGACAGCCTGTGCATCAATTTCACTGGGCGAGCATAGCGGCGTAAAATAAATTTCGCTGGAATAAACAACTTCTTTTTTCACAATTTCTACTCTAGGAACGGAATAAGAGGATGCTCTGTTTTCAATTGTTAATCGGCTGAAAATAAGCTGAGTTGTCGAAGTTCCGATATCAATTCCGACGCTTGTTACGACCTCCCTCAAAAAACCACATCCTTTCTTTGATGCTTTTCACTCTGCGATTTGCATTTAAACAAAAAACAGCCCAGACACAGAATTTTCATTCTGCACCTAAGCTGCTTCACTTAGTCTCGGATAAGGTTACGTCACATTATCCATACTTGTTATTCTATTTTTAAAATCGAAATTGATTCTCGTTCCAAGGCTTCCTGAATCAATTCTTAAGTTTCCGTCTAGTTTATCCTTGATAATGGAAATCACAATATTTAGTCCGAGGCTGTCTCCTTTGACTTGTTCAAAATCAAAGCCCTTTCCATCATCGCTTACTTCGATATTCGAATACATCTGACCGCGTGTAATTTGAATGTGAATCGTTCCTTGCGGTTGGTCATCAAATGCATGCTGCAATGAGTTATGCATCAGCTCACTGACTACCAAAGCAACTGATGTGGAGATTTCTGAGTCAACCTGCAAATCATCGCCCTCAATTTTGATTTCCACTTTTGTCGTAGGTTTTTGGAAATATTGCAGTGTATTATTTTTTATATTTTCCAATACATCTCTGATGTTAACCTGATCTACTCCCACCTTTGCAAGCAGCTCATGCGTCGTCGCAATCGCTAAAATCCGGTTCATACTCTCATCGAGAATCATCTTTGCTTCTTCACTTTTTGTCCTTCGCCCCTGCAGTCTTAACAGACTTGCAATTGTCTGGAGACTATTTTTTACCCGGTGATGCATTTCTTTAATGGCTACTGACTTTAAAATCAGCTCTTTTTCTTTGTCTCTGATATGTGTGATATCTCTTATCATAATTGCAAAGTCTACATTGTTATTTTTCAAGAAGATCTGCTTCACTGTCAAATCTAAATTTGATACGGAAACCTCTATTCCTGAATAGCTCGCATCCTGATCAAACCATTCCAGATTTGATCCATGCAGTGCAATCCCCTTATAAGGCATCCCTAAGATATCATTTGTATAACCGAGCCTTTCAAAGAGATCTCGTGCCATTTTATTTCGAAAGCTGACATAACCCTGCATATCTACAAGAATCACGGCTTCATCAATATAGTCGGTGAGCCATGAGGACTGCTCATCCATACGAGTCAGCATATCTGCTACAATCGCGTAGCTCGCATCAGAAAAACGGATCCTCTCACTCATTTCACTATTTTCATCCGCGCGCTTTTCTTCAATCAGGACACCAATCACGCGCTCGCCGTACTTAATCGGCTCAACAGACTGCACCACCATAGTGGATTCTTGCGTCACAGCTTTCATCTGCTTTGTGGACAAACCCAAACGAAACGTTCTTGCGACAGCGGGTTCATTGTTCGGCTTCGCTAAAAGCCCCACAACCGTTTTTTTATAGGAGGAAGGAGCATTTTCTGGCTTCGCCTCTGCTACAACAATCGCATCCATCCCATCTACAGTAGGACAGTCAATAAAAAAATCTGCATCCTCTAAATTCGCCAAAAGCTGCAAGCTCATACCCAGGCGCTTTATAATCTCAATTTCCTCTCTTGTTAAATCGGTGTACTCCTTGCATAATTTTTCAATGGTATCTGGCATAGTATCACAATCCTTCTAAGTCAATATGATTTCTGCAATGCGCTTCATAGAGACTTTCTTTTCTTTACTCAAATTTTTAATATATTCGTAGGCTTCTGCCTCCGACAAATGCATAGATTCCATCAAGTGCCCCTTTGCTTTTTCAATCACAGTCCGATTTTCTAATCTCTGGGAGATGCATTCACACTCCTTCTTTACCAACGCCATTTCTCTGCTTCGTGCAACCGCAATTTCAATATTGGGAACCAGAGATTTTTCATCAATCGGTTTCACCATATAACCAGATACACCAATATCGGTGGCACTTTTTATAAATTCGCTATCACTGTAGGCAGTGACGAGCAGAATTGTCTGTGCGCTTTTCTCTTCGCAAATTACCTTTGCGGCAGATAAGCCATCTAGTAACGGCATTTTTATATCCAAAAGGACAACATCTGGTTTTTCTTTCTTACAAAGTTCGATTGCATCGAATCCTTCCGATGCTTCACCGACTACCTTGTAACCTGCGGTAATGAGCATTTCTCGTAAATCCATTCTAGTTATGGGCTCATCTTCGGCGATGATTACCCGAATTCCTTTTCTTCCATTTTCCTTCATGGTATTACTCCTAAGGGCTGTATTATGCTTCTTCAGCCTCATTGCGGTAACTCACGTTTTACTTATCTTTGTTCCCGCAAATCCCATTTTATCACATAAAATGGTCATCACATCTTTTACTGCAGCTTCAACGGCGGCAACATCACCCAGTATCACCAATGTTCCATTAAACCGATCAACAAATCCAATGGAAATCTCTGCTGCCTTGGATGCAACATCCGCTGCAATCATTGCTCCCTCACTAGGGGTGATCGTCATAATTCCAATTGCGCCTTTTTCCTGTACCATACCTAACTTTGGGTATAATTCCCTGCTAGGATTTGCAATCACATGTGCTAACGTAACCTGTTTTCCAGGAACAAACTCTTGTATAATTCTCTGCTTTGCCTCTTCCAATCACCTCACCCTCCTCTCGTAATTTAAGGGCAATCCACTTTTCATCCTTGATAATTTCAGTGATTTAACAAAAAAAGCACCCAAACAAATACCATTACTGTGTATTCTGTCTAGATGCTGCTTCGCATTCCATCAACCAGAGTTTTTGCTACGCCGCACAAACTCTTTTGCTTTATAGTATGAATTATAATAAAAAAAAAAAATTATGTCAAGCACCTATTCATCAAATTTCTTAATACCCAACAAATATGCTCATGCTCCTGCTTTATTTTTTACATATTTTAGAAAGTGATGAAACCCCGTTCCTTTTACGCTGCTCGTAACAAAACACGTCTCTGCACCGGCACGCAGTAAATGGGCTTCTGCCTGCCTTACCTGCTCTTCACTTGCAGCATCACTTTTCGTTATAACGCCAATAATTGGCTTTCCACCAAACATCATGCCAAAAGAGGGCGCAAACATCGTACCGTCTTCAGTCGCATCTTGTACAAGCACAATTACATGAGCATCTGCTGCCGTAACGGACAGGGCACCGTAAAACCCTTTCTGCTCCAAATATTCTCCCGGTGTGTCCAAAATGCAATGATCGATAAATTGGACAGTCTGTGTTTTATGGTAATGAAGCTGTTGCTCTGTGAGATACTGACAAAGTGTCGTTTTCCCACTCTGAGAACGCCCCACTAAGATCATCCGGGGCATCAAATCGCCTTGCTCTTTTAAGGATTTCAAAGTCATTTTTTTCTTTTGCATCGGCTAACCCTTCCTTTTCTTCTATTGGGTCAATTATAGCACTCCTTTTTGCAATTTCAAATCCTTAAAGTGATTTACCATAAAGTCATTTTTTACCACCCTGTATCAATGGAGCTACTTTATTTTATAAAATGACGCAAAAAAGCCTGAGGAAAATCCCTCAGGCCCTGTTTTTCACTCGGAAAATAGCTTACACCAATTCCAAAAATACTAATTCAGCACAGTCCCCTCTTCTAGGTCCCAGCTTTAAAATTCTGGTGTAACCACCGTTGCGTTCTGCATACTTCGGTGCAATTTCTTCAAACAACTTTGTCACTACATCTTCATCAAAGACATAAGCAAGTACTTGTCTTCTCGCATGTAGGTCGCCGCGTTTTGCCAATGTAATCATTTTTTCAGCTTCTCTTCTTGCTTCTTTTGCTCTAGTATCTGTTGTCGTGATACGTCCTTCTCTTAAAAGGTCGGTCACGAGGTTTCTCAGCATAAGCTTTCTATGAGCAGTCGGTCTGCCTAACTTTCTATAACCTGGCATGATTCATCCTCCTTCCGCAATTATTCTTCGCTCGGCTTTAACCCAAGTCCTAATTCTTCTAATTTATGCTTTACCTCATCCAAAGACTTCTTGCCTAGGTTTCTCACCTTCATCATGTCGTCTTCCGTCCTATGAGTCAGCTCTTCTACCGTATTAATTGCCGCACGCTTTAAACAGTTAAAAGATCGAACGGAAAGCTCAAGCTCTTCAATCGTCATTTCTAAAGCCTTTTCTTTCTGATCTTCTTCTTTTTCAACCATGATTTCCACGGAATCCATACTATCAGTCAAATCAATAAAGAGCTTTAAATGCTCTTGCATGATTTTTGCGCCGATGGATACCCCTTCATCCGGTGCAATGCTGCCATCTGTCCAAACCTCTAAAATCAGCCTGTCATAATCTGTTACCTGGCCAACTCTTGTGTTTTCAACAGTAAAATTGACTTTGCGAACCGGTGTATAAATGGAATCCACCGGAATGACCGCAATCGGAGTGGATTCTGTCTTATTCTGGTCCGCAGGCACATACCCTCTTCCTTTTGCAATATTAATCTCCATGACTAAAGTTGCATTTTCTTCTAGGGTTGCGATATGCAGATCCGGATTGAAGATTTCCAGGTCACTGTCTGCAATGATATCCGCAGCAGTTACTATTTTAGGACCAACTGCATTGATAATCACTCTTTTCGTGCTTTCGTTATTTAGGCGAACCGCAAGCTTCTTTAAATTAAGAATAATCTCGGTAACGTCCTCTTTCACACCTGGTATCGTTGAAAATTCATGAAGAATGCCATCAATTTTTACAGATGTCACAGCAGCACCAGGGAGCGAAGAAAGCAAAATTCTCCGCAAACTGTTACCTAAAGTGGTACCATATCCACGCTCCAAAGGTTCGACTACAAACTTGCCGTAACTCTTATCTTCATCCGAATAGATACACTCGATTGTTGGCTTTTCAATTTCGATCACTCAAAATCCCTCCTTTTTTAATCGAATTAACTGGAGGAATTCCAAATCGGCCTAAGCCGCGGAATTCCCATATGGGACCATCTTACGTGGTTTACTTTGAGTACAATTCGACGATGAGATGTTCTGCGATCGGTGTATCGATTTCTTCTCTTCTTGGCATTGCAAGAATTTTACCTTCAAGTTTGTCTGGCTCGACCGTAATCCAGTTCGGAGTGCTGATAGACATTTCTTTAATCTCTTTAAATTTAGGAGAAGAAGCACTCTTTTCCTTTACTTTAATTACGTCACCTGCTTTTACTTCAAGGGAAGGAATATTTGCTTTCTTTCCGTTAATCGTAAAATGTCCGTGGCGAACGAGCTGTCTTGCTTCCTTTCTGGAAGAAGCAAATCCCATTCTATATACTGCATTGTCAAATCTTGTTTCAAGCATAATCAACAAGTTTTCACCGGCAATACCTTTTTTCTTTTCTGCTTTATCAAAATAATTTCTAAACTGTGTTTCTAAAATTCCGTAAAAACGCTTCGCTTTCTGCTTTTCTCTTAGCTGCAAGCCATAATCAGAAATCTTCTTTCTGCTCTGACCATGCTGTCCTGGAGCGTAGCTTCTCTTGTCGAGAGCACATTTGCTGCTGTAGCATCTTTCGCCCTTTAAGAACATCTTCTGGCCTTCTCTTCTGCATAATCTGCAAGCAGGTCCTATATATCTAGCCATTAACTACACCTCCCTTTCACTAAACTCTTCTTCTTTTAGGCGGTCTGCATCCGTTGTGTGGAATTGGAGTAATATCTTTAATCATATTAATCTCAAGACCGGCAGTCTGCAATGCTCTGATTGCAGCTTCACGTCCGGAACCAGGTCCCTTTACATATACTTCTACCGTTTTCAGTCCATGCTCCATTGCACCTTTCGCAGCCTCTTCTGCTGCCATCTGCGCTGCAAATGGTGTGGATTTTCTAGAACCTTTAAAGCCTAGAGAACCAGCACTTGACCAAGATAAAGCGTTTCCGCTCAAATCGGTAAGAGTTACAAGAGTATTATTGAAGGTGGATTGAATATGAGCTTGACCGCGTTCAATATTTTTGCGTTCTCTTCTCTTTTTACGAACCGTCTTTTTTACTGCTTTTGCCATTTGAATCTCCCCTCCTTACTTCTTCTTCTTTCTACCAACTGTCTTCTTAGGACCCTTACGAGTTCTTGCGTTGGTCTTCGTCTTCTGTCCGCGAACAGGAAGACCTCTTCTATGTCTAATTCCTCTGTAGCAACCAATTTCCATTAATCGCTTGATGTTCAAAGAAACTTCTCTGCGAAGATCTCCTTCTACACTATATTCACTATCAATGATCTTTCTGATTGCACCTACTTCATCCTCAGACAAATCCTTGATTCTGGTATCCGGATTGATTCCGGCTTCCGCTAGAATCTTTACAGAGGTCTTCCTACCAATACCATATATATAGGTGAGTCCAATTTCTACTCTTTTGTCTCTTGGTAAATCGACACCGGCTATACGAGCCATCCTTACACCTCCTATTTTTTCCTTTATTTTCCCTTTTCATACAGGGAACATGGGAAAACAATTTGCTATTTCCTATTGTTTTATTGGAATGCCCTCAGGTCGTTTCGCTGCCTCGCGGCAGGAAAACACAGCCGCTCCCTTTGGGTGCACTCTATCGTTTTTTTATGACGACTGTCATTTATCAGCCCTGTGTCTGCTTATGCTTTGGATTTTCACAGATAACCATAACCTTACCGTTTCTCTTAATTACCTTGCATTTTTCGCAGATAGGCTTTACTGAGGCTCTTACTTTCATATTAATCCTCCTTAACTGCTCTACTTGTCTCTCCAGGTAATTCTACCTCTGGAAAGATCGTAAGGTGACAATTCCACCTTTACTCTGTCTCCCGGTAGAATCCTGATAAAGTTCATTCTAATCTTACCGGAAATGTGTGCAAGCACTTCATAGCCGTTCTCAAGCTTTACAACAAACATTGCGTTAGGCTGTGCCTCCAGCACGGTGCCAAATACTTCTATGACATCTTTTTTTGCCATATATGGCGCACCTCCTCCTTACCCGGTTCTACTTACTTAGTAATATCGACTACTTCACCCACCTGCTGTTATCCGTTCTTTATCCACGGAATTCAGCAGATTGGCAAGCAAAATTCACAAATTTATGATTCCCTAAATTTTCACTGCTTTATAAAGTCAATAATTCAGGCTCATCCTCCGTAATCACAACTGTATTCTCATAATGAGCGGAAAGCTTTCCATCGCAAGTTTTAACCGTCCAATTATCCAGCATCACATCTACTTCACAGCTTCCCTGGTTGATCATTGGCTCAATTGCGAGTACCATTCCCGGGACCAGTTTTGGGCCTCTTCCGGGTTTTCCGTAATTCGGAATTTGAGGATCCTCATGCATTGCTCTTCCAATACCATGCCCAACGTAATCTCTTATCGCAGTAAAACCTGCAGCCTCCACAGTTTCCTGAATCGCATGAGATACATCTGATAGACGAAATCCTGGTTTACAGAATTTTAAGCCTTCAAAAAAACTCTGTTCGGTTACTGTGATTAAGCGGCGTGCTTCTTCTGAGATATTCCCTACACCGTAAGTTCTAGCGGCATCGCTGTAATACTTGCGGTATATCGTTCCAAGATCAACGCTGACAATATCACCCTCCAGCAGCTTACGCTTCTTAGACGGAATGCCATGAACCACTTCATCATTCACCGATACACAAGCACAGGCGGGAAACCCGCCATACCCTTTAAATGCAGGAATCATATTGTTTTTCAATATGGTTTCCTCCACATAATCATCAATATCTTTTGTGCTCATTCCCGGTACAATAATACTTGGCAGCTCTTTCAGCATGGCTTTTGTCACGACAGCTGCTTCTCTCATAATATCAATTTCTTCTTGTGACTTCAGAATAATCATTCTATGCTCCTAAAACCTCCACAATTTCACCAAAGACTTTGTCTAAGGCTCCTGCTCCATCAATGTGAGCAATGTTTCCGGCTTTTTCATAATACTCGATCAGCGGACTCGTTTGCTTGTTATAAACCTGCAAACGGTTAGTAACGGTTTCCAAAGTATCATCTGCTCTTTGATAAATGTCTCCTCCGCAGGAATCGCATACACCGTCCTTCTTCGAAGGCATATTCTTTACATGATAGGTTGCACCACAATTTTTACAAACTCTTCTGCCAATCATACGATCGATCAATATCTCTTTTTCTACATCAATATCCAGAACTTTATCAATTACCGCATTCTTTTCTTTTAAATAAGCATCAAATTTTTCTGCCTGGTAAACGGTTCTTGGAAATCCATCCAGTAAAAATCCATTTTTACAGTCTTCTTCTGTCAAACGGTCTTCTACCAATGCAATTACCAAGTCATCCGGAACCAACTCTCCCTTAGACATGTATTCCTGTGCTTTTTTCCCAAGAGGGGTACCCTCTTTTACATTCCTTCGGAAAATATCACCGGTAGAGATATGAGGAATCTTATATTTCTCAGCAATTTGAGTTGCCTGCGTACCTTTGCCGGCTCCCGGAGGGCCTAACAAAACCAAATTCATTTCTATATCCTCCATTCACTGCGCCACTTAGTCCCACTAACCACTGGTTTTAGGGAATCGCTGACGAGACACCTGCCTACTGTTTTCACAGAAAACAGAGGGGGTGTATTATTTCAGGAAGCCCTGATAATTTCTCATCACCATTTGGGATTCTAACTGCTTCATCGTATCCAGTGCAACACCGACTGCGATAAGAAGTGAAGTTCCTCCAAAGCCGATCTGTAAATGTGTAAACTGCTGTAAAAGCGTCGGCATAATGGCAATGGCAGCTAAAAAAACGGCTCCCACGAAAGTAATTCTTGTCATAACTTTATTTAAATAATCAATGGTTGGACGTCCCGGACGAATCCCAGGAATAAATCCACCGTTTGCTTTCATGTTATCAGCTACTTCCATTGGATTAAAAGTAACTGCCGTATAAAAATACGTGAAAAAGATAATCAAAAGTACATCCAAAGAGGCATACAGCCAAATTCCCGGTGACGGAGCCGCCGGTGAAAGCCATGCATGCACAAAATTAGCAAATCCCGTATTCGGCCAGAAATAAGTCATGGTCAAAGGGAATTGAAGCAGGGAAATCGCAAAGATAACCGGAATAACACCTGCCTGATTTACTTTCATTGGAATGTGTGTACTCTGCCCACCGTACATTTTTCTTCCAACCACTCTCTTTGCATACTGAACAGGAATCTTTCTCTGTCCCTGCTGAACCAGTACAATACCGATTACAACAACAAATGCAAATAAAATGAAGAGAATAACGGACAGCCAAGTTACATCACCAGCCTGGAGCTTCGTCCATGTCTGCCCAATACCGCCTGGCATTCTGGATACGATTCCGGCAAAGATAATTAAAGAGATACCGTTTCCGATTCCTTTTTCATTAATCTGTTCACCAAGCCACATCAGGAATGCCGTACCTGCTGATAGGGTCATAACGATGACGATAACAGAAAAAATATCTGTGCTTACTAATGCCTGGCGGAATAGCCCGACTGTAAGCCCGATTGCCTGAACTAAAGCCAGAACAACGGTTAAATATCTTGTGTACTGTGCAATTTTTTTCTTTCCTTCTGTGCCTTCTTTTGCCAGCTCCTCCAAACGGGGGATTGCAATTGTAAGCAACTGAAGAATAATCGATGCCGTAATATACGGTGTGATGCTTAGAGCAAAAATGGTAAAGTTACTGAACGCACCGCCGGAAAATAGGTCAAACAATCCGAACAATCCAGCATCGCTTGAGTTAAATAACTGTGCAAGCGTCGCTCTGTCGATACCCGGTACAGGTATGTTTGATCCCAAACGAAAAACTACCATCATCATCACAGTGAATAAGATCTTTTTTCGAATGTCTGAAATTTTCCAAGCTTGAGCCATTGTCTTTATCATGCTCATATTAGATCACCTCTGCCTTTCCTCCGGCAGACTCGATTTTTTCTATTGCTGTTTTACTAAATTTCTGAGCCTTTACGGTTACCTTCTTCTCGAGTGTTCCTTCTCCTAGAATCTTAATACCGCCAACAACCTGCTTTGCAAGTCCTTTTTCCATGAGCAGCTCAGGTGTAACCACGGTTCCATCTTCAAATATGTTTAAGGCTTCTACATTCACGCCTACATATTCTTTTCTCCAGATGTTTGTAAAACCTCTCTTTGGAATTCTACGGTACAGTGGCATCTGACCACCTTCAAATCCAAGACGAACACCGCCGCCGCTTCTGGAATTCTGACCGTTCATACCTCTTCCGGCAGTTTTACCCTGACCGGTCGCAGTACCTCTTCCTTTTCTCTTAGGTTTCTTAGTGGAACCTTCTGCTGCTTTCAATTCATGTAGTTTCATTCTAATACACCCCCATTCTTAATCTTCTACTTTTAAAAGATGTGATACTTTTGCTACAGCCCCGCGTGTCTGCGGTGTATCTGGGAGCTCGACTGTGTGTCGAATTTTTCTTAGTCCTAACGCTTCTACCACTTTTCTCTGAGCAGGGGAAGCGCCGATTACACTCTTAACCAGTGTAATTTTCACTGTTTTATTAGCCATTTCGCGTTTCCTCCTTATCCTAAGATTTCTTCTTTCGTTTTTCCTCTTAGTCTGCATACCTGTTCAAGTGTTTTCAGGTCTCTCAGGCCTTCGATAGTTGCGTAGGCCATATTCCCATTATTATTAGAACCAATTGACTTCGCTCTTACATCTTTTAGTCCGGCATGTTCCAAAACGGTACGGACAGAACCACCGGCAATCACTCCGGTACCCTGTGCAGCAGGCATAATTAATACCCTTCCTGCGCCGAATACACCCAAAGATCTATGTGGTACAGTTGTTCCAACCATTGGAACGAAAATTAAATTCTTCTTTGCATCTTCAATCGCTTTTCTTACTGCTTCAGGAATTTCCTGGGCTTTTCCAAGTCCGCAGCCTACATGGCCTTCACCGTCACCGATTACTACCGTTACGCTGAAACGGAAATTCTTACCGCCTTTAACAACCTTCGCAACTCTTCTGATGTTTACGATCGATTCTTTTAAGTCCAGCTTCGATGCATCAATCATATTTCGCATTCTGTTCCTCCTCCTGTTAGAATTTGAGTCCAGCTTCACGAGCACCATCAGCTAATTCTTTCACTCTTCCGTGATATAAGAATCCGCCTCTGTCGAAGCTTACTGTTTCGATACCTTTCGCTAAAGCTATCTTTGCAATTGCAGCGCCTACAAGCTTTGCAGCCTCTTTGTTTCCGCCATAAGCAGCCTGTGCTTTAATGTCTTTATCCAAAGAAGAAGCTGCCGCTAAAGTCTTTCCGGCAACATCATCGATAATCTGCACGGAGATATTCTTTATGCTTCTGTATACGCACATTCTCGGTCTTTCAGGAGTTCCAGATACATCTCTTCTAACTCTGGCATGTCTTGCCAGACGTCTATCATTTCTACTATCTTTTTTTGCCATTTCTATTCACTCCTTCCTATTTTTTCTTAGCACCGGCCTTGCCTTCTTTTCTGCGAACGACCTCATCCGTATAGCGAACACCCTTACCCTTATAAGGTTCTGGTTTTCTCCACTTACGAATGTTGGCTGCATAGTTTCCAACAAGTGCTTTGCTGATTCCCTTTACCGTAAGTTCCGTTGGAGAAGTAACCTCCGTCTGGATGCCTTCCGGATCCGGCATTTCGATTGGATGTGAATATCCTAGGTTCAGAACAAGTAGCTGACCCTTTTTCTCTGCTTTATAACCAACGCCTACTAATTGAAGCTTCTTCTCAAATCCGTTTACAACTCCCTGAACCATATTGTCAATCAAAGTTCTGGAAAGTCCGTGTGCGGATCTTGCTTCCTTCGCGTCGCTTTCTCTAGAAACGGTTAGTACACCGTCCTTCACTTCTACCTTTATTAAATTGCTAATCTGCTCCTGCAGCTCTCCCTTTGGTCCTTTAACAGTAACAAGGTTGCTGTCACTGATTTTTACTTCGACACCAGCAGGAATCGTTACAGGGAGCTTGCCTATTCTTGACATTTGCTATACCTCCTAATTCCTTCTCTTGTTACCAAACGTAGCAGATGACTTCGCCGCCGACACCCAGTGCTCTGGCGTCCTTGTCGCTGATCAATCCCTTTGATGTCGAGATGATTGCAATTCCTAAGCCACCAAGCACCTTAGGCACCTCGCCGCTTTTTACATATACTTTTAATCCCGGTTTAGAGATTTTTTTAATTCCACTAATTACTCTTTCTTTGTCAGTACCGTATTTCATCTGAACTCGAATTACGTCCTGCACTTCGTTTTCTATTACATCATATCCTTTGATATAACCCTGCTCGGTTAGAATTCCAGCAATCGCTTTCTTCATTTTAGACGCAGGGATGTCAACGGTAGCGTGTCCTACAGTGTTGGCATTTCTGATTCTTGTAAGCATATCTGCTATAGGATCTGTCATAGTCATAGTTCAAGTGCCTCCTTCCTTCTCATACTACCAGCTGGCTTTTCTTACTCCAGGAATTTCTCCTTTATAAGCCAATTCTCTGAAACAAATACGGCAAATACCGTATTTTCTTAAATAAGCATGCGGTCTTCCACAGATTCTGCATCTGGTGTATTCCCGTGTACTGTACTTTGCTTTTCTCTGTTGCTTTACTTTGAGAGATGTCTTTGCCATAATTCCCTCCTACTATTTTTCAAACGGCATGCCCAGCAACTCTAAAAGAGACTGTGCTTCTTCGTCCGTCTTTGCCGTTGTTGTAAATACGATATTCATACCTCTGATTTTTTCCACCTTGTCATAGGTGATTTCAGGGAAAACCAATTGTTCCTTAATACCCATGGAATAATTTCCTCTTCCATCAAAGGAATTCTTGTTTACACCTTTAAAGTCTCTTACACGAGGAAGTGCAATGTTAAAGAATTTATCAGCAAATTCATACATTTTTTCGCCTCTCAGCGTCACTTTCGTGCCGATCGTCATTCCCTGTCTAAGCTTAAAGTTTGCAATGGATTTTCTCGCTTTTGTAGCAACTGGCTTCTGCCCGCTGATTAAAGCCAATTCATCAATTGCCATTTCTACCAATTTTGTATTGTCTTTGGAATCTCCAAGTCCCATGTTAATGGTGATCTTCTCTAACTTAGGAACTTCCATAACGTTCTTGTATTTAAACTTATCCATTAAGCCGTTAAATACTTCACTCTTATATTTATCTCTTAGTCTAACTACCAAGATGATTCCCTCCTTTCAACCTGATTAGTCCAAAACCTGGCCTGTTTTTTTGGATACTCTCTTTTTCTGACCGTTCTCAACCTTGTATCCAATTCTGGTTGGAGCCTTGGCCTTTGTATCGTAGAACATTACGTTGGAAGCATGAACAGGGCCTTCCTGATGCTTAATTTCGCTCTGCGCTGTTCTAGTCTGCTTCTGATGCTTTGTTTGGATGTTCACACCTTCTACGATGACTCTTTCAGTCTTAGGGAATACCTTTAAGACTTTACCTTTTTTACCTTTATCTTTTCCAGTAATTACGAGTACTGTATCATCTTTTTTAATTTGCATCTTTTCACCTCCTATTAAAGTACTTCAGGTGCCAAAGACACGATTTTCATGAAGCTCTTATCTCTTAGTTCTCTTGCAACAGGTCCGAAGATACGAGTTCCTACAGGATTCTTGTCATCTTTAATAATTACTGCTGCGTTTTGATCAAACTTCACATAACTGCCGTCAATTCTTCTGGCGCCTTTGCAAGTACGTACAACTACGGCCTTTACAACGTCACCCTTCTTTACAACACCACCAGGTGTAGCATCTTTAACGGCACATACGATAATATCGCCAATGTTCGCGTACTTACGGCTTGTTCCGCCAAGAATACGGATACACAATAATTCCTTAGCGCCTGAATTATCAGCAACTTTCAATCTGCTTTCCGGCTGAATCATAATTGGTGCCTCCTTCTACTATTTTACCTTCTCGATTATGCTTACAAGTCTCCATCTCTTATCTTTGCTTAGAGGTCTTGTTTCCATAATTCTTACTTTATCTCCGATATTGCACTGATTTTCTTCATCATGTGCTTTGAATTTCTTCGTTCGCTTTACTGATTTTCCGTAAAGGGAATGTCTGACGGACTGCTCCACGGCGACAACAATTGTCTTATCCATTTTATCGCTCGTCACGAATCCAACTTTTGTCTTTCTTCTGTTTCTGTCTAACATGTTTGCACCCTCCTTCCGGTTAACCTTCTACCTTCTTAAGCTGTTTTTGTCTTAAGATTGTCTTTACTCGAGCGATATCCTTCTTGACATCTCTCAATTTAATAGGGTTTTCTAACTGACCAGTTACATGCTGGAATCTCAAGTTAAATAACTCGTTCTTAAGCTTCTTTACCTCTGCGTTCAGTTCAACCTCAGACATATTTCTAATGTTTTCAATTTTCATTACGCTTCACCACCTTCTGCTAACTCTTGGCCTTTGATGGCAAATTTACACTTTACAGGGAGCTTGTGCATTGCAAGGCGCATCGCTTCTCTTGCTGCTGCTTCAGATACACCCTCAATTTCGAACATAACTCTGCCCGGCTTTACAACCGCTACCCAATACTCAGGAGCACCTTTACCGGAACCCATACGTACTTCAGCTGGTTTCTTTGTTACGGACTTATGCGGGAAAATTTTAATGTATACTTTTCCGCCTCTCTTGATGGATCTTGTCATCGCGATACGAGCGGCTTCTATTTGATTTGAACGAATCCAACCACATTCTTGTGCAACTAATCCATATACTCCATAAGTAATGGTATTGCCTTTAGTTGCTACGCCTTTCATTCTTCCTCTGTGGACTCTACGACGTTTTACTCTTTTTGGCATTAACATCGTTTCTCTCCTCCTTTCTCTGACGATTATTCCTCTGTGCTTACAGCTTCTACAACTGCTTCTTCTTGCGGAGCCGGTTGTGCCGGTTTTGCAGGGCGCTTTCTAGGATTTATAAATTTCTTTTCTTCCTTGAAATCTCTGTCGCCTCTAGGACCTCTGCGATCGTTGCGATCATTTCGGTCTCTTCTAGGTCTGTCATTATTGCGATTATTCCTACGGCCTTCTGGCTTTGGTGATTCTTCCGGCAAACTGCTCTTTAAGCCCTTTGTCAGAATTTCTCCATGGTTAATCCAAACCTTTACACCAATTTTTCCGTAAGTAGTGTCTGCTTCTGTAAAACCATATCCAATATCTGCTCTTAGGGTGTGTAGAGGCACGTTACCCTCGCTATATTTTTCGCTTCTAGCAATTTCTGCACCGCCAACACGGCCGGAAACTACGATTTTAACTCCCTTTGCGCCAGCTTTCATAGTTCTGCCGATTGCCTGCTTCATTGCTCTACGGAAGGAAATTCTCTTTTCCAATGCCTGTGCAATGCTCTCTGCGGTCAGCTGTGCATCCAGTTCAGTTCTTCTTACTTCTACGATATTGATCTGTGTCGTCTTCTTCGCTAATTTCTCAACCGCAAGCTTTAACTGGTCAATGCCGTCTCCACCACGTCCGATTACCATACCTGGCTTACCAGTCAGTACGGAAATCTTTAACTGGTTGTTTGCTGCTCTTTCAATTACGACTTTAGAAACTCCAGCTGCATAAAGTTTTTTCTTTACGAATTCTCTGATTTTCTGATCTTCTACCAGATAATCAGCAAAGTTTTTCTTATCTGCATACCATTTGGAATCCCAGTCTTTTATAACGCCCACTCTTAATCCATGCGGACTTACTTTCTGACCCATTCAATAAACCTCCTGTCCTGAAAATTATTTTTCCTTTAGTGTTACGCCAATGTGGCTGCTTCTCTTAAGAATAACGGATGCACGTCCCTGAGATCCAGCTCTCCATCTTTTCATGGTTGGACCCTGGTGTGCATACACTTCAGCAACATAAAGCTTATCGACGTCCATATCGTGGTTGTTCTCTGCGTTTGCTGCTGCAGATTTTACTACATTCTCTATCAACTCCGCACCTTTACCCGGAGTAAATTTTAAAATAGTCAGCGCCTCTTGCAGGCTCTTTCCTCTTACTAAATCAGTAACAGGCTTAAGCTTAATCGGAGACATTCTAACGTATTTTGCAACTGCTTTTGCTTCCATTTTTCATATCTCCTTTCTTATCTCTTTACTTTAGAGGATTTATCTGCCGCATGTCCTCTATAGTTTCTTGTAGGCGCAAACTCACCGAGTCTGTGTCCTACCATATCTTCAGTGACGTACACTGGAACGTGTTTTTTCCCGTCATGTACAGCAATTGTGTGTCCTACCATCTGCGGAAATATAGTTGATGGTCTTGACCATGTCTTTAATACCTTCTTTTCGTTTACTGCATTCAGTCCTTCAATTGCTTTCAGAAGCTTTGCATTGACGAAAGGGCCTTTTTTTAGCGATCTACCCATTTAATTTATCCTCCCCTCAACTATTTTTCGTTACGTTTTTTTACGATATATTGATTTGAAGCTTTGTTCTTCTTTCTTGTCTTGTATCCAAGCGCAGGCTTACCCCAAGGAGTAACCGGGCTGACGCGTCCGATACCAGCTTTACCTTCACCACCACCATGAGGGTGATCGTTCGGGTTCATTACGGAACCTCTGACAGTTGGTCGAATGCCCATATGTCTTTTTCTTCCGGCTTTACCAATCATGATATTTGCATGATCAAGATTGCCGACTTCACCGATGGTTGCTCTGCATTCCATTCTAATCTTGCGAACTTCTCCGGACGGCAGTCTTACCTGACAGTAGTTTCCTTCTTTTGCCATCAACTGTGCGCCGTTACCTGCAGAACGAACGAGCTGTGCGCCCTTTCCAGCTTTCAATTCGATACAGTGAATCACGGTACCAACCGGGATGTTCTTAAGAGGAAGTGCATTTCCAATTTTGATATCTGAATCAGGACCGGAGAATACAACATCACCAACGTTTAACTTATGCGGTGCAATGATGTATCTTTTTTCACCGTCTGCGTAAACGATCAATGCGATGTTTGCGCTTCTGTTCGGATCATACTCAATTGTAGAAACTTTTCCAGGAATTCCATCCTTTGTTCTCTTAAAATCAATGATTCTGTATTTTGTTCTTGCGCCACCGCCTCTATGTCTTACGGTGATCTTTCCTCTTACATTTCTTCCGGCATTCTTCTTCAATGTGACTGTTAAAGATTTCTCCGGTGTACTTGTAGTGATTTCTTCAAATGTGGAAACCGTCATCCCTCTTACTCCAGGAGAGGTCGGTTTATACTTTTTGATTCCCATTTAAGCGTCCCTCCTTACAGACCCTGGAAGAATTCGATTTCCTTACTCTTATCTGTAAGGGTTACGATTGCTTTCTTGGAAGCAGCACGTCTTCCTATAGTTCTTCCCATTCTCTTTAATTTACCGTTAACGTTCATAATGTTGACTTTTTTTACTTCTACACCGAAGATTTCTTCGATCGCCATTTTAACTTGTGTTTTATTGGCGTCTACCGCAACCTTGAACGTGTATTTCTTTTCCTGTGCATCATCCATACTTCTTTCGGAAATTACAGGCTTTATAATTACATCATAAGGCGTTGACATTATGCGTACACCTCCTCGATTTTATTAATCGCATCCTTTGTAATGATGAAGCTTGTATGATTTACAATCTCATATACATTCATCTCGGATACCATGGTTGTTTTAACTCCAGGAATGTTTGCTGCGGACTTGATTACATTTTCGTTCTTCTCACCTGTGATGATCAGAGCTTTCTTTGCCGCTTTTACATTCTCCAGAACTTTTATCATTTCTTTTGTTTTCGGAGCATCAAATTTCAATTCATCCAAAATAATGATTTCATTTTCAGCCACCTTAGAAGTAAGTGCAGATTTCATTGCAAGTCTTCTTAGTTTTTTAGGCACTGTGTAGCTGTAATCTCTTGGCTTTGGTGCAAATACCACACCACCACCGATATGATTCGGGGACGTTAAACTTCCCTGACGGCCGCGGCCTGTTCCTTTTTGTCTGAAAGGCTTTCTTCCGCCTCCGCGAACTTCTGCTCTTGTTTTTGCAGACTGCGTACCCTGTCTCTGATTTGCCAAATAATTTTTGATTACGGCATGTACCGCAAATTCATTTATTTCTATTCCAAAGATATCATCTTTCAATTCAATCTTGCCGGTTTCTGCTCCGGCCATGTTCAGCATAGTTACTGTTGCCATTTGACTTCCTCCTTTCTGAGTCGATTCTTACTTTCCCTGTCCTTTGATTGCATACTGAATGCGAAGCAATCCACCTTTGTGTCCAGGAACCGCACCTTTAACAAGCATTACGTTTCTGTCTGCAAGGATCTTAACCAGTTCCACATTTTGCACTGTGATGGTTTCTCTTCCCATTCGGCCCGGGCCGTCGTTTCCTTTGAATACTCTGGAAGGATACGTACCAGCAGCCAAACCACCAGGCAATCTCTTATGCTTTGAACCGTGAGTCATAGGTCCTCTGTGGTGTCCGTGTCTTTTGATATTACCCTGCGTACCCTTACCTTTTGAAGTACCGGTTATATCAAGCTTCACACCTTCTTCAAAGTCAGCAACCGTGATAACTTGACCAGCCTCATAGCTCTCGCCGTCAGCCAGTCTGATTTCTGTCAGATGCTTCTTCAAAGGAGCCTGCCATTTTGCAAAATGACCTTTCGTCGGTTTGTTAAGTCTGTGTTCTTTTGCATCTTCAAAACCGATTTGTGCTGCGTTGTAGCCGTCAGTCTCAACCGTTTTGATCTGGGTAACCACTGCCGGACCTGCTTCAATTACAGTCACCGGAATCGCTTCACCCATCTCAGAAAAAATCTGTGTCATGCCGACTTTTTTCCCTAAGATTGTTTTCATTCTTTCTTCCTCCTAATTTCTTACAGCGGATTACGCTACGTAATCATACTAAGTGGTGGAGATCCTTATGGAACCCTGCATTTTATTCATACCGCATATCACGGTAAAGATGCAGCTCTCATGTAGTTGGAATCTATCTTTTCTTAGTATTTACAGTTTAATTTCGATATCTACACCAGCCGGCATATCCAGCTTCATCAAAGAATCAATTGTCTTTGGCGTAGGGCATAGGATATCAATCAGTCTCTTGTGGGTTCTCTGCTCAAACTGCTCTCTGGAATCCTTGTACTTGTGAACTGCTCTTAGGATTGTCACTACCTGCTTTTCAGTCGGTAGCGGAATTGGTCCGGAAACCTCTGCTCCTGTTTTCTTTGCAGTCTCCACAATTTTTGCAGCGGATTGATCCAAAGATTTGTGATCATAAGCCTTTAGTTTAATTCTGATTTTTTGATTGCTCATTTTTTCCTCCTTAATTTTCGTACGTTTTCGCTATGCTGTACGAGGGTTCTTCCATTCAGTTTCACCGCTTTTCGCCTTTTTCTTTTTTCCTCACACGTCTCCGTGTGTTTCATATTTTTTTACTCAAAACAAAAAGCATGAGAATCCCTTCGCCCGTTTCTAGAACGGACAATTCTCTGCAGAAATTACCTGATAGCTCAGCAACTTCCTGCTTCATCGCATTACAAGCAAGCTTTTTTAGTATAAAGCAGTACAAGATGGATTGCAAGTATTTTTTTCAAAAAATGCCGATTTTTTTTCAAGCTGCTTTCTAATCGTTTCAAGGCTTTTGCGACATACTGCTTCTCCATTTATACGAACACTCATCCTAGTGTTTCTTTTTTTGTTTTTTCTATACATAATTTCCCTTTTTATTTCTTCTGCTCACCGGCTTTGCTGACCAATCTCTTTGAAAAATAAAAAAAAGTGAGAATTTTTATGCCTCTCACTTTTCTCCAATCCGCTATTCACTTTATATCATTCTTCAACCGGCACGATTTTACTTTCTCCGAAAATCTTATCCAAATAATCATACTCTTTTAATCGCTGATCAATATACTTTTCTTTTATCTCACTAATTTGATCTTCATTCAACTTTTCCGATGCAATCAATTCGGAATGAATTTTCCCATTTTCCTTCCATGTTATTTCTAAACATGCCGACCTAAAAATTTCATTAGCATACCTGTAGTACCACCTCTTTTCACCTATGAAAAAATGGCGGTCCATTACAAATTCAGTCTCCATCGGGTCCGGCCCTTCCATATACTCCTTTCCATCATTAACTTTCATTTTCCGGTCGATTATTCCATGTATTTTGACCGTATTTTCAATCTTTCCACTTCCTTTATAGACAAGAAAAGGGCGGTATCCAAAATTTTCAGACGCTGAAAGCTCCCAGCTTTCTCCCGAAGCCACTTGATGAAACTGCCTAACTGCTAAAATATCTTTTAGCTGTGCGTTATGCGTAAACCATCCCCAAGAGTACATAATGAGCAGCATCACAATCCCCCATGCAACTAACAATTGAACAGCCATCTTTAGATTAATCTTTTTACACCACATAACTCAATCCGCCTTTGATTCTATTTATAGTGAACACAAATAGGCTCTTTCAGATAATTAATTTTCTCTCTTTTGTATCCGAAAAAACCTATTTGAACTAACTTAATCTAATTTAAAATGGAAGAGAAAAATGTTCTCTATTTACACCTGATTTATGCTCTACAAATTTCCATTTCCCATTTTTTTGTAATTCATAACCATCCCACTCCCATTCATATTGATCATATTGAAAATGCTTCACTCCAGTCGCAACGTTTTTATAATATACCTTATAACGGTCTTCCTTCCATATAACTTTTTTTGTCTTATCACCATTATATTTCGTTCCATTCTTTGAATTGACAAATTCTTTTACGATTACCTCTTTATTACTCCTCAAAACGTTATTTTGAGATATATTTAAATCTACAGAAACTTCTTCGACAACAGCACTCATGGCATAAATAGGATATGCTGTAAACAGCATAAGTACTGTAATACATATGGAAATCATTTTCTTTTTCATATCGTTTCTCCTTCATCGCTTAACACATTAGTTTATATTAATTATTAAAACCAACACCTCCTCACCTTATTTACGTTTAGCTCTTTAGCCTCCACTTTTGGTATCTTATGGCAAACATGATATACTTTCCTATCTTTCTAGTCAATCCTAAATGATAAAAATATTCCGACATTTTTCGACTTTCTGTCTTTTTTATCAGTTAAATTATTGATACATTTCTTTTTACTAAACAAATTTTTATGTATTCGCGTAATGTAATTACCTCACCCGTTTATCTTTTTTCAGTTCAATGTCGGATATCTTACAATTATGTAACATTGCATTCTTTTCTTTTGCCTTTTGACGAAATGCAGTATACTATAAAGTAAGATTATTAGAAACGGAGAAAAAACAATGAAACAATTACAAAACTCTTCGCGCGCGCGAATCACTATACAGTTTTTACTGTTTGCTTTACTCTTCTTGTTTTCTACCGTCACTGCTTCGGCAATCGGTGCGGATGATGGAAGTGACCATCGTCTGACGATAGACGGTAAGCTGATTCAAACAGCAGTTCCACCTTACATAGAAGATAACAGAGCATTGGTTCCCGCAAGAGCAGTCTTTGAAGCAATCGGTGCTACAGTCACTTGGAGTACTGATGATCCTACACATGTAGGCATTTCTTATGAAAATACAAAGGTGAATTTGACCATCAATTCAGCTACCGCCTACGTAAATGGAAAAGAGAAGACATTGGACGTTCCCGCCCGTCTTCATAATAACAGCACAATGATTCCTGTACGCTTTGTATCCGAGTCCTTATCTTTTGGCGTTGGATATGCCGCAGAACAGCGAATCATTCACCTCACCTCTCCAAAGACACAATCGATATCCGACTCTATTGAAAAGATTAGCTATGAGGATCAGCAATATTTTTATCGTGTTGAAATCAAGGCAAGCAACCCCATTAAGACATATCAAGAATCGACACTAACTGATCCAAACCGTTATGTCCTTGATTTATCAGGCTTTATTTTAGATTCTTCTGTCAGTGAAAAATTGTTACCTTCCAGCACTACGGACAACAAGGTTTTTTCTGCAATCCGCACCTCTCAATTTACATCGGATACGGTTCGAATCGTTGTGGATTTACTGGACAAGCAAACTGGTGCAGTGACCTTTTCCTCGGATAAAAAAACTCTTTACGTTGATTTCTCCAAGCAGTATACTGAAACTCCGGCTGTTCCAAATGAAGAACCCACACCGCCTCAAAATAATGTCGGCAAAAAACCTTCCAGCTTGAAGGATGTTCTCATTTTAATCGATGCAGGCCATGGCGGAAGTGATCCCGGTTCACAAGGACGTGTAAATGGAACTGTGGTACTAAATGAAAAAGATGTCAATCTGGATGTTGCGACACGTTTAAATACGAAATTACGTGCGGCCGGCTTCAACACAATCCTCTCCAGAAACGGAGATCATTTTGTAAGCCCAAGCTCTACCAATGCGAAAGAAGATCTCGTTGCCCGATCTGACCTGGCGAATACTTCAAATGCAACCCTAGTAATATCCATTCACAATAATTCAGCAGCGAGTGCACCGAGTGCCCGCGGAACGGAAACACTTTACAACGAGACGGAGGGCAAGGCAGCATACGGGATCTCCAGCAAGGATTTAGCAACTTTAATTCAAAAGAAGATGGTAAGCTATGTTGGTACCTATAACCGGGGACCAAAGAGCCGTCCGGACTTATCTATACTGCGCCGGACGAATATGCCAGCGATTATCGTCGAAGGTGCCTTTTTAAGCAATGCAAATGATCTGCAGCTGATGCAAACGGATGCATTCCGTGAAAATTATTCAAAAGCAGTTTCGGAAGCTGTCGTTGAATATTTAAATGGAATTTATCAAAATTAAGGAACAGACTCTGTTACCTATCTTCTACCATTTGGTAATCACAGGAATAAAAAAAAAGTAGATATGATGAAAAATCGTATCTACTTTTTTCTATAGTATAAAACAGAATTGTCATAAACAGCAATTGTAATCACTTATTATCTTCAAGCAGAAGCTGGAAATACTTTCTCTCGCATTTTATAAAAAAAATAGCAAATTCGTTGTAAAAACAACATAATATGTTTTTTTAATCCACTATACTAAGGTTACAATCTTATATATAACTTACATGAAAAAATGATGTGTTTCAATATAGAAATCCAGAGGAGGATATTATGAAAAGAAGAATTATAAAAATTAACGAAGAAAAATGTAATGGCTGCGGAATTTGTGCTGCAGCGTGCCATGAAGGCGCCATTGGTATGGTTGACGGAAAAGCGCAGCTTTTACGTGAAGATTATTGCGATGGACTTGGAGACTGCCTTCCTTCCTGCCCGACTGGTGCTATCACCTTTGAAGAACGTGAAGTTCCTGCTTATGATCATGCTGCGGTTTTAGCCTCACAAGCAAAGAAAGCGGCGGATGGCGAATGCCCATCCGGCGGAGGATGTCCCGGTTCACAAAGCAGGACCCTTTCACATGAGCCAAAAGGTTCCCAGTTAAACCAATGGCCGGTTCAAATTAAGCTAGCTCCCGTATCTGCTCCCTATTTTTCAAATGCACACCTTCTGATTGCCGCTGACTGTACCGCATATGCACACGGTAATTTTCACCATACTTTTATGAAGAATAAGGTCACCCTAATCGGCTGCCCAAAACTGGATTCGGTTGACTATGCAGAAAAATTAACTGCGATTTTATCAAGCAATGAAATTCAAGCGATTACAGTCGTTCGTATGGAGGTTCCTTGCTGCGGGGGCATTGTACACGCGGTAAAAAGCGCAATGGAAAACAGCGGAAAACATATTCCTTGGCAGGTAATTACCGTCACCACAGACGGTGAAGTTATCTATTAAATATCCGTTTTACACGTTGCAGCAACGATATTTTCTATTAGGCAAAAATTAAAACAACATCCGGCTTCGTTTTTTACGTAACCGGATGTTGTTTTTTACTGAAATCCTACAGAAGAAAGAGAGTGCGTTTTCAACAGCTCCAACGCGGCCTCTTGGTTAATCCTACCCCACCCATATGTGGAATCATACCCAGGCTGCCCTTCATCTGACGCAGACAACGCAATCGCATTTCGAATCTGTGCAGGAGAGCTGTTTGGCACTGCGGAAAACAGTGTTGCTACAACCCCTGCAACACGAGCTGCTGAATATGATGTCCCTGAAAATTCCTTTACTGTTCCGTCTAGAGTCAAAGCTTTAATCTTCACCCCATCCTCAACCGTAAAGACGCCTCTTCTTTGCGAAAAAGCTGCAACTTTCCCTTCTTCATCTGCTGCTCCTACTCCGATAACGCTCTCGTAACCGGCCGGGTAATAGGTTCTATCCGGCTGCTTCCCATAATCATTTCCTACAGCAGCAACCACCACCACGCCCTTCTCTTCTGCATATGCCGCTGCCGCTCGAAGCAGCGCGTCATCTATTACCGTTCCCGAGCTGATACACAATATACGGCATTGATATACGTCGATTGCATCCCTCATTGCCTGCGCCAAAAGTGCGGTTCCTCCATTTTTAATTACCCCGGACGGATATCTTGATTGATAAACCAGCGGCACGACGATTGCCCCGGGAGCACTTCCCTGCACCGATTCCGTGCCAAGAATCAGTGAGGTCACCCGTGTGCCATGACCAATTTTATCGCCTCTGCCCTGTTCAGGAAAAACATAATTTCTCCCGTTTTCTATCTGTGCGTTGAGCAGGCCAGCATAAGTTTCCATAACGCCGGTGTCAATCACCCCAATTCGAATTCCTGCTCCGTCAAGTATTTCTCCGTCGCTTAAACAGTCTGTACGGAGGGGTGCTGCATTTCGCTGTGCATCAAGAACGATACGCTCCTTGGAAAGAGCGTCCGCCCAACTGACCGAAGAGGGAATGAGGAACACCAGAAGTATTATAACAATGATTCCCCGTTTGATTTGTGTCGTTCTTTTTTTTATGACCCTACCCTTCACTTCGGCATTCCTCCTAATTCTTTTTTATTCATCATCTCGTTTTCTGAACGAATTTCTTGTGATTCTTCTTATCTTCCCGCCTCACGATTTTCGTTGACACGATCAGCCCATCGAATAAGCATGGTCGCGACTTCCGCTCTGGTTGCATTGTCTGTCGGATGCAATCTTCCATCCCCGCTTCCATTTAGAATGCCGGACTCAACCGCCCATTCCACTGCATTTTGTGCATAAGGAGTTATCTTTGCATCATCCTTATATATACTAAGTTCCACAGCTTGATTCGTGTCATTAGTAAGTCCCTTGTACTGCGCATAGCGGTATAGCATCACTGCAATTTGTTCTCTGCTAATGAACACTCCTGGCTGGAATTCATTATTGCCCATTCCGCTGACAAGCCCATTTTCTGTGCCCCATGCGATGTAAGGTGCATAATACTGGTTTTCCCGAACATCGGAAAATGGCAGTTTGATTCCTTTTTCTTTGATCACTGTTTCCTGCACGTTTCCCGTATCCCCCTCTTTCTCTCCATTCTCGCTACTTACTTTCATCCCATCATTCAATCGCCCCAGCACAGTCACGAACATCCCTCGTGTCATACTCTGATCCGGTGCAAACGTTGTTTCTGTCACCCCGTTGAACAGATTTCTCTCCACAGCCGCTTTGATATAGCTGGCCGCCCAGTGTTTTTTTACGTCCGTAAAGAAATCAAAAGGAGAAGTCTCTTGTATCGTCTCTTCCGATTTTTTAAAGGACGCCTGTATTGTGTGGGCCTTGTTTATTTTTTCAAAGATATATTGACTTACAACACCAACACTTTCCCCGTCTACAAGCACATTTTCAATCTGATATCCTTTATCCGCAGTGATATGGAAGGTCTTATCTGCATTCTTTTCAACTGTTACTCTACCCGAAGGACTGATGCTGCCGTTGAAGCCAGCCGACGCGGTGATTGTATAGAGTGCCTTTGACGTATTCCCTCCGCCTCCGGTTCCTCCTTGCCCTCCGCTGCTCCACTTTGCATACAAGGTCATTGATGCGCTTACCGTATCGGAACTGAAATTCCATGGGTTGATGCAGGAGGCTTCCTTATACCAGCCCCCGAAGCGGTATCCCTCTTTCGTTGGATTGGTCGGCTCTGTGAGTTTGCTTCCTTGAATCAATCCAGTGACCGTTGCCACTTGACTTCCTCCCATGCTTTCAAAATTGACCATATAGGTTGTCTGTCCGTTATTCCCTGACTGTGCCCCGTAAATCGCCGATGCTACAAGGCCTCCTTTATCACTGACCATTAAGGAGCCTGATACAATTCCTCTGGCTCCCGCCGCCAGATTCAAAACTCCTCCTTCACTGATAGAAGCAGTTCCCGTTACGGCAGAGGTATCCCAATTCATCAGAGAAGAATCGTTCAGCAATATCTCTCCTGAAGCCGCTTTCCGCCCGGAAGCACCAGCATCCGCTCCAGCTGTAACCGCTCTTAATTCAAGCGTTTTGCTCAGAGCAGCTTTTAGATCCACTCCACTGCTTAGGGACTGATTTGTAACATCGATTCCATCCGCATACAGCCTCAGCCCCGTTACCAGTCCAAGCGCTTTATTCTGTACTGCAATACTCTGTGACTGCTCATTTCCCGCGGTATCTCTGACAATAACCGTTATCTTATGAGAAGCCTTTGATGCGTCCAGAAGCAAGCTCTTGCTGAAAGCTCCGTCCCTGCCGATTGCCGACGAACAATCAACTCCATTAATCATCAAAATAGACCCGATATCAGTAATTCCTTTTATCTCCAGTGTCCCGTCTGCTTCAAATAATCCCCCGTTTACAGGTGCTTCTATGAGTAACCGCGGCGCCTGTGTGTCTACCGCAAAACGTTTCTGAATCATGATTCCGTCTCCCTGTAAATTCGTTCCCAGAAACGTAAGGGTATGATTTCCCTCGGTGAGCTCTGTCAATGGGATTTCTGCGCTCCTGCTGCCATTCACCGTCCCGGTCCAGCCTTCGCTCTCTCTCACATCCTCCTTTACTTGTAAGTAGCCCTTATCCAGTGTCCAGACGCCGGTCACCGCCTGATTCGCAGTCAGAACAAAGGTAATATTTTCACTCCGATACGTATCAACACCGACTGCTGCACCACTGTCCCCGTCTGCATATTTTACAATAATGGCCCCAGGTGCTGTAAAAGCCGCCGTCACAGGTGCCGGTTCAGCAAGGATAATCGCATCAGAAAATGTTTCGGCCGAATAATATACTCTTGGATTTTCCGGATTTGCCGGAGCTTCCTCTTCTTTATAAGCCGCAACTCCGATTCGGTAAGTTTTCCCTGCGATTAACCCCTTAGTAAGGGCCTCCCCTTTATCGGAGGTATAGCTGTACCGACCTCCTGCTGAAATCTTTTCTGCGTCTTTTTCATAGGATACGCCGCCATATTCACTGAGAACCCAATCACTTCCATTTTGTTCATATACATTGACCAGATAGCCGTCATAAGAATCTTCTGTCACACTGCCAGGCATTGTGACCTGTGCATCAAACTGATAGTCTCCACCGTTGCTCGCCTTTACCTTCTCTGGCTGAACGGGAATCTTAGTGTTATTGAAGGAAAATCTTTCCACTGAAACCGCCGTCTCACACAATTCGCCTTCCTTGACAGCGGTGGCCTTCAAGTAGTAACTGCCGCTCTCAAGATTCTCCGGCAGATCAAAGCTCGCGCTTCCGGAAGAAATTATCGCCGCATCGGCAGTACCTTGATCAGAATTTTTGTCCAGCTTGTAAAGCAGTGTCCCTTCCGTATCCTCCGGTGCACTCACTGCAAGGAAGCTCATAGAGTCAAATTCTCCCAATTTGTTCCCAGCCCAGCCTGCCGTGAGCTGATCATCGCAGTCCAGCTCTGCCGCTGAAGACAGGGTCACTGCATCTAGGCTTGCCATAGGCTCCACATTGTACAGCAGCAAGTCTGCCGCCGCTCCGGGAGTTTTGATATTCCAAATTTTTTCGTATGCGCTATTATCCGTAAAGGTAACGTTTAAGCTTGCTCGCCCTGTAGTCTTATTATAGGTCACATTGGCGTTTGCCGCGCTATTTTCACCTGAATCTGCAGTCTTACTCTGATCGAGAATTTTGACTGGATAACTATTCTTGTCATTTCCCTCTTGCGCTATTGTGATTTTACGGGCAATTTCCAATGCAGATTCCATTGAGCCGGCCGCATAGGACATGGAAAGAATCGCATCATCGGAACCGTCTCTCATTCCCAGATTCAACGTGTGTTCTTTCTTTTCGATCTTTGATTTTACAGAAGCCGAGGCATCCATCAATAGCATATCATCAAAATCCTCTACAATCTCGGTCTGCGCTCCTGGCACAAAATTGGTTCCCACATGCATATAAAGCACCCTATTTGTTTCCGGATCCGTGTACACCGGCACATCGTCCACACCCAGAAGCTCTGGATAAGTAGGATCGGGAGCTTCACCGCCGAATCCGAAGTCAAAGTCACCGCCCCAGTAATAGCAGATTCCTGCCCGAATATGAAGCAATTCAAGTCCTCCCCATATCCGCTGTGAATTTGCTCCCAGGTCGACACTTCCCAAATGGATTCCTCCAATAAAGAAGACTTCATCCGGTATTTTAATGCCCGCCCTGACAAAGAATTCAAAGAAGCCGTCGTCCTCGACGACAATGTATCCTCCCCCTGTGATAACCTCCAGCAGATTGAGGCTGACTGAAGCCACGAATCTGAATTCCGGATACCAGTCGAACTGCAGCTGCGCCTGATTCAGTACCTTGATGTCTGTATCTAGAATAACACCATCGCTAATCTTTATACCGATTCCTCTCAGGCTCAGCGACAAATCAGCCCTAGCCGAAAATGCCTGCAAAATAGAGACTTGCGCCGAAATCAAGATTTTCAACGGAGGTAAGGTATCTGCCGCAAAAATGGTATCGTACAACTTGTCGATTCCTCCGCCTCCCCCTTGAAGCCATACGACGCCGAATCCATCAATATTAGCACCTGGCTTAAAGCCTTTGATGAAAAAATACAGTTTATCAGGAACCGGATAGCCATCTTTGCTCTTAATCGCGATCTCCGCCTCCATCTCCAGCTTGGTAAACTTGCATTTTCCTGCAACGTCGACCGACCAATCGCCTATGGTGTTGATCTTTACCTTAGCAGCCATGGTCGGCATGGAAGAGGTGTATCCCGGAATCTGCACATCAACCGTGGCGTTAAATCCCAGGTACTCTCCGCCGAAGAGAATATCCTTCACCAAAACAGAGCCCTGCCCTTGATCTGCCTCCTGATCCAGTTTCACTTGATCCTTGTGATATTCCCATGCGCTCCTCATATGTGATGTGGAGTAATTTCGGTCCTCAAAAAAAGCCAGATTAATCTTATCATACAGTGAAAACTGTACCGGAGCCTTTTTTGCATTGCTCGGAATCAGGAAGGATAAATCCATCATAGCGCCAAAACCAATGACTCTTTTTTCATTGCTTCCATCTTTTATAACGCCCATCTCCGCATACCGCAGCTCAAAGATAATACCGCTCAAGGTCTGTGCTGCTCCTGCCGCACTTGGCCAGATCAACGCGATAGGCTGCTTGTTTGCCATGGGATCGCCGCTCGACTGCCGCTCACCATCGGCAGTGTACGGAATCAGTTCATAATCGGTTCCATTTTGCAGTGCGGTTAGCGCAGAAACTCCACCCTTCCATACGGCGGTGCGCGCTCCCGTAGTATAAAGCTCCGCATCAAAGTCCACATTAATGCTTTGATTGCTTTCACCGTAATTGATATATTCCACCGTCAACGCTCCATTTTCAACATCAATGGAATTGTTTACCGTCATCACATTGTTTCCATTGCCGGTAGAAATTCCGGTATATTTGATGACAGTGCCGTCCGAAGCCTCAGATGTAGCGCTGAATTCCCCTCTCAGCTCCAGCAGAACTTCATTAAAGTCCTTCTTCTTCTTCTGATAAGCACTTTCGCTGGCGAATGCTTCAATCTCATATTTAGAAGTAGGCCCTGATGTACCGTTCTTTTGAATTACTGCAATCACTCCATAACCATCATTCCGGTAAGTCTTGTCATCACTGACCGTAAACCGCATGGCTGGTGCGACAAGATCAGACTTGCCTGCATCAATATAATCAATGACCATCTGATAATTACCGACATCCATCTTCTCTGTCATTAGCACATCAATTGTATTTTCGTTGGAGTTAATCACAAATTGCTCTGCTGGAATTTCGTAACTTTTTCCGTTTCCGCTTTCCGGCCTAGCCAACACTCTGTATGCACTGTGATCCTCCAGCATGCTGAAATTTGTTCCAGTCAGAAAGAAATGGCGATTGCCCTCATTGTAAATTATCTCAGGAGAAGAACCGGTAAATTTAATTTCCGGTAGCTTGCCGTCTCCTCCAGGACATAAGATATAGCAGGAAGCTTCTCCCAGAAGATTTTCCTCTAATAACTGTCCGCTTCCGGTGGGGTCTGCTTCCGGACTGACATTGTAAACCCTGAATTGTACCTTCCGGTATGCCGCAGTCTCTCCAACGGTCGCATTGAGCTTCCAACTGACACTCTTAGTCTCATCCACTCTGAAATCATCGATTTCCTTTGTATAGGGCCTGTTATAACTGGCCTCCGTCTGCGGTACATTGTCATCGCTGAGAGGTGTCATCCCTGTCTGACAATAAATCGCAACCTTTACCTTTTCATAAACCCTCGCCGTATCCGAAGTGAAATTTTTCAATGTTGTCTGAATCGTCAAATCTCCGACATTTCCGCCCGCAACCTGACTTTCATAGTTTTTTCCGTCCGAGGTCAACACCATGGATGCGGGTGCCGCGAGATTGACTGACACCGAATTGCTGTCAGAAACCTTTTCATTGGAATAAACACCGTAATAGGTTGCAACGCTCTTTGCCGATCCAGTTGCTACAACACCCATATCATAATAAAGCGCGTAGGCACTGTCCGCCGTCAAGTACTTTTTATTATTGGGGTTGGTAAACATCATGCCGGCATCCGGGGTGAAATCAAATACACTTGCCGCCAGATTGTTCCAATGACCGAAGGCCACCTTCTCTGGAATGCACTCCTGATCGTTCACCGATGCATTTACCGTATACGCCAAAATAGTCGGGTTACTGACATCATCATAAGCAAAGAAGGTCTTCTCATACAGGTTGCCGCTTGCGTTGGAAAAGACAGCCTCCTGCTGAACTCTGTTATAGGTCCCGTCAGCACCCGCCAGCTCATAGACGGCGAAATCCTGATAACCTAAAGCGGTATCCATCAGAATTCTCGCACTGATCTGCGCCGGAGCACCGGTAGTTTCCGCAGAATAAGAAATGTAAGCCATTCCATGATTTCCTGCTCCTGTATTTGCAAGCTCAATCCGCTGTGTAAACGTGAGATCGTCCACACCCCAGGTCGTTGTAATGCCGGTGTCATCCTGTGTGACCGCCACCGGTTGGTCAAGAAGACCCAGAAAGCTATATTTCCCTCCAAAAATATACTCTTTTGTCACACCGCCCCGCGTTACCCTAAAGGAAGTAAAGGATGTGTCATTTTCATCTCTTGGAAACAACAAATTTTTATTATTATCTGCTTTGTTCAGCCGATCCCCTTCTGAGGTCCTTATGTCAAAGCCTCCGTTCTCTGCAGAAACGGAAACCTTCAAAAACCCGTTATCTAGGGTATAAGTGTCGGGGGGCTGAAGCTCCTCCGCCAAAACGCTGAGGGGGGAAACCCCCGCCAGCATCACAGCAATGAGAACTATCGAAATTCCCCGCATAAAGCGTCGTCTCATATCCTTTCCTCCTTATTCCTGAATATATACATAGGTGAGATATTCCTTCCGGTCCTGCGCCTGAATATAAAGAGTATAGAATCCCTCTTTCGGAAGTGTAAAGCGATCTTCGCTCACATTTACTGCACCAATTTTCATCTGTCCTGCCGTCTTTAATCCGGCCTTGTAAGATACCCTGCAAGGCTCTGTGAGCATTCCGTTTCCAGGAAGGTTCTCTATCGTCAGCGTAACATCACTGTTTCTTAATACCATGGTGCTCTCCGGTTCAGCGGCATTTCCATTAATTAAAAGATTTAAGCTGTCTGCGCTGTATATTCGCAGTGTTCTTGTCGCCAGTGTCTCGTTACCTGAGCTGTCTGCTGCTTTATATGTGACGGTATATTTGCCCGCCTCCATCTGATTTGTAATCGGAACGGCATTCGGTGCACCCTCCGTTTCCGAGATAACCGGAACAACCGACAATATTTCGGCCGTTAAGCTTCCATCCCGATCATCACTGGCAGTAATGCCCGCATTCAATCGAAGCTGAATTTCCGCAGCCTCGCTTCCCTGCTTCACCGAAACAGTAGGGCCTGAGAATAGAATTGCCGGCGGCGTCTTATCCGGCAGTTCAATCTTGATGTAACTGAAAATCGATGCCTTTCGTACATCATCCCTTGCTTCAATTCCGTAGAAAATCTTATCAGCAACTTGAGTGAACCTGACAGGTACCCATACGCCTGCCGAAGCTACCTGCGAGACGTCCTCGTTAAAGGTAAGAGTTCCATCCTTGCTGAGCTTTATATAAAAGGTATCCCCGTCTTTTAGCGACAACTTTGATGCATCTGAAACCGCGCCAGTATCCGACGCTGCGGTATTGAAAAGCAGTGTCATAATTTCATGGTCCAACTGATCGACAGTTACCGCATGAACAACGGAATTGCCGGCCCCATCGGTAAAATGTAAGCTGTAATCTCCGTTTGCAGTAAAGGTATACTGAAATTCTGTTTTCAGCTCCCGTCCTTCTGAACCAGCGGTGCTTACCTCCGAATCCTCTGCTAGATAAGCCCCCTTGCTTGTTCTAAAGGTATATGTGACACTCTGCTTATCCTCTGACATCGATTTACTTTCAGAAACGGTGAAGGTATCCTTATCAATACAGCTAACACTCCCCAAAAGAAGACTCCCCTTTTTTCCATTCTTTGAAGTAAAGTGCAGCTCAACGTCCGCGTTCTGATGGTAAGTCACTACTGCACCGCTCTGTACATAGCTGACCGAAACAATAGCAGAATCAAGCTCCAAATGAGTGTTTTTATCATATGCCTTGACGGAGGAAATGGTCTTGTTAAATTGAACCTGTGCAGTTACCTCCTTATTGGTAAGGCTAGTAGGAGGTTGATAAATTACGCTCACGATATCTGCTTCGTTTTCCTCTTGCTCTCCGCTACCTTGAACCTCAGTTCCACTTATATCCTTTTGGCCAACTCCCGCCGGATTCCATTTTACACCAATGACTACAGGCACGGAAACATCCAGCCAATCCACATTTGCGTCCACTTGGGCAGCATTTCCCACATCATCCTTAAAATAGAAGGTAAAGTTTTCGTTATCCAGGTATTCGTGATAATACCTTCCGATATGTTCGGTCTTATGGCCCTCTCCGTCCGCTGCTTGTGTAACTCCTGCAAGATTGGTAATTATAATAGTTTCCGGCGTTCCCTGACCATCCGGTTCACCCTCAGAAACAGCCGGCACCAAATAGCCAATGGCCTTATAAAGCCCGTCTCCTTCATATTTCACAGATGCCGACGGCGGTGTACGATCCACTCCCGTAAAGCGCATTTCCGGCAGTTTTGTAGTATTTCCGCTTTCATCTACAAGGTATACAGTGAATGTTGCATTTTCTTTGATTGCAATCATTCTGTCGGTTACTTCTACGCCCTCAATGGAGTCACTTGTGTCGTTAAAGGACAGAGTATCTGCTGAACCGTTACGCTTTATAATTACCTTAACCTTACTCTCATCAAAGATATTGAAGCTCAATAAATAGCCTTGAGCTCTCCCCAATGCATTCAGAGCTTCGGTCAGAAGTGTCCCCTCTGTGAGAGCGTCTCCCATAACGCTGTCCATCTGCTGATTCAGATAATCTCTTTCCACATACAGTGCCAAATTGTATTCAGGCGGCGTCGTATCCTCTTCCAATTCCACGATGTTAATATCATGTGCCAGTGTAACCGTCAGCTCGCCTTGATTCTGTGCCATATCCTCAAATTTGAAGGTATATTGATCTCCAGCCTTCGCTCCGTTGGTAAAGGTATAGGTCAACGGGCCATTAAGCCCCTTGAGCATTTCATCACAATAGAGCCCCACTACCACGGTTCCTGCGGTGGACGTCTCCGTTGCTCCCGGAGTACCAGCCATATAATAGTAGTATGGTGTAACCGAATCAATCTTACGGTCGATATTGGAAACGGCAAAAGTCTTTGTTTTTTTCACTCCATTTTCATTTTCAAGCTCCAGCACTACAGTTCCGTTGTTCGTCATAACAAGTGTAGCGACGGAGCCATCTTTTTCAATCGTTCCTGTAATAGCCGCAGAAGAGTCGCCCTCAATACCTTCTCCAAGGGTTCCGGTCAGAGACCCCACCTTCAGCTTGCTGTCCTTCGGTATCTCCACGGATACCGTAACATCATTTCTAGTAGGCTCGGTTTCTGAAAACTTTACATTGGCATTCCACCCTTCAAAGACGGAAATTTTAACTGCCTCCTTGTAGGTTTCACCGAACAAATCTGTATACTCTAACGCATACTCTCCGTCAGAATAAATCGCTGCTCCGTCATTTTCCCTATCGAATCTTTGCCCAGATCCTTCGGGATTCGTCAACAGAACAGGTGCTGTAAATGTAAGTCTCACCCGGTCATCTGACTGCATCGAAGCCTCTTTATATGCAGGCCTGATATTCTGTGCTCGGATATCGAGATAAGTTCCCTCAAGTAACCTGGTAACCTCCCCTGTCACTTCTCCTGTATCCGGGTTAAATTCTTCCTCGATCTCATTCACCGCTGAAAGGTTTCCTGCTGCGTCGGATGCAGTAAATGTCAGCCGTCGCTGTGTCGTCCCCTCAGCCTCTGCACTCTTGTCGTACCGGAAAACGCCCCAGACTTCCACATTTTTCGTCTTTCCGTCTTCCGCTGATGTAGTCACCGTTTTATAGATGCCACCATGGCCCGCATCCTGCGCTGCCGCAAGCCACTGACCCGAACCACTTTCATTTATCGGCACCTCTACAGTAACCAGTGCGCTTTCTTTTTCAGCGCCGTCGGCTTCCGCTATGCCTGCACTATCATCTCCGGAACGGCCCTCTGCTCCCGCGGCACTTACCGTCCTATCGTTCAAAAGATTTGAGTACTCTTTATCAAAAGTAAGAAACACCTTCTGGCCGGTCAGCGAATGATCATCCGCTACCGTAACAGTTACGTGAAACTCATTTTCCGTACTGACGCTCGCTTCGACTGCCGCAAGCTGCGGTGCGGTGCTGTCAACCCAGTCAATTACCTGCTCCTTTACCGTTATGTTGCCTGCCCTATCCAAGATGTAAAATACAAGCGGTAAGGAAGTATCTATAGGGCTGCCGGGCTCACCCCAGACCCAGCTTTCTGTTATCGTAATAGGTTCCAGATTTCCTTCCTCTTTTTCGGGTGCTCCGTGACACTCAAAAGAAACCGCTCCGTTGACAGCGCTGACATTTTCCGCGTAAGCTGTAATAGAAGGTACCCATCCATCTTCCTTTCTGCTGTCCAGATGCAGGTCAAACTGAGGCGCTTGGTCAGATGCATTGATCGTAAACTGTTTCGCAGGAGTCATATTGCCGTTAGGCAACCATATCTGATAGCAAAGCGTATTCACTCCGCTTGAGAGAATTGGCACAGAAATCAATCCGCTCTCATTTTCATAACCGCCGCCTGCCGCCAGAGACTCTGCCCCCACAATCTCCAGATTCACTTGACTGCTCGCATATGATGATTCATGCCACTGCGCACCTTCAGGAGCTGAACCGTTTGCGGTACTTGCCGCGTTCCAGACCCGAATAGCAAATTTGTCAACCCCGTTCATACCCTTCCATCCATTTCCATCATCATAATACAACTTCTCCCGTTGCTCCTCCGGTCCTGCCCAGATCGAGATGCTTCTTTCCACTGCCGCTCCATCCTGAACCGGCGCAGTTCCCACAAGAAGACTAGAAGGTGATGTTTCAAACATCACCATGTATCTTGGAAGGGATATTGCCGATAATTCATTCTCCGCGTCCAACGTGACATCATAGCTATAGTCTGCAATACCATTGTCATCGATTCCCATACCGTCAGCAAAAAGATCCGTATAATAAAACTTTTTCGTATTGCTCGAGTTAAAGGGCTTCAGAGAAACCTCCAGTGCATAAAAACCTGCTTTATCCGTTAACCCTGCCGGAATGACAAAGATCTGCTCCTTCGATTCAATCAGTTTGTTTTTTATCAAAGTATATTCTTCCGGGAGGTCCTCAATAAAGTTATAACTGCCTCCCCCTGAGAATTTAGGAGGCTGCCCGTTTATTGAAACAAAGGAACCTGATTTACTTATTCCGTGCTCCGTATAATACAGTGCCACATAGGTGTCCTCACTTTCAAAATCAATCTCACCGACACCCCATTCTTCCATCTCCTTGCTGGACAACGTAAAGGAGATTTTTGCTCCGTCAAGATTCTTCAGATATTTTGCTGTAACGCCCGGCTCATAGCTCTCCTTCCACAACAAATTTTCCTGTCCGTCTGCACTTTCTGCTCTTTCAAATTCTACTTGCATGCTAGATTCAAAATAAGACATAGGAATAGTAACACTCTGAACGTTGAGATTTCCCTGGATCCGAGAGAAAGGCAGCACAACCTCAACACGTTCCCATGATGAATTAACACCTTCGCTTCCGGCCGCCTTCAAAGTCTCTTCTTCACCGAGACTCCCTGAATTCTCAACAACGTCTCCGCTTGGTGTCTCCATATCGTCAGCATCTTCTTCGCTCAAATCTTCAATCTTATTTTCTTCCTCTTCCGCACCCATCATAACCGGATCAGAAGATACTACAGTGCCACCCGCTTCGGGCTTTTCTCCCTCTGACTGTTCGGATTCAGGCTCTTCTGCATTTTTGCTGCTTCCGTCATTTATGTCTTCTTCACCAGCCTCGTCTCTAGATCCTTCGTTAGCTCCGCCATCAGGCACAGTTCCCTCCTTAGGATTCTTAATCTCTTCAGTATCCTCTTGCCCTTCCTTCGAATCCTGCCCCTCTTCAGAAACAATCGGCTCTTCTGCAGGAAGTGCCGGAACTTGCTGCAGAAGTTCCTCCATCCTTCCGGAGGCATCATAAGTACCGCTGTAATAAAAACTGTTTTTCTCAACCACTCCTGTACCATGAGTATCCAGATATACCCCGTCTACATCGTCCAAATAAAATGCAGACTTTTCACCTAGTCTCCCGCTAAATACATACGCGCCGGGAGTTTGCTGGTCTGTATACTCTTGGATGCTATAAAATTGAGGGATTTCTCCATAGGCTGTAATAAAAGTCATCTCAACGTCCCCATAATATCCCAAACTCCGTGCTGCCAGTACTCCGGCTCCCGGTTTCAGAATGGAATTGAGGATTAGGCGTTCATCCCCCTCCACCGTTCTGCTGTCTGAAAAGCGATAGCCATCGTCTTCTTCAGTTACTCGAGCCAGGTACCAGGTGGAATAAGCGTTTATACGAGGATCCATATTTTCGGTTACATAGGAATTCGATTCTCCGAGTTTCAACGCATCAAAAAGGTCCTCCGTTTCCGCCAGTTCCTGACCTCGGCTTGAAATAGCGATGACAAAATATTCATTACTTGACTGTGCTTCTGGGTTTTTAATCATTACCACGGTAGTGGCTTCCATATCCGTCATCGTACTATCCGTTCCTGTGTAAGCGTTCAGATCCATTCCAATCTCAATTTCCTGTACTGGCTTTCCGCTCATTCCGTTTTTAAATTTCAAGTTGGGATTTGCCTTTGCCAGATCAAACTCACAGGCAATCTTAAAGGGGTCGGACTGGTTTCCGTATTGATCCTTTGCTCTAACATAAAGGTCATATTGATGAACACTTCCTGCTAATAGATTTTCTTTTTGCAGAATTACCTCCAGAGAATTCCTCGTGGTGCCATCCCCTATGCCGCTGTTGTAGTCCTTCCAGTTTGAATCTTCGGGGCTTGCATCTCTTTCAACCCACTGGTATTGAATCGCATCAGGCTCCATTCCGCCCGCATCCGTCACTGTAACAGTGACCTCCAGCGCACCGATTTTCTCTGCACTGTTAAAAGATTGCTTTACTCCGTTACTCACGATAACAGGTGGTGTAAGATCTGCGACAAAATCCAGCTTGAAAGAATCACTTCCTGTGTTTGTTGCATAGTCAAGGGATTTTACCACGAATTCCGAATCGGCAATATTATATTGCACGTCATCCTTCAGTCGAATATGAATATAATTTCCTGTTTCTACTTGCCTGAAAGGCATTAAACTTACCGCACTTCCGGCAGCTGTACTGCTGGTACCCCCTGTCAGATATTGACTCTCTTCCGGGTGCTCTGCAGAAGCTGATACATAGTATTCGAAGGAAAACGATTCCTCCGCCGAATGATTTTGCCAGCCGAAGCTTCCCATCAGACCGTTGACACCACTGAGATAAGATTCGCTGGTGCTATCACTTCCGAAAGAATCCTCCACTAAAATAGGGAAATAAAATTCTTTTTTTGACGAGCTTCCCATATATGCAATAGGGACATATATTGGTTCCGCAGAACCGCTCCCCTCTTTTTTCTGTGCTTTTGTCGTAACTTTCGGCGCATCTGTATCAAGATATTGCTGCTGAGCCGGAGCCGGAATCTTGCCGTCTGCACTGCGCAGCTTTGGCACGACATTATCTCTCAAATCGCTGGTGCCGGATGGAAACGAAATTTCTGCAATGGACAACGGCTTTGTATTGTCGTCGGCCGTTAGCGGCTTTGTAATTGTAAGCGGCTCAAAGTTCAGCCTGGAAACCTTAATCCCGTTCACACCGTTCCTTACCGTCGCCAGCGACGCACCGGCTAAAATGACAGGCACGTTTCCGTCACGCGCATTCAGCGTTGCAGTAATATTGCTTGCATCTTTCCCTTTCGGAAGCTTAATTTCCTCTGTTAAAAGCACGGAAAAGGTTAGCTTATCACCAGTTCCAGCAAATACTGCGCTGCGGTCGATGTCCTCCGGCCAGTCCTCAGCCTGTGAGGCCTGATTGCTCTCCTTTGATATCCTTGCTCCAGAAATATCCACTCTGGAAACGGATGGAATTACATTGTCTAGATAGCAAGGGTTTGACATAGTCTTCGTGCTCCCCGACCAATTTACCGGATTTCCCGCAATATCGGTCACAAGTGAGGAGGTCTTCGTTAAATCACGATCCGATGCAAGGCTTCCGCTCAAAGAAAGCTTAGCCCCTGATTCTCCCAGCAGCACCAAATCATAAGCATCCAACGCCGTGCTGATCCAACTGCTTTGATCACGTGCAACATCGGAAATATAAACATTTGTAGCTTTCGACTGTATGGATTCCGGGACGGTAAAAGCAAAGGAAAGTCTATTGCCTGACAACTCTGTCAGCTTTGCAGTCACTCCCCCGACATTGACCTGTGTGTCACTTTCTGTCCCCTTGAGCACAAGGTTCAATATGACCTCACTCGTCGGCACCACATCCTTTGCAAAACGGATCGGTTCGCTGAAGATAAGATTCAAATATCCTTTTTCTCCAGCTTTAAAGCCGTAAGGCTCTGGCGTTCCACCCGGTACTGCGCTGGCATTGATTGAAGTTACCCGAGGAGACGTATCGTCGACCAAGCCCACAGCCATTTCTGAAACCCGAGAACTACCGCACTTGCAAGTTGACTGATACGAATGAATTAAAAATCCGGTGAGCTCCCCTCCAATCTTCTTGCGTCGCGAATGATAAACTGCTGCCTCGTCCGGTGCATCGGAAGCGCTCTCCAGCCCGATAAAATAATCTTTACCACCTTTCTCAGTTAGACCAAGTAAATTGGAATATGCCCGGTCCAATTTTGATTTCCAGTGGTATTTAAAATTGGAATGTTTATCAGCAGTCATATTGGCAGAATAATCCACAGCAATCTGCCCACTTTCGATGAGATCCGATAGCTGCTTATCTGCCGCCCCTCCGGTAAAATTCCAAACGTAATTGGCATTCCAATATGACCCGTTCTCATGGTGCTTCAGACCGGTTTTATAACTCAGCCATTCGGTTGCGCCTCTGACGTTATTTTTTTCGCCCAATTTGAACTTATAAGCCAGATTGAAATTACGATCGTTCTTCCGTAAATATGTCTGGCGGAACAAATTGTGTTCCCCGCTCTGAATATTCATCAGTCCAACATCTAGTTTATATGCTTGATATTTAACTGTCTCCCCACCAAAGGCCGCAGGAGGGAACATTGTCGCCGTCAATACAACGGATAAGGCAAAAATAAGCCGTCTCTTCCTATTTTGCATAGTATAGTCTCCCTTCTCTTTCATCTGAAAATTCTTTACATCCTTCTCATTCTTTCTGTAGCGACAGCCAATGCAGGATGTCAACTAAAGCAATCTTCGGGCCGTCCCGCCAAAAAATACTCTGCCCGTCAGTACTGGGGCGAGGCAGGACCTCCAAATGCCTCAACTTGTCATAGTCTTGCCCTGATTTAGGGAGACGTTTTGTATCAAACAGAATTAAATGTCCATTATTCAGTTCAATATCCAAAGTCTGCCCGTCTAAAATATCCACCCGAATTATCTCAAGCATATAATATCACCTCTTTTCACCGGGTCTGTTTTTTTGTCTATTATCTATCTCCAGAGGGTAAAAACACTGATCTAACTTTACCCATGCTGAATTACACCTTCTCTTTCGGTATCTTCTCAGCGTACCAGAAAAGAAAAAATTTATGTGGAAGGTTAAGAAATCTTGATCTTTTTTTATAAATCTATGTCATTCCCATTTTGCATAACATATGGTAAGATAACTTTTAGAAATGGAGATGATGAGATGAAGAAATCGAAGCTCTTACTTATTGAGGATGAAGCTGATGTACTGGAAATCAATCGGGAATATTTTGAGGGAAAAGGATATGAGACGATTTGCGCCCCTACGCTCGCGCAAGCAAGGTTTCAGCTGGAGGAACATGCTCCGGATTTGATTCTCTTAGATGTGATGATGCCTGACGGCTCCGGATTTGACTTCTGTACTGAGCTGCGGCAAAAAACAAACGCTCCCATCATCTTTCTGACCTGCAGAAACGAAAATGAGAGCGTAGTAAATGGACTTTTGAAAGGCGGTGATGATTATGTCACCAAACCCTATGATTTAAATGTTCTCAATGCCCATGTCGCGGCGCAGCTTCGCAGAAACGGTGTGCTGTCAGCCGGAAAAATTGAACTTCCACCACTGACAGTAGATTTTCTTGCGGGAGAAGCCGCATTAGCTGGAGAGCACATTCCTCTCACCCTGAAGGAATTGCAGCTTCTCGGCTGCTTTGCTCTATTTGCCGGACAACGGCTAAGCTTTGATGAAATCTACCGCCGAGCGTGGGGTGAAATGTCGCCTGGCGCTACTGGAACAATCAAGACCCATGTGGCTAACCTGAGAAAAAAGCTAAAGCTGGACGAAAATGGCTGGTTCGAGTTAGTCAGTGCAGGGAAAAACGAGTACATTTTCAGCAAGGTTCGGTATTAGCTTCCGCTGTGGGCAAAGTAAAGAAAACAGAAGTTCCCTTTCCCTCCCTGCTTTCAATCCAAATTTTCCCACCATGCTGCTCTACAATATGCTTACAAATATATAATCCCAGCCCGGTGCCGGTATCTTGCCCGCCGCCGGATTTTTCTTTTTTGCTGTAACGCTCAAAGAGATAAGAAATCCGCTCTGGTGCAATGCCGATACCCGTGTCTGAAACACAGACAAGAATCTCTTTTTCTTTATGTTCGGCGAAGATGGTGATTTCCCCTCCAATCGTAAAGCGAACCGCATTGGAAATCAAGTTAATGATTACCTGCGAAATCCGCATGGAATCGACATAAATCGCGGGCAGCCTCTGTTCAATCTGTATCTTCAAACGGTTCTGGTTCTTATTCAAGATGGGATAGTGAGTCTTTACGGCAGTATGAATAATTTCATCCAAATAACCGCGCATCGGCTCCATCACCATACGCCCTTCCTCCATACGGCTCACATCCAAAATCTGCCCCACCATTAGAGAAAGCCGTTCTGCTTCGGATGAAACAAGTGTCATCCGGCGAGAAATTTCGCCGCTTTCAGGCAATGCCGATTTCTCCAAAATCTGCTTCGTTGTCTGTGCATAACCAGACATCACTGTCAATGGTGTTTTCAGTTCATGGGACACATTGCCTAAAAACTCTGTTTTCATCTTATCAAGGCTCTCTAGCGAAGCCTTTTCCAATGCCAGCCTCTGTTCTGCTTCCTTCGACTCCGCCAGCACCCTGCTGTTCATCAGATACAGAGAGAACACCTGCGCCAGCGCAAAAATCAGCATGGTCGCTTCGCTGACTGGCAGATTCGTTTCCAGGTCTCCAAACACATCTAAATACATAGCAATATCTGCAATCGCTGAAAGAAAGAAAACAGAGATTCCATATAACGTTACCATTTGCTCCTTCGTCGGCCGGCGCAAGTTCCAAAATATTCCACCAATCCCCGAACAGATACACAAAATTAAAAGAATCTGGTAATACTTTAATACTGAGGTGTAGAAAATAGAATCCCCCAGCAGGATGCAGGCCCCATAAATACCTGAGGCTATGAGAGCAATATACTGTACGCCCTTCAAGTACTTTCCCGACGCGTATTGTCCAAGATACAAGGAAAGAAATAGAGTCAACAGCACTACACTTAAATATTCCAATAAAAAGGAAAGCTCACCAGAGATAGGGAAATAAGTCCATGCCTGACTTTGAAGGCATTCCCGAAGAGCCATAGCAATACATGCAAGCGCAAAATACAAGGTTGCTTTCGTATGTGCTAATAAAAAATAGATACCCAGCAGTGAAGTCGCCGCACTCAGCAGCGCACCCATGACCAAGAGTCCCTTAATCCGATTCATGGCAAAGGGATCATTCTCCACACTCTGTTTACTAAGGTTAACTTCCGCAAGTGACGCCCCCTTCTTCGCGTGATAAAACTGTGCGCTGTGAAGTAATATGTCCATTTTACCATCCACTGCAGCGGCGTAGACCGTGATATTATTTTCCCAAACCTCCGTATCCTGTTTCATCATTCCAAGTGTTCCAACCTGACCGGCCAACTTGCCGTTTACATACACCCGTATGGCGTGACGGCCTGAGAGCTTAAAGGTGAGGCGATAGGTATCATTGTCGTCCGGCAGCAGAAGCGTAAAACGCTGTGAGAGATAATCTGCACGGATTTTACCATAGTTCCTTGTACTTTCAGGAACAACAGTATCGTTGTTCTTCCAATTCAAATAACGGTTAGGATAGTAAGTTTTTGACGGTGCAAGGAGAATCTGTGTTTCGTCCAAATCTGTAATATCAGATAAGTCATATACCCCATTTTTTTCCATAACGACTCTTGCCTCGGGGAACTCCGGCAACCGGATTAAAAACATAATTGCAAAAACCGTAAAAAAACCCGCTGTCAAAATGAACAGCAGCTTATGTTTATATATCACCTTTGAAAAGAGGCTGTGTGCTTTGCTCTTATCCGACATGGCGGCGTTCTCCCTTCGACACTCTTTGGAAAAAAGTATACCATATTTTATAGGAAGTTGGAATTCCTTCTATTTTTCAGCCTTTCTCCCATGCTCTATAATCTCGTCCCAGCTCCTATTCATAGAATCAAAAAAACGCAGGAGATAAATCCTCCTGCGATAAATTAAAAAAATTAAAGAAAGCTTATTGGCGTAAAACTCTGGTTTCACTTTTTCTATTAATGACAATCTTAATTGCTGCCAATTATCAAAATCTATGCTGCCATTCTTTTTCGCCTCACATGACGTTCTCTCATAACAAACCCTAAGAGAATCGGTGTAATCAAGGTTGTCACAATTACCATCACAATAACCGCAGGGAATAACGCCTCATCCACCAACGATGCCTCTGCGCCCTTTTGCGCAACAATTAAAGCGACCTCACCTCTGGAAACCATTCCGATTCCTACGGCTGCTGCATCTCGATTTGTAAATCGGCACAGTTTTGCACCCAGCCCGCATCCAACCATTTTCGTCAATATCGCAATGACGGTTAATACGATGGCAAACATTAGAATCGTGCCACTCAAGCCTTGTATATTTGTCTTAATTCCAATGCTTGCAAAGAACATCGGTGAAAACATTAAGTACGAAATGACGGTAAGCTTTTTTACTATATAATTTTTCGTCTTCGGTACATTGCAAAGGAATAGTCCTGCAAAATATGCCCCTGTAATGTCCGCAATTCCAAAAAACACTTCGGTAATATAGGCCAAAATTAGACAAAAGGCAAAGCCATAGATTGCCATACGCCTTACCGTTCCATGCCATCGCTCCAAAGCTTTAAAAATCATGGGTGCAAAGATTCCGACGAAAAACAGAAAAACAAAGTATAATCCAATCTTTATAAACACTTGTTTTGGCTGTGCATCAGGATTCGTGAAACTCGTAACCAAGCTCAAAATGACAATTCCCAGAATGTCATCAATAATCGCAGCGCCTAAAATGCTGCTCCCAACTCTGCCGTTCAGCTTCCCCATTTCACGAAGTGTTTCCACTGTAATACTCACTGAGGTGGCGGTCAAAATAACGCCCATAAATATTGCTTTCAAAAAATGCTGTGGATCCCCTGTACCCTGAAAAAACATCTGATAAGCAACGTACCCTCCCGCGAGAGGAACAACAACACCAATTATTGCAATAATTAAAGATGCGATTCCCGTTTTTTTCAGTTCTTGAACTTCTGTATCCAAGCCTGCAAGAAACATCAAAATAATCACACCGATTTCCGAAGTTTTCATTAGAAAATCAGTTTCTGTGATTTGTCCCAAAACACTAGGCCCTAGTATCACACCGGCAACCAAAGCGCCAACGACTTGCGGCATATGTACCTTCCTAGACATCAGACTGAATATCTTCGTAACCAGCAAGATAATCGCTATAGACAATAAAAAATCATAAGATTCCATATCTTCTCCCTCTTTTTCTCTACCTTTGAGATATTTGCTTCTTAAATAGGAAAAAAGCGTAAATCATAAAATCCAAGGATTTCTATTTACAAAATGCTATGAAAAACATAATTTTACCAACATTTTTTCTTACAGTAATGGAGCTTCTATAAAGTGTCTTTCTACTTTTTTCACAATTTCCCTTACTATAAAAAAAGTGCAAACAGTGAAGCCTAAGGTTTCCATTTGCATAAATAAACTAGTCTATATTATATGTAGTTGGTCAGTCGTATATGTTTTTTCCCTTATTCAAACGGTATATTATTACACTTATCATACCTGTTTTCCTGTAGAAAAATCAATCTTTTCCATTGTATAAAGAGAAAGCACACTGAATTACAGCGTGCTTTCTATAATCTTAAACCTTACTCTTATCGCACAGACAATTTTCTTTCCGAAAAAAATTATGCTTCAATCTTAGTTACAACACCAGATGCAACTGTTCTTCCGCCTTCACGAATCGCGAAACGAAGTCCTTCTTCAATTGCAATTGGGGTAATCAGTTCGATGTCCATCCGGATGTTATCTCCAGGCATACACATTTCTGTTCCTTCTGGCAATGTTACAGATCCAGTTACGTCTGTTGTTCTGAAATAGAACTGTGGTCTGTATCCATTAAAGAATGGAGTGTGGCGTCCGCCTTCTTCTTTCTTTAATACATATACCTCAGATATGAACTTTGTATGCGGATGAATCGTTCCTGTTGCTGCAAGTACCTGACCTCTTTCGATTTCAGTTCTCTGTACTCCACGAAGCAACGCTCCGATGTTATCTCCTGCTTCACCCTGATCTAACAGCTTACGGAACATTTCGATTCCTGTTACTACTACTTTTCTAGGCGCTTCTGTCAGTCCTACGATTTCTACTTCGTCGGATACCTTTAAGATTCCTCTTTCTACTCTTCCTGTTGCTACTGTTCCACGTCCTGTAATAGAGAATACGTCCTCTACCGGCATCAGGAATGGCTTATCTGTTGCTCTTGTAGGTTCTGGAATATAAGTGTCGATCTGCTCGAACAGTTCTACAATCTTATCTCCCCATGGTCCTTCTGGATTGTTCAATGCTTCCAAAGCAGATCCTCTGATGATTGGTGTATCATCTCCTGGGAATTCATATAAGTCGAGTAATTCTCTTACTTCCATTTCTACTAAGTCAAGCAGCTCTTCGTCATCTACCATATCGCACTTGTTTAAGAATACTACGATGTATGGTACGCCTACCTGTCTGGAAAGAAGGATGTGCTCTCTTGTCTGCGGCATCGGTCCGTCCGTTGCTGCTACTACAAGAATTCCTCCGTCCATCTGTGCTGCTCCTGTAATCATGTTCTTTACATAGTCAGCATGTCCCGGGCAGTCTACGTGTGCGTAGTGTCTGTTTGGTGTCTCATATTCTACGTGAGAAGTCGCAATCGTGATTCCTCTTTCTCTTTCTTCCGGTGCCTTGTCAATCTGGTCAAATGCAACCTGCTCGCCAAGTCCATATCTCTGATGAAGAGTCTTTGTAATTGCTGCTGTTAATGTAGTCTTTCCGTGGTCTACGTGACCAATCGTTCCGATGTTAACATGCGGTTTTGTTCTTTCAAATTTAGCCTTTGCCATTATAAAATTCCTCCATTTTATAAATATGTCAGACATTCCTCACAGCGGGTGCAGCAAGGAATGTCTATGATATTTCTTTATTTGTTAATCTTGTCAATCAAGCTATCCGGTAATTTTTCAAAATGATCCATCTGCATAACGTATACACCACGGCCCTGTGTCTTAGAACGTAAGTCTGTGGCATAGCCAAACATTTCAGACAGTGGAACAAAAGAGCGTACTGTTACTGCACCATTCATGATTTCAGAACCTTCGATTCTTCCTCTTCTGGAACTGATATCACCGATGATATCACCCATATAATCTTCTGGTGCATTGACTTCGACCTTCATAATCGGTTCAAGAAGCGCTGGCTTTGCTTTTTTCACAGCTTCACGGAATGCCATTGATGCGGCAATCTTAAATGCCATTTCAGAGGAGTCAACTTCATGGTAAGAACCATCATATAACTCAACGCCAACGTCTACAACCTGATATCCGGCTAAAGGTCCATTCTGCATGGATTCACGAATTCCTTCATCAATCTTAGGGATGTATTCTCTAGGAATGGAACCACCCACGATTGCATTTTTAAATTCATATCCTTCACCAGGATTTCTTGGATAAATTCTGATTTTAACGTGACCGTATTGGCCGCGTCCGCCGGACTGCTTCGCATACTTATTATCCACATCTGCAGTACCGGTAATCGTTTCCTTATAGGATACTTGCGGCTTACCTACATTTGCTTCCACCTTAAATTCACGCAACAGACGGTCAACAATAATCTCAAGGTGAAGCTCACCCATTCCAGCGATAATTGTCTGTCCTGTTTCTTCATGCGTAAAGGTCTTAAAGGTAGGATCTTCTTCTGCCAGCTTCGAAAGCGCAATACCCATCTTTTCCTGGCCAGCCTTTGTTTTCGGCTCAATTGCAATTTCAATTACTGGTTCTGGGAAGTCCATAGACTCCAAAATGATTTCATCCTTTTCATCGCACAGGGTGTCGCCAGTCGTTGTATCTTTTAAGCCAACTGCGGCTGCGATATCCCCGGCATAAACCATTTCGATTTCTTCTCTTTTATTTGCATGCATCTGCAAAATTCTTCCGATTCTTTCTTTCTTTCCTTTTGTCGAATTGTAAACATAAGATCCGGAAGAAAGCATACCGGAATAAACACGGAAAAATGCAAGCTTACCAACAAACGGGTCAGCCATAATCTTAAATGCCAATGCAGAGAACGGACCATTATCATCCGCAGCTCTTTCTGCTTCTTCTTCTGTATCTGGTAAAACACCTTTGATTGGTGGGATATCCAAAGGAGAAGGTAAGAAATCCAGTACCGCATCCAGCAAAGGCTGTACACCTTTATTTCTGTATGCAGAACCGCAGGTTACAGGAACCATTTCTCCGGCAATTGTCATTTTACGAATTGTTCTTTTCAACTCTTCGTTGGTCAGGTCTTCCCCGTCCAAATATTTCATAAGCAACTCTTCGTCGCCTTCTGCAACCGCTTCGACCATCTTAGCTCTCCACTCAGCTGCAGCTTCTTTCATATCATCCGGAATCTCTACAAATTCAAATTCTTTTCCAAGCTCATCCTTATAAACTTCGGCTTTCATTTGAATTAAGTCAATGACTCCGACAAAATTTTCTTCTTTTCCTATCGGAAGCTGAATGGCAACCGCATTTGCTTTTAAACGGTTTTTTACCATATCCATAACGTGATAGAAATCTGCGCCCAAAATGTCCATTTTATTAACGAAAATCATTCTTGGAACGCCATATTTGTCTGCTTGTCTCCAAACCGTTTCGGACTGAGGTTCAACTCCGCCCTTTGCACACAATACCGTTACGGCACTATCTAGTACGCGCAAAGATCTCTCAACTTCCACGGTAAAGTCTACGTGTCCTGGTGTATCAATAATATTGATTCTGGTATCTTTCCACTGTGCAGTCGTTGCAGCAGAGGTAATCGTGATTCCTCTTTCCTGCTCCTGTGCCATCCAGTCCATGGTAGCCGCACCTTCATGAGTTTCACCAATCTTGTGAGTTCTTCCTGTGTAAAACAAAATTCTCTCTGTTGTTGTGGTTTTTCCTGCATCAATGTGGGCCATGATACCTATATTTCTAGTCTTCTCTAACGGAAATTGTCTAGGCATATCTGACTCCTCTCTATGATCACCATCTGTAGTGAGCAAATGCTCTATTTGCTTCAGCCATCTTATGGGTATCTTCTTTCTTCTTTACGGAAGCTCCGGTATTGTTCGCAGCATCCATAAGTTCTTTCGCAAGTCTTTCCGCCATATATTTTTCACCTCTGAGTCTGGTATACTTTGTTAACCATCTCAGACCAAGTGTCTGGCGTCTTTCTGCTCTTACTTCAATCGGAACCTGATAGTTCGCTCCGCCAACACGTCTTGCCTTAACCTCTACAACAGGCATAATGTTGTTCATTGCTTTTTCAAACACTTCTATCGGTTCTTCATTTGTTACTTCCTTGATTTTATCAAAAGCGTCGTAGACGATTGATTGTGCTACGCCCTTTTTTCCATCCAACATAATGCTGTTGATTAGTTTTGCAACAACAACACTGCCGTATACTGGATCAGGAAGCACTTCTCTTTTTGGAATATTTCCTCTTCTTGGCACTTCTCTTCCCTCCTATTTCGGTACTCGACACAATGCCTTCACGTGCCGCGGTGCCTCTCAATATCTATATTAAGGGCACTTTTTAGTTTTCCCGATTCTTTCTAAAATATAACTCTTATTTCTTTTTTGCTCTCTTCGCACCATACTTGGAACGAGCCTGGTTTCTGTTTGCCACTCCAGCTGTATCGAGTGTACCTCTGACGATGTGATATCTCACACCCGGAAGGTCCTTTACTCTTCCGCCACGGATCAAAACAACGCTATGCTCCTGCAAGTTGTGTCCAACTCCCGGAATATATGCGCTTACTTCAATACCGTTTGTCAGCTTAACTCTTGCTACTTTTCTCAGTGCGGAGTTTGGCTTCTTAGGAGTCACAGTTTTTACGGAAGTGCATACGCCTCTCTTCTGAGGTGCTTCTGTGTCTGTTGGTACTCTCTTAATGGAATTCATACCTTTTAACAGCGCAGGCGCAGTAGACTTCTTTTCAGCTCTGACTCTTCCCTGTCTTACCAGTTGATTAATTGTAGGCATTTAAATCTCCTTTCTTTGTGCCGATCTGCGTGCACAAAAACTAAATAATATATATTTAAACCCAAATGGTTTAAATCCATAGCGAACCAAAGCTCAGTATATCATTAAACCGACAAAGTTGTCAATTTTTTTCATACTGAGCGATGATTATTTTCATTATTTTAGTTTTTTATATTTTTCTATACTTCTGTAAATCCAGAATCCAAACTAGTATCTAAATCCAAATTCTCCGGTTCTGTCGGTGCAACAGCCGCATCGCTGATCAATTCATCCTCCGGCTTAAAAAACGGGGCATTTTCTTCCAACACATCTTCGAATTCATCTTCTTCATCAAGATGCGTTTTGAACGAATTCATATATTCCGTATTTTCACCATAATCCAAATTGATATTGCGGTAACGTTTCATACCGGTACCCGCCGGAATCAGTTTTCCGATAATAACATTTTCCTTTAGTCCAAGAAGCTTATCATTTTTACCTTTAATTGCCGCATCGGTCAGAACACGAGTTGTCTCCTGGAAAGATGCTGCTGACAAGAAGGAATTTGTTGCGAGTGATGCTTTCGTAATACCCAGTAGTACGCGTTTTCCGACAGCCGGCTGCTGATCCGCACCCAATGCATTGTTTGCTTCTTCCAATTCCATCTGGCTGTAAAGTCCGCCTGGGAGTAGTGCCGTATCGCCCGCTTCCTCAATCTTACACTTAGAAAGCATCTGGCTGACAATTACCTCAATGTGCTTATCATTAATATCTACACCCTGCTGCTTATACACTCTCTGTACTTCTTTCAGCAAATACTGGTATACCCCTTCCACGTCATTGAGTCTCAAAATATCATGTGGATTCAATGGTCCCTTTGTAATTGCATCTCCTGCTTTAATCAAGTCACCTTCGGATACCCGCAAGCGCGCACCGTAAGGAATGATATAAACATGTTCTTCTTCACCGAGAATTTTGACTTCCGTTTTGTTGTCCTTCCGGCTTTCGATTAACACAACAGTTCCATCGGCCTCACAAATTTCAGCAAGACCTTTTGGTTTTCTAGCTTCGAAAAGCTCTTCAACTCTAGGAAGACCCTGCGTGATATCGTTTCCTGCAACGGATACACCACCCGTATGGAACGTACGCATTGTAAGCTGGGTACCCGGTTCACCGATGGACTGTGCTGCGGTAATACCAACCGCTTCTCCGATATTAACCGGCTCTCCAGTCGCCAAGTTTCTTCCGTAGCATTTTCCACAAATACCAGATTGGCTTTTGCATGCCATAACGGAACGAATCTTCACAGATTCAATCCCTGCTTTTTCAATCGCTTCTGCAGCAGCTTCTTTAATTTCTTCGCCGCCAGAAACAAGCAGATTTCCCTTTGCATCATAAATATCTTCTAACGCCGTTCGGCCTACAATACGCAGCTTTAAGGCTTCAATTACTTCCTTGCCGTCTGCAAATGCCCGAACTTCAATTCCTTCTGTTGTACCGCAATCGACTTCGCGGACAATTACATTATGACTGACGTCGACCAGTCTTCTTGTCAGATATCCGGAGTCTGCTGTACGCAGCGCGGTATCTGCCAGACCTTTTCGAGCTCCGTTTGAAGAAAGGAAGTACTCCATAACGGAAAGTCCTTCACGGAAGTTCGCGGTAATCGGGATTTCAATAGTTTTACCGGTTGCATTCGCCATCAATCCACGCATACCTCCGACCTGTTTAATCTGGTTCTTACTTCCACGGGCTCCGGAGTGTGCCATGATATATAGATTATTCAAGGTCCCCAAGGAAGCCATCAGCGCATCTGCAACATCATCCGTTGCCTTATGCCACGTCTGAATTACTTTTTCATAACGTTCCTCATTCGACATCAATCCTCGGCGGTAAGCAGTCTCGTACTTATCGACAATACCCTGTGCTTCTTCAATAATTGCTTTCTTTTCTTTCGGCATTTCCATGTCAGCAACACTAATGGTGATTGCTGCTTTTGTGGAATAACGGAAGCCAGTGCTTTTAATATGATCCAACATCTTTACCGTTTCCGTATTTCCATGAACACGGTAACAACGATCAATAATATGCCCTAATTTCTTTTTATCACAAAGGAAATCGATTTCCAATGAATATGGGTCTGCACTTCGATCAATGTAACCCAAATCCTGAGGAATCCTGTCGTTAAAGATAAAACGGCCTACAGTAGATTCCACTAATTTTCCAGGATCATCCTTTGAAAGTTTTCTTCGAACCTTTACTCTCGCATGAATCCCTGCAGCACCTGTCTGATACGCCATCAGCAGCTCGTCATAATCTGTAAAGATTCTGCCGTCGCCTACTTCAGCCTTACTGCTTCGATCATCCAATCCAGGGTGCGTTAAATAATAACTTCCCAAAATCATATCCTGAGTCGGCGTAGTAATTGGAGAGCCGTCTTTTGGTGCAAGAATATTATTGACTGAAAGCATCAAAAATCTCGCTTCGGCCTGTGCTTCTACAGAAAGCGGAACGTGAACCGCCATTTGGTCTCCGTCAAAGTCAGCATTATATGCAGTACAAACCAAAGGATGAAGCTTGATTGCCTTTCCTTCTACTAAAACCGGCTCAAAGGCCTGAATACCCAAGCGATGTAGCGTCGGAGCACGGTTTAAAAGCACTGGATGATCCTTAATAACTTCATCCAAAACGTCCCATACCTCCGGACGTACCTTTTCCACCATACGCTTTGCGCTCTTAATATTATGTGCATGGCCATCCTGCACTAATTTTTTCATAATAAACGGCTTAAATAATTCCAATGCCATTTTTTTCGGAAGACCGCACTGATAGAATTTCAGTTCAGGGCCTACAACGATTACAGAACGTCCGGAATAGTCAACACGCTTTCCTAATAAGTTCTGTCTGAAACGTCCCTGCTTTCCCTTCAGCATATCGGATAAGGATTTCAGAGGTCTGCTTCCCGGTCCAGTCACCGGCCGGCCTCTTCTTCCATTATCAATCAGCGCATCCACTGCTTCTTGAAGCATTCTTTTTTCATTGCGGACAATAATATCTGGTGCCCCCAAATCCAAAAGCCGCTTCAAGCGGTTGTTGCGGTTAATGACTCTTCGATATAAATCATTTAAATCGGAGGTTGCAAAACGCCCTCCATCGAGCTGTACCATTGGTCTAAGATCCGGCGGAATGACAGGAATCACTTCCAATACCATCCACTCCGGCTTATTTCCGGAAGTCCTCAATGCTTCAATGACTTCTAGACGACGCACAATACGGATTTTTTTCTGTCCGGAAGCATCTTTCAGTTTATTTCTCAAATCATCTGACATGGCAACTAAGTCAATCTGAGAAAGCAATTCCTTCACAGCCTCCGCACCCATCGCCGCTTTAAATCCGCTTCCAAATTTGTCCTTGGCTTCTCGGTATTGCAGTTCTGTCAGAATTTCTTTGTAGCCCAGCCCAGAATCACCCGGATCCGTTACGATATATGCAGCAAAATAGAGTACTTTTTCCAGATTTCTCGGGGAGATATCCAAAACGAGTCCCATTCTGCTTGGAATTCCTTTAAAATACCAAATATGAGAAACTGGGGCAGCAAGCTCAATGTGCCCCATTCTCTCTCTTCGAACCTTTGCTTTCGTAACTTCTACTCCGCAACGGTCGCATACGATTCCTTTATAGCGAATCCTTTTATATTTTCCGCAGTGACATTCCCAGTCTTTAGTCGGTCCAAATATTTTTTCACAAAACAGACCTTCTTTTTCCGGTTTTAAAGTTCTGTAATTTATCGTCTCCGGCTTCTTAACTTCGCCATGAGACCAGCTTCGAATCTTTTCTGTGGAAGCTAAACTTATTTGTAATGATTCAAAATTGTTTAATTCGTACAAGGAGCGTCTCCCCTTCCCTTTATTCGTTCTCAAGTGAAACAACGGATGCTTTTGTATTGCCTAAACAAGATCGTCGTCTACGAAATCTTCCTCAAGATCCAATTCTCCATCGACCTCTTCTACGTCTTCTACGTCTTCATCCACCAATTCTTCACTGAATCCAGACTCTTCTTCAAAAAATTCTTCTTCCGAAGAAACTGCTTCAATATCAATAATGCTTTCTAAGCTGGATGCAGTATCTAAGTCGTCTGATTCTTTGATTTCAATTTCCTGCTCATCGTCTGTCAGAACTTTTACGTCCAAAGCCAAACTCTGCATTTCCTTAATCAATACCTTAAAGGATTCCGGAATGCCTGGCTCTGGGATATTTTCATCCTTTACAATTGCCTCATACGTTTTGACACGGCCGACAACGTCATCCGATTTTACCGTCAAAATCTCCTGCAATGTATATGCCGCACCGTATGCTTCCAGTGCCCATACTTCCATTTCTCCGAAACGTTGTCCACCGAACTGTGCTTTACCTCCCAGAGGCTGTTGTGTAACAAGGGAATACGGTCCTGTGCTTCTTGCGTGAATCTTATCATCGACAAGATGATGCAGCTTCAGCATATACATGTATCCCACGGTTACCGAATTATCAAATTCTTCACCAGTTCTGCCATCACGCAGCTGAAGTTTTCCGCTTTCCGGGTAGCCGCATTCTTTCAATAAGTCAATGATATCTATTTCGCTTGCACCGTCAAATACTGCGGTAGAAATATACCATCCCTTATACTTTGCCGCCAAGCCCAAGTGCACTTCCAATACCTGCCCGATATTCATACGGGAAGGAACGCCAAGTGGGTTCAGCATGACTTGGAGCGGAGTGCCGTCCTGCATAAATGGCATATCCTCCTGCGGTAAAATCCTGGAAATAACACCCTTATTTCCGTGACGTCCCGCCATCTTATCTCCAACGTTTATCTTTCTCTTTGTGGCAATATAGCAACGCACCAGTTTATTAACTCCCGGTGGAAGCTCATCGCCGTTTTCTCTTGAAAAGATCTTTACATCAACAATAATTCCAGTTTCACCGTGTGGAACACGAAGAGAGGTATCTCGAACTTCTCTCGCCTTTTCTCCGAAAATCGCACGAAGAAGGCGTTCCTCGGCAGTCAGTTCCGTTTCACCTTTTGGTGTTACCTTACCAACCAAAATGTCAGAAGCATCTACTTCCGCGCCGATACGGATGATTCCTTCTTCATCCAAATCTTTTAGCGCATCCTCACCGACATTTGGAATATCTCTCGTAATTTCTTCCGGTCCGAGCTTCGTATCTCTCGCCTCTGATTCATATTCTTCAATATGAATGGAAGTCAGAGCATCCTCCATAAGAAGCTGTTCATTCAAAACGATAGCATCCTCATAGTTATAGCCTTCCCATGTCATAAATCCAATCAGCAGGTTCTTTCCGAGCGCAACTTCTCCCAAATCTGTTGATGGGCCGTCTGCAATAACTTCTCCCTCTTCAACATGTTCATTATGAGAAACAATCGGCTTCTGGTTGATGCAGGTTCCCTGGTTGGAACGCTTATATTTAAGCATCTTATATTCATCTAGGCCGCCGTCTTTGTCTCTGCGGACTTTAATACGCACAGCATCCACATATTCGACAACGCCAGAATTTCTAGCTAGAATTACAACGCCGGAATCACAGGCTGCCTTATATTCCATACCGGTTCCTACAATCGGGGCATCACTGACCAAAAGAGGTACAGCCTGACGCTGCATGTTTGCTCCCATCAATGCACGGTTCGCGTCATCATTTTCAAGGAACGGAATCAAGGCCGTCGCTACCGATACAACCTGTCTCGGAGATACGTCCATGAAATCTACAATTTCTCTGTTATAAAGGTCGATTTCACCACCGGCGCCTCTTGCTACTACCTTACGATTTACGAAGTGCCCTTCACTGTCTAATGGCTCATTTGCCTGCGCAATGATAATTTGCTCTTCTTCATCGGCGGTTAAGTAATAAATATCTTCTGTTACAATTGCATTTTCCTTATCTACTTTACGGTACGGTGTTTCAATAAAGCCATATTCATTAACAATACCATACGTCGTCAGAGATCCGATCAGCCCGATGTTCGGACCTTCCGGCGTCTCAATCGGACACATTCTTCCATAATGGGAATGGTGTACGTCACGAACCTCAAAGCCGGCTCTCTCTCTAGAAAGACCACCAGGTCCCAATGCAGAAAGTCTTCTCTTGTGGGTCAGTTCTGCAAGTGGATTATTCTGGTCCATAAACTGTGAAAGCTGGGAACTTCCGAAAAATTCCTTGATCGCAGCTGTCACCGGTCGAATGTTCATCAGCGCTTGCGGCGTTGTAACCTCAATATCTTGAATCGTCATTCTTTCTTTTACGACACGTTCCATACGTGCAAGGCCGATGCGGAATTGGTTTTGAAGCAATTCTCCAACCGTTCTCAGTCTACGGTTTCCTAAATGGTCGATGTCATCAACGAGTCCAATGCCATCGGACAGATTCAAAATATAACTGACCGAAGCAAGGATGTCATCCAGGATAATATGCTTCGGCGAAAGCTGATTTTTCATAGAAATCAATGTATCCTTCAGCTTTGCTTCTTCTGTGTTGTCTAAAATATAACGCAACACCGGATAGAAAACCTTCTTTGGAAGCTTTGTCTCTCCAATTTCAAAGTCTACATAGTCTTGCAGGCTGACAAAGTTGTTTCCGATTACTTTCACGGCTTTTTCTTCGTCGAGCTTACTGTAGACCATCATGCTTTCCACACCGGCATTTTCAATTGCAAATCCCAGTTCTCTTGAAATTTTCGTATTCGTTTCTGCCAGAAGTTCTCCGGTTGACGGATCAAATACATCCTCTGCCGAGATGCACCCGATAATACGATTGCCCAGCCCTAATTTTTTGTTATATTTATAACGTCCAACCTTAGCTAAATCATACCTTTTCGCATCAAAAAACAACGCTTCAATCAAATCATAAGCGCTATCAAAGGTAGCCGGTTCACCAGGTCTTAACTTCTTATATATTTCTTTTAATCCTTCATCGTAATTGCTTGTAACGTCCTTTGCCATCGATTTATTCAATCTTTCATGGCTGCCAAAAATCTGCTCGATTTCTGCGTTGTTACCTTCATAAAGAAGTTTTGCCGTTTCTGTCGAAAATTCATTGTAACGACGAATTTTCTTTGCAATTTCCGCTTCCGTGATATTTGCATTTTTTCTTCGTTCCGTCTCTACTTTATCTTCGACGGATTTATAAGCCAATGCTCTTAAGATGGTCGTGATTGGTTGTTTTCTCGTACGGTCTACACGAACAGAAATAATTTCGTTGGAATCGGTTTCATATTCCAGCCATGCACCTCTGTTCGGGATAATTGTCGTTGAAAACAATTTATTATTCGATTTATCAATTGCTACATCATAATAAGGTCCAGGTGATCTTACAAGCTGTGTAACAACAACACGTTCTGCTCCATTGTAGATAAAGGTTCCTTTTTCGGTCATAATCGGGAAATCTCCCATGAATACTTCCTGTTCCTTTACCTCTCCGGTCTCCTTATTGACCAGGCGAACTTTCACTTTTAAAGGTGCGGCATACGTTACGTCGCGCTCTTTACATTCTTCCTGATCGTATTTCGGTGCGTCTGTCAAGGAATGTCCAATAAATTCCAGCACCAGATTGTCCGCATAATCCCGTATTGGGGATATATCTTCAAAAACCTCTGTAAGCCCTTCTTCCAGAAACCACTTGTAGGAATCTGTCTGAATCTGAATCAGGTTGGGCATGGGAGCTACAACATCGATTTTTGAATAGCTCATACGTTCTTTCTTACCTATTTTAACGGGTTGAGGCATGTTCTTCCCTCCTTGCATTGAAAACAAAATACTTTGCGTGGCAATGTACTATAATAGCATACGTTTTTCAACTAGTCAAGGAAATTATTGACTATTTCACAAAATATTAATCCAATTGAAACTAAAAAGAAAGCAAATTTTTCCATATCTTTTTTTCTTTCTTTTTTTCGGTTTTTCGCAACCCCCTCTACGCCGTAATTTCCTTGTCCTTTTGAAAGGAAAAAGACGGGAGCCTTGCCCGTCTTTTTCTGCATTGTACTACGTCAAATAAACTTTATTTACTACGAAATTTACTACGAATTCATCCGGTTTAAATACTCTTTTTCCGCCCGCCGAAGGAAACGAATCCAATATATGCAAGGAATGCAAAGCCAACCAGCATCCAGCCGACAGAATGAAACTTATCCCAATAGCCCTTCAAATAAATTCCGACTACCAAAATTGGAAGAATATATGTCATATAACTTCTCACAAAAGACGGAAACTTAAAGCCCACTCCGGAGTTCGCTTCTTCAATAAACTTATCCCATCCCCAGCCGTAACGCGAGGTACAGAAAATCAGATATACCATAGAGCCTAACGGCAAGAGATTGCTTGAAACAATAAAGTCTTCTAAGTCCATAATATTGCTACCTTCACCAAGCGGCTGGATGGATGCAAGTGTGGAAAATCCCAAAACGCAAGGCATTGACAGTAAAATGACCGCTATAATATTTACTAAAACAGCCTTTTTCCGTTCCCATCCCCATAAATCAATTGCAAAGGAAATAATATTTTCAAATACTGCAATTACCGTTGACAAAGCCGCAAAGGATAAGAACAAGAAGAAAAAGGCACCCCAAATTTGTCCGCCTACCATCTTTTCAAAGATATTTGGCAGCGTAATAAAGACTAGTCCCGGGCCGGCACCAGGCTCTACACCAAATGCAAAACACGCAGGAATTACAATCAATCCCGCCATAATCGCAACAAAGGTATCTAAAAGGGTAATGCTTATGGCTTCTCCTGCCAAAGATCTTGATTTATCTAAATAGCTTCCGAAGATCGCCATAGAGCCGATACCGATACTTAATGTAAAGAAGGCTTGCGAAAGTGCTCCAAAAACGACATTTCCAATTCCGTTCTCTGCCATTTTCTCAAAATCTGGAATTAAATAAAACTTAATCCCTTCTCCGGCCCCCTCCAAAGTAACTACGCGTGCAACCAAAACAATCATGATTCCCAAAAGACAAAGCATCATAATTTTCGTGATACGCTCCACTCCGTTTCGGAGCCCAATCGAGCAAATTCCAAAGGAAAGAAGAACCGCGATCACCATCCAAAGCGTCATTGTCGCAGGGTTTACCAGCATATTGTTAAACCCATTTGCCACTTCATCCGGGGAGGCTCCTACGAATTCGCCGCTCAGCATCCGGTAACAGTAATACATCATCCAACCGGCGACCATTGTATAAAACATCATAAGTACATAGTTTCCCACCATACCAAAATAGCCGAAGTTGTGAAACCGGCTGCCCGCAGGCTCTAGTACACGGAAAGAGGAAGCTACGCTTTTCTGGCTGGCGCGTCCGACTGAAAACTCACACACCATAATCGGCAATCCTAAAATGACCAAAAAAATTAAATAGATAAGAATAAATGCAGCGCCGCCAAATTGCCCTGCCATATAAGGAAATTTCCATACATTCCCCAATCCGACAGCACATCCTGCGGAAACGAGTATAAACCCCAGGCGCGATCCAAATTTTTCTCTTTCTGCCATAAATAACACATCCTTTCTTAATTATTATATTGCATAACTGCACTGTACGCAATTACACTTAGTATAATATATTGCTTTTATTTACAGGTCAATCATCCCCAATCCGCACAATGTCCAGTTCTTCAACAAATAATCCTGCCAATTATCTCTTTTACAAAATTTCCTAAACCGTTCTTATAGAATTATCGCCTGTTCCTCCCCCTAACGAAAGATGCATCGCAATTTCAAATTATTTTAGCAAATAAAATAGATTGTTTTGTATCGACTCCATTACCTAAGAATCCCCTTAAACTCCATTTTATTATTTTCATTTCATCAAAAAACCGGACAGAAGCAACTCTGCCCGGCATCCGTTTTTTTATAAGCCTTATTTTTTTGTAACAAGCTCTAATTCCACAGGAATATAAGCATCGGTACTTTCTCCGGCAATAATTTTCAAGCCGGTTTCCACACCGTTCGCTCCAATCTCTTTTGGAAGCTGCTGCACCGTTGCCGCCATCGTACCTGCGTCAATTGCAGTCAGTGCATCATCAATTGCATCAAAGCCAACAATTAAAATTTCTCTGCCGGAATCCTTAACTGCCTCCAGTGCCCCGAGGGCCATTTGGTCGTTATGCGCAAAGATTGCGTCAATTTCAGGCTGTGCCTGTAAAATATTCTCCATGACAGAAAGGCCTTCTGCGCGGTCAAAGTTTGCGGTCTGTTTCGCAACCACTTCTAAGCCGCTGTCTTCAATTGCCTTATGGAAGCCCTCACCTCTGTCTCTTGTTGCGGAAGCGCCCGGAATTCCTTCCAGCTCCACAACTTTTCCTTTTCCTTCAAGTTTTTCGACAATGTACTTTCCTGCCATCTCACCGCCTGCAACATTGTCAGACGCAATATGTGATACAACCTCACCGGTGTTTGCCGACCGGTCTAATGTAACAACAGGGATATCGGCTTCATTTGCCGCTGCAACCGCACTTCCTACCGCATCAGAATCCGTAGGATTGATTAAGATAAGATCTACCCCCTGTGTGATCAAGTCTTCCACATTTGCCATTTCTGTCGAAGCGTCGTCCTGTGAATCCAAAACAACAAGCTTCGCACCCAATTCATCTGCTTTTGCCTGCGCGCCGTCTCGTAAATCCACAAAAAACGGATTGTTCAGTGTAGAAACAACGAGTCCAATCGTCGGCGTGCTATCTCCTTCCGAAGGTTTTTCTGCACCGCACGCCCCCATTCCGAAAGCAAGAATCACCGCCAATAAAATAAGAAATCCTTTTTTCATTTTTTCTCCTCCTCACTTTGGCTTTAAACTGATTATTTATTTCAACCCCATTTGGATTAAAACCTCAGCTTGACAACTTCTGTTGCCGGTCAAGTAAAACTGCGATTAAGATGACAATGCCTTTTGCCACTCCCTGATAGTAAGAGGGAACCTGCATCAAATTTAATGCATTATTCAAGATTCCTATAATCAACGCTCCGACTGCCGTTCCAAAGATACTGCCGATACCGCCCGACATACTTGTTCCTCCAAGCACAACCGCTGCAATCGCATCCAGTTCATATCCTTCCCCTGCTGTTGGCTGTGCAGACCCTAGGCGCGCCGTTACCAGCACACCTGCCAACGCGGCTAAAGCACCGGATGCTCCATAGACAAATAGCTTTACGCGGTCTGTTTTGATGCCGGAATATACTGTCGCTTCTTCGTTCGAGCCTAAAGCATAAATATATCTTCCAATTCTTATGTATCGCAAAATGTAATATGCGAGAATAAAAACAACAATCATAATATATACAGGAACCGGAATACCAAGGAAAAAACCTTTTCCTATTTTACTAAATTCCAGTGTATGCGCTGCTCCATTGGTACTGATTGGCTTCCCTTGTGTGTATACCAAAGTTGCCCCCCGAAGAAGCGTCATTGTTCCCAGTGTAGCAATAAAGGGCTGTATTCTTCCTTTGCTAATTAAAAATCCATTGACCACCCCAATACCGAGCCCTAAAAGCAAGGTCACAAACAGTACTAATATCACGTCGATGCCAGCGGCAATCATCGTCGCCGCAACAGCCCCACAAATGCCTAGAACCGACCCCACAGAAAGATCAATCCCTCCAATTAGAATCGCAAAGGTCATTCCGGTCGCAATCACTGCATTGATTGACGTTTGGCGCAAAACAGTAATAATATTTCCCCACGTGAAAAAGCGGTCGCTTAAAAATGACATTGTAAATGCTAAGAGAAATAATACGATTAACGGCTTGTTCTTTTGTACAATGACTTTTAGGCTTTCTCTATTCGCCAGATTCTTCATCCCGTTTTCACCTCTTTTCCTACTGCAAGACTCATAATCCTTTCCTGGCTGGCTTCCGCATGACTTAATTCTCCCATTATCTTTCCTTCATGCATAACGATGATACGATCGCTCATTCCTAATATCTCGGAGATTTCCGAGGATATCATAAGGATACTCAGCCCTTGCTGTTTAAGAGTATTAATTAAATCATAGATTTCCTTTTTCGCCCCCACATCCACGCCACGAGTCGGTTCGTCTAAAATCAAGAGTTGTGGATCTACACTCAAATTTTTCGCCAAAGAAATTTTTTGCTGATTTCCCCCACTTAAGTACCTTAGAAGCTGCTTACTCCCGGCCGCTTTTATTGACATATTTTTAATATAGCCTTGTGCCGCCGCTTCTTCTCTTTTGCGGTGGAGATTTCCCAATCTGCCGCTGAATTTTTTCAGAGCAGCTAACGTTATATTTTCCCCGACACACAGGTCCAATAGGATTCCATTATTTTTGCGATCCTCTGAAACGTATGAAATTCCTTGTTTCAATGCCTCTGTTGGGCTATTTATTTTTACTTGCTTTCCACGCAGGATTATCTCACCCTGACGTATTTTATAAATTCCGTAAATTGTTCTTGCAAGCTCCGTGCGCCCAGAACCCATGAGTCCTGAAATTCCGACGATTTCCTTTTCTCTCAAAGACAAATTTACTCCATCAATAAAATGATTGCTTAAATTTTTTATTTCTAAAACGGTTTCTCCTGCTTCACAGAAAAAACGAGGGTATTGCTCTGTTACTTTTCTCCCTACCATCTTTTCAATGATTCCATCTTCACTTATTTCACCAATAGGCTGTTCTGTTACAAACTGACCATCCCGCAATATGGTGACATCTTCGCAAATTTCAAAGACTTCCTTTAAGCGGTGTGAAATATATACAATACTTCTTCCCTCTTCTTTTAAATCCCGAATTACCGCAAAGAGCTTTTGGGTTTCAGCGACAGTAAGCGCACCCGTAGGCTCATCCATGACCAAAATGTCTGCATTCAAAGACAGCGCTTTTGCAATTTCTACTAATTGCTGCTTTCCAACACTGATGTTTTTGACCAATGTTTTCGGATTTTCATGCAACCCCAGCCTTTCAAGCCAACACTTCGCCTCTTTATTTAATTTTTTCCAATGAATTTGCTTTCCAAAGCGAAGCGGCTCCCTCCCAAGAAAAATATTTTCTGCTATGGATAAATCCTGAATTAAATTCAATTCTTGATGTATGATTGCAATTCCACGCTCTTGTGATTGCCGGATATCGTGAATTTCTACCACCTCACCCTTTATAGAAATTTCACCCTGATTTTTTTGATAGGCTCCCGTAAGAATCTTCATCAGTGTAGATTTCCCGGCTCCATTTTCTCCAAGAAGTGCCATTGCGCACCCCTTGTAAATGTTAAAATCAACATTTTTCAACACAGAAACACCTGAAAAACTCTTGCTGATCCCTTTCATCTCAACCAATTTTTCCGGCAATTAACTCACCTCTTTCTAAAAGACAACTCCGGAAATTAATATAATATTTGCGAAAGAAGTAAATTCCCCTGTTCTTATCGCACCAATGCAGTTCTGTGTTTCTTCCTTAAACGTTTCATGCGGTATATACACAACACCCAATTCGGTTTCCTCTTCCTGCTCCATCGCAAACAATAAATCAATTACTTTCTGATGCAGCTCAGGATTCAATTGTGGAAACTCCTCTGCCATAATTACTTTCTCGATTTTCTGCTCTGATAATACGGCTGCCAAAACACTTAAAAAATCTGGCACCCCCTGTGAGACTGCTAGGTCAATTTTCTGCACTTGGTTCGAAACAGGAAGACCTGCATCACCGATAACAAGGCGGTCCTTATGTCTCATTCTTGCAATCAGATAAGAAATTTCAGAATGAAGTAATTTTGTTTTTTTCATCTATCTTTCCTCCCTTTCCAGCCATTTTTCAAATTCTTCTACTTCCTTTTTATAAGGAAGCGAAGATTGCGCCCCTTTTTTAGTCACCGTCATCGCCCCTACTTTCATTGCAAATGTGATTGCTTCTTTTATCGTCGATCCGCAATCCAGGCAGGCGGCAAATGCCCCGTTAAAGCTGTCTCCTGCTGCTGTTGAATCAATGCTTCTCACTCGGTAGGCCTCAAAGTGCTCCTCCTCATTTTCGGTAACATACATACATCCTTTTTCGCCCAGCGTGACAAGAACTTTACCGACTCCGCCTGCAATGAGCACCCTAGCTGCCGCCGCAATCTGCTGTGGAGTATCTGCGGTGCGGCCTGTGAGTGTTTGCAACTCCGTTTCATTCGGCGTCAAAATATCTACCTTTTCTAAGATCGACGCGCTAAGTTTCTCTGCAGGCGCTGGATTTAAAATCGTTTTTTTTCCCGCTTTTTTTGCCAGCTCCAATGCGCTTTCTACAACCTCCATCCGCGTTTCCAATTGCAAAAGCAGAATATCGGCACTCTCTATTATTCTTTTTCTCTCTTCTACCTCTTTTTCACTGAGTATATAATTTGCTCCTGGTGCGACTGCAATTAGGTTACTTCCGGAATCCTCAACCAAAATCGAAGCCACTCCAGTAGATGCTTTTTCCGTTTCAATAATATGTTCTGTATCTACGCCATCTTTTTGTAACGATTCCTTCAGCAGCTTTCCCATCGCATCAGTTCCGATGCACCCAAGCATCTGCACATCCACTCCCAGCCTTGCAATCGCCGCTGCCTGATTTGCACCCTTTCCTCCCGGCACTTGTTCAAATTCTCTTCCCATAACGGTCTCGCCCGCTTTGGGCAATCTCTGTGTGTGAACGACTAAATCCATATTTAGACTTCCGACTACTGCAATCACAAGTGCTCCTCCTTTCTTGTCGATTCTCTCGCTACAAGCTTCGTTTCTAACATCATGCGCACTTCTTGATGCTTTTCAATATTTTTTTGCTCAATTGCTTTGATTAATAATTCCGCGGCTTTATAGCCCATTTCATATTTCGGCTGATGAATGGTCGTTAACGATGGTGTTGTCATCTGTGCCATATAAACATCATCAAACCCTAATATCCCTACATCTTCCGGTACGCGAAGCCCTTGCTCCTTCAAAGCTTTTATCGCGCCAATGGCGATTAGATCATTCCCGCAAAATGCAGCATCAAAAGAAATTGAGTCTTTCTGGAATTCAAAAATCGCATCGTAACCCCATTGGCTTTTATAACACCCTCGTCTTACCATAGTTTCATCGTAGGAAATGTGATGATTCAATAATGCGTTTCTGTACCCCTCCAAACGATCTTGTGCTGTTCCTGTTTTCATCGGTCCTGCAATGTAAGCAATTTTTTTATATCCCTGCTCAATTAAATAACTCACGCCTCTCATAGAGGCATTTTCATTATCGACAAGTACTTTTCCGACAATATTAGAACCTTTAGAATCTCTATCGATTAAAACAATAGGAATGCGAAATCCTTTAAAATCTGTTTCATTATTTTCTGCGGAATGCGCGAAGATAATTCCGTCTACCATCTTTTCTGTCAATATTTTTATATAGTTTTCCTGGCGTTTTATCTTATCATCTGTATTGCAGTAAATTACACTGTAGCCTCGCTCATTTGCAAAGTCTTCCGCACCTCTTGCAATTTCCGGAAAAAAAGGATTTGTAATATCCGGAATGATCAATCCTATCGTTTTTGTCTTTTTCGTCACTAAACTGCGTGCCATCACATTTGGAATATATTGCCTTTTATCAATCAAATCTAAGACGCGCTTTCTGGTTTCATCACTTATATTCTTATCTTTATGATTGCATACCATTGAAACAGTCGCAACGGATACTCCTGCTTCCTCCGCGATATCCTTCATTGTCACTTGTCTTTTCACGTCAATCTCCTCGCAGGTTCCTTTTCTCATTTAGTTAAACGTTTAACTAGGTTATATTTATTTTACTATGCGATTCTTTAAATTACAACTTAATTTAATTCATATTTTTCTTTTTATTTTAAATTATCAGTTTTTTATCATTCATATAAGATTTTAACTTACTCTATTTTCATCCTTACTCTGTAGATTTTTCGATTTTATATAGTAAGCTGCGACGTAAAAAAACCACTGAACCCAAAAGGTTCAGTGGTTTTTCATTTCTTTCGCTTCTTAAGAAACTATTTCAGTTCTACAGTAGCGCCAACTTCTTCTAACTTTGTTTTAATTTCAGTTGCTTCTTCTTTTGTAATAGCTTCCTTCAAAGTTGCAGGAGCGCCATCTACCATATCTTTTGCTTCCTTAAGTCCAAGGCCTGTAATTTCTCTTACTGCCTTGATAACCTTAATCTTTTCTCCACCTGCGGATGCTAAGATTACGTTGAATTCAGTCTGCTCTTCTGCAGCAGCTTCGCCACCTGCAGCACCTACTACAGCAACTGGAGCAGCAGCAGATACGCCAAACTCTTCTTCACAAGCCTTAACTAATTCATTTAATTCTAAAACGGTCATCGCTTTGATCGCTTCAATAATCTGATCTTTGTTCATTTTTTAATCCTCCATATAGATTTTTCATTCAGAAAATTTAACTAACATTTTCATGTTTTATTTTTGATTTTACTGCTTTATTCAGCAGGTTTTTCGTCTGCAATCGCCTGTAAGGTACGAACAAACTTGGATACAGGGGACTGGATACTTCCCATAAACTTTGCAATCATCTCATCTCTGGATGGTAAGTTTGCAACTGCCTGAATGCCTTCTGCATCAAAGAAAGTTCCTTCAATGACGCCGGCTTTAAATGCCATTTTCTTGTAATCTTTAATGACTCCGTTTAAGACTCTAGCAGGTGCTACCGCATCCTCATAGCTAATTGCAATCGCACTTGGGCCTTCCAGAACATCCTTTAATCCTTCGTATGGAGTTCCTTCAATCGCTCTCGCCATCAATGTATTCTTATATACGGTGTAATCCACATTTGCTTCACGAAGCTTTTTTCTCATTGCATCCGCTTGCGCAACGGTTGTTCCGATGTAATCAATTACAACAGCAGACTGTGCTCTTTCAAGCTTTTCCTTGATTTCGTCAATAATCAGCTGTTTTGCTTGTAAATGTTCTACTGACATTTCAATCTCCTTTCCGGCTTTTTACAAAAAAAAGCCTTTTCGGTTCTGTAGACGGAAAAGGCTCATACTTCTATGATTCAATAACCTCGGCTGGATATTAAGTCTATTTGGACACCAACTGTCTACAGTTCTTATTTACTTTTTAAGCAATTCCCTTTACAGGGTAATTTTCAGTGCATTCACCTTTACTCCAGGACCCATAGTCGTTGCTAGGGTTACACTCTTTAAATACTGGCCCTTCGCTACGGATGGCTTCGCCTTTAAGATTGCTTCAAGCAATGCGTTAAAGTTATCAGTCAATTTCTCAGCGCCAAAGGAAACCTTTCCAATCGGTGTATGAATGATATTTGTTTTATCAAGTCTGTATTCAACCTTACCGGCTTTGATTTCCTGAAGTGCTTTTTCCACATCCATGGTAACCGTTCCGGATTTCGGATTTGGCATTAGACCCTTAGGACCTAAAACTTTACCCAATCTACCTACAACACCCATCATATCAGGAGTTGCAACTACTACGTCAAAGTCAAACCAGTTCTCTTTTTGAATTCTCTGTGCCAATTCGTCAGCGCCAACATAGTCTGCGCCGGCAGCTTCTGCTTCTTTCGCCTTGTCACCTTTTGCAAATACAAGAACTTTCTTGGATTTACCAGTTCCGTGCGGCAGAACGATTGCACCTCTGACCTGCTGGTCAGCATGTCTTCCGTCAACACCAAGCTTTACATGAACTTCTACTGTTTCATCAAACTTCGCTTTTGCGGTCTGCACTACCAATCCGAGTGCATCATTCACCTCGTAAAAGGTGGCTTTGTCTACAAGTTTTGCAGAGTCTTGATACTTTTTACCCTTTTTAGGCATTTTTTACCTCCTCGTGGTACAAGCGGCTTTTAAGGCCTCCCACATTCTTAGTCCTCAATAACGATTCCCATGCTTCTTGCGGTACCTTTAATCATGGAAGTTGCAGATTCGAGCGTTGCCGCATTCAAATCAGGCATTTTTAATTTTGCAATTTCTTCTGCCTGTGCATTTGTTAATGTTGCAACCTTCTTCTTGTTCGGTTCGCCGGAAGCGGACTGAAGATTTGCAGCCTTCTTCAGCAATACTGCTGCAGGCGGAGTCTTCGTTACGAACGTAAAGGATCTGTCAGAGTATACTGTGATTACTACTGGTATAATCATACCCGGTTGATCTGCTGTCTTTGCATTAAACTGCTTACAAAAGTCCATGATGTTTACACCTTTTTGTCCAAGAGCAGGACCAACTGGTGGTGCAGGTGTTGCATTTCCGGCAGCAATCTGCAATTTAATTAAGCCTTCTACTTTCTTTGCCATTTCTAATCTCCTTTCTTTCTTTACACGACAAACAACCCCTTACAGGCGGCCGCAATAAAGAATATTCCTTATTTTAATTCATCTTGTTTGCTTTGTTTTTTCCCTTATCTTAGATCTTATCAACCTGTCCAAATTCCAACTCAACCGGAGTATCTCTTCCAAACATAGATATCTTGACCTTAAGGGTCTGCTTATCCATGTTGACTTCTTCAACAACTCCCATAAAGCTTTCAAACGGCCCGTTAATAACCTTAACATTATCACCAGACTCAATGTCCAAATCAATATAAATCTTTTCGATTCCCATTCTTCGAACTTCTTCATCAGACAGCGGAATCGGTTCAGACCCATGACCGACAAAACCAGTTACACCTTGTGTATTTCGAACCAAATACCATGATTCGTTTGTCACAATCATCTTTACAATTACATATCCGGGAAACATCTTCCTCGTCTTTACTTTGCGCTGACCATTCTTAATTTCTACCCGGTCTTCTGTAGGAACCACAACAGTAAATACTAAATCCTGCATTCCCCTATTTTCAACAAGCTTTTCAATATTAACTTTTACTTTATTTTCGTGACCAGAATAAGTGTGTACAACATACCATTTGGCAAGTTTAGAAGGATCGGTATCGTCCGGTCTTCCGTCTCTAATGATTTCTCTTTCAACCGCTTCTTCCGGTTCAAAATCCATCAAAGATGCTTCTTCCACAAATTCTCCCCTATTCTTTTCATCTGACATTTTTGCCTTCCTTTTCGTTTAAACTCATTAGAAAGTAATTTTTAAAATGCCCTGCAACGCAGCTAGAAATACGCTGTCTACCAGCCAAATTCCAAGAGCAGAAACAGCACAAGTCAATATAACCACACTCGTATAGGAATAAAGTTCCTTTTTCGTTGGCCATACTACTTTCTTCATCTCTGTCCGGATGCCTCTAAAGTACTCACGCGTACCGCCTGATTTTTTCACGGCTGTATTTTTATCCGCCATAATTCACACCTCCCTACTTATTTGGTTTCCTTGTGAAGTGTGTGCTTTTTACAGAATTTGCAATACTTATCAAACTCAAGACGATCTGGATCATTCTTTTTGTTTTTTGTCGTGTTGTAGTTTCTTTGCTTGCATTCTGTGCACGCCAATGTAACCTTTACTCTCATGACTGACCTCCATTATAAATTTTCAAAGCTGCAAACCAATTGCAACTCATTACTTTATTTATGACACACTGTGAACAATTTTATCATATTAACCATAGATTCACTTAATAAACCTACCATAGTTGTTCAGATATGTCAATACATTTATTTACGATGCCTGTTTCCCGCAAAGCAGAAACGCTTTTAAAATGCAATCCCATTTAAAAAGACCTCCGTGTTATAGCGGCAGGTCATCTTCTTTCTTTATTTTACACTTAAATCACAAAAAATACAAGACAAAGTATTGCACTGTCAAAAATAATTCCAAGCGGGACGAAAAAACGAAAGGTCCAATGTAACGTTTTGTGACGAAACGCTGCCATACCGGCTGCAATTCCAATTCCTCCAAAGACCCACGCAAAGAAAAATAACGTTTTTTCCGGTATGCGCCGTTTATGACGAATTGCACATCGCTTATCCCAACCCATTAAAAAAAACGAAAATAGGTTCACTAAAACAATGCATCCCCAAAACACTCTTTCAAAATTCATTCCACTTCTCCCTTAAGAAATCACCCTCATGCCTGTAGCACCTGCTTCTCTTATGATTGGCGGCACCTAGCAGGCTAATTTCTTTTACGTTGCTTTCTCTGCCGCGTTCACAACGAAGTATTTTATTTACACTATGCTTTCTTTTCTACAGGAAAAGCCCAATCCTAGGATTGGGCTTTTTTACTTTTGTATTTTATAAATTATGCTTCAATCTTAGTTACAACACCAGATGCAACGGTTCTTCCGCCTTCACGAATCGCGAAACGAAGTCCTTCTTCAATTGCAATTGGCGTAATCAGTTCGATGTCCATCCGGATGTTATCTCCAGGCATACACATTTCTGTTCCTTCTGGCAATGTTACAGATCCAGTTACGTCTGTTGTTCTGAAATAGAACTGTGGTCTGTATCCATTAAAGAATGGAGTGTGGCGTCCGCCTTCTTCTTTCTTTAATACATATACCTCAGATATGAACTTTGTATGCGGATGAATCGTTCCTGTTGCTGCAAGTACCTGACCTCTTTCGATTTCAGTTCTCTGTACTCCACGAAGCAACGCTCCGATGTTATCTCCTGCTTCACCCTGATCTAACAGCTTACGGAACATTTCGATTCCTGTTACTACTACTTTTCTAGGCGCTTCTGTCAGTCCTACGATTTCTACTTCGTCGGATACCTTTAAGATTCCTCTTTCTACTCTTCCTGTTGCTACTGTTCCACGTCCTGTAATAGAGAATACGTCCTCTACCGGCATCAGGAATGGCTTATCTGTTGCTCTTGTAGGTTCTGGAATATAAGTGTCGATCTGCTCGAACAGTTCTACAATCTTATCTCCCCATGGTCCTTCTGGATTGTTCAATGCTTCCAAAGCAGATCCTCTGATGATTGGTGTATCATCTCCTGGGAATTCATATAAGTCGAGTAATTCTCTTACTTCCATTTCTACTAAGTCAAGCAGCTCTTCGTCATCTACCATATCGCACTTGTTTAAGAATACTACGATGTATGGTACGCCTACCTGTCTGGAAAGAAGGATGTGCTCTCTTGTCTGCGGCATCGGTCCGTCCGTTGCTGCTACTACAAGAATTCCTCCGTCCATCTGTGCTGCTCCTGTAATCATGTTCTTTACATAGTCAGCATGTCCCGGGCAGTCTACGTGTGCGTAGTGTCTGTTTGGTGTCTCATATTCTACGTGAGAAGTCGCAATCGTGATTCCTCTTTCTCTTTCTTCCGGTGCCTTGTCAATCTGGTCAAATGCAACCTGCTCGCCAAGTCCATATCTCTGATGAAGAGTCTTTGTAATTGCTGCTGTTAATGTAGTCTTTCCGTGGTCTACGTGACCAATCGTTCCGATGTTAACATGCGGTTTTGTTCTTTCAAATTTAGCCTTTGCCATTTGAATACTCCTCCCTTTTACTTGCGTATCTGCGCAAATATCATCTCATCTTAATTAAATTTCGTTTAATTTCTAAAATTGGAGCTGTTGAGCAGGTTCGAACTGCCTACCTCTTCCTTACCAAGGAAGTGCTCTACCGACTGAGCTACAACAGCAAATCAACAGACATAGACAGAGTGCCTATATCGTTTCATATTCTACTATGGTTTGGGTATGAATGTCAACCTATTTTCTGTTTTCTTTTTAATTTCCGGTTCCCAGATAAGCCGCAATTTTTCGCTTTGTTCTTTGTATTGCATTATCAATTGTTTTCGGGTTTTTCCCCATACGCTGCGCAATCTGCGTATAGGTGCTGCCCTGTAAATATTCATACCATACCTTCAGCTCCAATTCGCTGAAAATATCAGCCCCGTTTCCGTGAATATAGTCCACTACTTCTTTTAAGAGAAGTCTCGCTTCGGGATCGGAGTTGCTGTCAGAGAACAGCGTTTCCTGCAGCGTATTGCTCTCATTTTCTTCGGACAACGGCTTGCTCAAAGAAATAGAGGTGTTCAAGGGTGCGTGCTTTAAACGGCTCGCTCTCTTAATTGCTGTGATAATCTGGCGGTTGATGCAAAGCTCCGCAAAAGTGCGAAACGAAGCCTTTCGATCTGCCCTGTAGCTCCGTATTGCCTTAAAAATACCGATCATCCCCTCTTGAACGACATCTTCTCTGTCCGCACCCGCCATAAAATAAAGATGTGCTTTTGTTTTTACAACATCCTTATATTTTCGAATCAAATATTCCTCTGCATCGGCATTGCCATCTTGCGCCAATTGAACCAATTCTTCCTCTGTATATTGCTCCCCAAAAGGCATCCCGGCATTTTCATCGTTTCCCTGAAATTCCTTTGCTTCCAGATATCCTAAGTTTTCTTTGCTCATGCTTTTAATCCCGTTCCCCTATTCTATATTGTTTTATTGCGAATCACGTTTCATTCTCTGACGCATTATTTCGTACATCAACACGGCAGCCGCATTGGAGGCATTCAGCGAGCTGATTTTGCCGATCATCGGAAGAGAAAGTATAAAGTCGCATTTTTCACGAACCAATCGACTCACACCATTCCCTTCTCCCCCAATTACAATCGCAATGCCTCCTGTTAAGTTTGCCTCATAAAAAGTCTGACCTTCCATGTCACAAGCGGCAATCCACAAGCCGGACTTCTTTAATTTTTCGATTGTCTGAACTAAATTTGAGACTTTGGCAACAGGGACATATTCAATCGCTCCTGTGGAAGCTTTTGCTACGGTATCTGTAAGAGAGACTGAACGGCGGTTCGGTATGATGACACCGTGTGCGCCAACCGCATCGGCAGTACGCATAATCGCCCCCAGATTATGAGGGTCCTCCAATCCATCCAGCAAAATGAGAAAGGGGTCTTCCCCTTTTGAGGAAGCGATCTCTAAAATGTCCTCCACTTCACAATACTCATATGTGGCAACATACGCAGCAACCCCCTGATGACTCCCGGAATCCGCAATTCGATCCAAGGCCGTCTTTTCCACATATTGAAGAACAATCTTTTGCTCACGCGCCATCGCTGCAATTTTTTTTATCGATCCTTCTCCGTCCTTCTGCATTACAATTTTATCAATCTTTCGACCGCTTTTCAGCGCCTCGATTACCGGATTTCTCCCAATCAGCAAGTTTTCTTTTTCATTCTGCTTCATCAAGTTTATTTTCTCCTATATTCCATAAACCGATAGGAATATCCATTCTCTTCAATGGCTGATTCCTCCGATACGATTTCCCACGCTTCCGACAGGCTGTCCAAATCGGGAAAATACTTGTCTGCCTCCGCAAACGCAAAGTCAATTTTCGTTACATAGACCACCGTACAATATTCTAAGAGCTGGCGATATATTTTTTCTCCTCCAATTACAAAGGAATCTTCCATATCACCGTTTGCAATCAGTTCTGTAAACAAAGCGCCGACCGATCCGCAAACTGTAAAATCTCCACGGAGAAACCCTTCTTTTAAGCTGGCATTCTCTGTCAGAACGATATTTTTTCTTCCCGGCAACGGTTTTTGTCCCGGCAAGGACTGTAAAGTAGCCCTCCCCATGATGACGGTACTTCCCATTGTAACCTCTTTAAAATGCTTTAAATCGCCTGCGAGGTGAGCTAAAAGTCCGCCGTCCTTTCCAATTGCCCAGTTCTTATCTACTACAACAACTGCTTTCATCGTAAGCTCCTTTCACTCAAACTGCGACCGGAATTCCCTTTATCTGAGGCCCTGCCTGGTATTCCTCAAATACAAAGTCGTCCACTGTAAAATCATAAAAATTTGTTACATCCGGGTTCATTTTCAGCTTCGGTGCAGGATACTGCGGACGCTGAATCAGTTCCTTTACTAGCGGAATGTGGCGGTCATAAATATGCGCATCAGAAATCACGTGCACCAGCTCACCTACTTGAAGTTTGCTCACCTGCGCAAGCATATGTACTAAAATAGCATACTGCGAAACATTCCAGTTATTCGCTACTAAAATATCCTGTGAACGCTGATTCAAAATAGCATTCAGCTGATTTCCGGTCACGTTAAAGGTCATGCTGTACGCACACGGATATAAATTCATTTCATGCAAATCGTTGTGTACATATATATTTGTCATAATCCGGCGGCTGTAAGGGTTATGCTTTAAATCATAGAGAACCCGATCCACCTGGTCCATCTCACCTTCACTGTATTTATGTTTTACAGAAAGCTGATATCCATAGGCTTTTCCAATGGTTCCATTTTCATCAGACCACGCATCCCAAATATGGCTGGATAAATCCTTTACTTGATTCGACTTTTTGCTCCAAATCCAAAGAAGCTCATCAATCGCTGATTTCATCGGCGTCGGTCGAAGCGTCAATGCAGGAAATTCCTCCGACAAGTCATACCGATTGACTACTCCAAATTTTTTTACTGTATGCGCCGGTGTGCCATCTTCCCAAACCGCGCGGACGTTTTGCCCTTCTGAGGAATATCCATTCTGAATAATTTCATTGCACATTCCTGTGAAAATTTGATCTGCCTTGCTCACTGGAGCCTCCTTCTTCTTTCCTGTATCTATTTTCTAAATAAGTTTCCTTTTTATTTATTTTACCATAGTTCTATGATTTCTCAACTAGATTCTCATACGGATTTTTTCAAAACAATCGCAACAAACGACAAAATATTCTCGGTTCATACAAACCATTTGCCGCTTTTCACACAATCCTTATTCTTTTTTTCTGTTTGGTAAAGTCCAAACAATACAAATGCCATCAAGATGCAAATCACCGCAATCAAAATCCACGCCGCTTCGATTTGATACCGCATGAGAAACATTCCAAAAGCTAACGGACCAAACGCTTTTCCTACTCCTCTTGCAAATTCATACAGTGATTGAAAGCGTGCTCTGTGGCTCTCCGGTGAATGAGAAGCAATGTATTCGCCAGAGCAGGTTGAAATTAAAATTTCTCCGCAAGTCCAAACGGCAACCAATGCCATATACATAGGAAGCGAATGCGTCACAGCGTAAAATCCAAATCCGACGGCGTAAAGCAACGCTGCTACACACACATTAAACAATGCTTCTTTTTTCTTTGTCAGCAGGACTAGAATCGGTGAAGCAGCCACAACTACAAGTCCGTTGCAGGCACTCATAATTCCAAAATATCTCGATCCTGCCTCAACGCCAAAGCTGTTTTTCACCTGCAAAGGAAGGATAAAATCCACTTCGATATAACAAAAGGTAAGCACCGCTAGGCAAATGATAAAGCATAGCAATATAGGCTGTGCAAGAAGGAGAACAAACATCCCCTCGTTTTTCTGTCCGCATCTTATTTCTGCCGCTTCCCTTTCAACGACTGCAGTCTCACCCGCCGATGCCAGAGGTGTAGAGGGCATCGTATCTTTTATAAAAAATAAAACAATAAACGCTGTCAGCAGGCAGCTGATTCCCTGTCCCCAAAAAATCCAGGCTGTATACCGGTAAAACAAAACTCCGGCAATCAGCGGGCCTAATGAAACTCCAATATTTGTACTTAAATATAAAATAGAAAAGCATTCTCTGCGGTTTTCAAAATTGGATAAATCCGTAATCATAGCCGCAAGAACCGGCATTGTCATGCTAACGAAAAAATAGACCATTATCACCACGGGAACAATTCCTGGTTCTTCACAGACAAAACCGCCAAGAAACAAAAATACAACGCAACCGCTCAAGGCACTGAGATAGACCTTTTTCCTTCCGAATCGATCCGCCAGCTTTCCGGCAAGCAAGGTTCCTGTTATATTTGCGAGCGCAATGTAAAGCATGACTTTTCCGATTTGAAATTCATTATAGCCCAGCCTCGTGTTTAACAATAAGGATAAAAACGGATAGATGAACATCCCCATCGCAGTAATCATGCGTGCCAAAGACAGCAAGTAGACTGGTCTGGGCAGTCCTTTATATTGACGAATCACGTTCAAGTGTCTTTACCATTTTAGCCGGAACCACAGCTTTATCAAATTCCTCTTCGCTTAATAAGCCCAGCTTTACCGCGGCCTCCTTGAGTGTAATCCCTTCTCTGTGTGCAGTTTTTGCAACCTTCGCCGCATTTTCGTATCCAATATGCGGATTTAATGCGGTTACAAGCATCAGCGAACGATCCAAATTCTCACGGATTTTTTCTTCGTTCGGCACAATACCGATGGCACAGTGTTCTTGAAAGGAGCGCAACGCGGACGCAAGAAGGCGAACAGACTGTAAAAAATTATGAATCATCATCGGCATAAATACATTAAGCTGAAAATTACCCTGTGACGCGCCCGTAGAGACTGCCACATCATTTGCCATTACCTGTACGCAGACCATCGTCATAGCTTCACACTGCGTTGGGTTCACTTTGCCCGGCATAATAGAGCTTCCCGGTTCATTCTCCGGAATGCATATTTCACCGATGCCGCACCGCGGCCCGCTTGCAAGCCACCGGACGTCATTTGCAATTTTCATCAGATTGCAGGCCAGAGCCTTTAACGCACCGTGTGCATACACCAATGCATCTTTGCTTGTCAAAGAATGAAATTTATTAGGTGCTGTTTCAAACTCTTTTCCCGTAAGTCTTGCGATTTCTTGCGCAACCAGTACCCCAAAATTCTGTGGTGCATTCAGTCCGGTTCCCACTGCGGTTCCGCCTAATGCCAGTTCTTTTAAACCTTGCTCTGCGCTTATAATCATATCCGCATTCTTCGCAAGCATTTCCTGCCATGCGCTGATTTCCTGCCCCAGTGTCAACGGCGTCGCATCTTGTAAATGTGTTCTTCCGGTTTTAATGAGATCCATATAGCGCTCGGAAAGGCTGCGAAAGGTTTCTTCCAGCCTCCATACAGCCGGAAGCAAGTCTTCCTCCATTTCCATCACCGCCGCAATGTGCATTGCTGTCGGAAAGGTATCGTTTGAGCTTTGGGATTTGTTAACATGGTCATTTGGATGCAGAAGGTTTTCTCCTAGCATCTCATTTCCGCGATTGGAAACGACTTCATTTATGTTCATGTTCGACTGTGTGCCGCTTCCGGTCTGCCATACCACCAACGGAAAATGCTCGTTCAGCTTGCCGGAAATAATTTCATCACATACCGCGCAAATTGTTTCTGCCCGTTTTTCATCCAGTACACCCAACCGTTCGTTTGTGCATGCCGCCGCTTTTTTTAAAATACCGAACGCACGAATGATTTCAATCGGCATCTTTTCGCCGCCGATTTTAAAATTCTCAAAACTTCGCTGTGTCTGTGCACCCCAATATTTGTCAGACGGTACTCTCACTTCTCCCATCGTATCATGTTCAATCCGATATTCCATTTTTCCCTCCTTCAAAAATACCTGCTTCACTTTTTTTATTTTCTGTTTAATCCTAGCCGGATTGCTTCTTTTGCAACAGCATCTGCCACTGCCTTGACCACATTTTCATCAAACGCATCGGGAAGGACATAATCCGCCGTCAAGTCTTTCGCATCAATTACACCCGCAATTGCTCTTGCCGCAGCTTCCTTCATGCTGTCCGTAATTTCTCTGGAGCGGACGGATAATACACCCTTAAAAATACCCGGAAATGCAAGCACGTTATTTACTTGATTTGGAAAATCACTTCTGCCGGTTCCAATGACAGCCGCGCCAGCCGCTCTCGCCATATCCGGCATAATTTCCGGCACCGGATTTGCCATTGCAAAAATAATCGGGTCCTTCGCCATGGAGCGCACCATATCTTGTGTCACAATTCCAGGCTTGGAAACGCCGATAAATACATCTGCACCCTTCATGGCATCAGAAAGACTCCCCGCCAGCTTTTCTTTGTTCGTAAGCTTTGCCATTTCCTGCTGTGCTTCATTATTATAAGGCGCTCCCTCATAAATCGTCCCCTTACTTCCGCAGAGGATAATCTCTCCAAAGCCAATCTGCAAAAATAGACGGGCAATAGAAATGCCGGCCGCTCCGGCACCGCTGATAACAATTTTAAGCTCTCCCATCTTTTTTTCGGTCAGCCGCACTGCATTTAAAAGTCCTGCCGAGGTAATAATGGCCGTACCGTGCTGGTCGTCATGAAAAACGGGAATGTCACACCTTTTGATGAGCTCTCTTTCGATTTCAAAGCAACGTGGTGCAGAAATGTCTTCCAGATTAATACCGCCAAAGCTTTTTGAAATGGCAACTACTGTATCAATGATTGTTTTCGGGTCTTTGGAATCAATGCAAATCGGAAACGCATCAATGTCTGCAAAGCGTTTAAATAACGCACATTTTCCTTCCATGACCGGCATCCCTGCGCTCGGTCCGATATCTCCCAAGCCCAAAACAGCACTTCCATCGGTTATTACTGCTACTAGGTTTCCCTTGCGTGTATATTCATAGGCTAAGGTTTCGTCTTTCTCAATTTCCAAGCAGGGCTCTGCTACGCCCGGCGTATAGGCAATTGCCAGCTCTTCTCTCGTATTAATGGGTGCTCTCGCTATGATTTCCAACTTCCCTTGCCATTGCTGATGCTTTTCCAAAGCAACTGATTTCTGTGTCATTTCAAAGTTCCTCCTCTTTTTATTCAAGAAACAATGGAAGGTTCAGAGAGCCTTCCATTGTAAAGTACCATATTCTCTTCTTTTCTTTCATTGTAGCATAAATTTTATTTTATGCCAATGTGTTCAACCAAGCATCTTCTTCTCGAATCTGCCGACGCACCTCTACTGGCGCAGTCCCTCCAAAAGAGACTCTCGCATTTACACAGCCTTCAATACTCAAATCCGGCATTTTCTCTAAAGAAAGGCGCTCGTCAATCTCTTTTAAATCCTTATCCGTCAGGTCGATAAAATCATTTTCATGATGCTCGCAGTATTTTACCATTTTTCCGACAATCTCATGCGCTTCACGAAATGGGATTCCCAGCTTTACAAAATGCTCCGCCAAATCCGTTGCGTTTAAAAATCCCTTGCTCAGATGCTTTTCGATGACGTCCATACGGAACTCTGTTTTCTCAATCATTTTTGCGAAAATTCGCAGGGATGCTTTCCATGTGTCGATTGCATCGAACAATCCCTCTTTGTCTTCCTGAAAATCTTTGTTATAGGCAAGCGGCGTTCCCTTTAACACGGTCAGAAGCTGTATTAAATGGCCGTAAACACGGCCGACCTTACCGCGAAGAAGCTCTGCCATATCCGGATTTTTTTTCTGTGGCATGATACTGCTTCCTGTACAGAAGCTGTCATCGATTGCAATGTAACTGAATTCCTGCGAATTCCACCATACAAACTCCTCTGCAAAGCGGCTGATGTGCATCATGGAAATGGAGGCATCGCTTAAAAATTCAAGGATGTAGTCTCGATCACTCACGCTGTCCATCGCATTTTGTGTCGGTGCTTTGAATCCTAACAATTCTGCGGTTTTATGACGGTCTGTCGGTATGGTTGTTCCTGCAAGCGCACAAGCGCCAAGCGGACAGTAATCCATGCGTTCGTAGGTATCCTGCAAACGTTGAATATCTCGTTTAAACATCTGAAAGTACGCCATGAAATGGAAACCTACGGTGACCGGCTGGGCATGCTGCATATGCGTGAAGCCAATCATAATCTTATCTGCATACTCTTCCGCTTTTTCTAACAGCACCTTTTCCATATAGATTAGGTTATCAATGATTTCCTTTATTTCTTCTTTCAGATAAAGCCGTGTATCCACTGCCACCTGATCGTTTCTGCTGCGGGCTGTATGCAACTTCTTCCCGACATCACCAAGCTCTGAAATCAGTGTTCCTTCTACCGCCATATGAATGTCTTCATTCTTTACCGTAAAAGTCAACTCCCCTTTTTCAATGCGCTCCTTGATGCTTTTCAGTCCTTCAATAATTTTATCCTTTTCCTCTGCAGTCACAATTCCCTGCTCTGAAAGCATGGTCACATGTGCAATGCTTCCTTGAATATCACAAGCGTACAGCCGTTCGTCAAAGGTGATAGATGCATTAAATTTTTCTACAATCTCATCCATTCCTTTTTCGAATCTTCCACTCCATAGATTTGCCATTTGTCGATTTCCTTTCTTTGTCTTCTGTCTTATTCTTTCATTTTTTCTATATCAGCTAATGCTAAATTTTCAATTTTAATTCCCCAAATTTTTGCTGCCACAACATATACGACTGCCATCACCGCAATGCAGAGTACTGTAACAAGCACACTTTCAAAGAATCCGGCAACCAGATATCCTCCGACAGAAACCGCCGCGCACAAAAGTGCATAAGGAAACTGCGTCTTTACATGATCAAGCAGAGAGCAGTTTGAGCCCGTTGCTGCTAAGATGGTCGTATCTGAAATCGGCGAGCAATGATCGCCAAACAGACCTCCAGACAACACCGCGGCGATAGATACGTATAAAGGGGCCTCTAAATGAAACGCCATTGGGATTGCAATCGGCATCATGATTGCAAAGGTCCCCCAAGAGGTTCCTGTTGCAAAGGAAATCAAAGCACCTACAATAAATATAATTGCGGGAATGCTCCAACCCGGGATGCTTCCTTTCGCTATACTTACAATAAAGTCAGGTGTTCCGATGACTTTCCCGACAGAACTTAGGGACCAAGCCAATATCAATATAACAATACATTCAAACATCTTTCCATATCCTTTAAAATAGATACGGATTCCTTCTTTAATTGTCTTTACCTTATACCATGCCATCATCAAAATCATGGTAATCGCACCGTAAAAGTAGCCGCTGATTAAAGCAATTCGGAACTGGCTTCCCGGCACTTGCTTTACAGGAAAGCCAAGCGGAGCCAAAATTCCAAAAAGCGTTACAAATAATACGAACAGCGGAATAATTACGACGAGCGGCGATACGTTGTTGTTCGTTATCATCATCGGCGTTTTTGATGCGTCTTCATCCAGCTGGCTGAAAATACCCTTCTGTGCATTCTGTTCCGCCTTTGCCATAAAGCTGAATTCTCTGCCGGAAAAGGCCACTAGCGGTACAATCAAAAGGCACAAAATCGGATAGAACTGAAACGGAATTGCAGAAATAAATGCAGTCCAGTCTGTGATTTCTGTAATTTTCAATGCATCAAATTCTTCTTGAATCAGACCCATAGAGTAAACACCCCAACCGATAAACGGAATCAATACGCAAACCGGGGAAGCCGTCGTATCAATAATCCATGCCAGCTTTTCTTTTGAAACACGAAGCTTTTCAAATAAAGGCGTAAAAACGGGCCCAACAATCAACGGGGTTCCCAACTCAGAAAAGAATACGAGAATGCCGCCAATCCACGCAGCAATTTGCACCTTACAGCGGTTATTGACCAATCCTGCCACCTTTTTTGCAAAGGCTTCCGCCCCGCCTGACTGTTCAATCAAGGTTACAAATCCGCCAATGAAAACAAGCAATACAATAATCCCAGCATTGTAGCTATCCTGAAGCTGCGCAAACAAGTAGTCTCCCACCATTGTTGTTGTCGCAGTGATCGGATTTCCTCCAACCTGTAAAAGCACACCGGAAAAGAGACCGATTCCTAAAGAAAGGATTACATTCTTGGTCTTGATTGCAAGGCCAATTGTCAACAATACCGGTATGAGAGATAAGATTCCTAAGTAAGATGATTCCATGATGTTTCCTCCTTTTTTCTTGTTGCCTTTTATTAGAGCAAACATTGTGCCAACTATCCTACTCAGAATAAGAGACTTCTTGTAATCCTGCTTAAGTCTCTCTATTTCAATCGAAAAAAAACTTACCTTTGTCCTCATTTTTTCCCATTTTTCTCTCTACACATTCATAGAACAGGTTTAATTGGTCTTTATTCAACCTATTAAACCACTTATATCCTTTAACAATGAAAAACCACTTTCTGTAATAATGCTGCCGCTTCTCCCCACGCCTGTGGAAATGAAGCCAAAATCATCTAATTTCCGAAGTGCAGTCCGAATCTCCGCTTCCGTAAACATCTGGTTTTCATTGGTTGCTTTTTTCAGCAAGCCCTCACGTCCCAGGCGTTTTCTGCTTTGGTAGCTTTCCGACAGTGCCAACAGAATGAAACGGAACAATTCCACGCGTTTTCCCTCCCTCAGTAAAAATCTGTGATTAAACTGCATGGAGTGTGCCGCGTCTTCGCAGCGAGTACCCGAATCTCCCCTCCCTGTTTCTATTGTATTTTTTCCCTCTTCTTCCTTCTTTACAGTCCGGTATAAAGATGGCGGCAAATCGACGAGATCAATTTCCGCTTTATTCAGGTTGGACAAGTATTCTGCAACATTACGCAGCTCTCGGATATTTCCTTTCCAAGAATGCTGTTTCATCCTCGTTCTTGCAGCTTCTGTAAAGGTTAAGTGACAATCGATGCGAAGCAGAAACCACTCCAATAAATGCACGATGTCATCCGAACGCTCTCTGAGGCTCGGCACATGCAAAGGCAATACATTAATACGGTAATACAGGTCCTCCCTAAAGCTGCCTTTACTCACCATCTGCATCAAGTCCTTATTGCTCGCCGCAATAATTCTTACATCTATATTGATTACTTTATTGGATCCGATTTTTAGAACCTTTCTTTCCTCAATCACGCGCAGCAGCTTTGCCTGTAAGAGCAACGGCATCTCTCCGATTTCATCAAGAAAAATAGTCCCTTTGTGCGCCAATTCAAAGTAGCCGATTTTCCCGCCCTTCCTCGCACCTGTAAATGAACCCTCGGCATAACCGAACATTTCACTCTCCAGCAGGTTTTCAGGAATCGCCGCACAGTTTACCGCAACGAAATTATACAGAGCACGCGCGGATTCATTATGAATGCTCTGTGCAAATACTTCTTTTCCGACCCCACTTTCTCCTGTGATCAATACAGAAGAATCTGAAGATGCCATCCGCTTTGCAGTCGCTATCGCTTTCTTTAATTCTTCACTTTCTCCTTTGATATCTTCAAAATGATAGCGAGCTTCATGCTCCACTCCGCTGAGCTTCGTCCGAAGTCCATGCTGCTGCTCTTCTATTTTTTCAAAGTCTTCCAGAATCATTATATTTCCAAGATGCTCCCCATCCTGTACGATTCCACTCAACGAAACGACGAGGTTTTCTCCGTTTATCTCAAGTAACTCTTTGTCCTTCTTCTCCTTGCTGATTTTTCTGGCCAGGTATTTTAACTCTGGTAAAATATCCAGCATATCAAATCCCATCAAACGCTCCGATCTGCGTTTTAAGAAAGTCTGTGCTTTGTCATTGTGCAGGCACACCTTCCCCAACACATCGGTGATGATGATTCCCTGATCCATAAGATGGAGTAAGGCTTCAATACGCCCGGACAAGCTCTTATTTAGACCTAAAATCCGTTCTATATTTGCATTTCCGAAATACATGGTATTCTTTGCCTCAAAGGCCTCCCTCGAACCGAAAATCGTCTCTGCTCCCAGCTTATCCGCAATGTCATAAATGCAGTTCAAATCAATAATTCGCTCTCCGATATTGATAACCTGCTCCATCTCCTTGGGCACCAGCCACTCTTCATCCGGAGTAATTGCCAGCTTTACTGTTTTATCATAATTATTTTTACCCCAGTAGGGAAGCAATTCTACGTTGCGAAATCCGGCTGCATATAAGGAGGTAATGACTTGCATACAGGTACGTTCGTCAATATTTACAAGCAGAGCGCGCGTCCCTTTCGGCAGCCTTTTCAGTGGCTCAACCTTTTCTTTATTTAGGGTGATACGAATCACAATCAATTCAGAGGACTCTTTTATCCTGCTCTTTACTCTCTGAAAAATAGTAAATGCCGATACGACAACAAATTCTTCTGAAATCCAAGTCATCTTTTCTACTTCTTCCACTGTATAGTAGCAAATCTCAGCGTAGTTTGATAAGTAAAGCGCAAGATTGTCTCTCAAATACCTTGCATACTCTTTCTCCATTGCAATGACCGCGACCCGTTTCATAGTATCCCTCAAGCTTTCTCTTGTTATTGCGCATTTTCTTCAACGCCGCCATACCCCAAGTCTGCCTTTCATCCATCGTGCACGAATGCTTATGCGCCTGACGTTACGCGTTTACGCGCTCTTTTACACTCCGATTGTAACATAGATTTTATTTTATGCCAATGGAGACAGGCAGCATGTAACACGGTACCACCGCATTTAGAGAATCGCCCGCCAAATCACAAACAACCAGAACGTCTTTTCAACAGTGAGGCTAGATGCACGAGGGTGCCATAAATGCTTCCATCTGCGCTCCTGTCGCAAACCAAAGCCCCTCAAACTTGCCCATGTAATCAAGCAGTTCTTCCAAAATTCCAATCCTCCCAGGATTTCCAATTGTCTGAGGGTCAATTTGAAGCACATAGCAAAGCCCGTAATGGTAATACCCGTAAAATTCATCCTTCCAATTATTCAGTACGCCGGTATAGTTTGCAATGCGCCCCTGTCCTTTGGGAAATGCCGGTTTATAATTAAACGCGAAATACGGAAGATCATACAAGGCCCAATGAATGGGAATTTCCATCATTGGCGTTCCGCTTCCAATCTCTTTTGGGTATGGGCGGTCATCATCGCTGAGATTGCTGGAATAGCGAATTCCCAGCTTCTGTGCCGCCTGCAGCGTCTCCAAAGTCAGTTCACCCGCAGGTGCACGAAACCCTCTCGGCATAGCTCCGCAGCTTTTTTCAATTGCTTCCATGCTTTTTTTAATGGATGCTTCCTGTTCATTTGCACAGAGCAATGCTAAATTTTCATTCTCGTACGAGGATGCCGCAATTTCATGCCCCTCCTCAAAAATACAGCGCATTTCAGCCGGGTACAATTCAGCCACCTTCCCTGGAGTAAAAAAGGTTGCTTTTATCTTATGTTCTCTCAATGTATCTAAAACACGCTCCAGTCCCCTTGTCATACCATATTGTCCCATAGAAAGTGTCTTCGGCATGTTGACACAATTCGAATCAAGCTGAAGCCAAAACAGCTCTGCATTCAAATTCACAGTAATCATTACCGCGCATCTTTTCCCGTCAGGCCAATTTACTTTTTCCATATACATATTCTGCTTCTCCCTTCCTAGCCCTTTAATGTACTGCTCTGATGCCATTGCGCAACCTCAAGCCCGGTCGCTACCCAAACATCTTTTTGAGCAGTAATGTACTTCAAGAGACTGTCTAAAATCTGAATCCGCCCGGGGGTCCCTATGACCTGCGGATGCATCATAAAAGAAATGCAGAGTCCAAAACGGTGGCTTCCTTCAAATTCTCTCATAAAGTTATCTTTTACATTTCTGTAGCAGGAAATCCGGTCTTGCCCGGCGGGTTCCGCAGGGTAAAGATTATATGCCATTTCCACATAATCATCCAGCTCCCACTTTGTAGGAATCTCTATGAAATCGGTAGTTTCCCCATCAATCACAGTACGGTACGGACGATCGTCTCCCCGCATAGAGCTGGAATACAGAAAGCCTCTTTCATGTAAAAGCTTTGGTGTTTCCCTCGACCAGTCACCTGATGGCGTGCGAAATCCCCGTACTCTTTTCCCAATCAACTTTTCAAAAATGACCTGGCTTCTCTCGATGATTTCAATCTGCTCTTCTACCGTTTTTGACGCAAAGCGTTCATGTGCATACCCGTGATGCCCGATTTCATGGCCTGCCTCATCGATTTTTTTTATCATCTCAGGATAACGCTCCGCGGTCAGTCCCGGCACAAAAAAGGTCCCCTTTACTTTATATTGTTCCAACAAATCTAAAATCATATCCACTGCCCGCTTCGGCCCATATTGACCAATTGACAGTGACTTTATATACTTTTCTCCGTGTGGCAGTCCCTTGTTTCCATTTTCCCAGGTGGTGTCCCCATCCACGTCAAAGGTGAACATAGCTGCACTCTTATAACCTTTCGGCCATACCATTCTTTCCATTTACAGACCCCTTTTCATTCATTGTAGTTTTTCAATCCGTTCTTTTTCTTCTTCTGTCCAAATCTCGCTTTCTACGCCTATATTGGCGGAAACAAAACGGCCCCCATCGCTTTTGATGTAATCCTGCAATGCACGGTAAGCATATCTTGTTCCCAGAAAAATAATTGGTGCATTTGCAAATACTAATGAGATGTTTACAATATCAGATACATACCAAATGTTATCCAGTTCTAAGCCAGACAGCACACAGAGGATTCCGAACGGAACACAGAAGATGCTCCCCAGGATACGAATCGTATTCGTACATTGCTTTGACTTTGAGATTCTGGTCCCTGCAATTGCCGCAAAAGAGATCAACCCTAGCAAGCAGGTAAACGCGAAGAGGGCATAGCAAATGCAAATAATAACTGCAATCGCATCATCCGCAGCACTTCCCGGCATCAAAGCAGAAACCGAGCTTAAAAACACATCAATTTTTGAGCCTTGCATCTCTGCCCATTGCGTCGGGTTTGCTTCCCACAGCTTAGCGGCGACAACAATGAATCCACTGAATGTGCAGATGATGATGGTATCTAAAAAGACTCCTAAGGATTGAACAAAGCCTTGGTCACAAGGGTGATCTTGCTCCGATACCGCAGCAGACATTGTAATGGTTCCTTGCCCTGCTTCGTTCGAAAGAAGTCCTCTTTTTATCCCCTGCGACAATGCAACGCCAAATGCGCCCCCAAAAATCGACTCTGGATGAAACGCGCCGGAGATTACCACAGCAATAAAGGCCGGAAACTTTGCCACATTAATTACAATTAGAAAAAGGGTAATCAGTCCGTAGACCACGGCCATAACCGGTACCATTTTATCTGTCACTGCCGTAACTCTCTTTATTCCTCCAAATACAGCCAACGCCGTTCCGACGAAAATAACAAGAGCCAGTACATAGTACACACCGGACTGTCTCACCAGCTCGGTCCCCGTTACAATAGAGGCAATTTTTCCGGTGGCGGTAAATGTATGGAAGGTTTGAATGGGGATGCTTAACAGCGCGTAGGTTATAAACATGATGCTTAGCGCGATTCCCACCCATCTGCGATTTCCAAGAAGTTTTTGACCGTAATACGGAAGGCCTCCTACAAACTCCTCTCCATCCTTTTCTTTAAAGATCTGCGCCAGAGTAGATTCGACAAAGGAAGATGCCATTCCCAGCAGCGCCGATACCCACATCCAAAACAGAGCACCCGGCCCGCCAACTGAAATCGCCCCGGTCACTCCGATGATGTTTCCGGGCCCGACACGCATTGCCGTGCTCAGCATAAAAGCGGCCAAAGGTGTGACTCCGGTTTCATCCCGTTTCTTCTTCATCAGAGATTTCAAACCCCGCTTGAAAAATCGGAACTGTACAAAGTTAAATTTGACGGAGAAAAAGACTCCCATGCCCAATAAGAGCAAAACTGCAAAGGTAAAATTCCCTAAAACAGGAATTTTAGTATACCATTCAAAGTTCGTAGGGAATCCCCACATAGCATCCCCTAGAGGAACTATGTTTGCATAAAAATCGTTAATTGCTTGCAAAATGCTGTTCATGTAAAATTCATCCTTTCTATCAGAGATTGATTATTTCACATTTATGTAAGAGCAATTATTATGCCAATGAATGAAAAACAATAAAATTCAAAGAAGGCTTAAAAATCTGCCCATCATTTTTCAGCGCTCTCGCTTTCGAAGCATTGATTTTCTACTGATTTACGTTTCTCCTTTTACTTCTCTTATTTCCATCTCAAAACATCCATACTCTCGCACAACAAAAAACAATAGGCATTATTGGTAATTTATTTGCCTATTGTTCCTGTTTCATAATTTATTTAACGCACGATATAAGCGCATACCACTTTCAAGAATCGTCGTTCCTCTCCGTCCATTCCGACTCTCTAAAAATCCAAACTCACTCAGGCTGCGAATCATGCCCCTGATTTCTCCCTCAGAAAACAGAATTTTGCTCTCTTTTGCTATTTCATACAGCTTGCTTCTGCTCAAAAATAGATTCTCCTCTTTTGCCTTTATCAGTTCTCTTAATATAAAGAGCATCAGCGGAATCCGGTTTCCAAAGCGAAGCACATAATTTTTTTCATGCTCCGATAAGGCGATTCTAGTCATATCCCCTATCTGCTTTGGCTCTTCCGCGATTCTTTTCTGTGCGATTTGCGTTTCCTGTAAAAAAGCTAAATCTTTTCCCTCTATCTTCTCTTTCTCTAAATTACACAAGAATTCTACTGCGTTTCTCAATTCTCTGATATTACCGCGCCATCGATACTGAAGCAAGCATTCCTTCGCCTCCTCTGTAAAAGAAAGCGAGCTCCCACTCTGTTTCATAAAATGAAGCAAAATCAGATAAATATCCGACTTCCTTTCTCTCAGAGCCGGAAGACGCAGAGGCAATACATTTAATCTGTAATACAAATCTTCGCGGAATTTCCCCTTCTCCACCAGTTCGAATAAGTTTTTGTTTGTCGCACAGATAATTCGCACATCGACATAGAATTGTTTATTAGAGCCGACCTTTGTGATTTGGCGTTCTTCGATTACTCTTAATAATTTAGATTGAAGGTTCAGCGGCATTTCTCCGATTTCATCTAAAAAGATTGTCCCTTTATGTGCCAGCTCAAAGTACCCTACCGTTCCGCCCTTTTTTGCACCTGTAAAGGCACCCTCCGCATACCCGAACATCTCACTCTCCAAAAGGTTTTCTGGGATTGCCGCACAATTTACAGCCACAAAATTGTATGCACTTCTCAAAGACTCATTATGAATACTCTGCGCGAAAATTTCTTTTCCGGTTCCGCTTTCTCCGACAATCATAATAGAAGAATCCGATTTTGCCATACGCCTGGCAATCTGAATTGTCTTTTTTATTTCGTCCGATTCTCCTATAATATCCGAAAAGCCGTATCTCGCTTTGTGTCCAAACGCACTCATGCGTGTCCGAATACCATGCTGCTTTTCTTCCACTTCCTCAAAATCGTCCAGCGTTATGATGTTTCCCCTGATTTCTCCCGCAATTATAATTTGGACGACAGAAACAATCAGGTTAATTCCGTCGATGCAAATCAATTCGTCTCTGGCTTCTTTTCTTTGCTTCAAATAGTTTTGTATTTTAATCTCCGGCAGCAGTTCTGAAATATTAAAGCCAACCAGCAGCTCTGAACGGCTTTTTAAAAGTCGTTCCGCTTTTTCATTGCAGGTATAGATGTTCCCCACGATATCTGTTAAGATAATTCCCTGCTTCATTAGCTTTATCAGGGTATCTACTCTTTCCGTCAAGCTCTCGTTTTCTCCAAGCAAGCGTTCCATTCCAAATGCAGAGAAATATCCAATCTTTTTCGCCCGCAGCCCTTCTGTAGCAGCAAACACTTCCGAAACACCTAAGCGCTCTGCAATATGGTATAAGCAATTAAAATCAATGATGCTCTCACCGATGTCTATGATTTCTTCAATCTCTTTCGGAACGAGCCTGGTTTCGTTCGGCGTGATTGCAAGGCGAATCGCAGGATCACAAGCGCCTTCTCCAAAATAGGGAACCAATTCTAAATTATGCAGCCCTGCCCCATACAGGTTCGTAATTGTCTGCACACAGGTGCGATAGTCGAAATTTACAAGAAGCGCGCGCGTTCCCATCGGTAAAGAGTAAAGGCTTTTAATTTTTTCACGACGCAGCGTTACATTGACTACAATCAACTCTGACTGTTTCGTCATCTTATGTTTTACTCCCTGAAAAATAGTGAAGGTTGAAATCACAACAAATTCCTCTTCGATAAACTCCATCTCTTCTATTTCAGAAAGGGAATAGCTGTAAAACTTTGCATACTTTGATAAATACAACTCCAAGTTATCTTTCAGATATTTTGCGTATTCCTTTTCCATCGCAACAACTGCAATCCGCTTCATAAGATCACCTCAAGACTTTTCAATCAGAAAGACGGTTTCTTCCATAATCTCATCTCTTCGCTGGATTTGTCCGCTCAGATGCAGATATCCAACCAACGCTTCAAACGCCGTGGCCCATTTGTATACAACAGGCTCTGCATTTTTAGGTTTCGAAGTTATTTTTTTATTTCTTGCGCGTTTTACCAGAGCCAATTCCGTTTCTGATAATTTTTCAAGCATCTGTTTTAATGCGTTTGCCTGCGCCTCCGCTTTTACATACCGGACTGCCGAATGGTGCAGCTTATCTGCATGGATTTGTCCGCTTGCAATTACATGTTCACGAACAAAAACCTCATAGACAGCATCTCCCATATAGGCAAGCACCGTTGTATTCATGTACGCTGTTTGATCTGCTTTTTCCATCTAGTTTCCCATCCACGACGTTTTGCGCCGTTCTCCTCTGCACTGTAAATTTCTCTATCTCTAACGTTTATGCACGGTCGCTATTATTCAGCAAATCCCGCAGGTAGCCTCCAGAAACCTTCGGCTTCTTTGGTAATTCAAACAGAATTGATGCTCGAAATTCATCCGCGCTCGTCTCCAGCATAGCGTAAGAACCAGGATTTCCACCTTTCGGAAGGGACAAACTCCCAGGATTCAAAAGATAGATTCCATTTGCGTCAATAAAGGAAGGCATGTGCGTATGCCCGTAAAGTGCAGCCTTACATCCAAGTTCTTCCGCCCGATACAATAAATTCTGTGTGCTATATTTCACGTTCTGCATATGCCCATGGCAAAGCAAGAGCTTTCCATACTCCGTTGTAAGAATTTCATAATCTTCTTCTGAATGGCTTCCGTCCATATTGCCCTTCACGGCAATCACTTCCACGCCAAGCCTTGTTCTTAAGGCTCTCGCATCTGAAATCAAATCACCCAGATGAACAATGCAGTCAATCGGCTTTTCCTCATGCTGCCTGCGGTAAATCTCAATGGCCTGCTGTACATAGCCATGCGTATCACTTACTACTAAAATCCGCAATCTCTTCCTCCTGTTTCTACTGTATGAAGGTTATTCCGCACACGCTTCTACCGCTTTAATCCCGATTGCACATTCCAAGCGTTTTTTCTCCAGCTCGCATCCGAGTGCATACGGCTCTAAAAGGTTCCCGTTATTATGGTATGCATTTGCATGACATCCCCCGCTGCAATAAAACTTTGCCCAGCATTCCCTGCAAGCTTCCTTATTATAAATATGCGCCTTATTGAAAGAATCAAAAAGTGTATTTTTAAACTCCGTCTCTTTTACATTTCCAAGCTTAAATTCTTCATTTCCTACAAATTGGTGACATGGGTAAATGTCCCCTTCCGGCGATACGGCAACGTATTCCGTTCCGGCTCCGCAGCCAGCTACCCTTTTGTAAACACACGGTCCCTGGTTTAAATCTAAGTTGAAATGAAAAAAGGAAAATTCTTTCCCCTGCTCCTCGTATTCCAAAAACATGTCGGTCAGGCAGTCATATTCTTTCTTTATTGTATCCGTATCACTTTCGTGAAGCGCATAATCTAAGGCTGGGTCAGTGACTACCGGCTCCACGGATACATTTTTAAAGCCTAAATCAACCAGATGCTTTACATCTGCAGCAAAATCAAGGTTTTTAGCCGTAAAGGTGCCTCTCACATAATATAAGCCTTTTCGCTTCTCCACAAAACGCAGATAGTTGTCCATAATGACGTCATAGCTGCCTCGCCCGCTTATCGTCTGGCGCATTTCATCGTTTACTTCTTTTCTTCCGTCGATACTCAAAATGACATTAGACATCTCTTCGTTTATAAAATCCATTTTTGCCTCATCCAGCAAAACACCGTTTGTCGTAATGGTAAATCGAATATTCTTGTTGAGAGGTTTTTCCGCTTCTCTCCCGTAGCGCACCAATTCCTTCACTACTTCAAAGTTCATTAATGGCTCACCGCCAAAGAAATCAATCTCTAAATTTCTCCGACTTCCCGACTGGCTCAGCAGAAAATCAATCGCCTTTTTCCCTGTTTCCAAGGACATCAGAGCACGTTCCCCGACGTAAGCGCCTTTATCCGCAAAACAGTATTTACAGCGCAGGTTGCAATCGTGTGCGACATGCAGACACATTGCTTTTATGACAGAACCACGTCCTTCCAACATTTCATTTGTAATCTGAGAATCATCTGAAAAAAGCATATTCTCTTTTTCCAGCTCTTGAATATCCGAATACGCATTTTCTAATTCTTCCGCCTCATATTTCCCTGAAAGAAGTGAAAAAATTTCTTCTTTTCGTTTCTCTTTATAGAGCTCTACTATATCATAGATGCTGTCACTTACCAGATGAATCGCACCACTGTTGACATCTAAAACTATATTTTGGTCTTTAAATTTATATTGATGTACCACAGACACCCTCCCATTGTTTATAAATTATTTATCCTTTTTTATTCTATCAAACGGCTTATTATGGTTCATTAAATGAAGCAATCCGTCTTCTTTTATTCATTCCCTCGTTTTAACAACGAAGGTGATTTACTTTGTACTTCATTTTACCTGCCAAGCAGCAGTTCTCCCCTAACAGATAAAAAAAACAGCACAACTGCTGTTTTTTTAACTTAAAATTCAACTATCTGCGTCTGGTATTTTCGCATTCCTGATTTGCAACAGTACAAGAAGTTTTGCAAGCAGACTGGCAAGATGTCTGACATTCACCACAGCCGCCCTGGCAAGCAGATGTTTTTAATGTAGGTTTTGCAATTGTTTTTACGTTTTTCAAAGTAGTCCTCCTTCGATGTCCTCGGTTTAGTGAGTCCTTCTATTCTTATTAATTAATACATGGTAAATTGTATCGAATAAATATACTATTGTCAAGCTGTATCCGCTCCGTTGCCTCCATAAACAAACGCAGAAAGGCCACCTCTGTTTTCTAGCTTACATAAAAGGGCGAAGACAGGATAATCCATAAAAAAACTCCCCAAAGCAAGAATTTGCTTTGGGGAGTACGGTACATGCGAGTTGCAATGCAGTTCTGTTTGCAACGAATCGAAACTTTATGTCCTGTTTAAAAGTCAATCCTAAACAAACATTGGGATAAAATATAATCCCAGGCAGGTAATAATCGTCCAGAAAACCCAAATGAAAGCCATAAATCCCCATACATCCTTTAGCTTCATTCCAACCACGGATAATGCTGGGATTACATAAAGAGGCTGAAGCAAATTGGTCGCTTCATCACCGAGCACAAACGCATTTACACAGTCCACCATGCTTGCACCAGTCTGTTGCACTGCATCAACAATCAACGGCCCCTGAACAATCCACTGTCCACCTTGTGATGGAATAAACAAATTAACAACGGATGCGGACAGGAAGGAAAATAGCGGCATCGTCTGCGCACTGGCAACAGAAACAATCGCAGTTACGATAACCTGACCCAGCCCACAGTTCATCAGCCCCATGATTCCTCCATAGAACGGGAACTGAATCATAACTTCACAGGAGAGCTTCATATTGTCTTTATGTGCTTCAACAAAAGCCCGCGGTGAATTATATAAGAAGCAATTAATAATGATAAATAAAAATATGATGAAATTTACGGACAAGGAACCGAGGAAACCTTTGCTTATAAAGCTATAGATGATGGCCACAAGACCAGCTACCCCAATCAGCCACATAACGACGCGGCTTCCATTCATTTTATCCGCTGGAGTAACGCGCTCGCTTACATTATAATCAGGCGAAACATTGTCTAATGCACTTTCAAATTCTACCGTCTCATGCTTTGGCGGACGTGTAAAGATTGCGATAACCATGAAGGAAACAGCCAAGATAATCCACAGAATTACATTCATCGGGTTATAGGTTGTCTGCGCCTGTGTAAGTACTCCCATTTCACTTTCCAGAAAGTGTCCTGGAGTCGCAAGTAAAGCATATAGGGATGCAGAAGGTCCCATACACTGTCCTAAGATCATGCAAGAATATCCTGCTGCAATCATCATTGGAAAATGAAGCCCTTTGATGCGTTTGGAAAGCTGCATTGCAAGGATTGGTGTAACGATTGTACAAAATGCCCAATTTACAAAGCTGGAACCATAGCCAAACAGCATCAGAAGAATCATTGCTCCCGTTGGCGTATGTACGATGTCGGCCAGCTTAGTCAGCAGTCGATTTACCTGTGCTGACTTCGCACAAGTCGCACAAACAACAACCATCAAGCTCATTTGAAATGCAAATGTAGATTGTGTCCACAGTCCGTCAGACCATGCATTTACTAACTCAAGAGGGCCTGCGCCTACCGCAAGAGACCCAACAAATACGATGAACGTAAGGATTAAACAAAAAACAAAGGAATCGGGAATAATCTTTTCTGCCGCAAACTGGAATTTTTTACTCATTTGCCATAAAAGAGTGCCCTTTGGAAGGGCTGAATTAGTAGTATTTGACATTTAGACGTCTTCCTTTCTTTTAATACACTTTTTGATCACTCTACAAATATACGAGTATTATTTTCTATAGAGCATATTTACGAGGTATTCATTTAAATCTGATTTTGATTTTTCAATTTCATCATTGGTCCATTTTTGAAAGCCTTCTCCTGATTTGAATCCAAGCTTTCCTTCTGCACACAATTTTTTCAATATAGGCAACGGCATATGTGTATCCTCTAAATCTTCAAAGATATATTCATGAATATTATAAGTCAAATCAGTGCCTACCATATCAATATTTTCAAGCGGTCCCAATTGAGGCAAGCGCATTCCAAATGAATATTTGACTGCCTTATCCACGGTTTGTGCATCTGCAATCCCGTTTTCTACGATGGAGATTGCTTCCCGCCACAACGCATGTTGCATGCGGTTTGCGATAAAGCCCGGGACATCTTTCCGACACAATACCGGCTCTTTTCCAACTGATTGCAGTACCTCCATAACCGTTTGCGCCACGTCAGCACTTGACGCATCCGATTTTACAACCTCAACTAACGGAATCAAATGTGCGGGATTCCAAAAATGTGTGCTTACAAAGCGTTCTCTGTATTTTAATTCCGCAGAGATTTCACTGGGACTCATTACCGACGAATTGGTGCAGAATATTGCATTTTTCCGACAGCGCGCTTCCAGCTTGGAAAACATTTCACGTTTTATCTGCATATCCTCAAAAACGGCTTCTATAATCAGGTCTGCACGCGTCACCAATGCACTGTCCAAGTCTGTCGTAAAAGAAATGCGGCTGAGACGGTTTTCCAGTTCTTCTTTCGATACAGCATTTTGCTCAATCAGCGATTGTACATTCTGCCGTATCCCTTCCTTTACATTTGCATCATATAAATCATAAACACCAATTTCATAATTTGGGTTTGCAGCCATGACAAAAGCGATGTTTTTCCCCATCATACCTGCCCCGCAAATCAGAATGTATTTTATTTTTTTCATAGTTTTTCCTTTCTGAAAAGACAAGCGGCGCTTTGCAATTATCTTTTCAAGCCGAGAATTTCACGGGCTTCCGCCGGTGATGCAACCTCGTTTCCAAATTCACGGATAATACGAGCTGCTCTCTCAACAAATTGTACATTGCTGTCTGCCAACTTATCGCTGGAATACATTACATTGTCTTCCATTCCTACTCGAACGTGTCCGCCTAAAGCAACTCCCGCATACAGGACTTCCATTGCCGAATGGCCTACTCCAAAGCAGCTCCACGTTGAACCAGGGCACATCGTTTCCATCGCTTCCTTCATAAACAGCAGATTCTTTACATTTCCGGGGATTCCATTGGCGCATCCCATACAAAACTGAAAGTGCAGAGGTGCTTTCAAAACGCCCTTTTTCAGGTAATACGCCGCATTCGCAATCATTCCGGGATCAAAGCATTCAATTTCAGGCTTAACTCCCAAATCCTGCATTGTCGCACCTAGCTCTTCTAAAAATTTGGGATGATTGATGAATAATCCAGAATGCATCCAGTTCATTGAACCACAGTCGTAGGATGCCATATCGGGATGCAAAGCCTTCAGGTGTGCCTGTCGTGTTTCATCCGTTGCGTTTAAATCACCGGAGGTTGTAAGATTTAATATAATGTCACAGTCGGGGTAATTTTCCCGAATCAGTTTTACCGTTTCGCTGAATTTTTCTGTGGACATCGTTCCGTTTCCTTCGTCATCTCTCATGTGCAAATGAGCCATAGCAGCTCCGGCTTTCCAACAGGCATAAACATCCGCTGCAATTTCTGCCGGTGTCAAAGGCACATTAGGATTATTTTTTTTCTTAGGCCAAGCGCCGGTTGTTGCTACAGTTATAATTGTTTTTTTCATGTGAACACTCCTTATCTACTTTTAATATTTGGTCACCTTTCTTTAAAAGCAAAAAGTGTGCCAATTGACTTTTTAATAGATGGCGGGGTGTAAAGATTGAAATAGATGGCTTTCTTACCCATTTTGCAAAAAAGGGGGGGAAAATAAAAAAAAGCATAAGGTGAATTTTTTCACCTTATGCTTTGAAACAAATCAAATCAAATGACAATGATTTGGAGAATATCAACAAATATTTAATTCAAAAGTCACACAATTTGTATAAAAACCTCGTCCAATCTTAAGGTGATTTTTTTCACCGCGTGGTGAATTTTTTCACTGGAACCCTTGATCGTATCGCTGCAGCTTTTTAATTAGAGTGGAATGATCTACTCCTAACATCTTTGCCGCACGACGAAGCGAGCCTTCTTCTTTTAACGCTCGGATTATTATACTGTGTTCATATACACTCACCATATTCTTAAGTGTACTCTTACTTTCAATCTCTTTATAGGACGATAAGGCTTCCGGGCTCAAAGCCACAAAAATGCTGTGGCTTGTTATATTCTTACCATGACTGGTTACAACCAGTCTCTCAAGTACATTCTCTAATTCTCTCACATTACCGGGCCAAGAATACCTTGTCAGAGCATTCATTCCTTCCTCACTGATTGAGATGGTTTTATTGTACTTTTTATTAAATTTCTGGCAAAATTTCTCTGCTAAATAAGGAATTTCTTCCTGTCTTTCTCTCAATGGCTTTAAGCTAATCGGCACTACATTCAGCCGATAATATAAATCTTCTCGAAATCGCTTGTTCTTGATTTCTTCTAAGAGGTTTTTATTTGTAGACGCAATCACCCTGATGTCAAGACGAATCGTATGATTGCCGCCGATTTTCACAAGTTCTTTCTGCTGCAGAACGCGCAGCAGCTTAGCCTGTAACGAAAGCGGCATATCGCCTATTTCGTCAAGCAAAATGACTCCGGAGTTTGCCAGCTCAAACATTCCGACTTTTCCATTGCGCTTCGCCCCCGTAAACGCACCCGCCTCATAGCCAAATAGCTCGGATTCCAGCAACTCAGACGGTATCGCCGCACAATTCACTTTTATGAATGGCTTATCCTTCCGGTTACTGTTTTGATACAGCTCGTTTGCTACCAGCTCTTTTCCAGTTCCTGTTTCACCCGTAATTAATACGGTTACGTCTGTCTCTGCAACGGTTTTGATTGTTTCAATGACCGATTTCATGGCTTCGCTGGAATATAGGAGAGGCTTCGTTCCGGTTTGTTGCTGGCGAAGATAGACCAGCTCTTCATTTTTCTTCTTTCGTTCCTCGGAAAGCACAACAAGTCGCTGTTCTAACTCTTTCAGCTCCGGAAAGTCACGGGTGTTTGTCACGACCAGTTTGATTTTCCCGTCCTTATCAAAAACAGGAGTTCCTGTGACCAATACTTCTTTATTCACTTTAATAATTTTAGCGACTGAATTGACACGTTCTTTTTGCTCTAAAACAGCCCCTGTAACAGAACCTTTATACAAATCTCCCTGCTGCTCTATCTCCGGAACTCTTTTCCCTATAATTTCCTCAGGGTATATACCAGTGGTTCGGGTATAGGCTTTGTTTATAAATAGAATTTTCCCTTCGCCATCTGTAATATGGATTCCATCATAGAGGTTTTCACACACTTCTTTAAAATCCACATAATTCGGTCGAAGCTTACTCAGGGTTTCTATCAAAAGATCTAATTCTCGTTGTCCGCCATCGGAAAAAAACAAGGTGTCTATTTGTTCTCTGACTTTCTTTTTATCCTCATCCTTCAACAAGCTGCCAGCCTCCTTCTTTCCCTTTCAAAGAATTGATTCTTCGTATTTGAAATCAATCCACTTCTTTGGATAAAGAAGCGGGTTCGGCTCCCTCAATTCATTTATCTTTTATTTAGATGTCTTCATTTTCAACCTAGCAGACCAGATTAGCAGTCTTCACGAACTATCTGCACGCCTTGCGGTGTATCCTTCAGCGTAATGCCTTTTGCTTTCAGCAAGTCACGAATTTCATCTGCACGCGCAAAATTTTTCGTCTTTCGCGCTTCCTGTCTCTCTTCAATTAGTGTTTGAAGTTCTTCATCCAGGCTTTCCTCATGAGAATCCTTTCGAAGCAGCCCCAAAACAGTCGTTAGCTCATCTAAAAGGGCAAGGCACTTTGTTGCAAATTCCTTAGATACATGTTCTTTCGTTGCCGTATTTACATCCCTGATCAACTCAAATACCGCACTGATTGCATCCGCTGTATTTAAATCATCCTCCATCGCATCCGTAAATTTTTGGCGATACTTTTCCAGCTCCTTAAACTGTCCAGCTTCACTCTCTGACAGCTCACCGTCTTCAGTCTGGATTAGGTGCTGTAAATGCAGCTTTGCATTTTGCATACGAGCCAAGCTATTTTTTGCCTGCTCCATCAAATCCTTGCTGAAGTTAATCGGGCTGCGATAGTGTCCGGAAAGAAGAAAGAAGCGCATGACTTCTCCATCATAATCCTTTAATATATCTCTTACTGTGAAAAAATTCCCTTTCGATTTGGACATTTTTTCATTGTCAATCGTAATATATCCATTATGCATCCAGTAGTTTGCAAACGGCTTTCCCGTTTGTGCTTCGGTTTGCGCAATTTCATTTTCATGGTGTGGAAAGGTAAGATCCTGGCCTCCCGCATGAATGTCAATCGTCTCTCCCAAATATTTTGTAGACATAACGGAGCATTCAATATGCCAACCCGGCCGTCCCATTCCCCATGGAGATTCCCACGCAATTTCATCCTCTGTTTTGCGAGCTTTCCACAAAGCGAAATCCAGTGGGTCTTGTTTTTTCTCACCGACTTCAATACGAGCTCCGGATTCTAAATCTTCAATATTTTGTTTCGAAAGTTTCCCGTATTCTTCGAATTTCCGTGTGCTGTAATACACGTCGCCATCGATTTCATAAGCATAGCCTTTACTTACCAATCCCTGAACAAAAGAAATGATTTCATTCATATTTTCCGTTACTTTGGGGTGGACACTTGCTTTTGTTACGTTCAAAGCGGCTGCATCTTTATAATATTCCTCTACATATTTTTCGCTAATCTCACTTGCAGCAACGCCTTCTTCTCTCGCCTTATTAATAATCTTATCATCGACATCTGTAAAGTTTTGTACAAATTTCACATTTTTCCCACGATATTGAAGGTAGTTTCTCAATGTATCAAATACGACGAAAGGGCGTGCGTTTCCGATGTGAAAATAATTATATACCGTCGGTCCGCATACATAAATTTTGACCTCATTTTCATCAATCGGTACAAATTCTTCTTTTCTCCGTGTTAAGGTATTGTAAATTCTCATTTTATTTCCTCCTCGCTGTTGCAGACTTCTCTTATCTTTTCTTTTTCCGTCTCACGCAATTTGTTTTCCAATATGACAATCCTTCTCCTTAGACATTCCAGTTCAACTGCAATCGGATCTGGCAAATCCACTTGATTTAAGTCCTCTGCCCTTTGCGTACCGCGTTTTACAATCTTTCCGGGAACTCCTACGACGGTACAATCGGGGGGGACTGCTGCAAGCACGACCGCTCCCGCTCCAATCTTAGAATTGTCACCTACTGTAAACGGGCCAAGTACCTTTGCCCCTGAGCTAATCATGACATTGTTGCCGATTGTCGGATGGCGTTTCCCTGTATCTTTCCCCGTTCCGCCCAGTGTAACCGCTTGGTAAATGGTAACGTCATTTCCCACCTCTGCCGTTTCTCCAATCACTACGGCCATACCGTGGTCTATGAAACATCGACGTCCGATTTTCGCGCCAGGGTGTATCTCAATCCCTGTAAGAAAACGTGCAAGCTGTGACAGTATTCTCGCAAGCAGCTTTAAATGATGATGGTACATCCAATGTGCAGGTTTATGTAAAATCAATGCCCAAACACCCGGATAACACAACAGTACTTCGAAACTGTTTCTTGCCGCAGGGTCTCGATTTAAAACCGCATGAATGTCTTCTCTCACTTCACTAAAAAAAGCCATATTTGCCTCCATCCATATATAAGGCATTTTAAGAAGCTCGCTTCCTATTATGCCAAAAATCGCATGGTAATATTTATACCACAGATTTCATTCTTGAAACAATTTAGAGCGAGTATTACAAACTCGCTCTAAAATTATATATCATATTCGATTGATTATCAAAAGGTTTCTACCTTATATTTCAAATCCGTAACTTCTTATAAATAACTCAAAGGATTCTGCGGTATTCCGTTCTTTCGAACCTCAAAGTGCAGGTGGTATCCAGTTGCTCGTCCGCTGATTCCCACTGTCGCAATCTGCTGTCCTTTGCTCACACGACTCCCGACTGACGTCTGAATCGTATCACAATGCGCATACCATGTCTCAATGCCATTTCCATGAGAGACTCTTACGATGTTACCGTAGCTGCCTGAATAAGCAGCAAAGGTCACAACACCATCGTCGGCGGCATAAATTGGTGTACCTTTCGGATTTCTGAGGTCGACTCCTGTATGTCTTGAACCACCTCTAGATGCGCCGAATGGCGAGGATACGTTCAGAGGTACCGGTCTTAGAAGACTTCCTGATCCCACGAAGGTGGATAGTGCTCTCGTGCCTTTATAAGCAACCTGCGCCTGCGGTTCCGATACTACGGTCGTTCCCATGTCCACTGCTGAAATTTGCATTCCATTTTCTTTCGTAAGCTCTGTAACGGTTTCCTTTTTACCATAAACACCAGCCGTCTTTACCTTGACTTCACCCTTATACAGAGTATTCGTGTTCTCAAATACAGTATCAAAATCAATGTTTTCTGCCGTTGTCACATGTTCTTTTGTAACAATCGTAATATAGGGATGCATTTCCACTAAATTCAGAGTTTGTCCGATTTTAATTTTATTTGCATCGAAGCCCGGATTCAACTGCTGAAGCTGCTCCGCGGTCATATTGTTTCCTTTTGCAATATCCCATACGGTATCACCCTGCTGTACCACATATGATTTTGGCTCTGCGTTCCCAGTCAGGAGTAGGTTTACTCCCTCATCAAGGCTCTTTATGTCTTTAACAGGAATTTTTTCCTGCGTAATTTCTACGTTTTCTTTATAAACTGTACTTACAATCTGCGAACCTGCTGTCTGGTACTTTTCAATCACTGAATTTAGCACCTTTTTCGCGTTGTCTTCCGTCGCCAATGCAACAATCCTTTGGTCATTTACGAAAATACCATAGGCATCCGCTGAAAACAGCTTTGTAAGCAATAGTTTTTCTTTCAACTGAGCTTCTGATAAAACAGCCGCACCCTTTTTCAAGTTTCTTACAGAGGTGCATTCCAGTGCGGAATCATCAAATAAGATTTTTTCTACACCTTTTGATTCACTCATTTGTGTTTTTATATCTGCAATCACCTCGTCGACCACTTCGGCATTTTCAACGTAGGCAAATGGCACATCGTTCACTGCCACCATATAGGCATCCGGTGCAGTTAATTTTACTGCGGCAAATGACACGCCTGCAATACCAACTATAACGGCTCCTGCAATCACAATACTTTTTCTCTGGTGCGGAGGAAGCGATATTTTATCTTTTGTTAAAATTAATATCTTATCTTTTGTTGAGAGGACCTTGTCCTTTATTCGCTGAAATATTTTTTTGATCTCTTCTTTATCAAAATTATCTTTTAAGTTCATCTTACTCTCCTTTGTGCAAATCTATCGTGTTGATTTTTATACCTCCTTGCTTTCGGATTCGTATTAAACTTTTATAAAATAATCATAGTATCTTTTAGTAGTTTCTCCTATTTATTCTTATGTATGTACCGTACGAAAAAGTACATTTAAATGTTACAAGAATGTTACAGAAAAGTCAAGTGTCTCAGCGTTATTTCATAATTTTTCACCTTTTCAACATAAAAAGAGAAAAATTTACAAATTTAATATGCGTGGTACGTCCGCAATTTATTTATTCCTTAAGAGTGCTTTTCTCCGTTTTCGTCAGCACATCTTCAATCGCATCAAACGCTTTTTCCATAAAATTGATTTTTTTATCGAAAATAAGCTGCCCGTTTTCTTCCAATTTTAGTTCCACGAGAATGCGTTTGTTTTTTTTTTCGTCCTTTCAGTTCCCACCTAAAGTCGTCCATATACTCTTCACATCACCAAAATAGGTTCACGAAAGAATAAAAAGAGACTATAGGAGTTAATCGTTTAACAAAAAAAGTAAGGGCTCTCTTTTTCTCAGAAAGCCACTTACTTTTTTTCTCTATTCTTCGATTTCTTCAACCGTAACAGATTTCATTTTTTGCTCTGTCTTCGGTTTATCCATCGCATCTCTCTTTACAGCTACAATCTTTCTTGCCACTTCTAAGCCTTCAATCAGTTTACCAAACGCAGCATACTGCCCATCAAGATGTGGAGCATCCTCCACCATAAGAAAGAACTGTGAGCCTGCCGAATTTGGATCCATTGCTCTTGCCATCGACAATACGCCTGCCGTATGTTTTAAATCGTTTTTAAATCCATTTGCTGCAAATTCGCCTTCGATTGTATGTCCCGGGCCACCCATTCCTGTACCAGTCGGATCTCCGCCCTGAATCATAAAGCCCGGAATGACTCTGTGAAAAATAGTCCCGTCATAAAAGTTCTTTTCAACCAGTGCAACAAAATTTTCTACTGTCTTTGGTGCAATCTCCGGATAAAGTTCCGCTTTCATCACATCGCCGTTTTCCATTTCAATGGTCACAATTTTTTTCATACAAAAATCTCCTTTTCTTTGCATCTATACTTATTATTTTCTTATTTTGAAGGGATTATAACCATTTTCTTTCCCATCAAAATGATCTAACATTAGTTTATGCACGGAATTCGATAATACATCACAATCAATGTATCTTCCTATCGCATACCAAAGCTCATCCCTGAGGTAGTCCGGGTAAACATGCTCTAATGAGAGCACTTCTTTTTGTGTAAGGAATTGTACATCACGCAAAACCTGATGTTCTGTGTCAAACTCCGGATCTGCGCCGAGCAGTAATTCACCGCCGATTTTATTTGCAAGAAAGAAGTTCACAAACCGTTGTCCTCTGGTCTCGGAAACCTCTTCCACATGCCAAAGCAGTTTCACAACCTCAACGTCAAGTCCGGTTTCTTCCTTTACCTCACGCACCGCTGCCTGCTCTGCATTTTCTCCATCCTCAATGCCACCGCCAGGCACCATCCAGATATCTTTTCCTTCATGATGCTGTTTTACCATTAGAATGCGCCGGTGCTCATCTAAAATGACAACTCTTACGCCTCCAGTCCACATAATTCCCCCTCCTTTTTAAGCTACTTTTGCCGATTTACCAATACGACGGTCTGCTCTACCGCTTCCGTTGCATTCATATCCACAGAATCCTTTGTTTCACGCAATTTGAATTCTACAACTCGGTCTGATGCCTTTTTCCCCACTGTCATACGCACCGGTATGCCCAATAAATCGGCATCCTTAAATTTTACACCAGGCCGTTCTTTCCTATCATCTAACAAGACCTCAACGCCGGCTCTTTGCAGCTCTTCATAAATTTCCTCCGCAAGACGCATCTGCTCTTCATCTGCAATATTTACAACTGTAACCACGACGTGATAAGGCGCCACTGCCATCGGCCAAATGATTCCGTTTTCATCATGGTGCTGCTCAACAATGGCAGCAAGTGTACGCGACACGCCGACTCCATAGCAGCCCATAACCATAACCTGATCCTGCATCGCTTCATCTTTATAATAAGCATGCATTGCTTCACTGTATTTTGTGCCGAGCTTAAATACCTGCCCAACCTCAATTCCTCTTGCAATCTTGACAGGCGCTTTACACACCGGACAAGGTTCTCCTGCTTTCAACAGCTTCAAATCAGTCACAAGGTCGCCCTTATAATCTCTTCCATAGTTTACATTTTTCAGGTGATAGTTCTCTTTGCAAGCACCGGCACACAGGTTTTTGGCTTCTACTAATTCTGTATCCACTGCAATCAGACAATCGTGCAGTCCAACAGGTCCAGTAAACCCACCTACGCATCCCGTTTCTTCATGCATTTCGCTTTCCTCTGCAAATTCAATCTCATGCTCTGCAAGTTTCAACGCATTAATCAGCTTTGTCATATTCAGCTCACGATCTCCGCGAATGAACGCTGCCACATATTTGTAATTCTGATTATGCACACGAAACAAGAGTGCTTTCATCGTCTTTTTCTCAGGCAGGTTTAAAAATTCGGCGACCTCCGCGATGGTTTTCGTTCCCGGAGTCAATACCTCTTCAAGCAGAAGTTCGTCCTCCTGCGGCGCTTTTTCATCGATGCAAGAGGCACGCTCTGTTGTAGCTGCCATCTGACATTCCTCGCAATAGGCAATCTCGCTTTCTCCGACCTCTGACAATGCGCAAAATTCATGCGAATTGCTTCCACCCATGGCTCCTGTATCCGCTTCAACTGCACGAAACGTCAATCCACATCGTGTAAAAATTCTCGTATATGCATCGTACATTTCTTCGTAGCTCTTATCCAAGCCTTCCCAGTCACGGTCAAAGGAATAGGCATCTTTCATAATAAATTCACGGCTTCGCATCAAGCCAAACCGAGGTCTTTTCTCGTCTCTGTATTTTGTCTGAATCTGATACAGATTCAGCGGCAGCTGGCGGTAAGAGCTGACTTCACTGCGCACAATGTCTGTAAAAATTTCTTCATGTGTCGGTCCCAGACAGAACTGTCTTTCATTCCGGTCTTTCAGGCGAAACATTTCCGGTCCAAATGCAGCCCATCTTCCGGACTCTTCCCAAAGCTCAGAGGGCTGAATGGCAGACATTAATATTTCCTGTGCTCCTTTGTTGTCCATTTCTTCACGCACAATTTGTTCAATCTTTCGAAGGGAGCGATATCCCAGCGGCATAAACCCGTATACTCCCGAAACCAGCTTACGGATCATGCCTGCACGAAGCAAGAGAATATGGCTCGGAATCTCTGCCTCAGAGGGTACTTCTCTCAGCGTTTTTAAGTACATTTTTGAAAGTCTCATATAAAAATTCTCCTTCTATCTTTCTGTTTTATATTTCCTTCGTTTCCTTCCGGTAAAGAACAGCTGAGGCCTGTGCTGCGATCCCTTCTCCACGGCCGCAAAACCCTAGTTGTTCTGTCGTAGTCCCTTTTATATTAATGCAATCCAGTGGAATTTGCAATGTTGAGGCTATTTTTTGTCTCATTTCATGTAGATACGGTGCAATTTTCGGTTCTTGAGCAATGACTGTCGCATCGATATTCCCGATGGCGTAGTCCTCTTCTTTCAAAATCAAGCTCACTTTTTCCAGTAAATAGAGGCTCGAGATACCACAATACTCCGGCTCAGAATCCGGAAAATGCGTGCCAATATCACCAAGTCCGCCTGCTCCGAGCAGCGCATCCATAATCGCATGGAGCAAGACATCTGCATCTGAATGCCCTAAAAGCCCTCTGTCAAAAGGAATCTCAATTCCGCCTAAAATAAGCTTTCTTTCTTCCGCAAATTTATGAACATCGAAGCCCGTTCCAATTCGAATTTTATTTACTTGCTCTGCCTCTCCCAAAACCCTATCCTCTTCTTTCTTCTGCAATTTCTCCGCAATCGCTTCCCCGATGATAAAATCTTCGAACGTCGTTACTTTTATATTATTGTAATCGCCCTGCACAAAGCAAACCTTCTGTCCGGCTCTTTCTGCCAGCATTGTATCATCCGTTCCGCAAAAATTTTCTTCCGCTGCTTTTTCATGCGCTTTCTTCAATACGCGAAAATGAAACCCCTGGGGCGTCTGCACGCTGTAAAGCGATTCCCTGTCGGGTGTCGCCGTGAAAAAATCACCGGTGCGCACCTTAATGGTATCCTTGACAGGCACTGCCGCCGAAACAGCAGCGTTATCCGCTAGGGCTTCTATCGTTCGTAAAATAAGCTCGGAGGATACAAACGGACGCGCTGCATCATGCACTAAAACAAAATCTGTATCTTTGAGTGCCTTTACTCCAAAAAAAACGGATTCCTGCCGCGTCTTTCCTCCCACAACGACCTTTTCCACTTTTTTCAGGCCATACCGCTCTATCATATGTAAGGTAAGTTCCCGTTCTTCCTCTTTTGTTACAATATAAATCTCATCCACACAAGGATGTTCTGAAAAAACACCAACGGCTCTTACCAATACAGGCAGGCCGCTGATTTTTCGAAACTGTTTTGACATGCCACCGCCCATTCGAACACCCGAACCGGCGGCAGCAATAATGGCTGTAATTTTTTTTCCTTTATACATAACGCTTTCCCACGCCTGCTTTTTATCGCTTTGGCTTTGCAAAAATCATACGTCCGGCAGAGGTCTGCAAAACGCTGGTTACTGTAACATCAATCGTCTTTCCGATATAACGTTTCCCTTCTTCTACAACAATCATCGTGCCGTCATCGAGATAAGCGACCGCTTGATTGTTTTCCTTGCCCTCTTTTACCAAAAACAACTGCATGTCCTCCCCCGGAAGAACGACAGGTTTTAACGTATTTGCCAGTTCATTGATATTAAGAACCTCTACGCCCTTAATCATTGCCACTTTATTTAAGTTGAAATCATTTGTAACAACCTTGCCGTTCATAATCTGTGCAAGCTTTAAAAGCTTTACGTCAACCTCTGGAATTTCATCCAATGCTTTCTCCGAGTTTGTATTATAAATATCAATCCCGTAATCGTTTTGAATGCGGTTAAGAATATCCAAACCGCGCCGCCCGCGGTTTCTCTTTAAGCTGTCCGACGAATCTGCGATGTGGCGCAGTTCCACCAACACAAATTCCGGAATAACAATGGTTCCTTCAATGAATCCTGTCTTCATAATATCTGCAATGCGTCCGTCAATAATAACGCTGGTATCCAAAATCTTCGGTGTTGCATCATTTCCTTTATTCTTGCTTTTAGTTTGCTTCTTTGAATTTGTCATCCACTGGTACGCAGGAACGTCTTTGCTCTTTTTTTGCGCAACGTTCATTCCCAAGTATCCCAAGAATAAATAGGTGATAACCGATAAAATCGTACTGATATAAGCAACATTTAAAATTGCTACAGAATATAGCACCTGACTTATAAAAAATGCGAGAATCAATCCGATGATTAAACCGATAATTCCTGCAACCATATCGTTGGTTGGAACCTTTGCCAAATCGGATTCAATCCCTTTTGCGACCTTTACGCCGTGCCGGCGGACCAACGGCGCCAATTTAAAAAATATAATACCGGACAGAAGAATGAACCCTCCTGCCATGATGAGCTCTTCTGATGCGCTCATTCCCAAAAAACCACTTAGATTACTCACTTTAATTAATAAAGCAACGCCGTATCCAAATAATAGTCCACATAGTGTAAATACAATTCTGAATATTTTAGTGAACACGCTTTCACCTCCCCCTTTTACCTTTCTTGTCCCTTTTCTTAAACTGCTGCATCTACAATTGCTGTTGCCGCGTCCTGATCGATATCTCTCACTAAGATGATCTCACTTACCAGGATTTGATTTGCATTGATAAGCATTTTCTTCTCCCCTGTTGAAAGCTTCTTATCCCTTTCGCAACGGGTAAGGTCACGGACAACCTCTGCCACTTCTTCAATTTCCCCTGTCTTTAATTTATCCATATTTTCACGATATCTGCGGTTCCAATTTGCAGACATGATGGATGAATTACTATGCAATATCTCAAAAACACTGATCAGTTTTTCTTCTGACACAATGGTCCTTACACCAATATCATCAGAAGTATCCACAGGAATCATAATTTTAATGTCACTACAAGACAATTTCAGTATATAATACCTTCTAGATTCTCCCAGAATTTTCTTTTCCTCAATGGTTTCAATGACACCCGCACCATGCATGGGATACACAATTTTTTCACCGATTGTAAACATAATAAACGCCTCCAGTCTATTTATAGTATAAATGACTAAGGCCTTACATGTCAAGAAAACAATTTTTCATTTTATCATAATGATTTTTGCGTGTCAACACAAATATTTTATTAAAAAATCACTTGATTTTCACAAAGGTAAGTTATTCTTAAAAAACTACAGTCTACTTATGCTATAATAAATACAAAGAATGCAGTAAAAAACACAAAAAACGCTGCAAAACCAACGGAATTTCACCTTAATGTATGGATTACGCCGACGTGAAGCAAACTGATTGGAAGAGGAGAGGAGAGATGTTATGCCGCACATTTTAATTGTTGACGATGAGCAGAAAATCCGCGAGGTTATCCGGGAATATGCTGAATTTAATGGGTATGAAGTGAAAGAGGCCGCCGATGGAATGGAAGCAGTCGCACTGAACAAGCAGTTTGACTTTGACCTGATCATCATGGATATTATGATGCCACGACTGGATGGCTTCTCCACTTGCAAAGAAATCAAAAAAACCAAGGACATTCCTGTCATTATGCTCTCTGCCCGTGGCGAAGAGTATGATAAATTATTCGGATTCGAATTAGGGATTGATGATTATGTGGTCAAGCCATTCAGTCCGAAAGAGCTTATGGCACGCATCAACGTTGCGCTGACTCGCAGGCGGGCATCCACCTCGCTGCAGGATATACTTACTTTTGACGGCTTAGAAATCAATATCCCAGCACGCACTGTAACGATTGATGATGAAAAAATTGAACTGACACCAAAGGAATACGATCTCTTATTTTATTTAGTTCAGAACAAAAACATTGCATTATCGCGGGACAAGCTTCTTCGTGACATCTGGGGCTATGATTTTTTCGGAGACGACCGCACAATTGATACCCACATCAAGAATCTGAGAAACAATCTGGGGAAATATCGTGACCATATTGTAACATTACGAGGGGTAGGTTATAAATTTGAGGTTTAATTTTAGTTCTTATAAAACCATCGATACAAAAAGTCTTCAATTTAAGCTATGGCTGTATTTCGGTTTGTTTGCAGTCTTTGTCTTGATTGTTCTGTGGTTTTTGCAAATTATTTTTCTTCAAACCTATTATCAAGATATGAAAGCACGTCAAATTTTGAAAATCGCAGATACGATATCCAAAGACTACGCTGCGCCGAAGCCTCCCACTTTTACCGCCATGATTGAGGAAATTACACAGATTTCTTATAAGAATGATATGTATATCTTCATGGAATTCCCGGAAGGAATCATTCTTACTTCCTACGCAGATTCCCCACCTACTCGTGCCTCGTACAGCTCACTTCAAGACATCAATCTAATCAAGCACCAGGTGAAGCAGAGTCCGACACATACCGTTTCGTTTACTGCGACAAGCCCTTCCGGAAAAAAGGATACCATGATATATGGAAAGCTGATTTCAAACAAAAAAAAGGAAACTACTTTTCTCTGTATTTTCGCACCGCTTTCCCCTGTCGAATCTACAGTCGACATCCTTGCCAGTCAATTAGTGTATGTAACAGTTCTCTCTTTGAGCTTTGCATTTATTTTTTCACTGCTTTTGTCCCGACGCATTACAAAGCCGATTATTCACATTAAAAATTCTGCATCGCAGCTTGCGAAGGGAAATTATAACGTTACCTTTTACGGCGGCCATTATTCAGAGATGATTGCGCTTGCCGATACGCTGACCTACACCTCGCAAGAGCTTGCAAAAACGAACAATCTTCAAAAAGATTTGATTGCAAATGTATCTCACGACCTGCGAACACCACTTACTATGGTAAAGTCTTATGCGGAAATGATTCGCGATTTATCAGGGGAAAACCCTGAAAAAAGAAATGCACATTTGCAGGTAATCATTGATGAAGCAGACCGCTTAAATCTCCTGGTTGGGGACCTCCTTACCATTTCTAAAATGCAGTCTGGTGTAGAGGTACTGCAAATTCATGACTTCGACCTAAAAGGTGTAATTACAAGCTTACTACAGACGTATCTGATTTGGGAAGAGCAGGAGGGATATCAGTTTGAGTTTGATTGCGAACAAAGCGAGGAAAACTATATTGTCTCCGGCGATGAAACGCGTTTAACGCAAGTCATTTCCAATCTTTTAAATAATGCAATCCGTTATGGAGGCGATTCACGCCGTATCGTAATTGCCTTAAAAAAAGAAGACGGTTGGATTCGTTTGAGTGTCATTGACTTTGGTCAAGGTATCTCTGCAGATGAATTAAACCAAATTTGGGATCGCTACTACAAAGCCAGCAGCAATCAAGTTCGTTCGCTTTCCGGCGGCTCAGGCCTTGGGTTATCCATCGTGAAAGAAATTCTTCAGCTTCATCAAGCTCGCTTTGGTGTGGAGAGTACAAAAGGAAAGGGTAGCGAATTCTGGTTCGCACTGCGAGAAAAAAATAGCATTACAGCTCCCCTTAAAGCACCTAAAAATTAAAAAATAATTTTTTTTAAAAAGTGTAGCTTCCAAGTTTTTTTATTCTTCTTGGACCGCTACACTTTTTTATTCTCTATCAAATTTTATAAGATTTTTGGATCGCTTCTTTCAAGCTAGTGACGCCGATTATTTCAATTCCTTTCGGCCTATCCATTATTTTTTCTGCATTTTTTTTCGGCAGCACTATTTTTTCAAATCCCATACGTGCAGCTTCTCTTACTATTTTCTCTGCATTCTGCACAGAACGCAAATCACCAGTCAAGCCGATTTCTCCCATTGCCAACATCTTCGCAGAACCAGGCAAGCCCTTTAATGTCGAATAAATTGCCAACGCAACCGCCAAATCAATAGAGGTTCCTTCTGGTTTTAACCCCCCAACCACATTTACATATACATCTTGGTTTACTAATGAAATACCGGCTTTTCGTTCAAGAACCGCCAAAATCATATTGAGGCGAGACAATTCTACTCCCAATGCGGTACGCCTTGCAAATCCGATATTAGTCGGCGAGGTCAGTGCCTGTACCTCAAGCAGTAATGGACGTGTTCCTTCATAAACCGCGGTTGCCATCGCACCTTCTGTTCCATCCTCTAACCCTTCCAGAAAGCTTTTTGAAAGGTTTTCAATCTCAAGCAGACCTTGCTCCCCCATCTCAAAGGCACCAATTTCACTCGTGGTTCCAAAGCGATTCTTGTAAGCTCTCAGGATACGAAGCTCCTGATTTCGCTCTCCTGTAAAGTGCATCACACAATCCACCAAATGCTCTACGATTTTCGGTCCCGCCAAATCTCCGTTTTTCGTTACATGGGCAACAATGAAGATAGGGAGTTGTCCGTTTTTTCCAATTCGCATCAGCAGATTCCCGCAAATGCGCACCTGTGACACGCTGCCGGGTGCAGAATCCAAATCCTCGGAATACATTGTTTGTATCGAATCAATAATGAGAAAGACTGGATTTATTTCTTCTGCGACCTTAGCAACTACATCCATATTCGTCTCTGCAAGCAAAAATAAATTCTGAAATTCCCCTTCGCAAACACGATCTGCTCTCATCTTAATTTGCTCTTCGGATTCCTCTCCGCTTACATACAATACTTTGCCGTATTTTTGCGCTATTTTAGCCGCTGCTTGTATAATCATTGTGGATTTTCCAATCCCAGGTTCCCCTGAAATCAAGGACAACGACCCCTTTACCAGTCCACCTCCCAATACACGATTGAGCTCTCCAATCCCCGTATCCATTCGTGTATAGTCTCCTGAACTGACCTCGCTAATTGGAATTGCTTTTGGAGAAATAGAAACGCTGCCTGCCCCTCGCCTGCGTTTATCATCACTCTGCAGTTCAACCACTTTTTCTTCTACCATGCTGTTCCATGCACCACAAATACATTGTCCCATCCACTTCGGACTGTCATATCCGCATTGCTGACACACGAATACAGTTTTCGCTTTTTTTGCCATATCTTCTCCTTTACAGCGTTCTTTCCTTTTAAAAATCAGTCATCTATACTCCGCCAAAATTATAAACCGGAAACGTTTGTTCGTCAACTACTTACATGCTTTCGATATTTATTCCAACAAAAATACCGCGGTTATTTGGAGGCCCGCGGTATTTTTGTCATTCAAATGATGTGGTTTATTCCCCACTCTGCTTTGCATCGTCAATAATTTTTTGACTTAGTTGCATTGGTATTTCCTCATATCGTTCAAAGTACATACGGAAACTTGCTCTTGCCTGTGTCATAGAGCGCAGTGTAATTGCATAAGTAAGCATTTCTGCCATAGGAACCTCCGCCATCAGCTTCTGCTCGTCTGCCAGTGGCTCCATTCCCAAAATTTTGCCTCTCCTTTTGTTGAGGTCACCCATTACGTCGCCCATAAATTCATCCGGAACCAGTATCTCCACATGCATAATCGGCTCCAGTAGAATTGGTTTCGCCTCTGCGATTCCTTTCTTGAAAGCTAAAGAAGCCGCAATTTTAAATGCCATTTCATTTGAGTCTACATCGTGATAAGACCCATCATATAAGACCGCTTTTACATTTACAACGGGATATCCTGCAAGAGGTCCCTTATTCAGACACTCCCGCAGTCCTTTCTCTACCGCAGGCACGTAGGACTTAGGGACAGATCCGCCAAATAATTCTTCATTGAACTCAAAGTCTTCCATCGAAGGTGAAAAACGAATATGTACATCCCCGTACTGCCCTGCACCGCCGGACTGCTTTTTATGCTTTCCCTGTACGTCAGAATTTCCTTTTATCGTTTCTCTGTAAGGAATGCGCTGGCTCTCTATTTTTACATCTACACCAAATTTTTCTTTCAGCTTTGCCATAATAATGCCAATTTGAATCTCGCCTTGTCCTCCGATCAGCATCTGGTGCGTCTCCGGATTTCGGATTACCGTAAAAGAAGGATCTTCCTCCATGAGTTTATTCAAACCGGTTCCAATCTTTTCTTCGTCTCCCTTTGCCTTCGGCACAATTGCCATCTGCAAAGACGGTTCCGGGAAAAAGATTTCCGGATAACGAATCTGCGAAGCCTTATCGCAAAGTGTATCGCCGGTTTTCGCATATTGCAGCTTTGAAACAGCCGCGATGTCTCCAGCCTCCGCTGCCGAAGCGTCAAATTGCGATTTACCCCGCATAAAGAAAAGTTTTCCGATCTTTTCACTGCGCTGTGCATGCATGTTGTAATATTCGCTTCCGCTTTTTATTACGCCGGATATTACCTTCATCATTGAAATTTTTCCCACGAAAGGATCCACCAAGGTTTTAAAGACAAAAGCAGAGGCAGGTTCATCCGAAGAGCAAGCGCGAACTTCCGTCTCATCGTCTTCGTTTAGCCCTACATATTCCTTATGGTCTTTCGGTGTCGGGAAGTAATCGCAAATCATTTCTAAAAGTGCCTTAATCCCTACTACCTTCATCGCAGAGCAAACCATGACAGGAGCAAGGGTACCTGCATTGATTCCTGCACGCAGCCCTTTCTGTATTTCTGCATCTGTAAATTCTTCTCCCTCAAAAAATTTATCTAAAAGCTCTTCATCCGATTCTGCAACGGATTCAATCAGCATCTGACGGTACTCTTCCATCATATCTGTTTTATCCTGTGGCACTTCCATCTCCTCAGAGCCCTTTCCTGTAAATTTGTACGCTTTTTGGTTCACTACATTGACATACCCTTTCAGTTCTTCTCCATCCATAATCGGCAGCATAAAAGGTGTTACAATTTTTCCGAATTTTTCTCTCAAACTAGCCAAAACTTTCTCAAAGTCTACGTTTTCTTTATCCATCTTATTTATAAGGAAGAATGCAGGCATGTCACTATGTACCGCTTTCCATGCTTTTACGGTTCCGACTTGAATCCCAGCTGATGCATCTACCACTACAATCGCGCTTTCCACTGCACGAAGTGCAGATTTCATTTCGCCGATAAAGTCAAAATATCCGGGAGTGTCTACAAAATTGATCATGGTTTCATTATATTCCGCAGAGACAACCGTCGCATTAATAGAATATCCTTTTTCCATTTCCATTTTATCATAATCCGATACGGTATTTTTTTCTTCTACCTTACCCATTCTCGATATGACTCCGGTATCAAACAAAAGGGCTTCGAGCAACGTAGTCTTTCCACAGCCTCCGTGCCCAATTAAGGCAACATTTCTGATTGCATCACTTGTATATCCTTTCATTTCAGCATCCTCCTAAACTTTTTATTCTCTTGTCTCGGTACTGTAACCTTGGGTTTATTATAGCATTCGGGGGGTAAAATAGCAAAATAAAAATCAAAATAGTTTGCCTTTTCAGAATAGTTTGTCCCATGCGTCTCTTTATAATTTAAAGGAAATAAATCATATATTCACAAAAAAACCTGTTCTTACATTTAATAAAGAGAGTTTTCTTTAAATTTTAAGTAATATTTTGAAACAAAAAATTAAAATTTACGAAACAGGACCGCCTATAAAATAGGCGGTCCTTCTCTGCGTTTATATTCTTTAAATTAAAATTCTGCGTTTTTTGGTGTTCTAGGAAATGGAATTACGTCACGGATATTGCTCATTCCGGTAATGTACATGATAATACGTTCAAAGCCCAGTCCATAACCGGCATGCTTTACGCCTCCGTATTTTCTCAAGTCCAAGTACCAGCTGTAATCCTCTTCATGAAGCTCCAGCTCATTGATGCGTTTTTTCAGATATTCAAGCCGTTCTTCTCTTTGGCTTCCTCCAATAATTTCTCCAACACCAGGCACCAATAAATCCATCGCCGCCACAGTCTTGTCATCCTCATTCATCCGCATATAAAATGCTTTGATTTCTTTTGGATAATCCGTTACAAAGAGCGGTTTTTTGAAAATTTGCTCTGTCAGATATCGCTCATGCTCTGTCTGCAAATCAATCCCCCATGCAACAGGATATTGGAATTCTTGTCCGGACTTCAAGAGGATTTCCACCGCTTCGGTGTACGATACTCTCGCAAATTCAGAGTTTACAATGTGCTCTAAGCGATCCAGCAAGCCCTTGTCTACAAACTGATTGAAAAATTCCATTTCCTCCGGTGCATGCTCTAATACATAACGAATGATATGCTTAATCATGGCTTCCGCCAAGTCCATATTATCCGCTAAATCTGCAAATGCCACCTCCGGCTCAATCATCCAAAATTCGGATGCATGTCTTGCCGTATTGGAATTTTCCGCACGGAATGTCGGCCCAAAGGTATATACATTTCGAAAAGCCATGGCAAAGGTTTCTGCTTCTAACTGCCCGCTTACCGTCAAATTTGTTTCTTTTCCAAAGAAATCTTCCACATAGTCAATCGCACCATCCTCTTTTCGCGGCAGCGCATTTAAGTCTAGAGTGGTGACACGAAACATCTCCCCTGCTCCTTCACAATCACTGCCTGTAACAATAGGAGTATGCACATAGACAAAATGCTGTTCTTGAAAGAATTGATGGATTGCATAAGCCACCAGAGAACGCACTCGAAATACGGCAGAAAAGGTATTGCTTCTCGGGCGCAGGTGCGCAATTTCGCGCAGAAATTCCAAGCTGTGCCGTTTTTTCTGAAGCGGATAATCCGCAGCAGAGTCTGCTTCAATGACAACCTTTTTTGCCTTGATTTCAAAAGGTTGTTTTGCTTGAGGGGTCAAAACCAGTTTACCTTCCACACAGAGTGCCGCTGCAATCGGTGCTTTTGCAATTTCTTCGAAGTTCTCGATAAATTCCTCTTCATAGACCACTTGAACGGATTTAAAGAAGCTTCCATCATTCAATTCTGCAAATCCAAATTTATTGGAACTGCGATTCGTCCGAATCCATCCACGAATTACGATATCTTGTTCTTCATACTTTGGGGTATCGCAAAACAATTCCCGCAGCTGTATATCTTTCATCTTAATTGCACTCCTTTCTGCTTATAGTGGTTTCATCGTGGGGAATAAAATAATATCACGAATCGACGGTGCATTCGTTAGAAGTATAATCATACGGTCAATGCCAATTCCCAGTCCTCCGGTCGGCGGAAGCCCAACTTCCAGTGCATTTACAAAGTCCTCATCCATTGGATGTGCTTCATCATCGCCGCCTTCAAGCTGCGCCTGCTGATCTTTAAATCTCTGATACTGATCAATCGGGTCATTCAATTCAGAAAAGGCATTTGCAACTTCCCATGTGTTGATATATGCTTCAAATCTTCTTGTGATTCTCGGATCTTTAGGGTCCCTTTTCGCAAGCGGAGAGATTTCAACCGGATGACCGGTAATAAAGACGGGCCCGTCCAAGTATTGTTCACAATTTTCTTCAAAAAGCTCTGCAATAATGGTCCCGCGTGTCATCTTAGCCGCATCTCCTGCATCAATCCCGTGCGCAACCGCCGCTTTTCTCGCTTCTTCGTCAGTCTCAATTTCGCTAAAGTCAACGCCTACCCATTTTTTCACCGCTTCGGCCATGTCCAATCTCTGCCACGGTGGCTGTAAATCGAAGGTTTTCCCTTGATACTCAATCACGGTAGTTCCATATAACTTCATTGCTGCCTTCGCAAAAACATTCTCTGTGATATCCATCATATCATCCATATCACCGTAAGCCTGATACAATTCCATCGATGTAAATTCCGGATTGTGATTGCGGTCCATTCCTTCGTTACGGAACATTTTACCCATTTCATACACGCGATCCAAACCGCCCACAATGAGTCTCTTTAAGTAAAGCTCATTGGAAATACGCAGCTTCATATCAATATCTAACGTATTGTGATGTGTTTCAAAAGGTCTAGCGTTCGCACCGCCGGCAATTGTCGTTAAAATCGGTGTATCCACTTCTAAAAATCCGCGATCTTCTTCTAAAAATCGCTTTACTTCATGGATAATCTTTGAACGTAATATAAAGGTATCACGAACATCAGGATTTACAATCAAATCCATGTACCGCTGGCGGTAACGGATGTCTTGGTCTTTTAATCCGTGCCATTTGTCTGGAAGCGGCTGCAATGATTTTGATAAAAGAACGAGTTCCTGTACTTTAATGGATATTTCACCATGTCTTGTCTTAAATACTTCTCCCTTTATGCCAATAATATCTCCTAAGTCATATGACAAAAACACTTCATATTCTTCCGGCGTGATGGCATCTTGTCTCACATAACACTGGATGCGGCCCTGTTTGTCCTGAATATCCACAAAAGAAGCTTTTCCCATCTGCCGTTTGGCCATAATACGTCCGGCCATAACTACAGATTTTCCTTCCTTTTCTTCAAAGCTGTCCTTAATGTCCTTGCTATGATGGTCTACATCCCATTTTTCAACCAAAAAAGGATTTCTTCCCATTTCCTGCAATTTTGCCAGCTTCTCACGGCGGATTCGAACCTGCTCGCTGTGATCCTGTTCCTCGGTCTGAGGAACCACTGTGTTCGTGTTCATTTCTTCACTCATAATGCCCTCTTTTCCGGATATCGTAAAACATCCATATATCTGTTGTATTTTTATTACCTAGTAATTTCTAAAACCTCATAACGAAGCAGTCCAACTTCTGCCTGAACTTCAACGATTTCTCCAACTGCTTTTCCAAGCAGAGCTTTGCCAACCTTGGATTCATTTGAGATTCTCCCTTCAAAAGGGTCTGCTTCGGTCGATCCAACAATGCTGAATTGCATAATTTCATCTTCATCTAAATCTTTTATCTTTACTTTAAGGCCTAGATTAACGTGCTCTCCTGTCAATTCAGAATCGTTGATAATCTTTCCTTTTCGAATCATATTTTCTAATTTTAATATCTTCTCTTCTAATTCTGCTTGTTCATTTTTTGCTGCGTCGTATTCAGAGTTCTCAGATATATCGCCATAAGAGATGGCTTCCTTAATACGCTCTGCTACCTCCGCCCTTCTTACTGTAACCAATTCTTCATGCTCTGCTACAATTTTATCATAGCCTTCTTTGGTTAATAAGATTTCATCTGCCATAGCATGTTCTCCTTTTCTACTCTTATAATTTTCGCATATTTACTAATTCTATGCTCTTTTATTTCCCTTATGATAAAATCAGCCATATTCTTTTTGCCGGTTTTCATCCGGCGATACAATATTCATAAAATTATAAATCAAATGTGAAAGTTTGTCAATTACATCTTCTCTCTCCGCAGAGAATCAAGCAATTCCAACAAAATATCCACTTCCTGTATCGCATTCACTTTTCTGCGAATCTCCGCAGAGCCGTGTACTCCTTTTAAATACCAACCTGCGTGTTTTCGCATTTCCCGCACGGCTGCATATTCGCCTTTTTCCTTTAACAAATCCATGAGCTGTCTTTTCATCATCGCAATCTTTTCGTCAAAGGAAGGTCCTTCCGGTACTGCGGATTCATTCCAAAGTGCCAGCGCCTCTCTGAAAATCCAGGGATTTCCCAACGCGCCGCGGGCAATCATAACAAAGTCGCATCCGGTTTGCTCCATCATGTTGAGCGCATCCTGGCCGCAGAAAATATCTCCGTTCCCAATCACGGGAATCTTCACAGAATTTTTCACTTCCTTTATATAAGACCAATCCGCTTTTCCGGTATAAAACTGTTCTCTTGTTCTTCCATGCACTGCAATGGCAGCTGCGCCAGCCTCTTCCATCGCTTTTGCAAAGGAAACCACATTTTTTGTTTTTTCATCCCACCCGATTCTCGTCTTTACCGTAACTGGCTTCTTTGCAACAGAAACTGCTGCTTCTACAATCTTTGCGGCAAGCCTTAAATCCTTTAACAGTGCGGAACCTTCTCCATTCTTTACAACCTTAGGCACCGGACATCCCATATTAATGTCAAGCAGACAGTTTTCTCTGTCCGACAGTGCATCTGCTGTTGCCGCCATGATTTCAGGGTCAGCGCCAAAAACTTGAAAGGCCACGGGCTTCTCCTCCTCGTGAATGCGTAGCAGGCGCTCTGTGGCTTTGTCATTATAAAAAAGTCCTTTTCCACTGATCATCTCTGAATATACAAGGCCCGCTCCCTGTTCCTTACAAAGACTCCGGAAGGTTCCGTCTGTAACCCCCGCGAGCGGTGCCAGAAAGAAAGGATTTTTCAGTATAACGCTTCCAATCCTCAACTGTTTGTTCTTCTCTACTCTCAATTATTTCACCAATACCTACTATATATGTGATTTATTCTTTCCATTCCCGCTTCCATGCGCCGGACGGTTCTTCTCATAGATAATTTTCAATCCTTCCAATGTGAGCATCTTGTCCACATGATCAATGCAGTCAATTCCGCTTTCAATCAAAGTAGCAAGCCCTCCTGTCGCAACCACGGTCGCTTCTTTTCCGCTTTCACAGTATTCTTTTAATTCTCTTTTCATCCGCCGTACAATATAGTCCACAACGCCCATATGCCCATAGACCAATCCGGACTGCATGCTTTCATTTGTATTTTTACAAATGGTATGGCCGGGTTCTTCTAATTCTACGCGAGGCAGTTTTGATGTCTTTTCAAACAACGCATCGGAAGAAATTTTAATCCCGGGTGCGATTGTGCCTCCCAGATATTCGGACTTATCAGAAACTGCACAAAATGTGGTAGCAGTTCCAAAATCAATGATGACTAGCGGTCCGCCATATTTCACCAAGGCAGCTACTGCATTTACAATTCGGTCGGCTCCTACTTGCTTCGGATTATCATACTTTACAATCAATCCGGTTTTAATCCCCGGTCCGATTACAATTGCACGCTTATTAAAATACTTCTGCGATAAATGCTGTAATGTATAAAGAATGGAAGGTACAACAGTAGAGATGATGACGTCTTTCACTTCTGAAATCTTCAAGCCTTCATAGGCAAAAAGCTGGTTAATAATCATACCATACTCATCTGCACTTTTGTCTTTATCGGTCTCCATTCTCCAACTCTGAATCAAATCACCGTCTTTGAATACTCCCAGTACGATGTTTGTATTTCCTACATCGAATGCTAATAACATTACCAGTTCTCCTTTAAATTTTAAAAGTAATTATAATGATCTTACCATTTTCTCAATGCGGCTTACCGCCAGTGCCATCATAAGTCCAGGTACAATGGTATTCCCCGTAATGTCTACTCCCAGTATTTCTTTGATGCGCTTTAAGCGATATTGCACTGTATTTGTATGAATGTCCATAATACGAGACGTTTTGGCCGTGTTTAATCCGGCGTCTAAAACGAAGGATTCCAAAGTGTCAAGTAACTGCTTTGCCTTGGTTTCTCCTGCACTTTTCAAAGGCTTTAGCAAGTCCAGATAGTTCTTCTTGACCTGCCCTCCCTTCAATGAAATATTCACACAGTCCGAGGCAAGTGCTAATTCATACTTCGAAAAGTCTCTCTTCTGCGGAAAAATAAGCTGAATGAACGGCTCCGTTTCATTAATAATCTGAAAGGCACTCCCGGCGTCTTCAATTCCATCAATCCCGTTGAAATAAAAAATCTTTTTTGCACCGGCAGCTGTCAATTCTTCAGCAAGCTTTTTCCATTCTTCTTCTCCTGTTTGACCGCCCTCTTCATTGGAAAGCAAAACACCGCAAATTTCATCACCTTCCGCAATTTTCAAACTGTGGATTTCATACTCCTTCTCAAAAGTCCCTAGAATCTTTAAACCAGAGTCTTTTTCCACCTCCGGAATAACGTAGATACCCTCTATTTTTGAATCACTAAACTCCGCTTCTGATTTCAAACTGTAAGCTAAGCTTTTATTTCCTCTGCGCAGCGCTTTGATGAATTCCGCCGTCAAATCACGCTCGGGAGAATATTTCCACATACCCATCGCCAGCTCAATAATCTCAGCAAGCTTCGTAATTTCTTCCTGTGAATACGAGTCTTCATTATCTACCAGCATCAAATAGTGCCGAATTCCATTGATACTGATTGGTCCCCAATACGTAAGAACTCCGTTTACGTCCACTCGCGTATTAATCTGATTTTTATCGACATCCTTTTCTATCCCATGGCGAATGGCATCCTCAATCGTTGCTCTATGCTGTGTCTCAACGGAAAAGACCGTATTAAAATCCTGACTGAGCAAAACAATCTGAAAGTTATTATTAATGGCTGCCTCACGCGCCGCAGACTGAAAGCTGCTATGTTTTTCAAAATTCAATAAATGGTAGATGGTATTGCTGATTAAGCTATTCGAAAACGTTTCCCTCATTAAAATGTCCCCCTAAGAAACGAAACGCAGGGATACCCCTGCGCCTCAGACCTAATTATTCTTCGTCATCAGAGTCAGCATCGCTTGCCAATTCCTTCTGTTCGGATTCTTCACTCAAATCTTCTGCATCCGGGTCGATCTCTTTTAAGTCTTCCTTTTCATCCCATGCGGCTTCTTTTGCTTCTTTCTTGTCCGCAGCGACCTTTATCTGTTCCATATCCCGCACATCTTTAATGATTTCTTCAGAGGTTTTTGTTCCGCTAAATAAATCTTCGAATTGCGTTCCATCTAATGTCTCAATTTCAAGCAGCACATTCGCAACCTGATGGAGCTTCTCCATATTCTCGTTTAGGATCTGCTCAACATTTTTAAACTGCATTTCCACAATTTCTCTTATCTCACGGTCAATCCTTGAAGCAACCTCTTCAGAATAATTCTTTTTCGAAGTAAAGTCTCTTCCTAAAAATACTTCATCCGATTCGCTGTAGCTTACCGGTCCAAGTTCTTCACTCATACCGTATTTTGTGACCATGCCTCTTGCAATATTTGTTGCACGCTCCAAATCATTGCTCGCCCCTGTACTGATATCATTTAAGGTAAGCTTTTCTGCAACGCGTCCTCCAAGAAGATGTGCAATCTGCTCCTCCATGTCCGTTTTGGTCATGTAATATTTATCTTCCTTCGGCAAAATCATAGTGAATCCGCCGGCTCTTCCTCTTGGCATAATCGTAATCTGATGCACCGGATCCGTATGAGGAAGCACTCTTGCAACAATCGCATGCCCTGCTTCATGAAATGCAGTCAACTTGCGCTCTGCTTCGCTGATTACTCTGCTCTTCTTTTCCGGGCCGGCAATTACTTTCGTAATGGCTTCTTCAATGTCAGTCATGTGTATTTTATTTCCGTTTCTTCTTGCTGTGAGAAGAGCCGCTTCATTCAGTAAATTTTCAATGTCCGCAGGGGTAAATCCAGGGGTTCTTCTAGCAAGTACCTTCGGGTCTACCGTTTCATCAAGGGGTTTATTTTTCGCATGTACCTTAAAGATTGCTTCTCTGCCTTTAATATCCGGCACGCCGATTACAACCTGACGGTCAAAGCGGCCCGGTCTTAAAATCGCAGGGTCCAGTACATCCGGACGGTTTGTCGCTGCAAGAATAATAATTCCCTCATTGACTCCAAATCCATCCATTTCAACCAAAAGCTGATTCAAGGTCTGCTCTCTTTCGTCGTTTCCGCCGCCGATTCCGGCACCTCTGCGTCTTCCGACTGCATCGATTTCGTCAATGAAAACAATGCAAGGCGAATTCTTCTTTGCCTGTTCAAATAAATCACGAACTCGGGAAGCACCGACGCCGACGAACATTTCTACAAAGTCCGATCCGCTGATTGTGAAAAACGGAACGCCCGCTTCACCGGCAGCAGCCTTAGAGAGGTACGTCTTACCGGTTCCCGGAGGACCGACAAGCAAAATACCTTTTGGAATGCGCGCTCCTAAGCTTACATATTTTTTCGGATTCTTTAAGAAATCCACAACTTCTGTCAATTCTTCTTTTTCTTCATCTAACCCCGCCACATCTGCAAAGGTTACTTTTTTCATATCCTCTTCTTTATGAAGGCGTGCCCGGCTTTTGCCAAAGGTCATCACACCTTTTCCGCCGCCCTGTCCCTGATTCATAAAAGAAAACCAGAAGAAAGCGAAAATTACAATCATCACAATTGTCGGAAGCAGATTCCAGATCCATCCTGAATTATCCGGCTTTACACTCGGTACTTTCAGAGTTCCTTCCGCCGCCTGCGGCATTACATAATTCTGGCTGACCTGCATCAATTCATACGGTGTCGGTGCGTAGGCACTGACAATGTTCCCGTTTTTCAAAGTTGCTTTTAAATGTGTTTCCTTTATCATTAATTCAGTTACCTGCTGTTTTTCCAGATAGGTCACCATCTCTGAAAAGGAAATGGATTTAATCTCTTTTGCCGGCACTCCTTTATATACCCATGCCATCATAACCACTATGACAAAGATCAGTAAGTATATCCCAACATTTTTTGCTGTTCTATTCAATTTAATATTGTTCCTCCTACCTCTTTACTTTTCATTTTATTATTACGCTCAGTAATGCTTTATTTTATCATATTCTTTCCTCGTATTCAAGCAAAAGGATGACTTCTGATTTTTCGGTTACCTTATAGCTTTCACTGATTGTTTCACCTACAATCCATATGATTTCAGAGCCGCATGCAACCAATGGAATATGATCACGCTCTTCACTCGGTATTTTACGGTCAATGAAATAGTTTTTTAGTTTTTTTGTTCCGCTCATCCCGAGTGGACGAATAAAATCTCCGGCTTTTCTTGTTCTTAATACGAAAGGAATTTCTTTTGTTTTTAGCGCTTCATAATCAAATGCTTTTACGTTTTTTCCCATTTTTTTCAGCGGTGGAATTGCATCCCACTTCACCAGTTTTTCCTTTATCGTTCCTTTTAATGCATCTTCTTTTTCAGAGTGAACCTTTTCTTGATTTTTATTCTTTGCTCTGATAGGTTTCTCCTTCAAAATCTGTGCTCTGTCATAAGAAAGCTTTAAACGATATCCATTTGGAAATTCCGCAATAGACGGTTGTGTTCCAGATTTGATCAGCTCATCCGCTTGTTCCAAATGCACCGCTGAAACATTTTGAAACAGACCCTTTTCCGCCAGCATCTTCAGCAAAATACGCTTTCGAATTGCCGGCGGATATTGGCGTAATTTTCTTAGATCAACGCTCTCTTCCTGTGCAGAAATAATTTTATTTTCATTTCCCACAGGAGCTTCACGGCAGTAATTCCAAGCATTCTCCGCTTCATCGTTTAAAAACGATGCATCTTCCGCGGCGTTTTTTGCAAGGCGTGTCAGCGCGCTGTTCACACTTGGATTAAAATACTTTTCTATATAAGGAATTAACTCTAATCGAATGCGATTGCGCGTATATACGGCCTGTAAATTCGTATGGTCAATCCGCGGCTGTAAATTCTGTTCTTCACAATACTTCTCTATTTCTTTACGGGATATCTCTAAAAGCGGGCGAATCACACCGTCTTTTCTTTTATATTCAATACCGGCCAAACCGTCAAGACCGGTGCCTCGCATCAGGCGCATCAATACTGTTTCCGCCTGGTCATTTTGATTTTGTGCGACGGCAATTACAACCTCTGCGGATGCACCTTGCTTCTCTAATTCTTCTTCTAAACGTTTTTTCTCTGCAAAAAAAGCCTGATAACGAACTCTTCTTCCTGCATCTTCTGTACTGCAGCCTTCCTGCTTCGCCATGGCAGCAACATCACAGCGCACAACGTTACAGGGAATTTTCATACCTTCACACACTTGCTCAGAAAAGGTCTGGTCTTGATCGGCCGCCTCTCCTCGCAGTTGATGGTTTACATGCACGGCAAAAATCGTTAAGGAAAGCTCTTCCCGCAACGCAGCTAATACAGAGAGCATGCACAGAGAATCCGGTCCGCCGGAAAATCCGGCAACAATATAGCTTCCCTTGGAAAATAAGCCGCGTTCCCTGATTGTCTTTTTTACTTTTTGAATCACATCCATGTCGTTCTCCTTTTTCAGGGCTGTTTGTCTTTATTCTACCATAAAAAAGATTTCTCAAAACAAAATTTGAGAAATCTTTTAAAAAGGTAAAGAAGGATATTGGGAAAAGAGAATATCCTTATTATTGGATGGCGGTTACAATGACGGTCATATCGTCACGCTCGCGGATTCCACAGCGCTCGACCGCTTTATTAATAATCAAATCTGCCGCTGTCTGCGGATCCGTTGATTTTATGCCGGCAATGGCTTCCTTAAGCCATAAAAGTCCATCTTCTCCTCGGTCTGCTTCAGTAATCCCATCTGAAACAAGAATAATTTGATCTCCTTTTCGCAGAGTAACTTCAAGAGATTCAATTGGAATCTGATCTATAATACCAATTGGCAGTGCGGATACTTTAATCATTTCAACTTCATTTCCTCTTTTGATAAAGGTTGCCGCTCCTCCTATTTTAAATAGGCGCATCCGTCCTGTATATAAATTCAGCATCGCTAAATCAACGGTAGAAAAAATTTCTTCTGTTGATTTTACAAGGAGAACAGAATTAATAATTCGAAGTGCCAGTTCTGCGTCAAAGCCCGCTTTCATCAGGTAATGCAGCGTATTCACAGTCAAGGCACTCTCTTCCGCCGCCTTTCTGCCTTTGCCCATCCCATCGCTGAGCACGATCATGTACTGTCCCGGCTGAAATTCTGTGCAAAGATAGCTATCTCCCGATATGCCTTCCGACTTTGCATAGGTTGAAATTCCTCTTTGCAACTGATAACGAATCACCTTCGGAATCAAGCGCTCCCCAAGTCCGACACTTTCAAGTTCTTCCATCATGCCGCCGACTGCCTTTGCCATCCCGCGAAATTGACATGCCATTATTTCACGGCTGTTTTCCGCACTGCGTAATCTCGCTTCACCGCGCGGCTTTGCATAAGCTAAGGATAAATACTGAAACGTATCGTAATAATTCTTAAGCTTAGATTTCATCTGTTTTTTCGCAATCAGTTCGTAACGTGCTCCCGGGCGTCCTACTTTCGCCAAAAGCAGGTCCGCTTTTTGCAACACCTTTGCAGGCATCAGTATAAAGATTACACCGGCGATTACCGGTTCATATACTTCCATGTATAAATCGGGATTTCCTCTGAGCACTCCAAAGCTCAGGCAGACACCCATAAATCCAAGCGCACATAAAATGCGATGTTCCCGCCGCAGCATCCCGGCAGCCATTCCTCCACAGGCAATGATTCCGCTGATGGACGGCATTCCATTCGCAACGCCTATAATCAGAAGCCCTCCTACGATTCCGCAGACTGCACCTTCCATAATACCCAGCTTATACCCAACCATTACCGCCAGAAGCAAAGATGCTATGTAAACAGGTGACCATTCATAAATCAGAGAAGGAAATGCTCCGGAAACAAAAGTCAAAACAACTACGGTAACGGTAGCGATGTTTTCTGCCGTTGATTTTTGCTGTCCCGCACTTTCTTCGATTAATGCGAGCATTCTGGCGAAAATATGAGTGAAAAACAGAATTAGTATCCCTTCCCCGCAAATTTTCACGCCATCGTATAAGTAAAAAACCTGACTGTTCAATCCGTATGCAATTTTAATTGCTACGGTCACCATCGCAGCGAAAAGAGCACGCTTTGAAAGATTAAACCAATTTTTTTTCCAAAAGAAAAACAAAATTCCGCAAACGGCAACTGCAATGAAATCTCCCCAAAGAGGATAACCGACTCTTTTATTTGTGAGAAGACTCAAAAGAATCACCGGAAGTACATAGATGTTTCCCTTTTCCCTGCTCATCAGTAAAGTAAGCAGTGCAATTCCGCAAGGGTACATATAATAGAAAAAAGATACGCGTGATATAAAAAATGCAAATACCAAAGTTCCTATTATTGAAAAGATAAAAGAAAGGTTCGCTCCCTTTATCTTTTGCCCATCGGAAAAAATCGTTTTTAAATTGTCCATTAGAAGTTCCATGATTTCTTTCCCCCTGTTTTCTTCATGATTCCCAACGGAACTGAAAGCTTGTCCTAAGTATAGTGGAAAGAATCTATTTTTTTTGTAGAAACCTGCTTATAAAGCGAAGTATTTCATGACAATTTCATCTCTTTCTTTTGGCATTTTTCCTTTTTTCAATCCTACCTGTCGCTTTAATCTATAATATGAAAGAAACGTTTGGCATTTTCGCACGTAATTTGCGCAATTTCGTTAAAGGTGCATTCTTTTATTTGCGCTATTTTTTCTGCGGTGTGCTTTACCAGCGTAGGCTGGTTTCTTTTCCCCCGGAAGGGTTCTGGTGTTAAGTACGGGGAATCTGTCTCAATTAATAAATGTTCTAACTCAATTGCCTTTACTACTTCCACCGTCTTTCGTGCATTTTTATAAGTAACCGGCCCTGCAATTGATATCGTAGCACCCAGCCGTACATACTGCTCTGCCAGCTCTCTGCTTCCAGAATAGCAGTGCAGAAGAAGGCGCGCATCAGGAAGCCCTGAGGGCTTTTTTGGAAAGCATTGCAGCCTTGCAGAATCAAAGACACCTTCCTCTTTTAAAATCCGCAGCACGTCATCATTGGCCTCGCGGTCGTGGATGATAATCGGCAGCTCCAGCTGCAACGCCAGCTGAATCTGTCTTCGAAACCAATACTTTTGCACCTCTCGTTCAGAATTATCGTAATGGTAATCCAATCCAATCTCACCAATGGCCTTTACCTTCGTTTTTTTTGCAAGCCCTTTCAGTAAAAGCAACGATTCCTCGTCCATCTCCTTCGTGTCATGCGGATGACATCCAACGGCTGCATAGCACCATTCATATTTTTTTGCATCTTCAATGGCTTTCACTGAGCTTTCCAAGTCAAATCCGACATCCATTACATAGGAAACTTCCGAATCCTCAATCTGCTTGCAAATCGCTTCTCGGTCAAAATCAAAACGTTCGTCATTGATATGTGCATGTGAATCAAACAACATACTAAAGTCCTCCTTTATCATCAAATAAGAGCAGCCCGTCTTTTTTATCCGAGACAGGCTGCTTTTTTATTTATTTTCTATTTTCTTTCATTTATCAGAATTTCTGCTGATTTTAAATTTTACTAGCTTACGACTTCCCCGTCTCTTGCAATCGTCGTGACAAATTCGCAGCGTCCTCCATTTTCTGCAAATAAAAGCATTCCGTTAGACTCTTCGCCGCGAAGCTTTCTCGGTTTCAGGTTGGCTACCACAATGACTTTTCTGCCCACACATTCCTCCGGTTTGTAATCAGCGGCAACGCCGGAAATAATCTGGCGCACTTCTTTTCCTATTTTAATTTTAAAAATTAGGAGCTTATCTGCTTTAGGGTGCTTTTCACAGGAAAGCACTTTGCCGACACGAAAATCAATCTTTGCAAAATCATCGTATTCAATCGCTTCTTTATATGGAATCTCGGGGGCTTCTCCTTCCGGTTCCCCGTCAATCACTTCATTGTCACTGTCTTGTGTTCCTGCAGCTTCTTCCTTTGCCTGCTCTTGAAGTGCCGCAAGCTCAGACAATTCTTTTTCAACATCCAAGCGAGGGAAAATTCCTTCTCCCTTTTTCACCTGGTCTCCATCCATCCGGTCAAATTCAAAGGCATCTTCCCATGCTACATCTGCGTACCAAATGCCGAGCTGTTTTCGAATCTTCGTCGAAGTGGTGTGCATAAACGGATAAATCAGAACGGATACGATACGAAGTGCTTCTGCTAAATTATGAAGTACCGTATTCAGACGTTCTTTTTGAGCTTCATCCTTCGCTAAAATCCACGGTGCATTTTCATCAATATATTTATTGGTTCTGCGAATCAATGTCCAAATTTCTTCCAATGCCAAGCTGAAGCTGAACTTATCCATATGTGCCTCAACCTTATCTGCTGCGCCGATGGCCAAGTCTTTCAGCTCTTTGTCGGTGCCTTCTTCTGCTCCGGCACCCGGAACGATTCCTGCATTGTATTTTTCAATCATAGATACAGTTCTGCTTACTAAATTGCCGAGATCGTTTGCCAAGTCAAAATTCATACGGTTCAGCATTACCTCATTGGTAAACAAGCCATCCTGTCCAAAGGTGTATTCTCTCAACAGGAAGTATTTTAAAGCATCCACACCGTACCGCTCAATCAGCTTTACAGGATCAACCACGTTTCCTCTTGACTTTGACATTTTCCCGCCTTCTAAGAGAATCCAGCCATGGCCCAGCACCTTCTTCGGAAGCGGCACATCAAGAGACATCAGCATTGCCGGCCAAATAACAGAATGGAAACGTACAATTTCTTTTCCTACCAAGTGTACGTCCGCCGGCCAATATTTTTGATATTTTTCGGGTTCCTCCGGATAACCAAGCGCTGTGATATAGTTGGAAAGTGCATCCAGCCAAACATAAATTACATGCTTTTCGTCGATCGGCACCTGAATGCCCCAATCGAAGCTGGAACGAGAAATACAAAGATCCTCTAAACCTTGCTTCACAAAGTTCAACATTTCATTTCTTCTGGAGTCCGGCTGTAAAAATTCCGGATTTGTTTCGAAAAGTTCAATCAGCTTGTCTTGGTATTTGGACAATCTGAAAAAATAAGCGGATTCTTTTGCTTTTTCCACTGCTCTTCCGCAATCCGGGCATTTGCCGTCTACCGCCTGTGTTTCTGTCCAAAAGGATTCACACGGGGTACAGTAAAGCCCTTCGTATTCGCTCTTATAAATATCGCCTTTTTCATACATTTTATTAAAAATAGCCTGGACTCTTTTTACATGGCGTTCCTCTGTTGTACGAATAAAATCATCGTAGGAGATCTCCATGGTTTTCCACAGCTCTTTAATCCCATCCACTACATGGTCCACATAGCCCTGTGGTGTCGTATTATTTTCATCTGCAATTTTTTGTATCTTCTGTCCGTGCTCGTCTGTTCCTGTTAAAAACATTACATCATAGCCTGTCAAACGCTTAAATCTTGCCATTGCGTCTGTCATCACCGTACAATAGGTATGTCCAATATGAAGATTGGAGCTTGGATAGTAAATTGGTGTTGTAATGTAATAGGTTTTTTTCGTCATTTGCATTCTCTCCTTTTTACGCTACGCGAATGAGCGCAGTCGTTTTTGATGGCTTCTTTAAAAAACTATACCTATATCTTATGGAAAATGCAAGCAAATACACGTCATACTTCGTAATTCATTCAAATTTTGTGCAAAATTCCAGTGACTCTGCGCCTTTTTCTGCCACCGCGATGACAGGAATTCCGCTGAGCAGTTCAATCTGTCTGCGGTTGTCCTCGTGTAAAGGGTTTCCTTTTTCATAATAATTCAGCAGAATACCTTTGACCGGGAGGTGGCAGTGCTTTGCAAATTCTGCGGCAAGTACCGTATTATTGATTGCACCTAAACCGGAAGGTGACACGATTAAAAGCTCCAGATTCAGCATCCTCATTATGTCTGAAAGCATAAGGCGCTCTTCCTCCATGCAAAGCGGACACACAATCCCGCCACAACCTTCGACCACTATATAATCATATCTTTGCTTTACCTTTTGAAAGTCAGTTTGTATCTTTTCTTTCTCTATTCTTTTGTGCTCCAATCTGGCTGCCAAATGTGGAGAGACTGCTTTCTCAAACGCATAGCTTACCAGTGTCTCCGGTTCTTCGAAAAGCCCCGCGGCTTTACATACATAGTGTGCATCACCGCCGAGCAGCTTCCCTTCCCTTATTGCTGCGCCGCTCAATGCGGGTTTAAAATATCCGGCGGAGATTCCTCTTTTTTTCATTTCATTAATCCACAGTGCCGAAATAAAAGTTTTACCGACATCCGTCCCTGTCGCTGTAATAAAGATTCCTCGTTCCATTATTCCTCCCTATATTTTTCTTATTTCAAAGCCGAGCGCTTGTATCATTTATTTTTCTTATTTCAAAGCCGAGCGCTTGTATCATTTCTCGATCCTCCTGTATGCCATTTCCTGATGTCGTTAGCATATTTCCAGAAATTGCAGCATTTGCACCACCTTGAAATAAACAGGCTCCTTTATCAGAAAGCAAGCCTCGTCCCCCGGCCAGCCGGATTACTGCCCGTGGCATCAAAAACCGAAATACAGCTACACTCTTTCGAACTTCGTCTATTGAAAGCACCGGCAAGTTTTCTAGCGGAGTGCCTTTGATCGGGTTTAAAATATTGATGGGGACAGAAGCAACCTCCAGTCTTCTCAGTGCGATTGCCAGGTCAATCCGGTCTTCCATTTTCTCACCCAGCCCGATGATGCCTCCGCTGCATACCTCAAGACCGGCTTTTTTTGCGTCGCATATCGCTTGTATTTTTTCCCTATAGGTATGTGTTGTACAAATTTTATCAAAATAACCTGCCGAAGTTTCCAGATTATTGTGGTACCTACAGAGACCGGCCTTCTTTAGTTTTATGAATTGTTTCAGTGTCAAGAGGCCATGTGAAGCACAAAGGGAAAGCTGGCTTTTCTCTTTTATGTCTCTATAACTTGCAGCTAACTCCTCTACCTCCGCATCCGACAAACTTCGGCCGGACGTGACTGCCGAAAAGCGCAGTGCTCCTTTTTCTTCATTTGACAGAGCTTCCTTGACCAAAACAGTTCCGCTGAGTAACGGATATTCGTCCAACTGGGCTTCATAATGCGCGGATTGCGCACAATACTTGCAATCTTCCGTACACCTGCCGCTTTTTGCATTGATAATAGTACATAGGTCAAAGGCATTTCCACAAAAATAATTGCGAATCTCATCTGCCGCGCGAGCAAGCTCTTCCGTATCCAGCTCTGACAATGCAATTGCTTCTTTTCTTTCAAGCTGCCCGCCGAAAAGTATAAATTCTTTATATCTTTTTACATCCATTTTAAATATGCTCCTTCTTTTTCAATTTCCTATATTTCTACCATTTTTACAAACTGCGTTTCAAACGCGGCGCAAGTTTTGCCGCAATTACGCATAAAACAAAATCTCCCGGAATGTCTAAAGGAAACGCCGAAAGCAAGATGACGTAAAAGGGAGAAGGTTCTCCTAAGTAAAAATTAAGCAGGCTGTATTTATATAAAAATCCTATCGTGTAGGTTACCAGCATTCCAGCAACTGCTCCGCCGAACGCAGTACGGAATGTCAAAGCAGAAATCCTTTCACACACCCGCCCTGCCGTAAACGCAGCGGCTACAAATCCAAGCAAGTATCCGAAGCTTGGGCGAAATACATATCCAATGCCGCCGCCCGCCGCAAAGAGTGGAAATCCGAGCAATCCGGCCCCAACATAGACTGCCGCAGAAAGCATTCCCAGCCTTGCGCCCAGCAGCATGCCTGCAAGCAAAACGAAGAAAAATTGCAGTGTAAAGTAATCCATCAACGGAACTGGAATCTGTATCCACGCACCAACCGCAATCAGCGCAGAAAATAAAGAACACAAAACAAGTTCTTTCGATGTAACCCTTCTTTTTAATGACATCCTTTGTTTCTCCTTCATGAAAAGTATTGATTGCCGGCAATTTTTCTCATTATAATATAACAAAAACGCATTGTAAACTATTTTTTTAAAATAGTTTACAATGCGTTTTTGTTATAGCCGTTATTTACAGGAGGGTGATTTTAATCCTTGCAGCATTGCAAAGTCTGCTTCATAATGAATATCTACAATCGATGCCGGATCTATTTTTATGTGCCAAATATCATCTAGTTGAATCTTTAGAAGATAAGCAAGTGCGGACCGGATTACCATTGAATGGGTTACAAATACAATCGTCTTATCTGTATCTTTTTTCTTAAATTCCTCAAAAATTTCATTTAAAAGGGCGGCAGTCCGATGGTAGACCATTTCAAAGGATTCTCCTTGCGGAATAACATATCGGCTGTAATTGTTTAGCAGCTCTTCATATTCATTTTTATATTTTTCTTTTGCATCCTGGTTAGACATGTTTTCAAAAATCCCACAATGCATTTCCATCAGGCGCTCTTCAAATATAATCTCTTCATAGCCGTGTTCCTGTGCAATCTGTTCTGCCAAATATGCCGTTCTTTTTAGTGGGCTTGCATACATTGCATCAAAATTCAGCTCCCTCATTTGCTTTACGACCCATAAGATACTGGCTTTTCCCTTATCTGAATACTCTGATTCGCTCCTTCCGTAAATCAGCTTCTGTACGTTTGCCTGCGTTTCCGGATGTCGAATAAATAGTAGCCTCATGTAAATCCTCCTTTTCCTTCAATCTTTATTCAAATATTTTATCGCGCACTTAATAAACAACATCAACGCGATAATACTTAACACATTAAATATAATATTAAAAGCAGTCAACATCCAAAACATCTCCCGACCTCCCTCGTCTTTCTCACTTCCGTTTCGTTCCACTTCGTTTACAAAGATAAATAATCTATCTCTTCACGCTATCATCCTTGTATTCTCATGTCAATCAAAAACTCCCCTGCGATTGCTTTCAAAATCAAGGGATAAAAAAGCAGCGTAAGCTTTCTTACGCCGCCCATTCTTTCTTTTTATAAAGTTGTAATCCTGATGATAAGGAAAAAATTCCTCCGCTTAAAAGCAACATTGCATAAAAGCTGATTCCTCTGGTTAAGAGCATTGCCGGAAGTAAAAAGGCCGGGGTGAACAGCATACCGAAAAGCAGAAGAAATACACTTTCGCTGATACCCACCGAACCCGGAAACGGCAGTGCCGACACCGCTACTGTTAAGATTGCCTGCATTGCCACCATCTGTAACGCGGTGTGCCCCTTTAATCCCAAAGAGAGGTACACGAAAAACGGAATCAGATAAAGCAGCGTCAGGCGCAGCATTGTCACCGCAAAAAGCTTTCCAATCAGTACCGGATTGCTGCGGATGTATCTCGCTCCTTCTTCATATTCTTGAAAGAGCTTGTCCAATTTAGCTCTCCACAGAGCGACTTTTTTACAAAGCCCTAATTTATGCAAACGCTCTAAAACCAAACAGGTTGTTTTCTTAAGCTGCTTCGGAAAAAAGAGTGCGGACAAAATCAACAGTACAAAAATGAGATTCATTGCCGTGCTTAATAAGAGAAGCCATTTAATCTGAAGAATTGAACGCAGCAAAAACCGATACTGCAAGGTATACATAAGAACTCCATAAATCAACATGGATACCTGATAAACACTGCTAATCAGGAGTAATGCAATCATTGCGTGCGAAACAGAGCACCGATCCTTTGCCATAAAATAAACCTGTGCAGGCTGCCCTCCGGAAGCAGACGGTGTAATCCCACTGAAATAAAATCCTACAAAAGCATAGCCAATACAGCGAAAAAGCGACGGGTTTTCGCCCATGCGCTTCATTGCTGCCTTAATGCAAACTCCTTCCAATGCTACATACAGCAGCATTATTGAAAACCCAATTAGTAAATAAGGAATGTTCGCCTGAAAAATTGCCGCTGCCATCTGTTTCAGCGGCGCTTTACGAAGTAAAAAGTAAAATGTCACAGCAATTAACAATAAGGTCGCAATCAAAAAAGGAAGAGGATTTTTTTTCATGAAACTAAATCTCCTTTATCCTGATCACCCTCAGATTGCATCCCCTGTTCAACGCGACCGAGAATAAAGGTGAGTGCATCCCTGTCAAACTGTGCCTTTAAGTTGCGAATGTTTGCCTTCATTTTCTGCAAAGCTGCATCATCTCGCATCGCCTTTTTAATCAAGGCAAGGCATTCCCCTTCTTTTCCGCTGATTACGCTCCCGATGTGATTTCGCAGGACAAAACGCATATTATTCACTTCCTGCTGTAAAAATGGGCGAAATAATAGAAGCGGTGTTTCGCAGGCAATTGCTTCGAAAATACTGATTCCGCCCGGCTTTGTCATAATCACATCTGCGTCATTCATATACATAGAAACATTTTTTGTATATGCTACAACCTCGATATTTTCATATTTCCCATAAAGCAAATGGTATAGCTTTTTATTATTGCCTGTAATGACCGTCGTTTGAATGCCATCCAAACGGTTCAAGCCTTCATAAAATTCCTTCGTCTTTGGAAGCAAGCCTAATCCTCCTCCCATGACTAGCAGGTGTTTTTCATCCTTTTTCTCAAATTCCTCATTTGGCAGCTTGAGCCCCAGCGAATCCTCTCCATTATGAAAGGCCCTTTTTACAGGAATCCCTGTTATAAAAATCTTTTCCTCATATACTCCTTTTAACAGCAGCATCCGTCTGACCAAATGGCTCCCTACTAAATAATAATTCGTATTTTGATGAATCCATTCTTCATGACTGCTGATGTCTGTAATACATGTTACCAGTGTATATTCTTCTGCCGTCTCTTCCTTGTACCAGGACATCAGCCTCGCACAAAGCGGCAAAGTCGAAATTACCACATCCGGATTTGTTTCACTCAAAAGCCTCTTTAGTTTCTTTTTGAAAAAATGACACCAGAAAGAAAACTCCTTTGTTCCTTTATGATTTGTTTGCTTATAAATTAGATTATATAATGAATTTCCACTTTTTGCCACTAATGCAAATGATTTATAAATACTCTCTGCATACTCCGGCATAATGTATTCAAAAATATCCGTACAGGCAATATTTGCCGTCGGATATTTTTCCATGACCTCTTCTCGCAAGGCTTGGGCCACAGAGTTGTGACCCATCCCAAATTTCCCTGTTAGAATTAAAACGTTCATATTTTCCCCCTATATCCTTCTTTATCCCCGGTATTCACCCTTTTTATTTTTTCAATTCTCTTTTCCCATTTTCCCTTTGCATTCAGTATGCCATGTGTTTGTTAAATGCCCCTTAACAAAATCTTACGTTTTTTTTAAGTTTTTGTGTTCCTGCTTTTATTTTTCAAAACTTAAGTTAATATCTCCGGTCTCAGCGCTCAAATTAATTTTATTTTCAAGCTCCCTTTTTTGTTCCACTTCGTTTGCCACTTTTTTTCCATTAATACGAATGTCACCAAGCTCTGTTTCCAAATCATAAGCATAGTTTTTCTCAAAATCCGATACCTGCATCGTGATATCTCCTATCGTGCAGTCTATATTTGTCTCTCCAAGAAATGTTCCAGACAGATTCGCCTCTCCGCTTCCCAATTCTGCAACTAATCCATTGGTGCTCCACTTGTCCGTGGTCAATTCTCCTAAAGAAAGCTCAAGCTCTGCCCGATCTGCACTTCCATTGACCAACTTAACATCGCCGGTATCTGCACTAATCTGTAACGTCTGTGTCTTTACAGCTCTCGCAACAATAGAGCCAATCCCTACATCTATCTGCAAATTACTGCAGGAGAAGTCTCCAATCGCTACTTCACCTATTTCATCTGCAATACGCACATCCCTGAACACAGCTTCTTTTGGGTAAGTAATTTCAATCATGCCTCTTAGGTTTTTTTCTCCGATTACACTTAATAGCCCCTTTCGATCTGCTTTTTCATCTTTGACCAGTAACCGGCCTTCCTTGATTTCATGCGTCAAGCTGCTGTATTTACTGTTATAGCTATATTTAATATGAAAGGCATCTCCCTGCTTAAAACGAACATCATGGTAGCTTGCATCAATCGAAATATCTTGAAATTCTTTTAGATCTTCCTCTATGGTGCGGTCTGCCGCTTCATGGTTTTTATTTCCAATCTCATAGAAAAGGTCCGGAAGTGCAAACCCAAATGAAAAACTTAGTCCTGCCATAAGGATGCCAATCCCTATGAATGCCGCAGCAACAATCATTAAAATCCGAAATGTCTTATTCACCTTATACTCCTCCTTTTGATTTACGATTCAATACTTTACTTAAGGTTTTCGCCAAAGCAACAAATATCGCTCTCGCTGCAAGGACTACCAGCATCCCTGCAAGCAGAGAAACCCCTATCATAATGGAGCCAAGTCCAAGCACTCCAATCCCTACAAGTGGCTGAACAACTAAGTCTGAGAACCCAACACCAACACATGCAATGCCGGCAAGAAACGCCGCGATTACAGTAAGGAGCATCGCAAATATAACCACGGTAATCGTTACCGCAAATGCAAAAATGCAAGCCGCAATCGCGATAGCAATTGGCAGTGCGACCGGTGCCGCGAAAATGGATAGGATCACCAGCCAAATCGCGGAAACGCCTTTTTTTACACTTGGCATTGGGTCACTCTCAAATTTCTTAACAGCAATGCCTGCAATAATCTGTGATGCGATTCTTTGCGGGGAGCCTAAGCTCTTTATGATTTCACCTTCCTGTTCTTTGCCTGCTTCCTCAAAATATTCATTATAATAAGCAATCGCATTTTCCCTTTCTTCCTTGGGCACCCTGGACAAAGCTGCCTCCAATTGCTTCATAAACTCAGCTCTACTCATTCTGTAATCCTCCAAATATGACTTGATCTACACGATTTTTATATTCCGTCCAATCTTGCTGATACGCTCTGACCTTTTGTCGTCCCTCTTCTGTAATCGAATAATACCTCCGATTTCTTCCCTGAAACGATTGATCGTATGTCGTCAGATATCCGCTTTTTTGCAAACGCCTTAATACCGGATACAACGTCGATTCTGATATATCTGTGGCTTCTCTCATCTTCTGTGTCAATACATAGCCATATAAATCTTCCTGCGATAAAACCGACAACACACAAGCGTCTAAAAAAGCAGATCCTACTTGAAATGCCATTTTTTACCCCCTTGTCTTAATAATAATATTATTTAATCAATACTATATGTCATATAATATTAGTTGTCAATAAGGTATAAAAAAAAGAATTATTAACTTATTCTTAAGGCGCATTCTCTATTTTCCTATGAATTGAAAGTCACGCTTGGAAATTTACCTAATATACTAGTATAGGCAATTTTACTGCCCATTTCATTCCATTACATAAAGGAGGCTCTTCCATGCCACATAATATAACTGCCAAGCAATTGCAGAACCCATCTGTTTTGAACGGAAAATCCGATGTAAAAAAAGAAGAGGTAAGAACCATTATAGACGAAGAAGGCCTAATGCCACTGCTCGACGTCTATCTTGCTGAAAATCCAAAGGTTGGATACTTAATTTTTCAAGTGAATCAGGAATCCCCTCTTGAAGGGGTTCTTCCCGTTCCGAATGCAACCATTACTCTATGTAAATATATGGGGGATGGCTATCATATTACAAAAACACTTACCACAAACGAGGATGGCAAAACCGATCCTGTCGCTATGCGGACAGTCAGTGCTAACCTTTCACAAAATCCCGAAAACGATCAGGTGTACGCGACTTATGACGCTTACATTGAAGCACCTAATTTCCTGCCGGCAAGTGCGGAAGACATCCCTATTTTTGAAGGCATCACCACGCTTCAGCCTGTTACCCTAATCCCTTATTACGGGTTCAGCCTCACACCGCCTTACGAAGGGGATATTGAAACCATGTAATCAGAAAGGAGCTACCGCATGGCTATCATCAGTCGGCCGGACCAACCATTCATACCTGAACAAATTACTGTGCATCTTGGCGATCCGGATGCCCCTGCCGAAAACGTCACCCTTTCGTTTCCCGATTACATTAAGAACGTTGCTTCCAGCGAAATTTATCCGACCTGGCCGGAAAGTGCAATTCGTGCAAATATTTACGCGCAGATTACATTTGCTCTAAATCGAGTCTATACCGAGTGGTATCGCAGCCGAGGGTATGATTTTGACATTACAAACTCCACCAAATATGATCAAGCGTTTGTTCCAAACCGGGATATCTTTGAGAATATCGAACTGATTGTTGATGAAGTTTTTAACAGCTACGTCTCAAGAGAAGGCCGGATTGATCCCATCTTTACTGCTTACTGCGATGGAAGACGAACGACGTGCGAAGGGCTCTCACAATGGGGTACCGTGCCACTTGCCCAGCAAGGCTACACTCCCTACCAGATATTACAGTATTACTATGGCAATGACATTAATATCGTGAGAGATGTCCCTGTCAATGCAAACTTTGAATCCTATCCGCTTTACCCTCTCCGTCTGGGAAGCTTTGGCCAGGATGTGAGCATTCTACAAAATGAATTGAACCGTATTCGGCAAAATTATCCGTCTATTCCTAGGATAGAAAATGACCAGCCCGGAATCTTCGGAGCTGAAACAGAAGCTGCTGTAAAACAATTTCAAAGAATTTTTAATTTGAAGGCAGACGGCGTGGTAGGGAATGCTACCTGGTATAAAATCAAATATATTTTTAATGCGGTAAAGGGACTAAGTGAGCTTGTCTCAGAAGGCATTTCTTTAGAAGACATTTCAAGCCCATTTGAAGACTCTGTCGAAGAGGGAGCTTCCGGTATCTGGGTAAAATTGCTGCAATATTACATCCGCGTACTTGGGTGCTATTATCCAGATATTCCAATCATCGAAATCACTGGTGTTTTTGACCCGGAAACGGTTGAGGCAGTCATAGCAATACAAGATAAATTTCACTTGATTGTCGACGGCGTCGTCGGAATCCAAACGTGGGCACTTCTTGAAAATCAATATCGAATTATTCTTCCTAACCTTCCGGAAGATTGCCTTGCAAATGTAACGCTCTATCCAGGATATATGCTTTCAAGAGGAATGGGTGACCGAAATGTGACTATAATGCAAACGTATCTTCAGCGGATTTCCGAGTCTGATCCAATTATCCCCAGAGTTGAAGTTACTGGTTACTTTGATACTGCTACAGAAATTGCTGTGCGGGCGTTTCAGCAGAAATATTTAGGAGAAAACACTGGTCTAATCGGTCCGATTACATGGAATGAGATTTCAGTGGTTTATGAAAATTTATTATAGGAGGTATGCACATGGCCATAATCAGCCGGCCGGACGAACCCTTTATCCCCGAACAAATAACGGTACATCTTGGAGAGCCAGATGCGGTTTCCGAAAATATCACCGTATCTTTCCCTGACTATATTAAAAATGTTGCTTCCAGTGAGATCTATCCGACCTGGCCGGAAAGCGCGATTCGTGCGAACATTTATGCGCAAATTACGTTTGCACTAAACCGAGTTTATACAGAATGGTACCGAAGCCGTGGATACGATTTTGACATCACGAGCTCTACCAAATACGACCAATCTTTCGTTCCAAATCGGGATGTTTTTGAAAACATTGCGCAGATTGTCGATGAAGTTTTTAACAGCTACGTTGCAAGACAAGGAAATATCGAGCCACTCTTTGCTGCTTACTGCGACGGCAGAGAGACCTTCTGCGAAGGCTTGTCTCAATGGGGTACGGTTCCTTTAGCAGAGCAAGGCATGACCCCTTATCAAATACTCCAACACTATTATGGGGATGACATTAATATTATCCGCGACGTTCCCGTAAATGCTAATTTTGAATCGTATCCACTCTACCCTCTCCGTTTAGGAAGCTTCGGGCAAGACGTAAGTATTATTCAGAATGAGTTAAATCGCATCAGTCAAAACTATCCTTCGATTCCCAAAATAGTAAATGATCAGGATGGTATTTTCGGTGCAGAAACAGAAGCCGCCGTTAAACAATTTCAGCGAATTTTTAATTTGACGGTAGACGGTGTCGTAGGAAGCTCCACCTGGTATAAAATTAAATATATCTATAATGCAGTAAAAGGCTTAGGTGAGCTTGTCTCAGAGGGGTTGCTTCCGGAAGAGATTGAAAGTCCATTTCAGGTCGCCTGGCAGGAGGGAGATACCGGTATCTGGGTTGAGCTCATCCAATATTACATACGTATTCTTGGCTGCTATTATCCCGAAATACCCATTATTGAAATTACAGGTGTTTTTGACACAGAGACGGCACAGGCTGTCATGGCGATTCAGCGAAAATTTAACTTAATTATCGATGGAGTTGTGGGCATTCAAACTTGGGCTGTGCTAGAAAGAGAGTATCGGAATATTCAAAATAACGTGCCCGCGGATTGCCTGGAAAACGTTACAATCTACCCTGGCTACATCCTGTCGAGGGGCATGGGGGATAAAAATGTCACCTTAATGCAGACTTACCTGCAAAGAATTTCACAGTCCTATCCTGAAATTCCGCGGGTTGAGATTACAGGCATCTTTGACGAGCAAACAGAAGCCGCTGTCCGTGCATTTCAGGAGCAGTTCGTTGGCACCGTTACCGGAGTCATTGCCTCCCCTAGCTGGAATGCCATTTCACGCCTTTACGAGTCCTTGAACGCTGAAAATCCGATTCCAGCTCCGGTTGCTGAAACCCCTCCCGCAGAAGGCGCAGAAGGTGTTTCCTTTAAATTTATATAAGCAAAAAAGCACTCAAGCCCGAAGATATCTCTCTCCTTTTTGAGTGCTTTTCTACTGGTGTTTATTCTATACCTGGCTTAGACTCTGCTTTATGTCTTCCAATATGTCTTCTACATTTTCAAGTCCCACAGAAATGCGAATCAAGCCCGGATTTACCCCGGCAGCTACGAGCTGTTCATCCGTAAGCTGCCTGTGCGTTGCACTTGCAGGATGCAATACACAAGTGCGGATATCTGCAACGTGAACTTCATTGGAAGCCAGCTTTAAACCGTTCATAAATTTCACCGCAGCATTTTTCCCGCCCTTTATGTCAATGGAAATCACACCGCAGGTTCCCTTCGGTAGATATTTTTTTGCCCGTTCATAATAACGATCCGTCGGTAATGCCGCATAACGCACTGCCTCAATCTTATCAGACTGCGCAAAAAATTCCGCAACCTTCAACGCGTTCTCACAATATTGCCGCATACGAATCGGCAGTGTTTCCAGCCCCAGATTCAAAAGAAACGCAGAGTGCGCTGCCGGGTATGCACCAAAATCCCGCATCAGCTGCATCCTCGCTTTAATAATGTAAGCCAGCTTTCCAAACTCTTTGGTATACACAACGCCATGATACGATTCATCCGGCTGCGTAAATTCCGGAAAACGTTCGGAGGAAGCCCAGTCGAAATTTCCGCTGTCAACAATCACACCTCCAATTTGCAAAGCATGTCCATCCATATACTTCGACGTCGAATGTACAACAATATCCGCACCAAAGGAAAACGGCTTGCAGAGAATCGGAGTTGCAAATGTATTATCAATGATGAGAGGAACGCTGTTTTCATGCGCTATTTTCGCAAATTTTTCGATATCTAATACAGCGAGTGCCGGGTTGGCCAAGGTTTCGCCAAACACGGCTTTGGTATTTTCTTTGAACGCTTTTTGGATAACCTCTTCTTCTGCTTCCGGATCAACGAAGATGCATTCGATCCCCAATCGCTTTAAGGTTACGGCAAAGAGATTTACCGTGCCGCCGTAGATTGTCGTTGTGCTGATAAAGCTGTCCCCGCTGCTGCATAAATTCAAAATAGACAGCAACGATGCCGCCTGACCGGAAGAGGTGCACATCGCTCCTACGCCACCCTCCAGCTCCGCAATTTTTTTCTCTACCACTTCCACCGTAGGGTTTGAAAAACGGGAATACATATGCGCCGTCGGCATATCAAACAAAGCACCTATTTGCTCAGTGCTGTCAAATACATACGTTGTGCTCTGCACAATCGGCATTACCCTCGGTCCTCCATTTTCCGGCTTATAGCCCGCATGGAGACATTTTGTTTCGTCTTTCATCGTCAACTCCATCCTGCTCAAAATACTATAGAGCAATTCCATCATAAAATTTCTTTATTTTCTATTAATTCTTCATGTCTCTTTGCACATGCTTGTGCCATTTCAAATAGATATTCCGCTTTCGTATGAACCCCTCTGCTCAACCCCCTGTGATCCCACACCTCCACATCCAAATTGTCTTCCGCATAAAAAAATTGCATCAAAGCAACCTGCCTGAAACGTGCAACAGCAAAAAGAGAAGCGCATTCCATATCGACAGCAATGCACCCCTGCTGTTTCCGTTTTGCTGTTTTCTCCACAGTTTCGCGATAAATGGCGTCTGTCGTCCAGACCTTTCCACACACATAAGGCTCTTCATATTTTTCAAAGACACCTTTTAATATTTCAATACAATCTGCTTCTGCCTCAATTTCATCAGAGGGCGGAAGGTAGTGATAGCTGACCCCTTCATCTCTCATTGCAGAAACGGGAATGATAATATGCCATTTCCCTAAATTTCGGTCCAATACGCCGCAGGAACCAAAAACGACAAAATTCTCTGCTCCGCGTGCAATCATCTCTTCCATCTGCACAACACATGCAGGTGCCCCCACTCGGGACATATAAACTGCCATTTCCGTTCCTTGATAGGAGATTCGATAAACCGGTGTTCCTCCATCTTCGGTATCGAGAGTGCATAAAAGCTCTTTTTCTGTTTTCTCCAGCACCGTATTTAAAAGCCGACTCGAAAAACAAGTGACAGCAGTTTTAGGAAACTGCTTTAAAGGCGGGGCTACCATTTCAGGCTCTATAATGGCATGCTTGCTCTCATCAAATTCTTCTAATAATATCGCCATCTCACTTCTCCTTTTCTTCAATCTCTTTATAAGTATAGTAGATTTTTCCTCGCAATTCCACTCAAGCAGGAAACTTTTTCAAATACGGCTTGTCTTGCATATTTATAAATATTACAAGTTTTTTATTCTATCTTTGTAATTCTTACAGCCGAATACCCCTTATAATGAAATTACTTAAATTGATTCTACTCGCAAAGGAATCAAGATGGTAAGATAAGATAAGATAAAACGGCAGAAATCACAGTTTCCTGTGATTTTTTGCCGTTTTAAGATTTTTTTTATAAAAAATAATTTAAGAAGGCTTCTGCTGATTCATTGTATTTATTCCAATAAAAATATATAATATTAGTAGATTTAACAATGCTCGTTTTTCTTTTAACAAAGAAAGGAACCAATCTATGTCATTAACCGTCGCTGACGCTTATAAATTAAAGAGCTTGCAAAATGTCACCATTCTGACAGGGCAATGCGGGTTTCAAAATGCAATTGACCGTATGTCAATTCTTGATTACGAATTTATTTCCTATAAAATGCAGGGGGAATTTATAAAAAACGATTTTGTTCTTTCCAGTTTCTTGTTTGCAAAAGATGATATAAATCTTTTGATTGCTGCTGTGAAGACTTTAATTGACAGCGGCGTTGCCTGCCTGGGAATTAAAAATGTATATTATAAAGAACTTCCGGAGGATTTAATCTGTTATGCCAAACAAAAATCATTTTCTATTTTCTTATTTGGCCATGATATTTATTTTGAAGATATCATTACAGAAGTCACAGATACCTTACGGCTGATTGATAACAACCAATTGCTGGAAATGAAAGTGGATAACTTGATTGGTAACGAACTGAGTCGCTCTCTCGTAAGAGAGCTCTCCTTGGACATCAATTCCCATTTTAAGGAATGCTTTGTTGTTATTTATTGCAAAGCATTGAAGCATACGGAGGAGGGCGCACAATTTCGCTCTTTAGAGCGTTTAAAGAAGCTGGATTACTTCAAGCCGGAACACTCTGTTTTTAAATACAAACAGGGGATGCTGGCAATTTTAAGCTTTCACGAAGAAAATAAAATCAGCTGCAAAAAAATTGCGCAAGAATTTTGGCTGCACACCGCATTGACACCGGATGAATATTTTTTGGGTGTCAGCGACTGTCTTCAAGCGTTGCATCAGCTTGATAAGGGGATTCAGCAGAGTCTCTATGCGTGCAAAGTGTGCGAGATCCAGCAAGCGCATCAAAAACTGTTTGATGAAATTGGACTGTACAAGGTAATTCTTCCGTTTCAAGACAGCTTTTGGCTAAACTATTATTACAAAAGTATGCTCGACCCGCTTGATCAGTACGATGAAAAATACTCCGCTGATTTGCTTAAAACGGCTATTTTTTATGTAAAGCACGACGGCAACATAAGAAAAACAGCACAAGCCTTGTTTCAGCACGAAAATACCATCCGCTACCGGTTAAACAAAATTAAGGAGCTTCTTTCTATGGAGGGAGACAGTCATTCCTTTTATCCGCAGCTTTGCATTGCAGTGCAAATTTATCAGCTGGAAACCTTTATGTAAAAATTACAAAATTTATAGTGTATCTTTATAGTTGTTACAAATAAAATCACTATATCATATAGATTGAGAATTTGTATTAACTTTTATTATTTTTAACAGGAATAAAGGAGAATCAGAAAGATATGAACAAGAAAACGCTAATCGGCAATATAATGTTGCTTACCACTGCAATTATTTGGGGAACGGCCTTTGTTGCGCAGAGGGTGGGAATGGAGCACATTGAACCATTTACTTTTGGTGCGTCGCGCTATATTTTAGCCGTATTGGCACTGCTTCCCATTATCTATTTTCTGGACTCCAAAAAAAAGAAAGCGGATATCAAGAATGCAATTCCACCGCTCACTCCTGAAGAAAAAAAAGCAGAACGCTTCGCCTATTTAAAAGGCGGTGCGATATGCGGCTGTGTCTTATTTATTGCTTCCTCACTGCAACAAATTGGCCTTGTATATACGAGCGCTGGAAAAGCAGGCTTCATCACCGCTCTTTACATTGTGCTGGTTCCTATTTTCGGTATCTTTTTAAAAAAGAAAGTGCGTATTATTACCTGGCTCGGCGTTCTCATTGCTACAATCGGACTTTATCTGCTATGTATCAAGGACGGTTTTACCTACGAAAACGGTGATTTAATCATATTTATCGGTGCATTTTTCTGGACGGGACATATCTTGTGCTGCGACCACTTCACAAAAATATCCGATGCAGTCAAGCTTTCCTGTGTCCAATTTTTTGTCACCTTTGTCTTTTCCACTATCGCTGCATTTTTATTCGAATCCCCTAGCTGGGCAGGTATTTTAGCATGTACAATACCAATCGTATACTGCGGTCTCTTTTCCTCCGGCGTCGGTTATACCTTTCAGATGATTGCACAAAAGGACACTGATCCGACCATTGCTTCACTCATACTTAGCTTAGAAGCTGTATTCGGTGCTTTAGGCGGCTACTTCCTCTTAAGCGAAATTTTATCTACACGGGAGCTGCTTGGCTGTGCCATCATGTTTGCTGCAATTATCATTGCACAGCTTCCTGAAAAAAAGACAGAGGCTTCCTTAACCGAATAAAAAATACACTGAGAAAATCATGGACACTACGGAAGCTTTCCCGTGTTCATGATTTTTTATATTTTTGAGAAATATCGGACCTGTTTCATATCACGTCAATTGTAAACCAATATACACAACAAAGTTGACATATTTTTTTTCTTCCATTATAATAACAGAATCTTGAGTTTCTAAACCAGAAAGGATCTACTATGAATACCAAGGAACACGTTCTAAGACTTTTAGAAAACTGTAAAGGGACAAGCATTTCAGGAAACCAAATTGCAAAAGAGCTTTCCATCTCTCGAGCTGCGGTTTGGAAAGCGATTGAAGAATTGCGCAAAAACGGGTATTGCATACAAGCAAGCACAAATAAGGGATATTCCCTTGGTATTGAAAGTGACCTTCTTTCTAGCCAAGGCATTGTTTCTCATCTAAAAAATAAAGCATTGGGAGAGCATATATTTACCTATAAGTCTTTGGAATCCACCAATCAAACGTTAAAAAAAATGGCTGCAGACGGAGCCTCTCATTATACGGTCGTCGTTTCCGAGACACAAACCCAGGGGCGTGGACGATTGGGCCGAACCTTTTACTCCCCCGGAGGAAGCGGTATTTATATGAGTATTTTACTGAAACCACCGCAGATTTCTTCTTTGCAATCCGCAGTCCTTATTACGACAGCCGCTTCTGTAGCAGTTAGCCGTGCCATTGAGGAATTGACTGGAAAGCAAATAAAAATAAAGTGGGTAAACGATCTATATTACAACGGTAAAAAGATTTGTGGCATCCTTACCGAGGGAGTTACCGACTTTGAGACAGGCAATATTGAATCTATTATTTTAGGAATCGGTATTAACTTTTCCTTTCCGGAAAAAGACTTTCCCGCGGAACTGGAAGATGTCTTTGGCGCTCTCTTTGACGTCACCGAAGGGCTACCGCCATGCACCACTTCTGCTGCCCGGCGAGTATCTTCAAAAAATGCCCTAATCGCCGCTATCCTTGATTCTCTTTCTGAAATACAAAAAGAGCTGAAAGATGCCTCTTTTCTGAAAGAATACAAGCAGCGCTCCTGTGTTTTAGGAAAACAGATTACCGTACATTCTCTGGCCGAAACGTTTCCTGCACTCGCAACGGATATTGACCAGACCGGCGGCTTGGTTGTCATGCTCTCTGACGGAAGCAAAAAAACGTTGCAATCCGGCGAAATCAGCATACGGCCGGAAGATCTAAAAGTCGGTTGGAACTAGAATTTTCACTTATTTTACTTATATACCAGAAAGGGGCCACTATGCCTTCCATCCATTTAAAAAAACAGTTTTTATGTGCTCTATTTGCTACTTTGACTGCTATTTTCTCACAAATATCAATTCCACTTCCTTTTACACCCGTTCCGATTAACCTTGCAACGCTGGCGATTCTCTTGGCGGCCGCACTTCTTGGTGTAAAACATGCCGTGCTCAGCCAATTGCTCTATCTGTTGCTTGGCCTTTGCGGGCTGCCTGTTTTTGCGCAATTTTCAAGTGGTGCAGGGATTCTTTTGGGGCCTACAGGCGGATATCTCATTGGCTATCTACTGATTGCGCTCGTTTGCGGTCTGCTGATGGAACAAAAAAACAAAGGAAATCTGCGCTTCTTTCCGATTCCTTTTATCTTTTGTATTGGGATATTCTTTTGCTACGCGGCCGGCACATGGTGGTTCATGTACTCCACGCACACACCCCTATTGCCTGCCCTTCTTTCCTGCGTACTTCCCTTTCTTCCCGGAGACGCTTTAAAAATAATAACTGCTTCAATCCTCACAAAAAAATTAAAGCAAAATTTCATTTAACTTTCTGTATTCGCAAACTTTTTAGATTTTAGCTGCGTCGATACTATAGAAGGAGGAAATTAAATTGATGTCGACATTAACAAAATCTAACAAACCGATTTATGATAATTTTATCAGCTATATACAATCCAACCAAGAGCGTTTTTACCGCCTGGCCTACAGCTATGTAAAAAATCAACAGACGGCACTGGATGTAATACAAAATGCAATTTATAATGGTTTGCGGTCTATAGACACTTTAAAAGAACCTTCTTATATGAAGACTTGGTTCTATCGTATCTTGGTAAATGCCTCTTTGGACGAAATCAGAAAGGGGAAGCACAGTTTCTCAATGGACCCTTTTGAAATGCCGGAAGAAGCCGTACCGGAACGCATCACGCAGGATGAAGTTATGGATTTATATGAGGCCTTGAATCACTTGAATCCGAATTTAAAAAGCATCGTAATTCTGCGTTATTTCGAAGATATGAAGCTCCAGGAGATTGCAAACATTTTGGATTTAAACATCAGCACGGTCAAAACAAGGCTGTACGATGCTCTTGAAAAATTGAAGCTGCAATTGAAAAGTGAGGTATTCACCGATGAATAAACTAGAGGAATTAAGAAAGATTTATGAGGATACGGCCATCCCGAAAGACCTTTCTAAAACAGTACAGACTGCTTTACAGGAAGGATTACAGCAGAAGAGTGGTACAAATACCACGGACTTGTCCGGATTAAATGAAAAAACAGGTAAAAAAGCGACGCAAAAAATAAGAAGGCGATACCGTACAGTTGCGACAACAGCAGCTGCACTGCTACTCGCATTCGGCATCTTCTCCGTTACGGTTCAAACGAATGAAGCATTTGCGGATTCCGTAAGCGACCTCCCTCTTTTAGGCAATCTTGTTCGTGTTTTGACAGGAGTACAGATGGATGAAAGTGACTCTGCAGCCCACATTGAAATGACACTTCCAAAGGTAGAAGGGCTCACTGATAAAAAAACAGAAAAGCGGATCAATCAAGAAATCAATGATAAAATGGCGGCAATTGTAGCAGATTCCAAACAGAGGGCTTTGGAGGATAAAAAAGCGTATTTGGAAACCGGAGGAAAAGAAAGCGATTTTATCCCGCGGGAAATCATCGTAAATTACGAGGTAAAGAACATTTCTGCGGAAACGCTCTCCTTTGTCGTTCGAGAAACGGAAACCGCTGCAAATGCTTATACGGAAGAATTCTACTATAATATCGACTTAACAAGCAATCAAGATATTTCCTTAGAAAGCTATCTTGGCCCAGATTACAAAGAATCTATAAATGCGCAAATAAAAGAAGAAATTGTGCAAAGAAGTAAAGAGAAAGACGCTGTATACTGGGATGGTTCAGATGGAATTGAAGGTTTTTCAAGCATCAGTGACAACCAGAATTTTTATATCAATGAATCTGGGAATGTGGTCATTGTATTCAATAAATACGAGATTGCACCGGGATATATGGGAATGCAGGAATTTGAGATAAAATAAACCCAGATTATCCAAATCATCTTTTTTAAAGACCTTTCGAAATTTCTTCGAAAGGTCTTTATCATTCATACGCTTTCAGAAAAACAACATCTTTAAATCTGTCTTATTACATTTACCATCTCAATTGCTGAAACGGCACAGTCAAAGCCTTTATTCCCACTTTTTGTTCCGGCTCTCTCAATCGCCTGCTCAATGGTATCTGTCGTCAAAACTCCAAACAGTACCGGAACCTCGGACGCAAGTCCGACTTGTGCAACTCCTTTTGAAACCTCCGCACAAACATAATCATAATGCGAGGTTGCTCCCCGTATGACTGCTCCGAGGCAAATCACCGCATCATACCGTCCGGATTGTGCCATTTTCTTTGCTAAAAAAGGAATTTCAAAGGCTCCAGGCACCCATGCGGTTGTAATGTCCTCTCCTTTTACACCGTGACGTTCCAAGCCATCCACGGCCCCGCTTAAAAGCTTTCCTACAATGAACTCGTTAAATCTTGCAGCCACAATTCCAATTTTAATGCCTTCTGCGACAAGCTGCCCCTCTATTATTCTCATTTTTCTTTTACATGAAATTTTTTTCATGTTTCTCCTCTCTTCTATTTTTTATCTATAGGTCTGATTTTCTCTACTTGCTGCAGTGATCTAGTAAATGCCCCATCTTTTCCTTTTTTGTTTTCAAATAAAAAGCATCCTCTTTTTGTGCTTTTATTTCAATGGGAACACGCTGCGTTATCTCAATTCCGAACCCTTGAAGTCCATATATTTTGCTGGGATTATTCGTTAGAAGACGCAGCTTCTTCACTCCCAAATCCGCTAAAATCTGAGCACCCGTCCAATATTCACGCAAATCCGCCGCAAAACCAAGCTCCAGATTGGCCTCTACTGTATCTCTTCCTTTATCTTGTAATTCATAAGCACGCAGTTTATTAATCAACCCAATCCCACGCCCTTCCTGTCTCATGTAAAGCAAAATCCCAGTGCCCTCTTCCCCGATTTTTTCCATCGCTGCTGCAAACTGCTGTCCGCAATCGCACCGTAAAGACCCAAATACATCTCCGGTCAGGCATTCTGAATGAACCCGGCAAAGGACAGGCTTTCCGTCTGCAATCTCTCCCTTTACAAGAGCCACATGGTGCTCTCCGTTTATTTTATTCACATAACCATAAACCGTAAATTCACCGTATTTTGTCGGCATCTTTGCGGAAGTCTTTCGTTCCACAAGCTTTGTATAACGCTGCCGGTATTCCTGCAAATCTTTTATTGTAATGAACTTCATCTCATGTTTCACTGCAAAGTCAATCAGCTCCGGGGTACGCATCATCGTTCCATCTTCACGCATAATCTCACAGCAAAGTCCACATTCCTTCAATTCTGCCAGCTTTAATAAATCCACAGTCGCTTCTGTATGCCCTTCCCGAACCAGAACACCGCCTTCTTTTGCGGTCAGAGGAAACATATGCCCGGGTCGTCTGAAATCCTGTGGCTTTACTCCTTCTTTTACGCATTCCATCGCCGTAATTGAACGCTCTTTTGCTGAAATCCCCGTCGTCGTGGAAATGTGATCAATGGAAATTGTAAACGCGGTGCTGTGATTATCTGTATTTTCACTGACCATCTGCGGAAGCTCCAGACGCGTTGCAAATTCTTGGCTCATGGGCATACAGATTAATCCCTTTCCATATGTTGCCATAAAATTCACATTCTCTTGTGTCGCAAATTCGGCTGCACAAATAAAATCCCCTTCGTTTTCTCTCTCCGGATCATCGGTTACCAATATAATTTTCCCTGCTCGCAAATCTGCAATGGCTTCTTCAATCGTATTAAACTGAAACATCGTTTCTATCCGCCTTTCTATTTTATAAAAGCTTTTAATTTTCCGCTTCTTATTCCGTGGTATTCCTAACTGTAAACACAGCTTTTTTAAAAGCCATATTCCTTTAAATATTCTAAGGTCAATCCCTTCTTATCTGCTCCAATCCCCGTTTCACGTTCTTGTATACCAAAATGCAATAGGCGCTCCACATATTTCCCGACAAGGTCATTTTCTAAATTCACCGCCGCACCAATCGACTTTTCAAGTAAAGTCGTTTCTTCTCCAGTATGCGGAATCAGCGAAACTCGAAATGCCTCTTCCTGTAAATCCGCGATAGTCAAGCTCACCCCGTCAATTGCAATTGACCCTTTTTCTATGATGCGGCGCAAAATTTCAGATGTAGCTTTTATTGTAATCCATACCGCATTTTCCTCGCGTTCTTTTGCCACAATCGTTCCGACTCCGTCGATATGGCCTGATACGATATGCCCTCCAAATCTGCCGTTTGCTGCCATCGCCCTCTCAAGATTGACTTTGTTTCCGGATTTTAATGCCCCTAAGTTGCTTCTGCGCCAAGTTTCCGGCATAACATCTGCCGTAAAGAAATTCTCGCTGGCCACGGTTACCGTGAGGCAGACTCCGTTTACTGCAATGCTGTCACCAATTCTCGTACCTTCCAAAACCTTTTTTGCTTTTACCTGGATTTGTGCAGAGCTCCTATTTGCCTTTATTGCGAAAACAGTTCCCATTTCTTCAACAATCCCGGTAAACATCTTCTCTTTCCTCCACTCTGTATTCTAAAAACAAATCTGCTTCTATCCATTCACTTTTCTCAAGGGTAAAATAGCAGCTCTCGGAAGGAAAAGAAACTCCGTTTCCTGCAATTGGTGTTCTTGCCATTTCTCCTCCGAAAACTTTCGGTGCAATATAGACCATCATCTTTTGTACAAGTCCGGCTTCCAAAAGACTGCCATTTAAAGAAGCGCCACCCTCGACCAGTATGCTGTCAATGCCGTCTGCCGCCAATCGCTCCCATAAAAAGGCCAAATCTACTCTGGCCTTCCTACGCGGTGTTTCGATCAGCTGCACCCCCCGTTCCTCCAGCGCGCGCTTCTTTTTTTCGTCCTTACAGCAATGTGCTGCAATCACAGGTGCCTGATGAATGCTTTTCACTAATTTACAATCTAAGGGGAGACGCAAATGTGTATCACAGATAATGCGAATCGGATTTTTCCCCGCTTCCATCCTGCAAGTCAAAAGTGGATCGTCCTTTAATACAGTCTGTATTCCTACCATAATTGCTTGGTACTGATGCCGCAGAGCCTGCACATGCGCCCTTGCTTTTTCTCCCGTAATCCACTTGGATTCCCCTGTTTTTGTTGCGATTTTTCCGTCTAATGTCATCGCATATTTCAATGTTGTATAAGGATGCCGCTTTGTAATGTAATGAAAAAAGAAAGTATTTAACGCATCACATTCTTTTTTTAGAAAGTCTTCCTTCACAAGAACACCTTCTTCCCTCAGCTTTGCAACTCCTTTTCCTGCAACCAAGTCATTTGGGTCCTTCGATCCAATGACAACGCGGGCAATCCCCGCTTCTAAAATTGCCTCTGTACAAGGAGGTGTCTTCCCGAAATGACAGCACGGCTCCAGTGTCACATAAAGCTCCGCTCCTCTTGTGTCTTCTCTGCATGCGACAAGTGCATTTCGCTCTGCATGTGCTCCCCCATAATATTCGTGCCAGCCTTCTCCGATAATCTTACCATTTTTTACAATAATGGCTCCGACCAAAGGATTTGGATTTACAAGCCCAACTCCCCTTTTTGCCAATTCAATTGCTCTTTTCATGTAATCTGATTCATTCACGATACCACTCCCTTATGTTTTATTGCTTGAATAAAATTGAGGCATCCTATCGTGCTTTTTATGTGAAAAAAGAAAACATGCTGTTTATAAGAAAAATGATAAGCAAGATTTTATCAGTCCTTCCCAATCAGTCATTTTGTGCCAAATAAAAAAACTCTGAAATGAAATTCATTCCAGAGCAAATATACAAAAATAAGTGTAATGCAAAAATTACAACTATCTTTTTCTTCTTTCATCCAGACTTTAACTGTCGGCTTCGGAATCTAACCGAATCTGCCTTACGGCTCGTGGGCTGTACCACCGGTAGGGATTTGCACCCTGCCCTGAAGATTTTATTCAATATTTAGTTTTCAAGTGCTATTATATATCCATTGCCTCAAAAAGAAAAGGGGAATTTTTAAAGTATAATATTTTTGTCACATATTTTAGGAATTTCTAAATCGTGAGTGACAATAATAATTGTCTTTCCTTTATCTCTCAATTTCTTAAAAAGGTGTAAAATTAAGTTCTTATTTTCCGAATCCAAAGAACCTGTCGGCTCGTCTGCTAAAATCAATTCACACGGCTTAATAAAAACTCTGGCAACGGCGACTCTTTGCTGCTCTCCTCCAGAAAGCTCATAGATTTTTTTTCGTTCAAAATTTTCCAATCCGACTTCCGCTAATGCACCTTGAATGATATCTTTTTTTGACTGTCCATTTTCAGGAGCGTATCTCAGCGCAACCTTTAAATTTTCTTCTACCGTTTCATCTTCAATCAACGCATAGTTTTGAAAAATATATCCCATATAATTTCTTCTAAATAAGAGGGCTTTCTTCCCAGCAGTATTAGCAATCACTTCATTGTGAATCAGCAATTCACCCGAATCGTATTGATCTAATAACCCCAAAATGTTCAAAAGTGTACTTTTTCCTGAGCCGCTTTTTCCGGTAACCGATATAAATTCCTGCGGTTCGGCAGAAAACGTAAAGTTACTTAACACTAATTTTTCTCCAAAGCTTTTATTCAGATTTCTTGTTTCAATAAGAGGCTGCATATCATTCTCCTTTCAAGGCCTGTATCATATTAAATTTTTCTTTTCTTTGCAATATATAGCTCACAATCAGCAAATTAAGCAGGATGAAAAGAAAATAAATAAAAAGTACCGGAGTAAAAATATGCAAATTCACAATCCTCTTTTCAGCGATCCTTACAATGAGCAGACAAGCTCCGGTTATTATGAGGTTTAAAACAGAGAATTTTACTAAAAAAGCACGATGCCTTTCCCTAAAGGTAAAACCCATAAATTTTAAAACTGCATTTTTTCGCTTATAATTATCGAAGTAAATACTGACAAACGAAAACAGCGCAAGAAATAAAAATACTAGATTTAAAAACAGTGTGCAAATACTAAATTGTGTTAGAAACAGCATATACTGTACATCGTCTTCATAGCTTTCATATATAGATGCAAAATAATATTCTACATAATTATAGCCATTTTCCTTAAAAAATTCATCAACATATGGTTTCACCTCTAAATAGTTCGGAATTTTTATTCCACCCGCTCCCATAATGGTAGGAATGTATGTATTTAGTCCCATATTTCTGTCGTTTACCAGCATTAAAATTCCATTTTGGGGAATATCCACATAGCCCGCATAAGTGAATAATTTTTGATCATTTTTTATATATGTAACCGTCTCAACAATAGCAGGATTATTGAAATTTGCTTCGTAGGCATTATATTTCGTGCCTTCCGAATTAACTGCATCTTCCCCCATATATTTACCATTCAGGTGAAGCTCGTGAAGTGCTGGTCGAATTAAAACCATATCTTTTCTATACCGTTCCGGAACCAATACACTGATATTATTGTCATCTGATTCATCAAAGTTTAAAATACGTTTGCCATCCGCACCTAAAATCGTATTCTCTTTTAAGTAGCTCTTGTTAATATAAATCAGGGGAATTTCCTGCTTATTTACTTCTATTATTTTTCGTTTATGAAACAAAATACCCCCTTGCTGATAAAAGTGCTTCCAAAGCTCTATAAGTTTCTTTTCGAACAGAACACTTTCTTTTTTATCGTCAAGAATGTGTGAAGTCGCAGTAACATACAGTGTCACTAAATCTTTATTTTTCTCCCAGAGCTTTTGGGAACTTCTTCGGTCTATGACATAGTCTGCACTTGTATACAGGACGCTTGATGAGAGCAGTACAAAGGCCATAGATAAAGCTATGATGCAAAAATTCAACTTATTTGTTTCTTTTTTTGAATTTTTTAAATACCGAATGATATCTTCTTCCTTAAATATCTGTAATAAAATTATGGTGAATAAAGATAAAATCAGCATCAAAGGCAAGCTAATGGCAAGGTTATAAAGTGTTAATCTTTTTAAAAATAGCAGGAGTATATTTACACTGTCAATGTACCCATACGCTATAAATACGCCGATCGAAAAAACATATGCGAAAAGAAGAGCGGTACCAATTGGCTTTAAGATGAACCGATGCCACAATTCGGAGAAAATCATTTGATTGGAATAACCACATAATTTTTTTATTGCGAAGCTGCGCTTCAAATGATTCATCCTATAAAGATAGGTCACTACAATGATTATGCTGAGTAATCCTACCAGGAAACCTAAATACCCTACTTGAAGGCTGCTGTAATTTTCCTCAATAACATTAAGGATCCTTCTATTTTCATATAATTCTACAGAATTACCGTATTTTAAATTAATATTGTCCATGTGCTTCGAAAAGAAGCTGCTATCCTCCGCGTAGATACTGTACCAACCCATTAAATGGACTTCGTCTAGATTGTCCAGCGGATATACTCTGATTTTCTTGTTGCTGAAAACATCAAAATGTGATTCGCTATCCGCTATTTCTTTTTTATTTGTATAAAACATCCCTGAATTCAAGGGATTGAGCCCTAACATGCTTTTTTCAAAAGTACCGCCGGAGGAATAGATATAAACATCCGTACCTTCGTCATATTGAGATATCTTTGCAAGAGTCAAACTATATGTATCAGAAATTTCCTTCAGGCTTTTTAGCGTCTGCTCTGCGTTGCTCTTTTGCTTCACCATAATCGTGCCGTTAAAAAAATCATTTGCAATCCTGTTATTTTCTTTTAAAGAAAGATCCAGTCCGCAAAAAAGAGAAACGGTAAAATATAACGCAACAACTAAAAACACATATAATTTCTTCATATTACAACGCCTTTCTGATGCTGATTAAAGTAAATCCATTATTACTTATCCCCCTCGCCCACTCGTGCGGGCATGCTTTTTGTCACGCTCTTTGCAATAGCAAATACATACTTCCAAAATAGATTAAGGCCAGAATCATCATATTTCAATTGTTTTAAAAATAATCCAGAAATAATTTTAAGAAAGCAGTATCCAATCATAACACCAAAAAAAATGTCTATGAAGCGAAACGTAAATCCTCTTGAAAGAAACAATCCAATCATAAACTGCAACGATTCAATGCATACACCAGAGAGGAGCGCCGTTATTAAAATTTCTTTCCAATTATTGATTCTAGAAAGGAAATGTAGACCTATCCCCAAGGGAATCAACATTATAATATTAAGAAGAGATTCCTTGCTCCATATCCCTTTAAATGGAATCATATTTATACTTTCAAAGAGATTTGGTTCATACCATTTTGAAAATATTGGAAATGTAAACAGCGTAAATTTAATCACATTCAAAAGATATAAGAACATAATGAAAGATAGAAAGATATAAATATTTCCTTTTTTACAGTGGAATTTGAAAATAAAAGCCACGATAATAAAAATAATAAAACCAATAATAACAGTCAATATATCAAAATCAACTAACATCTTTTTCTCCATACAAAAAAGAACCTAAGTTAACCAAATATTAATGCATATACAAATATTTGTCAATATCAATTATATTAATACATGTTAAAAGTCATTGCATTAAAAAAGCTGTAGACAAAAATATATTTTATCTGATTCCCCTCATCGCTTCTTCTTATCCCGAAAAAGTATCTTACCAAAATATTAAAATTCTATATTTCTCACATCAAATCCAAAAGTCTTTTTTCATCAAGCAGCAATACTACCTGGTCTTTCGACTTGAGTATTCCTGTCACATAATTCATTTGATGCACATCGTCTATTTTAAGATTGTCTGCAACAGGTTCTAAATGCTCCACACGCAAAACTTCATCAACAGCGATTGCTGCCTGCTTTTCGCCATCATTTAGAACAAGCATCATTTCACGTATGCTGTCACCCATAATTTTCTTTGTATCATCTAACAGGTGCAACATGGTTGGTAAAATTTGATTTTCCAACTGATTTTTAATTTCATCCAGTGCCGCTTCGCGTTTCTCTTCGTCCGTAATCGTTAGGACCTTTTGAGTTTCCTCCGCTACTTTGTGAAGTCTTTTATGCGGTTCATCAATTTTCTTTAATTGAAACTGCACCATTGAATTACTCGTTTTATAGCTGTCATACCATTTCCCAAATGCGCATTGGTGGGGATCGGCTGTCAACGTGAATGGCCGCTCTTCATCAATTGAACGGACTAATTCTGCCGCCCATCTTTGGTGGTCCTTCTTTCGCTCTTCAATCATGTCCTCAAACTCTTTTACTTCCAAGGAAAGCTTTGGTGCTTTCAATACAGTTCTCAAATCCAGCACAGGAATACAAGCCTCCCGCAAGCTCGCGAGTCCTCTTATATAATCCGGTGCTTCCGGCAGTCCCGTTAGATTCTCCGGTAGAATGGAAATCGAAGTTACATTCTCACTCAGGATAGCAAAATAGTTACTTCCCGATTTGAAAATAATGGACGGAATTTCGTTTACCTCCGTTTGTGAGATTGATTCATGTTGTAGTTCCTGTTGCATATGGGGTCTCCTTTTTTACTGCATCTAAGTCTAGTATTTTGAGACGTTTAAGGCCCTCATTGCATTTAAAATCGCAATGACTGACACTCCTACATCTGCAAATACTGCTTCCCACATTGTAGCAAATCCAAAGGCTCCCATCAATAGTACAATTCCTTTTACACCCAAAGCCAAAATAATATTTTGTTTCACAATCTGGAGTGTTTTTCTTGAAATTTTAATGGCTGTTACAATTTTAGAAGGGCGGTCATCCATAATAACAATATCCGCTGCTTCAATTGCCGCGTCTGAACCTAGTCCACCCATCGCGATTCCCACATCTGCCTGTGCCAAAACCGGAGCATCATTAATCCCATCTCCGACGAAGGCTAAGCTTCCGTAATGTTTTTTCTGCTTCAGCAATTCCTCAAGCTTGCTTACCTTACCGGTAGGCAGAAGCTCTGTGTAAACTTCATCCAGTCCTAACTGGCCGCCAACCATTTCGCCAACACTTTTTGAATCCCCGGTCAGCATAACGGTACGTTTTACACCTGCGCCCTTCAGCTTAAGAATGGCTTCTTTTGCATCCTCTTTAATTTCATCTGCAATCACGATGCACCCAACGTAACGATCTTCTATCGCGACGTATACAAGGGTTCCGGCAACGTCCTTTTTTTCATACTCAACAGAATACAATTCCATTAACTTTGAATTTCCAGCGTATATTTTTTTCCCTTCTACCATCGCTTTTACGCCATGGCCCGAAATTTCCTCTACGTTTTCCAGCATTGCGGGGTCAATCTTTTCTCCGTATGCTTCTTTCAAAGAAAGAGAAATCGGATGATCCGAGTAATTTTCCGCAATTGCCGCAAAGCGTAATATTTCGTTTTCAGAAAGCCCCGCATTCTCTTTCGGATAAATCTGCGTTACTTTAAAATTGCCTTTTGTCAGAGTCCCTGTCTTATCAAATACAATGATACCGGTGTTTGCCAACACTTCCAGATAGTTGCTACCCTTCACAAGCACACCGCATTTTGATGCGCCGCCGATTCCTCCGAAAAACCCTAGTGGGATAGAGATCACCAGCGCACAAGGACAAGAAACTACGAGGAAGATCAGCGCACGCTGAATCCACTCAGAAAAGGATGCCCCTTCAAGCACTAGCGGGGGTACAACTGCCAAAAGTGCTGCGCAGATAACCACAACCGGTGTGTAATATCTTGCAAATTTAGTGATGAAATTTTCTGCTTTTGCTTTTTTGCTTCCTGCATTTTCTACTAAATCTAAAATCTTAGATACAGTGGATTCTCCAAATTCTTTGATGACTCGGATGGATAATACACCGTTTAAATTAATACAGCCGCTTAATGCTTCGCTGCCTTCCTTCAAATCTCTCGGCATAGATTCACCGGTCAGTGCAGAGGTATCCACAGAGGAAGCCCCCTCCAATACAATCCCGTCGAGCGGAATCCGTTCACCAGGCTTTACCACAATGGTATCTCCTACAGCAACTTCATCTGGATCAACCTGCTTTAAAACTCCATCTACTTCTATATTTGCATAGTCCGGACGAATATCCATTAACGTTGAAATCGACTTTCTGGATGCATTGACCGCGTAGCTCTGGAAAAGCTCTCCAACCTGATAAAACAGCATTACCGCAACGCCCTCTGGGTATTCCCCAACGGCAAAGGCGCCGATTGTTGCAACGGCCATCAGAAAATTCTCGTCGAAAACCTGACCGCGAAGTATATTTTTTGCAGCTGCAAGAAGGATATCGCCGCCCACAATCAAATAAGGAATCAAGAAGAATACAAACGATCCCAGATCACCGAACGGATTCATTCCAACTGCTAAAAGTATTTCGCCGGCGGCAAATAAGATACCGCTTATTCCTATTCTCATTAATACTCTTTTTTGCTTCTTAGACATATCCTCACCTGTTTTAAGTCAATCTTTGACTTATTTAATTCCTTTCTTTGTGCTGATTAGTTTGTCACAATCACACAATCCGGCTCTACTTTCTTGCAAACATTAATCGCTTCTTCTAATATTTTATCAAATAGCTCATCCGGAGCCTCCAGCGTCAGCTTTTGTGTCATAAAGCTAATCTGTGCATTTTGCACGCCTTCAATCTTCTTAATGGAATTTTCCATCTTTGCAGCGCAATTTGCGCAGTCTAATTCTTGCATTTTAAATGTCTTTTTCATGGTTATTCTTCCTTTCTTGTTCTAACTCATTCTGAAATATGCTCAATCCCTTGATCAATAATTGTGCGAACATGGTCATCCGCTAAAGAGTAAATTACGGATTTCCCTTCTCTTTTAAATTTCACAAGCCTTGCTTGCTTTAGAACTCTAAGCTGGTGAGAAATTGCCGACTGTCCCATATTTAACAGCTGTGCAATATCACACACGCACAAGTCCGCTTCAAACAATACATATAAAATTCGAATTCGTGTACTGTCACCAAAAACCTTGTAAAACTCCGCTAAATCATAGAGAATTTCTTCGTCTGGCATGGTTTCATTCACATTTCCAATAACCTCTTCATGAATGTGATGGGAGTCACAACACTCAATCTTTTTTTTATTCTCTTCCAACTTATGCTCCTTTCTATTAAAAGTATATTCATACGTTCATATTAACATATGAATAATTGTTCATATGTTAATTATAACTCTATTTTCTATGCTGTCAATGCTTTTTTATTCTTGCATTATATTTTTTATTTATGCTATTCTCGGCTAAATGGTGCATTTACTTCACAATATATCAATTGATACCATGAAACAAAATTTATCGCCTCTGTCGCAATTGATTCAGCAGTGCTTCTTTTTCATTTATCACCTCACCTTCTATCACCTTTTTTAATGCAAACTGTAATAGTTCTCCGATCTGGACTCCGCCCGCTATATTATTTTCTATCAAATCATTCCCATCTATTTGTAAATCTTTTAATTGGTAGCATTCCCCGTTATTTAAGATGTCCTCCATAACAGCATGAACTTGTTCTAACTTCTGTTCCTTTTCACCGCCCAGCGAATTCTGTCCGGCTAAATCTGCTTTTTTTAAAAGAAGTAATTCTTCCAAGCTTTCTTTTCCTATCTTGTTTAACCATTCTTTTACAACACGAGTATCCGCTTCAATGCGGCTGTCATGGTAACGAATTAAAAGTAAAATCTGTTTGCTGAGTTTGCGCCCGCCGTTCAAACGCTTTAATACTTTTTCTGCTATTTTTTCACTTTCCTTTGCATGTCCATAGAAATGGCCGATTCCCTCTCCGTCAATGGTACAGCAGTCCGGCTTTCCTGCATCGTGCAGCAGTGCCGCCCATCGCAGGTGAGGACGTGGGGCAATTGCGCCTACGACAACTGCCGTATGATGAAGCACATCGTATTTATGATGAGGGTTTTTCTGCTCAAAGCCTTTCATTGGAAGCAGCTCCGGCAGAACTACTCCCAAAATATCGATGTATAACGTAAGAATTTCAAGTGCATTTTTTCCACACCAGATCTTCGTGCATTCATTAAAAATTCGCTCTTTCGAAATTTTTCCCAGGAGATTTTTTTTCTCATATGCAGCCAACGCTGTCTTTTTTTCTATTTCAAACCCTAATTCAGATGCAAAGCGTAAAAGGCGCAATATCCGTAGCGCATCCTCCTCAAAGCGCAGAGAAGCACTTCCGACACACCGCAAAACACCACTCTTTAAATCTTTTTTTCCTCCGTAAGGGTCGAGAAGTCTCCCCTCCACATTATAAGCCATTGCATTGATTGTGAAATCTCTTCGAGCTAAATCTTCTTGAATGCTTCCGGTAAAGGTTACACGGTCTGGTCTGCGGTGATCGCTGTAAACTCCATCTCTGCGGTAGGTTGTCACCTCGAACGCTTCTCCTTCATCCATTACGGTTACGGTTCCGTGCTTTATTCCTGTTTTAAGAACGGGATATTCCCGAAATATCTCTTCTATAGTTTCTGGAAATGCATTTGTCGCAATATCAAAATCCTTTGGTTTCTTATTTAATAGCAGATCACGAACACATCCACCGACAAAATAGCCTTCATATCCGGCGTTCTCCAGTTTTTCTAAAATCTTCTTTGCTTTTTCCAACCGCTGTCCCTCGCCTTCTGCCTTTCTTTTTTATTCCATCCCGATTTTTTCTATTTTTGCATACCCTATAAAATAGGAGAAAATTTATTCTCTAAATTGATAAAAAGGGTTTGTAAAGATCAATCAAAAAATGTATACTATTATTATTCAAAAAAACAATCTTAGCATAAAAATACAATTTATGAGGTGACTAAAATGCGTTCCGAACCCCAAACGCCAAAAGAATATTTGCAGTTTTTGATCATTAATCTTCTTGGCTCTTACTCCTATGCAATGGGAGTTCAAATTTTTACCAAGCCGTTCCAAATCGCACCGGGAGGCGTTACTGGAATCGCTACGATTCTCAATTATCTATTTCAGCTTCCGATTGGAACGCTGATTTTTGCAATCAATGTTCCTCTTTTCATTTTATCATGGTTTTATGTTTCCAGGGGATTTACTATTCGTACAGCAATCTCTACTTTTATTTTCAGCTTCTGCATTGACGTTCTAGTCATATGGATGCCAATTTACCCCTCCACTTCACCAATCGCGCCTCTTCTAGCTTCTATATTCGGCGGCATTCTGATGGGGGCAGGCAATGCACTTGTCTATATGAGCCACTCCACAACCGGAGGTACTGCTATTATCAGCGCCGTCGTTCAAAAACGCTTTCCTCATTTTTCTATGGGTAAGCTCTTAACGGGAACGAATTTGATTGTCGTCATTGCCTCTATTTTTGCATATGGGAATATCGATGTTTCCATTTTCGCCGCGATTTGTATCTATATATCAGGCTTAGTGATGGATAATATGGTTTATGGCCTGAATATCAACCGCCTTTTGTTTATTATTTCCGACCACAGTCCAGAAATACAGGCGCGCATTTTAAACGAATTGCATCGCGGTGTCACTGTAATTAAAGGAGAAGGCGGCTATGACCACGGACAAAAAAATATCATATTCTGTGTTGTAAGTAAACCGCAATTCTATAAGGTACGCGATATTGCACGCGAAGTAGATAAAAAAGCCTTCCTTGTCGGCTGTGAGGCCGGAGATGTCGTCGGAAAGGGCTTTAAACATTTAGATTAAAATTTTTAAGGGCTTTGCATGCAGAAAAATTGCATACAAAGCCCTTTTATAAAGTATATAAAGTTAAAATTATTGCTCGTATCATTAAGAAAAAGATCTGTCTAAAGTATAGTATCCCCTGCAAAGCCTCCGCGCAGCGAGCGCTTCTTCTCTTTCAAATTTATGATCCGCAGACTTATTGCTGTTTCCCACAATCCCGTTCTCTCCAATTTCACATTCAAGCTTCCGAAAATTATGAAAGATCTCCTTCTCATGCTCTAAAAAAATATGAATTAATTCCGGCTCAAACTGTGTTCCCGAAGCTCGATTCAATTCTTGGCAGGCATCTTCATGAGAATTGGCTTTTCTATAAGGACGTTTGCTTACCATTGCGTCATAGGCATCACACACGGCACATACACGTGCAATATAGGGAATATGATACCCACTTAATCCAAAGGGATATCCTTTCCCGTTCCACCATTCGTGATGATAGACTGCGGCATCGCGGATCAGAGGAAGCATTTCATTTGGCAGTCCTCGCAGGACTTCTTCTCCGAAAAAGGCGAATAGCTCCTGCGCTGCTTCTGTATGTTTTTGAATGACACGATACTCCTCCGCGGTCAATCCTCCTGCCTTCTGGAGTATCCCAATCGGCACATATACTTTGCCGATATCATGATAATAGGCCGCTTTGCTGAAACACGCATATTGGCTCACACTTTCTTCTCGATTTTGATTTGGCAGCCAATTCACTAGCTTTCCCACGAGCATTTCTACATTTAAACTATGTAGAATCTGTTCCTGCGGGAGCATGCCGATGAGTTCTTCTCCAGTAAGCCCATTATATTCCTTAATCAATCCATTCCCCTCCTTTTCGCCTGATTTTTTTCTCTTATTTATCGTGTATTCTTATTTTTTACTATATAAAGAGCTACCTCTAAAACAAAAAGCAGAGCTGTTTCGAAAAATCAAAGCACACCTCTGCTTTTCTGCTTCTGCTAAAACGAATCGTAATTACTCAGCTTATACTTGTTGAAAAACAACCTCGCTTAATACTTTCCTTCATTTTCTGCAAGAAACTCTCCCATATCGGATTGAGAGTCAAGGATATACTCCCCTTGCACATCGCTTTCTGTTGTCTCTTTCTGCTGAAATTTAAATTTAGCCACCTCTTCACGAAGTAATTCCGCCTGTCCGGATAATTCCTCACTTGCAGCAGCCGACTGCTCCGCTGTAGCTGAATTATTTTGAACAACGCTGGAAATTTGATCAATCCCCTGCGTTACCTGTGTAATTGCAACCGCTTGTTCTTCCGAAGCTTTTGAAATTTTATCCACAATATCTGTAACCTCTTTTGAATTTTGAACTGTGTGAAGCAGAATTTCAGCCGTTTCATTCGCTATCTTACTTCCATTTTCCACGGCTTTTAAAGACTGCTCTATCAATGTGGAGGTATTTTTAGAGGCTTCTGAAGATTTACTTGCAAGATTACGAACCTCGTCGGCTACAACTGCAAACCCACGCCCGGATACGCCGGCACGAGCCGCCTCAACTGCCGCATTTAGTGCGAGAATATTCGTCTGGAACGCAATGTCTTCAATTGTTTTTATAATTTTTTCAATTTCTTGAGAGGTACCTTCAATATCGCTCATAGCGCCCAGCATCTCCTGCATTTGCTGATTGCTCTGTGCCATTTGATTTCCAGTTTCAACCGCCTTCCGGATTGCAGTAAGCGCATTCTCGGCGTTTTCATTTACCTGGCGTGAGATTTCCTCAGCAGAAGCGGCCAGTTCTTCAATGGACGCGGCCTGTTCCGCCGCACCTTGAGATAATGCCTGTGCCCCGTTTGATACCTGCTCGGAGCCCTCGGACACTTGATCCGCTGATTTATTTATATATACCAAAGTATCGCTAAGCTTGTAATTCAACTTTCGCATTGAGAGAAGAATTCTCTCAAAGTCGCCGATATAGCTTCCCGCGGCCTTGCTTCTTATCTGGAAATTCCCCTCTGCCATTTCTCCCAAGAGGTAATCAATATCCTGCATCATAACCTTGAGATTTTGCGACATCTTTCCAAACGCTCTGGCTAGAATTCCGATTTCATCCTCCGAATCATACGTCACCGTAACGTCCAGTTTCCCCATTGAAATATGCTCCGCAGCTGCTACTACCTCGTTCATCGGTTGCAGCATTTTCCGCAATACAAATGCCGTGACTGAGAATAACAAAATCAGTGAAATAACACAGGTTACAATCAGCATGATAAGCGTTTGTGTAACTGCTTTATTCATATCCGTGTTCGTGATTGCCGTCAATGACCACCATACCTCATTGCCTGCCTGTATTGGATAAAAGAAACGTATCACCTTTCTTCCATCCTCACGCGTTGTCTGCATATGAAACGCTTCTGCTTCATCCATCTTAGAAACGAGGGTTGTATATTCTGAATCTGACGGAACATATTCATTTAAACTCCTTCCGATATCTTCTGCCGACTCACTGTCAAAAATAATGGTTTTTTTGCTGTTGTAAATGGTTGTATACATAGATGGATAGCGCTCACTTGTGCTGTCGATTCGTTCAAAGTGATCCACGTTAATATCTGCCATTACCACACCTTGCAGTTGGTTGTTATAAAGAATCGGAACTCCGCACGTCACCATGCGTACACCTTCGTATTCATAGACGTCGGTCACATAGGCCTGTCCACTTTCTGCCGGGCCCGCATAGTAATCGTTTTTTGAGTATTCCTCATATGCGCCAAAGCTGTTTAAATCCTTTCCTGCACTCTCTTTATTTACATAAAAAGCATAGCTCTTGATATTGCTTTGAAACTTATACGGCTCAAACATTACACCAACGCCTTCAATATCTTCGTTATTCAGCACGACATTTTTTGCACTTTCGCTTAGATATTTTTCGGCATTATAATTAATCTTACTTAAGGTCTGCCCGTAGATTTCACTTTGCAGTGTTTTTACAAGCTCTGCCGGTGCCGTTGGAATTGCTGCCGCTTCCGGAGACTGCGTTGTTGATTTATAAACTCCATCCAAATAATTCTGCATATTACTTGCTACTAATTCTGCCTGATCAAATACCTGCTGTATCTGCACTGCATTCAAATTCGCTTGGTTTCCCAATTCACCGTTAACAGCACTGCTGATGGCATTCTTTGATAAAATAGCAGTAACGAATACTAAAACAGTAAAAACCAACGCCAGCACCGCTCCTATAATCAAGGAAAGTTTCCATGAGAGCTTCATTTTTTTTAACACTTATATATCCTCCTTTTTTCCAACCGCTTATTTGTGCCTCCACTCTAACATCTATCAGATAAAGCACTCACCTTTTGCGGTTCTTGAAATACGAAAAAACTGTACGAGGCTCGGATTTGCGGTGATACAGTTTCTTTTTTCAATCGCTCAAGCTTGTATGTTTGTTAAGTTCTGAATAAAAACTGGATTTTAGGAAACAATATAATTAAGTTGGATTTATCATCGCAGTATCTAGCATACTGTTCAACAAATGACCTCGCTCTCATATTTCAGCGGAGTTTAAACGCAAGACGGCGAAATCGACGGCTATTGTTAAAACTACACTGTTTTTTTATACAGTAGATTGAATTTTTCAATCGCTGTTTTTTTATGCTCCATAAGGGAATGTGCATATATGTTTAATGTAATCGAAACATTAGAATGCCCCAGTATCTCACTAAGCGTTTTTACGTCTATACCTAATTCTAAAGCGCGGGTGGCAAAGGTGTGACGGATTGCGTGAAACTTCCGCACCGGTAAATCGCTTTTTTCCAAAATTTTTCGATAGAAATTTTGATAAGTTCTAGGATCAATAGGCTCATCATTTCCTGAAAATATATAAAAATCTTTATACATGACAGATTTTCTAATTTCTTTTAACATGTCTAAAAGGAATTCCGGCAAAGGAATCCTACGCACAGATTTACTGCTTTTAGGGGACCCCACCATTAATTTTGACTTGCCATTTGTAACGGAAAAATCTTTGACACGGGCTACTGTTTTCGTAATGGACATCGTCGCTGAGTCTATATCGATGTCACTCCATTTTAAAGCACATAGCTCCCCAAGACGAAGTCCTGTGTAAAAACAAAATAAAATCCCAATCGCCCGGCTATCGCCAAATTTCAATACTGCGCGCTCGATTATCCGCTGCTCTTTAATAGAAAAAATCGGGACCTCCTTTACCTGTACAACCGGTAGCTTAATGAGGGCAATGAGTGCAAGGCAATTTGACTTTTCTTTTAAAATATCTTTTAATGCTATTTTTAAAATCATGCAAATCTTTTTCTTTGAAGAAAGGGCCAATTCCTGATTTTCTTTCAGCTCCTGCATAAAACGCAGGATTGTAGCCTCCGTCATTCTCTTGTTTCTCTCAAGATTAAAAAAAGGAATGATGTGCTTATTGATGCAATAGTAATAGCTCTCATAAGTAGACGGCTTTACCCGAAACATTACCTCTCCGTTGATCCAATTTTGAAACAACCCAGCAGCATCCTGCCCGCGTATTGCTTGCTTCATCTCGTGATACTTTTTTCCCTCTAAGAACAATCGCATTTTTTCTTTCGTTTCTTTATACGTCTGCGCATAAAAATACTGATATTTCCCATCCTTTTTTAAGATGCGCCCTTCCCAGCGCCCATCTTTGCGCTTATAAATATTTTCTCCTCGTTTTGCCATTTGGACCTCCTTATAGTACTACTTAAAATGACGTTAAATTTGACGGCGAATTTATAACAAAACTCTTAAACATGCTACCATTTACTATTAAACTAACAAAGATTTTATAAAATCAAATATTTTCACACTTGTTTTATGATATTTGACAAACAATAGCTGCTTGTTATACAATAAACTTGTCGAAAAATGAAAAAATATGAGTGTGCAGTATGCTAGATACTGCGAATTTATTGAAAATTTTGAAACACCTACTACGCAACTCCAGATATGTGTAAATATATAGCTAATTCAGTTTGAAAAAATAAAAAAAGCCGATTAGGTGACTTTCTAAGACCACCTATCGGCTCTTTTTATTATAGCATTTTCATATCCGTGCCGTACTTCTCAGACATCGATACCTTCTACGGTTTTGTTAAAATCGTTACCAGCTCCGGCCAAATCCATGTATTATTTTTTCGATCTATTAAAGCGTAATCACTGCCATTATCCCACCATAAATATGAAATTCCGTACTTTTTTGCCTCTGATACGAAAAACTCCGTCCACTCCTTTCGCGCTTCCAAGTTCCCTTTATCTTTACACCCAAATTCCGTAAACACAACGGGAATCCCCTTACGAAGAAAATAGCGATCTACATTCTCCAAAACGGTGAGAATCTTTTCTTTACTCTCATCCTCTTCCGCGTTCCATTCTTTCGTTCCTGATTCGTTTTGGCAGAAGTCATAGGGAATATAGGTGTGTACAGAAACTATAACGCGTTTTCCAGGGACTTTAAGCGCTTCCAAAGCTTTTTCTTCATGATTCGTCGCATACGGGGAAATCATTAAATACCGTTCTTTATTTTTTCCGCCGGTCTCTCTGACGGTTCTCACAAAGATTTCGTTTAAACGGTTCACAATCTCTCTGAGCTGAGGTGTTCCCTCATCCCATTCATGCTCGCTGTCTCTTAGTCTGGGCTCATTCATTGATTCAAAAATCAGTCGGTTGTCATAAGAAGAAAATCGCTTTGCAATCTGTTTCCAAAGCTGCAGAAATTGCTGCGAAAATTCCCCTTCCTTTTCTGTCTTTAAATCCAGCCACTCTTCATGGTGCAGATTAATGATGACATACAAGTCTTCCTCTAAAGCATATTTGACAACCTCTTCTACACGAGCCATCCACGCTTCTGCAATGTTTCCCTCTGCATCCAAATGATCCTCCCAGGTAACCGGAATCCGCACCGTTTGAAACCCAGCGTCAGAAATCGCATGAAACAGCTCCCTCGTAATTGGTTCATCATTCCAAAACGTTTCATACTCTAAATCTGAAGCACTCGGATTGTAGTTTCGAAGTCCGGTGGCATCCAGTGAATTTCCAACATTAATTCCCGCGCCTAGTTTTTTCGCAAACCTCAAATCACGACTCCATTCCCAGAGGTAGAATGCACCTCCTGCAATGAAAAATACAGCAATCACTGCAATAACCCGCTTATATTTTTTCACTGCGCAATCCGCCTCCCTTTCTGATTTTACACTAAATCCATTTCATTGAACTCCTCTGGTGCTTTTGTTTCGACGTCTTCTTCTTCAATATCGTAAGCGATTGCCGCATCCGCAGACTCTATCAGCCAAGTTAAAAGAAGCTTTCGTTTTTCTTTCTCTTCCCAAATCTCTTGGATGTTTTCAATGCTGTACAATTTGTATTGAACGCGCACATAGTTTACGAAACGGCACTTAAGCTGAATTCCTCCAGGAATTTCAAGTGTCGCAACATCTGGAACAAAATGGTCCAAAAGAGTTAGATAAGCATAGTTAAAGTCGTACGCCCGCACTTGTGCCCCATCTAACTCCAGGCAAGAGGCAAAGGCATAAATTTCAATTCTTGGATATTGCCGCTTCTGATAAGAAAGAGGCTGCACCCTCGTCTTTGAATTGATTCTCAAGTCTTCAAAGCTTCCGCTATCTTTCTTAATTTCCATCGGCAGTGTCGGTATCCGGTCATATAAAATCCCAAGCAAGTCATCATAGTGGCCGCAGTAATCTACAATTTTCATAGAATAGCTCCAATTATAATTCGCTTGATCCAGATTTACAACATATACCACTTGCGCTTTTAAATCTACATAATAATCTTTTGTTCGGATTCGAATATTCACACTGCTTTCTTCATCAAAATAGTGCGGTTCTTGTAAAATAACTGCAATCCCATTTTCTGAGATATCCTTTGTCACGCCTTCAATTTCTTCCACACCGTCATCTAAAATACAGGGAAGCTTTACAACCACTCGCTCGGCTTTCCGATATGGCACTCTTCCAAACACAAAAAAGATCGCCATAACAAGGAAAAATAAATTATTTAAAATCCAAAATAATACGACAATCGGCCCAAAGGAGCCACTGTCAAACATAATTGTAATACAGCGCAAGACGCCAATCACGGATAAAGTGATTAAAAGTAAAAATGGGGTAACATAAATTAAATTTTCACTTGCTGTGCTCTTTTTTCGTTCCTTCTCCGTCACCTTGAATTTCTTCAAAGTAATTCCGAAAGATTCCGCCAAAACCGGCAGGAGTAAAAAAGGAAATAGCACGGTTTCATAAATTCCAGTCCATTTTGTAGTCCGGATATTATTACTAAGCATACGCAGGCTGATATTACTGGAAAGATACATAGGAAGCCAAAACATAATAATCTGAGGCAACGTACATTTAAATACCATAAACCCAAATACGGCGTAAAGAAGCGGTGACATGATATAAATCAAGCGCTTTAAAGGTGCATACCAATACCAGATTGATGCCCAATAGTTAATCTTCTGCTGAAAGGAAAGCTCCGGCGTTGTAAAAATATGCATTTTTCTCCCGGTCGCAATTACACCGCGCGCCCACCGTACGCGCTGCTGTATTAATCCATGCAAATCATTTGCCGATAGCCCTGACGCCATCGGTTCACCGATTCCAAGACTGACATACTGCTTTCTTTGAATCAAAATTCCGGTAGCAAAATCCTCTGTAATGGCCTCGGTATAGAATCCACCTACTGATTCTAAAGCTTCTCGCCGAATCAGGGTATTCGATCCTCCATATATGACGCTGTTCGTTTTTGTACGGGCCACTTGGATATCTCTGTAAAAATAATCCTGCTCATTTGGAATACGGCCTTCTGAAAATAGATTGAACTGAAATAAATCCGGATTGTAAAAGCTCTGTGGGGTTTGAATAAATCCTAATTTAATCTTTTCCTCCTCTGCACGGCCCTCATTTTTCAAGTCGCAATCGACCATGTAGGGTACCGTTTTCATTAAAAAATCGCTTTTTAATATCATGTCCGCATCAATTGTTACAATATAAGGAGAGTCTGAGTTTCGCAGCGCATTGTTTAAATTTCCGGCCTTTGCCCCCTCATTATTCGGTCGGTCTAAATAGTTTACTCCCATCTCTTCTGCTAATTTACGCATTTCTGCTCTGCGGTTGTCATCACACAGATAAATATGAACCTTTCTCTTATCGGGGTATTTTAAATTTCGGCATGCATTCAACGTCTTATAAAGAAGGTCACGCCCTTCACTATAGGACGGTACGAAAATATCTACATGCGGAAACTTCCCTTCCGGGACCTGCGGCAGCGGATATCTTTCGTCAGAGCACATGTTGACATAATGGATAAAAGCTTCTACCATTCCCAGAACCTCTACAATTAGAAGTGCAAAGCCTGCCGCGACAGATACGGTTCCGTAGTCAAATGGAATCGTAAAAAAAATCCTCCAAAAAAGGTACATGATATTGAAAAATATGGTTGCGATAAACCAAATATTCCTTTTCCAGTGATTTAAAAATTTGCCTGCCATCTCTCTCAGTGAATGCTTCACTCGATTTGATGCCATCCCATTCACCTCGCTTCCTCCTTGAAAAAGTTAAATGCCTCGTCGCTGATATTATACGGATAAATCTCCATGATAATATAGTCAAAGGTATTTTCCTTTACATAGGTCTCGATATCTAATTCGTGCATCTCCTCTAACGACCAAATTGCATCAATTGATTTGCACATTGGAATTAGAAAGGACATCACCGGAGAAAAATAAGAATCTCTTATCATAAAAATCTTACTTCCCTCTTTGCGGGTCAAGTTCTCTACATGATCATACGGACTGAGGCCGTTCAGATACACGGAATATTGTGAATCTGAATAAATGCCTTTATTGCCAGTCAAGATATCGGTATCCATGATACTCTTTGAAAAATCGCCTTTCAGCTTTAGAGTATAGCCCTTCTCCCTCAAGGATTCTCGATAATACTCTCCCTTAAAATTTGGCCAAAGCGCTTCAAAATCTTCCAGCCCGCAAAAATTAACACCGGTCCGCCGTCCCATTGAGCCAAGCATTCCTTTTTGATATATTACACTCGTATAATTTTCGATATCTGTATAATAGCCTGTCGGATCTAAATTTTCACCAAATCGCTCTTCTATTGTTTCCACCAGTACCTTTGTCGCATAAAATGCAGCAGGAATCGTCCAATGATGATCTGTTCGGAAAAAGGTTTCTTGATAGGAAAGGTCCTTATTGGGAAGATTCTCCCTCAAATCCAAAGTTTCGATCCCCAGGCGGTTCATATAAAACAAGGTCTCATCCACCACCCCATTCGGGTCATTGATGGGCATACCGCTTCTGAGGTGCGTTTCCCCTTGTACATATTTTCCCGGTGTGACCACAAAAATAAGCTTTGTCCCGTTCTGTGAAACATAATCCTGCATTCGCTTCAGACGGAGAGCATATTCAAAAAGATCCTTTTCCTCTTCCCTGAAAAAGGAAGCATAGTGGAGGAATCCATCCTCATCTTTTATATAACTAAAGTTATTGGATTCTCTTTTACCAAGTAAAGTTTGAACATACGCGTACCCCTCGATAAAATTCATACGCTTATAAAGGTTTTCTGTGATTTCCGCGTCCAGTTCCTTTGGCACCTTCAAAACATCTGCATAACTGGACCAAGTTTCCATCCCTAGAAGCTCTGACAGCTCCTCTCTGCTATTGATAAAATTTAATACGGAAAAAGACAGTATTCCAACTAGAAATACCGCAGCAAAAATCCGTTTTTTTATCATATATAATTTCATAGCAGCTCCTCTGTGTTAAAAGTTGAAATAGATAAAAGGATTATACGTTCCGCTCGCTAAATAACACACACTGACTAATAGGACACCCAGCAATGTGAATGGGTATAAGATTGTATAAACAACATGAATCCGCTTACTCTCTTTTTTCTGGTACAATATTTGGTTCATGCTTCTTGCAATTGGCATAGAAAAGAGAATTCCTAGCAAAAGAAAAAACCAATTTTCACGAATCAGCATTACTGCCAGCTCACTGTAAATTCCATTGTGATTTAGCCCCAGCATATTCATGAAGAAGCGGCCTGCTTGATACAGATCATCCGCTCTGAATACAACCCATCCGGCATTTACAACCATCAGTGCATAAAAATGTTTCATAAACGCAGACTTTATTTTTTTCGGATATTCAAAGAAACGCTCTGCAAGCTGAAACACAAAATAATATAGTCCCCAAAAAATAAAAGTCCAATTTGCACCGTGCCAGATTCCGGTCAACAGCCATACAATAAAAATATTTCGGACCATTTTATCTTGGTTCCTTACCCGATTTCCCCCTAATGGAAAGTAAACATATTCACGAAACCATGAAGTCAATGAAATATGCCAGCGTTTCCAGAAATCGGCTACCGATACGGCAATATACGGATAATTAAAGTTTTCATCAAATTTAAATCCAAAGCACAAGCCAAGGCCGATTGCCATATCCGAATACGCAGAAAAATCGAAATAAATCTGTAAGGTATACGCAATGCTTCCAAGCCATGCCAGCATGGCAGGTACAACCATTTTATCCGTTCCAATCGCAGACCACTGAAATACATTATCCGCAATTGCAGCAAAACAATTTGACAAAAGTACTTTTTTCCCAAGCCCGACCGTAAAACGGCAGATGCCCAGAGAAATCTTATCGACAGAGGAACGTCTTTCTCTGATTTGTTCGGCAATCGAATTATATTGGATAATCGGCCCTGCTACAAGCTGAGGGAAAAAGGCAATATAAAGCCCAACATAAAAGGGGTTTTCTGAACGAGTTGTTCCCCGATATACATCTACAACGTAAGACAACGCTTGAAACGTAAAAAAAGAGATGCCGATTGGCAGCGGCAAATCCAGCCCTAGAGTATCCAGCGTAGATGGCATTACCATTCCTAATATAAATTTTAAATATTTAAAGACGAAAAGAACGGCTAGGTTTCCCGCTACAGACAGGATAAGGAGACCGGACTTTATCCATGGTACGTTCTGCCGTTCCACCATATATCCAATAAGCGAGTTAAACAGAATCGAAGCAATCATTAAAAAGACATAAACAGGCTCACCCCAAGCATAAAAAAACAAGCTACTGATGAGAAGCCAAACGTTCTGCAAAGTCCTTGAAAAAGAAAAAAGATAGTAAAGGACAAATACAACGGGGAAAAAATAAAATAAAAATACTATACTTGAAAAAAGCACTTTAATTTTCCATCCTTCTTATTTTTTACGGGAATATCTTACATAAATTACGATTGCTGCTGTAATACATAAAAGCACTGCAATCCGGATTCCCCAAATAGTATACGTATTATAGAACGGCTCTAAAAAATAATGCCGTTCCGCAACCTCTTCGGGCTGTACAATCATGCGAACTCCCCTTTTCCTTTACTTTTTTCTGCTGATTACAATCGCAGGAACGAAGAATAATAATAAAACAACCACTAAAATTAATTCTCGCTCTTCACCGATTGCGCTGTCTGTTTCCGTCGACCCATAAAGCTTTGTCAGTTCAATCTGCATCGCTTTTCCGTGTTTTCTCAGATAGGTCTTTACATTATAAATTTCCTGATCATAGGAATCATTGAAACGGTTGATGATTGTATTTCTTTTCGTATAATCCTGAAGGTAATAGTTATGTGGGTTCAAAAAAGAGCCGTCTTCGTAATCTTCCGCCCATCGATACCATTCCCTTTGTCTGGCAGATGCCAAGTAAGCAACCGTTTCGTCAATCACCTGGACTACATGATCCTCACGAAAGGTACTCTTTCGTAGTTTTGCATATCTCTTCTTTAGCAGCTTAATAAATCGCTTATCCTTACAGAGACGGTCATATAGAGGTTTTTCATAAAAGGCCAGCGTTTCCGGTTTCATCTCCGACTGGAAGTAGTTGTTCATCGCTTGATCAAAGTCCCATACAGGTCCAATCTGCAATCGCTCTCCGGAGTTTTTATACATATAAGTAGAATGCTGACCGGCATCGTAGTTCCCGAAAAATTCATTTACTAAAAAATAATCTACAAATGAATCGATATCAATATAGCGGTCGTACGATTTAAAGACCGATTCGGTATCGGAATAAATTACCTCTTCAATGGTAGAAAAATCCTTCTCAATAAATTCTTTTGTAAGCTTTGTAAGCTTCTCATCGGAAGGATATTTTAATCCGACCCATTCCGGAGAAATCTGATTCAATCTACCATACGTTTCCAGCATAATATCAAAATTAGTGTAACGATCTCTTCTTACAATATAACTGCTATATACATTTTTCGATTTATAAGAGTCAATATTTACACGGTCCGGGCTTCGTGAAACCGCTTCCTGCAAAAGAAATACGCCTTGATAACGATAGTTCCCGTTCTCCTCAAGAAGAACCTCACAGTACTGGCTGTCCGGGCTTGATTCCATGATTTCTGCTGCAATACGATAGCTAAGGTAGTTGCGCAGCATGCTCTTATCTGCCATACTTCCATTTAATATCCAGCTGTTTTCACTTCCCATCCCGAGAAGATTCAACGGGTTTTCCGTTCCGTCTGCATGAAGAAGATTGATACGATACTGTGATTTATCAAAAGTGAAAGAGGTATGCCCTCTCTTCTTTATTTTAATTTCGCTTTGTTCCTTCGGCTCATCTTCTAAATAATTATAGCCATTTTCCTTATGAATCAAGCGGATTGAGCCTGTGCTCCATTCCTCTACAGAATCATTTACGATTTCCTGTTCGTTCTTGAAGGACTTATAATCCGAAACCTCTTGATCCAAATTTAAAATGACGATGGGAAGATTCGAATAGAAACCTTTCTTCACTGTGAAATCCTCTGAGATATATTGTAACGGATCATTTTCATCCTCTTCTGCAGGAAGTGTAAAATAGGTATGTGTGCTGATCGAATCTGTCGCCAAATTTAAAAGATTCTGCCCCGTGCGCAAAAATACCATTAACAAGAGACATAAAGCATTGATTCCTATTATAAAATAAAATCTTTTTTTTCGAGACATGCATTTTTCTCCTAGCTGCCGGTTTCTAAACAGACAAAACTATTGGCTAATTTCATCGTCTTGCCGAACCATGCTGATCGATTTAACACCGGAAATACCGGAAATATTTTTTATGACGGATCCGTATTGTTTTTCGGCATCTGTGAGAAGGCGGTCTGATAATTCATAAATACTTTCCGTTGATGCCTCTTCAACCAAGGTATTTTGAACTCGTAAAATGGCCTTTCCTCCAAATAATAGATTTATTTTCTTTTCTACTTCATCCATTGCTGCATTTTCCAGCTTAATAATTGCCATGATTCTTTCATTATTATGAATATGCCCAAATAGCACCAAAAACATGAAAATAATCACGGAGCCGATTCCCGCCACTAGATAATCCGAAACACCGCAGCAAATGCCAACAGCAATTCCCCAAAAAAGATATGCGGTATCCCTCGTATCTTTTATCGCGGTACGAAACCGGACGATGGAGAGGGCACCTACCATACCTAATGACAATGCAATATTGTTTCCGATTACATTCATAACCAGGGTTGTCACTAAAGTAATCATAATAATGGAAACATTAAATCTTCCGCTGTATACTGGCCCTGAATGAGACATCCTATAGGAAATAAAAATCAGGACACAGATCACGCAAGCTGCTAAAAAATTAATGATGACGTCTGGTATTGTTAAATTCCCTGAGTTTGCGATTAAATTCTCATATAAAAATTGCTTCAAAGCTACCGCCTTCCTTTCTTGGTTACCATACGCGCTCTGCAATATTTACTATTTGAAATTTGCATCCGTCCTATTTTCCCAAGCATTTGCTTAATGTGAGTAAATAAAAAATTATTATATTTTACTTCGAGCGTAATTTCACTTGCGCTGCTTACAGGATAGAGCATCAGTTTCGGATCAAACAAGTCAAAGTTCGCTTCCGTTGCCCGTAGGTTAGAGTCAAGCGTCACTCGGATATCATTCTGTTCTGCATAATACGCCCGCCTATCATATTCTACAATGCATTTCGGCCTGTAATTTCTGCTTAACAAAAAAGTGTAAAGCCATTTTGCAAGCGGCTCTGGTCTGCTGCATAAAAAAGAATATTCTCCGCGTACCATTTGCTCCGCTTCCTGCCTAGAAACCTTTAAGGAACGTTTTCTCTGATGCGTTCCACTTTTTTCTTTCAGCTCTAATTTCGCTGAATTTCCCTCTGTATTATAAATTCGAAGCCTTATTTTTTGGCGGTTATCATATCCTTGCACTTTATCTTCAAAATCAGAATCGGATAAGGTATCAAAATACAAGGAACGTACCATATAACCATTGCCTTTATTATTAGGATCGGATTTTAAAACGAAGCCCAGCTTCGCTTTTAAGTCTGTTGCCTCTGGCAAGGAAATCAGATATTTCAGTTCTTTTCTGTGAACTTCCAACATAAACCCGGCACCGCTCCTTTATTTTTCATTTGGATACTTCATAGTTTGAAGCTGCTCATACGTTTTAAAATAAATTTGATTCTTTTTCCCTTTTTTTTGATGCAGCATTCCCATTAAAAAAAGAAGAATTGCTAAGGGGATTGCTACGAATATATTTCTAAAAATATTAAAATAAACAGCAGTTCCCACAATCGCCCCTCCGAGCACAGATGAAATTACATGTATATTTTTTTGATAGGATGCCGTTATTTTTTTAGTAAAAATAATTTTTGTGAGAATGTTGAATACTAATATACTGATACTGGTTGCGGTAAATACAAATAAGATAAAGCCTGCCATCTGTAAAATCATGTTATTTGTCAATCCCTGAAGTACTGCAATAGCAAAATACCCATAAACACTCGCTATAAACATGAAACTTAACGTCTGAAAATATTTATACCCCCAAAAACAAATCAAAATACCCACTATCAGCGTTACAAGCAATAGAAAAAAAGAAATTGTATCATAATTGAAAAGAATTTTCCCTTCCCATGTCGGCAGTTTAAAAATAAAATTACTCATACCTTTCTTCCCTTCCTGCTAAAGCTTCAATCCTGCAAACTATTTTTTAACAATTTAAAATGTCTCTTACTCTCCTGAACTATCTTCCTTGGATCTATATTATAAAAGTGGACACGAAAAGTAATTACCTATTATAATTAAGT